>NZ_JBCEZS010000001.1:0-960485 GCF_038448625.1 Bacteroides sp. GD17
CCCTTCCAACAGGTCGTTCAGAAAATCAATCAGCAGGTTCTTTGTGATAGACTGCCCGAATATTTTTTTAAATCCTATATCGGTAAAGGGATTGATAAATTTACTCATGCCTTTGTCGGCTTTATTTGTTACCTGGCACAAATATAGAGCTTTATTTTGTATTATAGACTTTGCCTCTTTGATTTTTAGACAACGAACTTCAGCTTCGGCACAACCCCTTCAATATATCATCCAAAGAATCTTCTTTCGACAGCTTCATTTTCTTCCTCATCCGCGAACGGACCACATTGACACTACTCCGGTTGATGCCCATAATCAGAGCAATCTCGTCCGTGCTCTGATTCATGCAGATAAGCATGGCAAGCAGTTCTTCGTTACGCGTCAGGTTGGGATAATCCGCCCTCAGATTGGGGAGATAGGAAGGATGCAGCGCGGCAAACGACTTTCTGAACATGTTTTCATCGTCCTTACTAAGCAAACTCTGACCGGTAAGTCGGCGTATAGTCGTCAGATTATGGTCGATCTCGACTTGCTCTATCTGCTCGGCCAACAGTGCATTGCGCCGGTCCAGTTCCTGCCTACTGGTCATAAGCCGGCGGACTTCTCTTTCACTGTGTTCTACAAGCAATCGGATCGTCTTTCTCTTATATATAAGGTAACCGATGGAACCGGCAAGCAGTATCAGCAGACTCAAGGAGATGCAAATGTTATGGAATAACTGCTGCTGCTGTATCTTTATCCGGGTAGAAAGCAATTCATTTTCCTTTTCTTTCTTTCCGGTATTAAAACGAATATTGGCTGCTGCAATGGCACGAAGTTTCTTATCGGCACGGAGCGAATCGACAAACACCTGGTTACGGTTATAGTAATGCATGAAAGCATCGTTCATATTCATCTGCTGAAAATACTTCATCAATATCCGGTTGGCAGCCTCCTCGTTTTCTACCATATTCATGGAAGCAAAACCGGCAGCGGCCTTTTCTATCAAAGCAATGCCACGTTGTGTCTGTCCGGTTCGCTGCATCACCTGCCCCAAATAGAATTCCAACTGATATTGAGCCCATTTAGGCATGTGCACGGTATCGGGACAAATGCTCAATCCAAGTTGCAACGCCTTTTGCAGCGAATCCGGGTAATCCAGATAGGCCTTGACCATTTCAACCTTGTTCACAAGGACTCCTCTGAAACTTCCTATATGTGCAGATACCTGCCCGCCCAGACTCAAGTAATGAAAGACCGAATCTCCTTTCTTCATCAAACTGAATATTTCCGAACGATACCGATAGAGGTCACCCAGTCCGAAACTGTCTTTCAACAACGAGTAATGCAGGGCTGTCGAATTCTGCTCCAAAGCCTGTTCATATAGTCCTAACTCTGTATATAGATTGGCCTGTTCTCCATAAGCCATCACAACATCCTGAGGTGGAATGCTGTCATTATAGCTATCGATAACCTCTTGGTTGGCAGCTATTGCCTTATCATATTCTCCCATCATATGATAATAAATGCCCAGACGGGATATAATACGGAGAATATGGGGGTACTTACCCCCGTTCCGATAAACCTCTACTGCCTTTTCAAGTATCCGAACCGCTTTGTCCACATCATTGCTGCAATAAACATAGACCCCGCTTATCGCTTCGGAACATGAAATAAAGCGCTCCGCATCCGTACATTCGGGAAGTGCCAGATATGTATCGGCCCATTGAATTGCCTCCTGATTATTTCCTGTCCACTGGCAGAGCTTTGCTTTATTCACCGGGAGCTCATACCGGCAGCTCTCTTGCCAGAAAGGAATCCTCTCAAGACTATCCAGACAAGCAAGTGCGATGGTAAACTGCCTGCTGTTTGAGTAAGCGTCAAAAAGAAGTCCGAATAATCGGCGGGCATATTCAGCCTGTGTTTCATCAATAGATATCTGTGCAGCGCTCTCCTGCAAATTATACATCTTCTGCAATACTTTACCGATTACCTCGTGCTCTTTCCGTTCTTTTAACAAAATCTCTATCTGATCAAGATTCTCCCGGCTCTCCGTACTTTTTCCATTATCCTGCGAATTCGTGCTTCCTGTACACGCCACCAATAGTGGGAAAAACAATACTATAAAGAGTTTATAATTCATGTTCTAATTGCTATTCTGTTATTTTAGGCAAAAATACAATTAGCATTTAAAAGTGTAATGCAATGAAGCAAGTTTTTCTACCCCCTTTAATTACTGATTATCAGTAACATAATCTTTTGTATATCATATTGTATATTACAGAAAAGCAACTATCATTGGTATTTTATACAATTTTGCAAGTAGAAAAACCAAAATGCAAAAGCACAAAGGGACTTCTATTTTAAAGAAAAAAGCAGAGAATTAAATTCATCATCAGCTAATAAAGAGCTTTAATAAAAGCAAACAAACATCTAAAGTTATGATCAGAAGAAAAGGAATTATTGCCTTGATGGGCGTATTATGTTCCTTCAGCTTGTACGGACAAAACGTAGCCTTGAAAACCAATGTGGTTGCAGATGCTACTTCGACCATCAATCTTGCTGCGGAAATAGGTATCAAGCCCAAAACTACATTAGACATCTACGCTAACTACAATCCCTGGTCTCTGGGAGGTAACAAACAATTCAAGCATCTGCTTCTGCAACCGGAATACCGGTTCTGGTTCTGCGAACGTTTCAACGGGTCTTTCTGGGGCATTCACGCGCATGCGGGAATCTTTAATGTGGGAGGCGTAAGTATGCCTTTCGGCATGTGGTCTAAACTGAAAGACTACCGCTACGAAGGAGAATTCATCGGCGCCGGTCTCTCTTACGGCTACCAATGGGTAGTAAACCGCCACTGGAACGTGGAAGCCAACATCGGAGCCGGCTATGCTTATATCCACTACGACAAGTACAAATGCAAGAATTGCGGCAAATTGCTGGAAAAGGACAAGCATAAGCATTACGTAGGTCCCACCAAGGCGGCAATCAGCCTCATCTATTTATTCTAAAACCACATCGACATGAAGAAATTGCTCATCATAAGTGCCATACTCCTCAGCGGAATGCTGAAGGGGCAGGAACTCTCTGCACAAGCAGTACGCACAGAAAATGTAGGGGTAGAAGTCCGGTCGGACAACAACCTGCACATTGATATGAACATCATCCTCCCGGCGGACCTGAAGGTAGGGTCCAACCGCATGATGATTTTTACTCCGGTAGTACGCAACGCCGATAAGGAAACTGCCTTAACCCCCGTCTACGTATACGGCCGCAAGCGCAAGATTGTAAACGAGCGCAAGAATATCCGTCCGCTGGAAGGCAGCCAGACGGTGCTGCGCAAAAACCGTGAGGAACAAGTGATATCGTATAATGTCACCATTCCTTATTCATCCTGGATGAAAGGTGCCGACATCGTACTGGAAGAAGACCTCTGCGGCTGTAGCAACGAGGTGACAGACAACAACAAGTTGCAACTGGCACAAGTCATCTTGCCCGAACCGCCCGTGAAGAGCGAACCGGTAGTTGTTGTACCGCCGCCGGTAAAGAGAGAGCCCCAGTTCCTGATGCTGGAAGGCAAGGCATTCATTGACTTCCCGGTCAATAAAGCAACGATCAACCCGCAATACCGGAAAAATCCGACGGAACTGGCAAGCATAGACAATGCAATCCAGAGCATCGGCATACAGAACATCCGCCGCATCTACCTCCACGGATATGCTTCGCCCGAAAGCGCGTACGCCCATAACGCCAGTCTGGCACAAGAACGTACGCAGGCATTGAAGAAATACATCCTCGACAAGTATCACCTGGACGACTCCATTTTCGTCACAGACTATACTCCCGAAGACTGGGAAGGCCTCATCCGACTGGCCGAAGTATGCGACTGGAAAGAGAAAGCACGTATCCTCGAAATAGCCCGCAGCAGTGCAGACCCGGATGAGAAAGAGAGACAACTGAAAAGCCTCACCGGAGCTTATCCGCGAATGGTTCAGCAGTGGTTCCCGGCATTGCGCCACACCGACTACCGGATAGAATACGTCGTGAAGAAAGACACCCCGAATCAACAATAAACGGAAACTCAAAAGAAATGATGAAGAATAGCTATAAAATAGTGCTGCTGGCCTTGCTCTCACTCGCTGCAACGGCCTGCATCAAAGACGGATTCGACTCCGACAACTGTCCCGGCGAGTTTGTTATCACCGTTGATTATCCCGATGGAACAGAACCCGGTACTAATGTAAATACCGTCATCACCTACCCCGACGGCACCCAAAAGCCTGTTGAAATCGGAAAAGACAACCCGCTGGACCTGGACGAAGGAAGCTATACCGTAACCTCCACCACAGGAACCACCGGTAATGCCATTGTAGAAGGAAGCAAAGTAACCGTGGAAACCAACCCGGACGGCACTGCCAAAGACCCCGATGACTTCTTCGGCGGTTCTACAGAGATCACCGTAGGCCCGAATGCCGACGACGGCGACAAGTCCTACAAAATCCCCGTCATTCAGCAGACGCGCCCGCTCATCATCAAGGTGAAGTTCGTCGGAAACAACGTCTCATTGGTAGAAGCAGTAAGCGGAACGGTAGACGGCATCGCCCTTTCACGCGACCTGAGCAACGGTTTCCCCCCTGCCGACGGCAAGCCGAGACACTCCGTCTACCAATCGGGCAGCATAGCCTACAGTTTCAGCAAGACCGGTACCGGACAAGAGTTCCTGTCCGAGACACACCGTCTGCTGGGTATTGACGGAGACGCCGAACAGCATCTCAAACTGAGCATCCTCTTCAGCGGCCAGGCCAGTAAGGAGTACGATTTCAACATCGCCCGTGCCATGGATGAATTCCACATCACAGAAGTCACCAAACCATGGACCATCGAAATCACCATCTACCTGGGAGCCGACTTCAGCGCCACCATCGAAGACTGGAAGGCAGGTCCCGACATCTGGATGGACGCCCAACATTAATACCGATTCAAGTAACAGAAATAAATAATACACATATTGAGATATGAAAACAATTTTCAATAGAAACGTTCTTTATGGGGCATTGATAGCCCTCGCCGCCGCTTCGTGCTCGGACGACAAGACAGATTCCAACGACAACAGAGTAGCCATCCGCGTCTCTGCCGTAGCGCAGACACAGACCAAAGCTGTGAACAACGTATGGAATGAAGGTGACGTGATCGGCATCAGCATGATTGACCCGCAAAACGGAGCAATCATCTCGCCGTATGCCAATTACGACTATGTGACCAATGGCGACGGAAACTTCTCTCCCGCCCAAGCCTCCAAAATCATCTATTTCCCCGTAGACGGCAAAGGCGTTTCCTTCAAAGCCTACTATCCTTATAAAGCCACTACCCCCGAAAGCCAGGTATTGCCGGTATCGGTGAAAGACCAAACCTCGCAAGCCGACATCGACCTTATGACGGCCGAGCACCTGTCGGGTACTTCCATCGACGATCCTAACGTGAAGCTTCACTTCTACCATCGCCTTGCCAAAGTCTTCGTCGACCTCACCACAGACGAAACCGGCTTGATAGACCTGAAAGGCTGCAAGCTCACCGTCAACGGACTGAAGACAACCGCCTCCTACGACCTGCTGAACGAAAAGCTCATTGCCGACGAGGCTTCTACAGCCGCCGTCAACATACCGATACACGACGGCCAGGGCGAAGCCATCTGGTTGCCCCGTGCAGCCGGCGAAGGCGTCACCTTCGAAGTGACCACCGCCGACGGCGGAACGTACACCGCCCGCATGGATGCCGACCTGGAACTGAAAGCCGGCTACAAGCATACCTTCCATATCCGCCTCAAGAGCACCCCGATCACGGTAAGCGCCACCATCGAAGAATGGGTGGAAGGCCCGGAACGCAAGACGGACGTCATCCGCCTCGTAACCGGACTGAATGACAGCAAAGGCTTCGAACCCAACGACACCCTGCGCCTCTATCTGAAAGACGGCAGCCAGAGCGACTTCGGTTACACCTCTACCTACACTTACGGTGCAGACGGCAGTTGGAGCACCCCCGTCCCGACATACTGGGAAAGCATCGTTTCCGACCCCGCCCCCTTCCGCGGAGCTACCGTCATGGCCAAGAAGCTGAACGAGACACAGATGGACGATATCCTGGTTTCCAAAGATGTGGACGTAGCACAATACACCGGCATCAACCTCGAAATGCAGCATGCCGGCTCCAGAGTCATCATCGAACTGCAATCTACCGACGGTACTTTCAGTGCCGACGACCTCAAGAATGCCACCGTTGTACTGCCCGATTATCTGAACACCGCCTCTCTGAACCTTGAGAACGGTGCATTTGTTCCCGGCAGCACCAAAGCAGACATCACACCCGAAGGCGGCATCGCCATCTTCCCCCCGCAAACCATTGCCAACGGCGGCTTGATAGCCCAAATCACCATCAACGGACGTACCTACGACGTGAAGGCCGACGAACCCGACGGATTTGAGTTCAAGGCAGGCGTATCCAACAAACTGACCATGGATATGCACAAATCGGAAATAAAGATGAGTGCCGTCATCACCGACTGGAGCGAAGAAACACACGAATTCCAAGACGTACGTATCGACACCGCCATCCTTAAAGATAACGGCGGAGACCTGAAGGATGGCGATGAACTCATCATCTTCTCCGGCAATGAAACCAGCCGCACACAGAAGGGCGACCACTTCACCTACAATGCAGGTACCAACCAATGGACATACAGCGACGCCCAGCACCCGCTTTACTGGGAAGACATCCCCGTGACCGATGATATTTATGGATTCATCGAGCGTCCGGCTGTTTCCAATACTCCGGGCAGCAACCAGTCCGCCGACTACATCATCACTCCCAATCCCGTAGAAAACGGTGGCGGAGTAACCAATACCGCCTTGCACCTTGAAATGCAACATGCAGTGGCAAAAGTGATAGTCATCCTCAAGTCAAAGACTTACTCATTGAGCGACCTGAAAGGAGCTTCCGTTGTACTGCCCCAATACATCACCGGCGGTAGCATGGACAAGGGAGTGTATGTGCCGGGCAACACGAAGGCCGACATCACGCTGGACAAACTGGCAGAAGTAGTTGCAAAAGGCTATGTAGTAGACTCTACCTATCTGCAAGCACAAGACATCGCAGCAAACAGCACCGTAGTCAAGCTCGACATCAACGGCAGAGTTTATGAAGCCAAGAAAAACGAAGTGATAAAGTATGAAGCCGGAAAAGCTACAACGCTGATTCTGAATATAGAAAAGACAGGCATTGCAGTAAGTGCATCGGTTAATCCCTGGGATGTGAAACCGGCCGTTGAGTGGAATGATGCATTGTTCTTTACCGTAAAAGATCCTACATCAAGCGGATTCGAAGATGGAGACGACCTCAAGGTCTATAAGGTAAACAGCTCTTCCAACGTAACAGAAGGCAACACCTATTCTTACGAAAGTGGAAAAATCACATCTACCACTCCATGGTACAGAGACGACTTCTCTAACGGCGATAAGATAAGCGCCGTATTCCCGAATGCTCCGGAGGTTGCAAATGGCAGTAACACCATGCCTTGGACTACCGCAGGCAACAACGACCACAGCCAGGACGTATTGGTTGCAACCGATGGAATCATCAAGGACAATGATACCGAAGTAGCGCTGACCTTCAAGCATGTATTGAGTAAAGTAACGGTGAATATCATTGCCGGAGAAGGATTCTCTACAACCGAACTGGAAGGGTGCACAGTTTCATTGAATGACCTCATCATAAACGGTACCATCAATGTAGCTACCGGTCTGGCTGCCGCAACCGCAGGAGGAACCAAGGGCAACGTCAGCACAACAAAACTGGCTACTCCCAATACAGTTGCCGGTAAAGACGTAGCCGCCAGTTACGAAACCTTTATCCTGCCTCAGACCGTAGAAGTAGTTGGTAAGAAGACTTTGATTACCGTGGAACTGAACGGGAAGACCTACGAAGCAGAGATAGAGACAACGCAGGAATTCGAAGGCGGACAGCATTATGTCTACCACATCACCCTCTCCAAGACCGGATTAGAGCTCCACGCAACCGTAGCCGGTTGGGGCAACGGCGATGAAGGTGAGATTACCATTGAATAACCTATAAACCATCTTAGAACAATGATGAAAAAGTATAGTATATACATAATGGGTATAGGAGCGCTTCTCCTTTCCGGTTGCAGCAACGACACGCTGCAACCGGAAACGGACGGAGAACGTTCCCCTATCACTTTCAAAGCCTCGGGCGTCAACGTTTCTATAGAAGAACAGACGCAGACGAGAACAATAGGTGACAATTTTCCTTATAGCGGAGAAATTGCGATTGTAGCTGCAAATGCCACTGCTGCAACCGCTGATTGGAGCAACTTATATATGGACCATAAGCATGCTACTGCCGCCGCAGAAGATGCAAATGGGAAACACACCGTTGTCACTGAAGGCAGCGATGTCTATTATTGGCCTTTCAACCCAGAAGAATACCTTAGCTTCACGGCATATAGCCCGCGCGAAGGAGGAACGTTGGCCATCGAAAGCAGTAGCAGAACCCAATTAAGGGTTTCCCCAAATTCAAACACCACTTCTTCCGATCCTTATATCGACCTGCTCTGCACACCGGTGTTAGGGAGATTCAATAAAACACAGAAAAGTGTAGAACTGCCTTTCAGCCATGCCATGGCTCAGGTAGAAATTAATGTGATAGCCATCGATAAGGAAGGTCACGAAGTAAATGTTCCTAATCCTCCAATAGCTGTTGAGAAGCTTACATTAAGTACCAAAATAGAGGAAGGTGTTTTCGACCTTGCAGTTAATGAATGGAAATTCGATGCTCCACTTGCCGCCCCCAATGAAATCTGCACACTTATCGAGAATAAAAGCATTCCACTGGCAAATAAAGTTTCTTGCCTGCTGTTTCCAAGTACCAATGATACAGATATGACCGAAAACGTACAAGTCAATATCACACTGAAAGATGCTTCGGGATCTGTTAGTTACTCCTACCCTATCAGTGCTTTCCAAACAACGGGCAATGTTCCTGTAACCCTCAAAAGAGGCAAGAAAACAGCTCTTACCATCAAGGTGAGACTGAAAGACATTTCTACCGGAAACAATACCATCACTCTGCAAGGAAATTTGGAGCCGTGGGATTACAAAGGAGAAAGTAAAGTAACCATCGAATAAAACAAAAAGAAAATGGATATGCTGAAACATATATATAAAGGAGTATTCGGTGTCTTGCTGATAGGCTTTGCCGCCTGCACCACCGAACAACTGGAAGATGACCTCACTCCGGGCACTACTCCCATTCAATTAAGGGGAGCAGTGACACGAGCCGGCGGACCAAATGGCAACTTGAATGGATATTCAAACCTTTATCTATCTGCCACAACGGGCAGTGGAGGAACTACGGACTTCTTCAATAACATTGCAATTACAGGAATCACAACCAATACTACAGACAATACAAAGTCTGATTTGGAAACCGGCGTGTATTATCCTTTAAATGAAGATACGGAGATTAATCTCTATGGCCACACCGGAGCAGTTACGGGTGGGAAGATGAACTTAACATCTGGAACAGACATTACAACCAATGATGTACTTATCAGTAATGGTGCGGATGGAAAGGGAACATCAGGTTCGGCCAAAGATCCGGTTGAGTTGCTTACTTTTCGGCATGTGATGACGAAGCTGGAGATAGCGATAGATGTCACTGATGACGATCTGCAAGAGGCTAAACCTACCGGTATTAAAATCCAATTCGGAACCAAAGTAGCCTCGAAAGGTAAGTACGCCCTGACGACCAAAGCCGGAGATGCAAATGATAAATCGACCGACAACAGCGGAACGTATGAATTGAGTACAGGCATCCATTATTTAGTTCCTACCGGAGCGAACTTGACGGGACAAAACATCATCACATCCCTCCAGATTGACGATTATGAAGCCACTCCTGAAGATTGTGCTGCAATAACAGTCCCACAAGCCGATAACGGCGGTGTACAATCCGACCTCATCCTAAGCCCCGGCTTATCCTACAAACTTACATTTGTAATCAAACGACTGAAAGTAGTAGGCATCAAAGTAACCATGAATCCTTGGAACATAACAACCTCCGGAGACAAAGAGTGGGGATATGAACCACAGATGGTCAAAATGGACGTGACCGAAGGTTATGAGAACAAGGGTGCCAAACTGATTAACAAGATTGTACTCCATTATAAACCTGGCAACGGCAGCACTTACCAATATATCGGCAGTTGCGAAACAGTAGACGATGTTGTAAAAGCCAAGTTCCTGACATTGCCGGCAGATCTTACAAGCGGAACAATGACGGCAGACTTATATACCGAGAACGGACTGCTGATAGAGGGGCACACTATTACTTATGATAATAGTGACGACGCCTTCAAGATCGCATTGAACGCCAACGGAATGACAAAGGCCTCGGACGACTATTACGAAGTCGCCACCCCATTGCAGTTCTACAACCTGATGTCTGCTCCGGGAACAGACAATGCCGGTGATAAGTACAGACTGACCAAGAACATCGATATCAGCAGTTTGTCACTCGACATTCCAACGGACAACGACTTCCCTACCGGTGGAATCTTTGATGGAGACGGATTCAGCATCCTGCACCTCTACCTGAAAGGGAATGGACTGTTCAAGGAGAATAGAGGAACACTGAAAGGCATTCATCTCGCTTTCAGTACCATTAATACCACTAGTGGTGATTATGTAGGCAGTCTCTGCTCCATCAACAACGGAACCATTGAAGGTTGCATCAATGAAGCGGATATCACAGCTACAGGCACACAAGTAGTAGGCGGCATCTGCGGACAGAATAACGGAACCATCCTCGCCTGTCTCAACACCGGAAACATTCCTGCAGGGAAAGAAATCGGCGGTATCTGTGGAGAGAATGCAAACGGCACAGCCGATGCAATCAAAGCCTGTATCAGTGTAGGTATGCTGCACGAAAGCAGTAACCACGGCACAGATACAGAGAATGTAGGAGGTATATGCGGACTGCAAACTACTACAAAGAACAGTAGCGCAGTTATCACTTACTGTCACTGGCTGACCGGTTCGGCAAGGCCTGTGCAGGGAAGCAGTGAAGAAAAAGCGATTGGAGGTTTTGCATCAACGATAACAAATAGAGACAATTATTGCACCGAAACCTGCAACATGACGGAGACATTGCTGCGCAACGAAGCTCCGGACAAGTTGAATACTGTACTTACCGAATGGAAGTTTGAATGGACAAATAATGGCGGTGGTACTTACAATACCGTATGGCCCATCCCTGTAAAACAGCCTTAACCATTAATAAAACAATAATATGAACGGAACAATGAAATATATAATGTATATCGGGGTGACGATACTACTCACCCTCTGCTTCTGCGGATGTTCGGACGACGCCATAGTCGATACTCCGAAAGGAGACGGTGCACTGCTGAATATGTACGTCAGTATGAAGCCAACTACGCGACTGGCGGAATTGGGAAGCATCGACGATATGTTTAAAGACGATTATAACAAAGGGAAACAGGATGTCGGCCTCTACATCTATTACGAAGATGATTACAACGGTAACCCCGATGATACTAAAGGCGACTTGAGCAAACCTTATATCCGCAATCTGAGATGCACGTACACGAACGGTAAGCTCACTCCTGTAAACGGAGAACCCATTTACATCTACGACCGCATGACCATCGTAGCTTTCTACCCATACAACGAAGAGATGAGTAAAGAAGAGAACTACTTTGCGAAACCGATTGATGAGAAAGCCTACCCCATCACCGAAAGCGATTACTCAAAGCAGCACTATATCCCCTATCGTGCCACCACCACCGTGAACCCTACCAACGCTTATATGATAGAACTTGACTTCAAGCCTCAACAGACTTGCAAGATAGAAGTGGTGCTGGTATCGGATGATCCGGCTAAGTTCCCTCAAAGCAAAAATAATACTAACGGAGACATAAAGCTGGTGCCGGAGATAGACAGATACGAAGGCCCTTATGATAGCTCTGACCCCGCCAAAGGCGACCTCCGCGAAAACTGGCTGGATGCCATCACGGACTTCCCCGAATCGGGTACACCCGTCGGTGGAAAGTACGCCCGCCGCTACACTGCCTACGTATGGAAAAGTAGTGAAACCAATCCACATCACGACGGCTATACACACCACAATAACATCATCGAGAAAAGAGACGTCATCTTTGAAAGTGACAAGCTGATACTGAGAGCCTCCAACCGAGTAGACCTCAGCGAAGAAACCGTATACCGCTATGGCTATAACCTGGAGACGGGTGAAGTATTTATCCCCACTTCGGACAGGCTGGTATACGACGCCCCAAGCCTGCAAGCCGTGAATTTCGACGAATACCGCGCCTACCAGGTGTGCGATGTTGACCTTAGTAAATTAGCCACAACTTGGACACCCAAAACAGCCTTTAAAGGCACGTATGATGGAGGAGGACATAAAATAGAGAACCTGAGCATCACTGCCACTACCACGGAAGAATCCCCCTCAGTCGGTCTTTTTAGCAATATCGCTAGTACATCTACGCTGATGAACATCGACTTGGTGAACCCGACAATCACAGTGACCTGCAGCAACGATACAAAAGTCGTCAGTTACATCGGCGCATTGTGCGGCATCGTCAATCCGGAACTGACCGAAGAACAGAAACGGAAGATGATTGAGGATAGCCTGCCCAAAGAACTGTCCGGTCCTGTTAAAGAGGCACTGGTACAAGAAAGGCTGAAAGATTTCGGCAATACCACTTGCTACGTACGCGGATGCAAAGTAACCGATCCTGTTATCACCGTGAAAGGCGAGAACGCACGCGTAGGAGGTCTTTGCGGTGGCGCAGGAGGCACGGAACAGAAGGTGCAAATCAAGGACTCGTATGTATGGCAAAGCAGGACAGATGAGCTTTATACCGGCATTGCCGTCAATGCGGCAACAGAAGAGGATAAGGAGAAGTACACCGCCGCCTATGTTGCCGGATTCTGCGGCACACTGGCCCATGGAGAAATCAAGAACTGCTACAGTACGATGGAGGAAGTACATGCCTATATAAAAGGAACCGGTACGGACGATGGAGACCCCGCTTCGGAAGACGTTGCACAAGGTTTCTACAACCCGGCTCCTGCCAAAGAAGCAGGCAGCACGCTTTCCGTAGTCGGATGTTACACCCGAAAAGAAGATACCAATGCAAGTGTAGAGAACTTTGCAACCGGATGGCCCACCAACTGGCCGCTCTTCAAGGATGATGGAGACAGGACAAACCATGGAGACACCGGGTATAACTCGGAAGCATACCCTGTCTATAAATGGACAGACTCCTGGTATGACATGGGTGTCCAAGGTAGCACCTATCCTACCTTAGTGTGGGAACATCCGCTTACTATAGAACTCTAACAGACAACAGACTGATATGAAAAGACATAATATTACCACCTATCTGATGGCAGCGATACTGGGCAGCATGATCTGCACCGCCTGCCAGGACGAAGATACCTTCGATAGAAAAGGAGAAGCGGAACTTTCGTTTGCTCCCGACGTACAGAGAATAGACAACCAGGAGACGATAACGCGTGCCATCACCGACGGCGGATTCTTCAAAGAAAACGACAAGATAACCGTAGAGATCTCCACGAACCACAGCAGCCAAGCAGAAACGCTGGACTATACGCTGAACGATAAAGGCATCTTCACCGGAAGTTTCCGCTTCAGCCTGGACAACACCTACATCACAAGCCTCAAAGCCAAATGGCCGAGTGAAGCCGTATGGAAGCAAGGCGTCAAGCTCGACCAGCGGAAGTTGGAAGACTATAAGCAAGCCGACCGCCTGGTGACCCCCGAGGATATGGATGACTTGAAGAACATCATGCCTACCGCCGAACCCGTTCCCCTCAAGTTCGAACATGAACTGAGCCGGTTCAGCTTCCGCATGGCAGGACAGAATGCCAACGGACTGGACATCCAGTCCCTCATCCTGGAACTGCAATACGACGACCCCGACGATGGTAAAGACACAAAGCTCCCCGGTGCCTTCTGGGCCTATTGCGATCCTAATACGGGCAATGCAAGCCTGATACTGGTGCCGGGCATCGAAATCAAAGGAAATGGCGCCGGATTCACAATTGTGGACGGCCGCTACATGATAGGTATGGCAACCGTAGGTAAGGGTAAGGATCAATACACCGGAGGAATCTGGCTGAAACAGGATGTCGCCGTCACTCTGAAACGAAACACCGATTACCTCGTCACCCTTACCCCCGAAGGCTACGACCTGATGGCTACCATCGAGATACACGGCTTCGGACAAGGTGAAGGATTTATAGGAGTACCCGAAAAACCATAAAATAGAATGATTATGAAACAGATTCAACAGATAGCAACCCTCGCCCTTGCCTCCCTCCTCGCCCTCAACCTGAGCGGATGCAGCGAAAAGGACGAACCGGCTGCAACAGATACAGAAAAAGGTATTGCCATAGAAAGCATTAACGCCGTAATGGAGGGCATGGAAAGCAACAACGGAGGAACTGTAACACGGGCTACGACACTAACCGGGTTTTCTGTGAATACAAATGCAGACCCTACTATAGCAAAACCGGAAGAGCGTACCGATTGGAAGATGGACTTCACCATGTACAACAACAATCCCAGCAGCAATAATCCCTATGCAGACGGCAGCTTCACTACCACCTACAATAGTAGTGAGAATAAGTGGAAAGCACCCGAAGGCAAGTATTTCCCCAATTACTATAAGCCGCAAGCAAAAGCCATCATCTATCCTCAGGGCTGGACGGACGCAACAGAAATTGAAAAAGAGCAGAGCACTACCACCGCACTGCTGAAACAAGACATCCTAATAAAGGGTAAAGGGCCGATAGATGTAGCACACAATTTCACTATTACAGTCAGTCATAAGCACAGCATGCTGGACTTTGTGATAGCGGATGTAGTGGCTGAGGATATAGACGAAGTAACAGTTTGGATAGGGGATAAAGAGTACGCCCCCTATAAAGTCCCCTCAGTTCAGGAATATATGCTTATCCTTCCGGAAGGTACAAAAGAAACAAAAAACAATCCCGTAGTACAGATAAAGACTAAGGCTAATGACGATACCGGTTCCTCCGCTATCACCTACAAGCAGACCATCAAGATTCTGCAAAATGAAACCGCTACTTTGGGCAGCAACAACTGTTACTGCTTCACCCTGCAAGGCACCGACCTGAAGATCTCCCCCGTCACCATCCTCAACTGGGCCACCGGAGAATCTCTGCCGGGCGAGTACATTGCCGTCACCGCCTATCCTACTTTCAAAGCAGAAGGCTATGCCGGTAAAACATATTACTTCTACTACGACAACAAACTGACCGTAGGTGGTAAACCCAAACTGCAGGAGATAACCTTCAATGAAAATGCGGAGTGTACCATCAAGCCGGACGGACGCGTCCTGACGCATATCTATGCCAAGGACCAAGTAGATGACATAGCGGGAAGCGAATACAAGACACCGAAAGAAAGTACCACCCCCTTATTCGATGGTACTATCATTCTAAATGAAATGGTAATTGACTTAGTGACCCGCAATGCCCTGCCCCAAAACCCATAGTCCTCAACCCGTTTCTTTATAATAGAGGCTGCCTCGGATAGAATAGTATTCTATTTTGAGGCAGCCTCATCTATAAGCGTCGGAGAACAAGGCATTATCTGTACAAAATGCTATCAAAATGCACGTTCTGCTGACAAGTGATGTCTCGCAGAAGAGGCAAAATAGAGAAACCAAATGCAGAACATCGGATGAATATGTGATTTTACTGCATAAACAACTCCTATTATACCGGATTTATGCAAAAAAAGTTCTCCTTGACGGGACAAACACAAGACTCTATCGCAACAAACACCAGCCTTTGTTGAGTCAAACACTAGTCTCCGTCGTGCTAAACACCAGTCTCCGTCACATCAAACACCAGTCTCCTATGAGAAGAAGCCTTTTCCTTACTATATACAAAGCCATTTTCCAATTATTAGAGTTGTACGTATTTCGCTATCCACCATTCATTCAACAAGATACAGCTTTTCGTTCTCGAAATTCCGTCCTCTTCTGCCATGGCCCGGAAATAAGCCATTCTCGCAACGCAGAAAATACAATTTGTCACTCTGTCCCTTGACAATAACGGTATGCTCAAGAACATGTATTTCAAGCAATTAATATTACAACAGAATCATTACCTTTGGAAAATTTTAGAACAAAAAGATAAGGCACAACTTCGTCCTATAGAGGAGTTTAAAAAGAATAAAGGGCGGGAACTGGCAAACAACCTTAATAATCGTATAGTATGAAAAGCAGCAAACTAAAACAAACTACTTTATTGCCCGATGATATGGCAGACCTGTATGAGTCTATCCTCAAATCATTGCCGCTTACCACCTTTCTATGCGACAGGGAAAAACGGATCATCGACCTTATCAATCCTACCTCCCTGTCACCCACAGACTACCACCTCGAACAGTACATCGGCAGCAATATCACAGAACTGCTCCAACAGCCCGATTTTCCCCTGCACGACATCCTGCTGAAATTTGATGAAGCCTGCGACGAAACGGTGCAAACCGGAAAAAGCGTAAAATTTGAATATACATTCAAGGATGAATGCTTCAGCACAGAAAGCGCCTTGCTCGGCGAGAAATACATCGTCTTCCATATCCGGAATATCACCACCGCACTGAAGGAGCAGATGAACAGCCGCAACAAGCTCATCAAGCAAAACGAGCTGATAATGAACAACGCCAACTGCGGATTCATCTACATCACCCCCGACTACAGGGTGGCCTGGGAGAATACCACCAAAGCATTGCCACCGGAATTTGCGGATGGAAGCTACTTCTATGAGGTGGGAGAACTGTGCTACAAGAATGAATACCGGATGAAGAATTCGCACACCCGCCTGTTCGTGGAAAAAGCGTTCAAGGAGAAGGTTGTGCAACGGGTTGAGAAATGGATAGAGTCGCAGATATGGATTGAGATGACCGCCACCCCCGTCATTGCTCCCGATGGGGCGGTGGAAGGAGTGGTGCTTAGAATAGAGGATATCTCCGAACGCATCAATCTCCGCAAAGAATCGGAAAGTCTGAACAACCAGATGAAGACCATCGTCAACACGCTGCCCGTCGGCGTGGAAATCTATTCGCCCGACGGACAGCTTGTCTTTGTGAATGACATCGAATACGAGATTTTCGGGGCAGACAAGGAGACAATGGACATCAGCAAAGTGACCATTCAGAACAATCCGAACTTCTCCGACCGGCTGAAAGAGGATGTAGCCAAAGGGCGGGAAACTTATGAACTGCTCCCTTACAACTTCGGAGCGGTAAAGGAATCGAAGTTCTACGACACCACGCAAAACGGCACCAGCTATCTGGAATACAAAGGCAGACCCGTGATAGGCGCTTCCGGAAAGATGGAGAATTACGTCTTCATTGTCCGCGACGTGACACGCGAAAAGGAGATTAATGACGAACTCCGCCAAAGCAAGCATAAGACGGAACTGGCCATGAAAGCGGCGGACATCATGCTGTGGGAATTCGACACGCACACACGGTCGTTCACCTGCGAGAATGAACCGCTGAACGGATACAATCATGCCAATCCGCTTTCCAACGATGACTATACGGCCGCACGTCATCCGGACAATCAGGAACAAGTGGACGAAGTATTCCGCCGGATGTGCGCCGGCGAAGACTGGTCTTTTACATTCGAATCCCGCGTCATGCTCCCCGGCTACGACGAGTGGCAATTCTGCACCATCAATGGTTCGCCTTACGAGAAAGACGCCGACGGCAAAGTGACAAAATACATCGGGACGCGCAAGAATACCACCGAACTGCAAAAGAAGAAGCAGTTGCAGGAAAATATCCTCAACAGCATCCCCGTCTCCATCCACATAAAGGATGTGGCCGACAACTTCCGCTATGTATTCTGCAATGACGAAAGCAAGCGCCTCTTCGGTACGGACGAGGAGAAAACCACTTACGACGTGATGGATGCGGACAAAGTGGCCCGCATCGAAAAGACGGACAAGGAGGTCTTCGCAACCGGCAAACCTTACTTCGGGCTGGAACATATTGAATTGAGGGACGGCCGCGCCTACGACACACTGGTACGCAAAAGCCTCATCTACGACAATAACAAACCCCTGCTGCTCAATGTCCGTTGGGACCAAAGCCTGCAGAACGACTTGGAACGCCGCGCCAAAGTGCTCGACATCTCCATGGAGGCCATGAACGCCTATAGCTGGTTTTACGAACCGGATAAAGACAAGATAAGCTTCGGCGAAGGTTCCGACAAGATAGGTCCGGATTCTTCACAATACGACACGTTGGACAAATTCATACACCTCGTCCATCCGGACGAAAAGCAGCTCTTCCGGGATTCCATCGACAGCCTGCTGAACCACGAAACCAACCAGTGGAACGTGGAATACCGGGCGGACCTGAACCAAGACGGCATCTACGAGTGGTGGCACACCCGCGGCATGATGGAGACAACGGTGCGCGACGAAATCCCCTATACCTACCTGTTCGGCATGACGGTGAACATCGACCGGCATAAACTGGCCGAACTGACACTGCTGAAGAACCGGGAAGAGTTGAACCAGCTTGTCATGCAAAACGAGATGATTCTGAACAATACCAACTCGGGACTGGCCTACATCACCACGGATTACAAAGTGCAATGGGAGAATATTTCCGTCTGTTCCGCCAGCCTCTCGCACGAGGCTTACAAGAAAGGCGAACTCTGCTACCGAAGCGTACACGGACGCAGCAAGCCGTGCGAAAACTGCGTGATGAGCCGTGCGCTGCAATCCCACCAGATGGAACAGATGAAGCTCACCTTCGATAACGGCAACACGGTAGAGATATTTGCCACTCCGGTATTCAGGGAAGACTTGTCGATGGACGGCATCGTGATCCGCGTAGACGACGTGACCGAACGGGAACGGATGATTAAAGAATTGCAGAATGCGAAGGCCCTGGCCGAACAGTCCGATAAACTGAAATCGGCGTTTCTTGCCAACATGAGCCACGAAATCCGCACTCCCCTCAACGCGATTGTCGGGTTCTCGGGCCTGCTGGCCGACACCGTTTCGGAGGAGGAGAAAGACGAATATCTCCAAATAATCAACGTCAACACCGACTTGCTGCTGAAACTGATCAACGATATCCTGGACCTGTCCAAGATAGAGGCCGGAACCGTTGAACTGAAATACGAGGATTTCGACCTTTCCAGGTATTTCGATGATATGGCAGCTGCGATGAAACAACGGGTCACCAGTCCGAACGTGCGTCTGATAACGGACAATCCTCATCCGTATTGCAAAGTAAGGCTGGACAAAAACCGCATCGCGCAGATTATGACCAATTATGTCACCAATTCCATCAAATATACTCCGAAAGGCTTTATCGAAATGGGATATAAACCGGTGGACGAAGGCATTCTGCTCTATGTGAAGGATAGCGGAATCGGCATTCCGGATGAGAAAAAGAATAAAGTATTCCATCGTTTTGAGAAGCTGGACGAGTTTGCACAAGGAACCGGTCTCGGACTTTCCATCTGCAAGGCAATAGCCGAATCGATGGGGGGCAGAGTGGGATTTGAATCGCAATATGGCGAGGGTTCGTGTTTCTGGGCTATCCTGCCTTGCTTTGTCAAAACAGAGAATGAAAGGAAGACGGAGAAGTATGCTTCACAAAAGACGGAGGCAGGAACAAATACAACTGCCCCGAGCGAAGTGTTATCTCCTTCCGTCAAAAAAAAGATTCTGGTAGCAGAAGATATCCAGAGCAATTTCCTGCTCATTTCGGCATTGCTGAAGAAGCACTTCGACTTGGTAAATGTGGTAAACGGACGTGAAGCGGTAGAGGCTGTCAGAAACAGGCCTTTCGATCTGGTTCTGATGGATATGAAGATGCCGGTGATGGATGGTCTGACAGCTACAGCCGAAATACGAAAGTTCAACGCCGACCTCCCTATCATCGCCCTTACCGCCCATGCCTTCGATACCGACCAGCAGGCGGCACTTGAGGCGGGATGTAATGAATATCTTGTGAAACCCGTCGACAAATCTAAACTGATAGCGGTTCTGAAGAGGTATTGTTGCAGGAAAGGATGACAAAAACAGAAATGAGGCTGTGTTGTTGAACAACACAGCCTCATTTACTATAATTCATCTGCTATAATATTGAGGCAACCTCTTTATATTACTTCAATATACTGTTTTTACCAGTTTTTCTTCATCACCTCGAAGTAAGCCTGCGGATGCAAGCAAGCCGGGCAAACCTGGGGAGCTTCCTTACCGGTGTAGATGAAGCCACAGTTGCGGCATTGCCATACCACTTCGCCTTCCTTGGCAAATACGCTGGCCGTTTCGATGTTCTGGATGAAAGCGCGGTAGCGTTCTTCGTGTCCCTTTTCAGCGATAGCGATGTTGCGATACATCAAAGCGATTTCGGGGAAACCTTCTTCATCGGCAACGTCGGCAAAACCGGGATAATCCAATGACCATTCTTCGTGCTCGCCGGCAGCAGCTTCCTGAAGATTTTGCAGTGTGGTACCGATGATACCTGCCGGATAACTGGCAGTAATTTCTACCATGCCACCTTCCAACCATTTGAACATACGCTTTGCGTGTTCCTTTTCCTGATCGGCTGTTTCTGTGAAGATAGCAGCGATTTGTTCGTAACCTTCTTTCTTAGCTGCACTTGCAAAGTAAGTGTAGCGCATTCTTGCTTGTGATTCACCGGCGAATGAAGTCAGCAGATTTTTCTCTGTCTGAGTTCCTTTAACACTTTTAGCCATAGTTTCTTTTTTTATTAGTTAATGTAATTACGTATAAATGTCGTTCGTATTGTCTTTTAACATCACAAAATTACGAATTAAGTTTCAAACAAACGTAATTTTACTTCATCGGATTTATCTATCGGACGATAAGAATTTTCTATTACCCCCTCTATAAGCAAACCCAAAGAAGATGCCTTAACACATTTTATCCCATACAGGTTACTACTTACAACAAAAAACAATAACTTTGTGTTCAAAGTATTCACTAAAAAAAATCGACTATGAAGAAGCTCGTCAAACTTTCGGCTTTACTACTTGTATTATCAGCCTGCTTCAGTTCGTGCTTCACGGAACGCTCTGTTGCCATAGACCAACCCCGAAACAACAAAGACTACACCGTACACTATCTTTTTGAACACGACGGGTGTAAAGTTTACCGTTTCTATGATTCATGGTCGAACAGCTATGTCTACTTCACCACACAAGGTGGTACTACAAGTATCCGAAGAGACTCAACCCATCGCAGAACTTCCACGTATAGCATACTGAACGACACACTCAGAGTAAAAAGAGCAGAATAATTGCAACCATTTGCATTATTTTACCTAATTTTGCAACTTCCTTTTCAAGAGGACAAGTCACAATAGGTAAAATAAAGATTTTCTGATTACAAATGAAAGCGTTCGAATTCAAACCGAAGCTATACACAGCTTTAAAAAACTACTCGAAAGAACTATTTATGGCCGACCTGATGGCCGGTATCATCGTCGGTATCGTTGCCCTGCCGCTTGCCATCGCATTCGGTATCGCTTCCGGCGTATCGCCCGAGAAAGGTATCATTACGGCTATCATCGCCGGATTCATCATTTCAATGCTGGGCGGAAGCAAAGTACAGATTGGCGGGCCTACGGGTGCGTTCATCGTCATCGTCTACGGCATCATCCAGCAATATGGAGAGTCGGGACTGATTGTTGCCACGCTGATGGCAGGCATTATCCTTATTCTGCTGGGTGTATTCAAGCTGGGGGCAGTCATCAAGTTCATCCCCTATCCTATTATTGTAGGATTCACAAGCGGCATCGCCGTCACCATCTTCACCACACAGATTGCCGATATCTTCGGGCTGACGTTCGGAGGAGAAAAAGTTCCCGGTGACTTTATCGGGAAATGGATCGTTTATTTGCAACATTTCGATACGGTGAACTGGTGGAACACGGTGGTAAGCATCGCCAGCATCTTTATTATTGCCATCACACCCCGCTTCTCGAAGAAGATACCCGGCTCGCTCATTGCCATCATCGTGGTAACCGTAGCGGTGTATCTGATGAAACAATACGGAGGTATCAACTGCATCGACACCATCGGCGACCGCTTCAGCATCAAGGCTGAATTGCCGGATGCCGTGATGCCCACCCTGGACTGGGAAGCGGTGAAGAATCTGTTTCCCGTTGCCATCACCATTGCCGTACTGGGAGCTATCGAGTCTTTGCTCTCCGCTACCGTGGCCGACGGTGTGATTGGCGACAAGCACGACTCCAATACGGAACTGATAGCGCAGGGAGCAGCCAATCTGGTTACGCCGCTATTTGGCGGTATTCCGGCTACCGGAGCCATTGCCCGTACTATGGCGAACATCAATAACGGAGGAAAATCGCCTGTAGCCGGTATGGTGCATGCGGTGGTACTGCTGCTTATACTGCTGTTCCTGATGCCACTGGCACAATATATCCCGATGGCTTGCCTGGCAGGGGTACTGGTAGTGGTATCTTATAATATGAGTGGCTGGCGCGTATTCAAGGGATTGCTGAAGAATCCGAAATCGGATGTTACCGTACTGCTCATTACCTTCTTCCTGACGGTGATTTTCGACCTGACGATTGCCATTGAAACAGGATTGGTCATTGCCTGCGTACTCTTTATGCGCCGTGTGATGGAGACTACCGAAATATCAGTCATCAAAGACGAAATAGACCCGAATGCAGAGTCGGACGTTGCCCTTCACGAAGAGCATCTGATGATCCCCGAAGGCGTGGAAGTGTACGAAATAAACGGCCCTTACTTCTTCGGCATCGCCACCAAATTTGAGGAGGTGATGGCACAGTTGGGCGACCGTCCCAAGGTACGTATCATCCGCATGCGCCAGGTGCCTTTCATTGACTCTACAGGTATTCATAACCTCACCAGCCTCTGCGAGATGTCACAGAAGGAAAAGATAACCATCGTCCTCTCCGGTGTCAACGAAAATGTGCACAAGGTATTGGAGAAATCGGGCTTCTACACGCTGCTGGGCAAGGAGAATATCTGCTCGAATATTAATGTGGCACTAGATCGGGCTAAGGAAATAGTAGAAAGTGTGTAAAGACTTGAATCATGGCAAGAAGAAAAAAGAAACAATCACAAGGCGTCTATTATCTGATACTGTTTATCTGCATCGTTTGCCTGGCCTACGAACCCGTTGCAAAGGTTCTGTCGGGCGACAAACAGACGGTGGAGGCTCCTGCAAAGATAGACCTTCCGGCCGATACCCGCCTCGAAATACCGGCAAAGCTGAAGAACACTTCCGAACTGATTCTGCAACGGAAAGGATATACCGTATCTTATAATAAGGACTTGAAGATACCGAACTGGGTGGCTTGGGAACTCACCCCCGAAAAACTGGTGGAACGCGAAAGCCGTACGGACAAGTTCCTGCCCGATCCCGACCTGCCGGAAAGTGAAGCCGTGACCACCGACGACTACAAAGGAGCCGGTATGGACCGCGGCCACATGTGTCCCGCAGGCGACAACCGCTGGCACTGGAAAGCCATGCAAGAGAGTTTCTACATGACCAACATCTGCCCGCAAAACCACAACCTGAACCGTGGAGACTGGAAAGAACTGGAAGAAGCCTGTCGTCGTTGGGCAGAAAAAGAAGGAAAGATATACATCGTCTGCGGTCCCATCCTCTACGACCAGAAGCATCGAACCATCGGCAAACGGCACAAAATCACCGTGCCCGAAGCCTTCTTCAAGGTAATACTGTGCACTGAAAGTAATCCGCCACGGGCCATCGGCTTCATTTATAAGAATGCTTCGGGCAATCATCCACTGGACAGTTACGTCAATACAGTGGATGAAGTGGAACGGATTACGGGCATCGACTTCTTCCCCGCCCTGCCGGATGAGGTGGAGGACAAAGTAGAAGCGACGTATGACCTGAGTCTGTGGAAGAAAAACTAATTCCTTATTCCTTTATCCATGCTCCGGTAATCTCTGCCACATACATGTGGTGAAATCCGCCGTGAGCACCGCCGTACCATTGTTTGCAGGTTTCGGGATGGATGAAACACTCTTCTTTAATCGTATCGGTATAGAGTTTGCGACATTCCAGGCTCAGTCGTCCTTGCTCGAAGAAGATATTTCCTTTCTCGGTGACGACGGGCTTCAGTCCCGTTTCCTTTACCTTGTCCACTTCCCTACCCGACTTACTGCCGCATATCTTATGAACGGCTCTGTTCTCTTCGCCCAGGAAAGAAAGCGTGAAGTACTCACTCTTTTCGGCAAATTCGAAAGTATAACGCTCCGGACGAATAAAGACAAATACTACCGGCTTGTTCCAAAGGAAACCGATGCCGCCCCAACTGGCAGTCATGGTATTGAAATGCTCTTGATTACCGGCTGTTATCAGCATCCACTCTTTGCCTATGGCTTCGAAGAAGTTTTCGTTCAGTTCTTTAATTGCAATTGGTTTCATAATAATGTATGTCATAATTTGATGTTACTCTGTCATTAGCTTCGCTCAATACGAAACGCTGACCGGTATGCCTGCCGCTTCTACCAGTGCCGCTATGCGGTCCAGTTCTTCGCGGGTAGCTTTCTGCAAGTCATGGTCGGGCGTTTCGCGGTCGATGGTATAAATCATCACCTGGCGGGGAGCAATCTCTTTAACAGCTTCCAGCCAGGGAAGGACGTATTTGTCGGAAGTATTATCTACATCCCGGCCTTCGTAACCACCTTTCATGAACATAGTTTGTATGATGCAGTTTCCCTTGAAGGACTTCATACCGTCGATGATGGAAGCAATGGAATATTGTCCCGTGGGACGGTCCACTTCACGGATATATGCTTCATCTACCGTATCCAGCTTGAGGATATTGTTATCGATCTTATTCAAAGCCTCGAATACGGCAGGGCGATGGATAAACGTAGAATTGCTCAGTACACTGACTTTAGCTTTCGGAAAGTATGTATCGCGCAAAGCAAGCGTATCTTCTATGATTTCGGGAAAATGGGGATGCGCCGTCGGCTCTCCGTTACCGGCAAAGGTCAGCACGTCGGGCGTAGGGCCATTCTGCTGCATATCCTGCAAGCGGGCTTCGAGTGCTGCGCGCACTTCCTCGCGTGTGGGCAACGCCTGCTTGGGCCGATGGTCTTTATTGAAACCGCATTCGCAATAGATGCAGTCGAAGGTACATACCTTACCGTCTGCCGGCAATAAGTTAATCCCCAAAGATACTCCCAAACGGCGGGAATGGACAGGACCGAAGATGGGAGACGGATAAATGACAGTCATATTATTTACGATTTAACAGTTGAATCAATGACAAAGTTAACTGAAAACTATTGTATTCAACAATATTCGGCCTTCAAAGTTTATAAAGAAGACGGGATATTACTCCTGCAAAGGACTTGCTTTATACTAAATAATGTAAAGTATACATTACTTTTTATCCAATATACTTGTTTATATGTAAAGTATACATTACTTTTGTAGACAACATTAAATACATAGTATTATGAAGAAGAACTATTTATTTCCAACCACTTTCAGAAAGATAGGTTGGTGTTTGTTTGTTCCGTTTGCTATTGCAAGTCTGCTTTGTCTTTTCGATGGCTGGAACGATAACTGGTCTGTGGTTAGTGTATTCTCACTTATCCCCTGGGGTATCATCAAGAATTCCATTATTGATGAAATAAGCATGATAGGACTTACAATATCGCTTCTGTTCATAGCCTTTTCAAAAGAGAAGGACGAGGACGAATGCATAGCCAATATCCGTTCAAGTTCTCTTGTCTGGGCTGTTGTGACAGGCTATCTCTTGCTGATAGTATGTACTATGTTTATCTATGATATACAATATCTTAACTTTGTATTCATAGACTTGTTCATGATACTGATCCTATTCATCATAAAGTACAATATTGAACTTTATAAATTCAAGAGGAGCAACAATGACTAATACATTAAGAGTGGAAAGGGCCATCAAGCACATCACCCAACAGCAGTTGGCCGAAGCCATAGGGGTGAGCCGACAGACCATAAACGCCATAGAATCGGGAAAATATGTTCCTTCTACGCTGCTGGCATTGAAGATATCGGAAGTCTTCGGAAAGACGGTGAACGAAATATTCACTTTAGAGGAAAGCGATAAAGCTAAAACTTGATACGCAATTGCATCTGCAAGTCCCCTTTTTTATTTCCTTCTATCAGGTCATTGCCCGATCCGATGGCATCGCGGTCTTGGTAAACCGTCTGCCCGAACTTGACGAGAAGCATAAAGGCTTTACTCAAGTCATAGCGAAGATGTGTGGAATAACGAAAGCCGCGACCATAGAAGGAAGGTGTATAAAAGGTATATAAAAGTCCCTTCTCGGAGGTGTAGACACGAGAATCGTAATCGTCTGTATGGAAATAGGTGCCTTGCAAAGAGATGGATAAAGGAAAGGAAGAAAAAGCGTAAGCACAAGATTGTGTGCACTGCCAGCCCTGCCGACGGTCGAACCGATACTTCCCTACATCCTGCTGACGGAAATGATTGTAATCTACCGTAGTACGGAATATGAAACCTCCGGGCATATAAGTCATCCGATAGCGGAGCCGGTGATGATAGACCGGGGATATGGCTTCACCACTTGTCCCCGTTACGTCTCTTTCTTTCTGCTTATAGCGGTAATTGAGATACATGGACAGATTGCGCCGCGGAGAATAAGCCGCCTGAAACATGCCGTCCACTCCTTGCGAAGGCTTACTGATGCGATACTTCCACCAGGGAAAACTGAACATATCCAGCGAAGCAAACAACTTCCAACGGGCAAAAGGAGTGGCCTCTACTGCCAGATACCAGCCATTCTCGTTCTGTGGCGTACTGCTCTCGCCAAAAGAACGGGCAAACATGGACCAGTAATCGGAAGAATAATAACGATGGATAAGTAGCAAACGGTAGTCGGAAGACAAGTTATACCTTAACTGATTCAGCAAGGCATAACCTTGTTTTCCGATAGCCACCTCTCCTACCCATGCGAAACGTCCCAAACGGTATTTATAGTCAACGCCTGCATTATAGAAATTATTCCCATGCAGGTTGTACTTTGCATACTTATTCAACTTAGGTTCATAAGGATGATTAAAGAAGTAATAGATGCCGGTCAGCCCTACCTTCAGTGCATTCTTTTCGTAAGTCACATTGCCGCCCATCAACTGAAGGGTAAAGATATCCATCTTATCGGCTTCTTTCTGCGTACGGTGCAAGCCGGTTTTATAGATAGAGGTGATCTCTCCGTCCTTTATCACTCCATCCATCGACCGATGGGAATAGAAAGCGGAAAATTCCAAGGAAGGGAGCACTGCCACCGTTGCCGCCGCACCGCGGAAATAATTGTATTCATCGGTAGAGCTGTGCTTCTTGATACCTCCGATACGGTATTCCGAGGTAGACATGGAGAATGTTTTGCCTAACCGGAAGTCTGTACTCAACACTAATCCCTGCCCGAAACTCAACCGGTAATTGCCCAGTGCCAAAGTTTTCAGTCTGCCCAGGTTCTTAATGAGGAAATAAAAAGAATAGTAATCATATCCCTTCTTGTCGTGCAAGGCAAAGAAAGGCTCTCCCGCATCCTTTTCTCCCGTTATTCCTATCTGAAGATAATCGCTATAATGAAAATTATAACGCAGAGAGTGGTAGAGAGAAGGCCCCAAGTAATTCTTCTCATATCCTTTGCGGGTATAAAGAGGAACATCCAGCCGGGTAAGCACTTCGTTCTTTCCATATTTCAGGATGGACTTCAAAGCAGGATATCCCCTACTCCCTTCCACCACTTGTACACAGATAAAAGGAAGCAGCATCTCGATGGTGCGCTTATCCATCTCCTCCACCAGTTGCAGTTCATAAACGGTCTGCATCTGTCCATGAATATAGACATAAGCCAGGAGGTTTTCTATCTGAATATCCGTGAGGAAAGGAAATTGCTCTAACTGGCGCTTTGTGGCCGTATTGATGTTGACGGGTTCTTGCAGATGTCGGGACAGTTCTTCCAATTCATCTTCCCAATTATACTCTTCTTCACTCTCCATGGAGAGTTGTTCCAGGTTCTCTTCGAGAAGAAGCAGAGACGGCTCCTTCCGAGGTTCAGGTGTGTTTTGAGCTTCAAGTATAGGAGTCATTAGCAACATACCCACAAAGACTCCTATCTTGACGATTCTCATTCGATATAGCCGTTTCGTTGTTATTTATGATTGTTTCAGCGGACGAAAGTACAGTAATAAAATAATAACAAGAAATATTTCAGCCTAAAAACAACAAGAACTTAAACGAAAATACGATTCACCTATTTCAATATTTATAATTTTTCCTGTGATACCTATAACGCCTAATTCCGGCCTGCAACCACTCGGGAGATATCTCTGACGCCATTTTCATAAGGCTACACCCTTTCTCCCGGATGGCTACACCCTTTAGTGGTGATGGCTACACCATCTGCAGGAAAGGGTGTAGCCCTGCAAGAAGGACGGTTTGCTGCAATCAACAAGAAGAAATATATAAAGAAACAATCATTAAAAACGTCACTTGCATAAATCACCTTAAATAAGTTAATTGATTAAGGAAAAAACACTCAAATACAACAACATTCCGCAGAATGATGTACTTTTGCAGCATGAACACAAGGCTTAACATAGTAATACTCATCATGTTTCTATTCATCGGAAGCCTGAAATGTCTTGCGCAGCAGCAGTCCCCGCAAACTGGTGCGCAAAAGAGTATCTATCTTACCCCGATGTGCGTTTACGAAGGTGATACCATTCCATACGTTAAACTGCCCACTGTTTACATCTTCAAGCCGCTTAAATTCAAGAACAAGCGGGATATGAACAATTACTATAAACTTATCCGTGATGTGAAGAAAGTGCTTCCCATCTCCAAAGAAGTGAACCGCGCCATCATCGAAACCTACGAATACATGATGACCCTGCCCAACGAAAAGGCACGCCAGAAACACATGAAAGCAGTGGAAAAAAGCATGAAAGAGCAATACACCCCACGTATGAAGAAACTTACCTTCGCCCAGGGCAAACTACTGATAAAACTGGTAGACCGACAGACCAACTCCACCGGATATGAATTGGTAAAAGCCTTTATGGGACCTTTCAAAGCAGGTTTTTACCAAACATTTGCCGCCCTGTTCGGCGCCAGCCTGAAGAAACAATACGACCCGACGGGAGATGATGCACTCACCGAACGGGTAATACTGATGGTGGAGAGCGGACAACTCTAATAGTTCAACCCAAAGCACCAAAGAGGAATTACATTGGCATAACCCGATTCAATATCATCTTTTACTATATATCCTTCCTGTGCCTCGGATATTTGTTTCTGTCCCTTCCCTTTTCCTCCTACTTCAAAAGTCCGTTCTCCTATTTTGAAATCTGCCAGTCGGGAAGAAGTTATTTCTTGCTTTACTCTCAGCTGATTGTAAAAGAAAGTTTCACGAACATTACCCACATTCGATTCCATCTTCCCTAAAGCATAAATAAGATTCGTATTGTCCAGATACACCTTTTCTACTTTTCCTAAACTGCGGATTCCTCCGGTTTCGTCACGCAATTGGGATATCATTCCGCAACGTTCCATATATAGCAGATAATCACTTATATAGTTTCGCCCGGCTCCCGTCAGGTCTGCCAATTTCTGCATAACCGGCTTAAAAGGAACACTCTTGGCAATAACCATCAGCAGTTGCTTCAATTTACGCCCAGTAGATACATTCATATTGGCATATTGCGGAATATCAATTTCCATAGTCTGATTGATAACTTGCTCCAACTCTACGTCGAAGTCGGCATCACGACTGAAAGGATAATATCCCTTTCTCAGATAGTCGGCAAACATAGGCAAGGGATGATTTACTCCAGGAATCTCTGCTTTCTGTTCCAATATATCTTCGAGTGTATAGACAGGAACAGAAAGATTGTGAAATAAACGCAGATACTCCCGAAAAGACAATCCTTGCATTTCGTAGATAGGTGCCCTCCTGCTCAAGTCTGCCATCCCTTTATAAATGTCCAGAATAGACGAACCGGTGAAGAGAATCTGCATATCGGTATAAGTGTCATACAGTTGTTTCAATTCACGCGACCAGTCCGGATACTTATGAATTTCGTCAATAAACAGATGCTTGCCACCTTGCTTGCTGAATTTATCAGCCAAGTCAATCAATGTATTAGTCACAAAGTACATATTGTCTGCCGATACATACAACGTATCTTTAGCTGACAGGTTCTTTTTGATGTATTGCAGAAACATAGTTGTCTTTCCTACACCACGTGGTCCTACTAATCCAAGCATACGGCTCTCCCACTTGATTTCATCGTATTTATAACGGATAAAACCAGTATCTGTTTCTTTCAGAAGTTTGTTGAAGCTTTCGTATAATCTATCCATAAATCGATCTATTTATGGACAAAGATAGTAAAATTGCACCATGATGGTGCATAAAACACGTACTTTCTGCACCATCATGGTGCAATTTCAGTTCTATTATTTGAAGTTTATTTCCGCCTTGCGTGCTTGTGAATGTTGAAACTGACGCTTTACATTGTACAGTTTTCCATCTCTGATAAACTTTGAACCGGTCTGTTTAAACCAGAATGAAACATTGTTTTCTATGCAGACGCTGCGAAGTTCCATTATCCAGTCAAAGTCGCAGGGACGGGCTTCATATCCCGATTCTCCACCTGCAACGACTTGTTCAATCCATTCCGATATGCAATAAGAAGTCAAATCAATCTTCTCTAACAATGGTTCGCAAATGATTATTTTGTGCTTTATGGGAGCGGCTTTATAAATGGGCAGACGATAATCGGCACACTCCTGATTCTCTACCGTGCAGCAGATAGTTACATTCTCATATCCATCCCCCCAATTTCCGGGCAAACAATCGGCAAAACGGTCTATACGCTTGGTTATCATCAGAAAATGAAGATCACTACGCTGATACATCATATCCCACGCTTCGGCACGCCACTTATCGGCATCTTCTACAAAGAAATCGGAGGTAAAGCAAGTATAAACCAAGGTTCCCGACGGTATTTTAAACTCTCCGCTCCGCTTCTTTCGCAGGGGCAAATCGAAGTTTTTTGTCTGTGTTACTATCGAACTGTCCACATCTCTCTTAGCATCGCCACGATAAACATAGCAATGTCTGCATCCTGTACTCAGTTTATGGCAACCGTGCCACAAATTCCACATCATTGATTTTGCTGCAATACCATTCATTTGAACAATAATTCACAGAGTTAATATTATGTTGATAACGCGGTTAGCAACGAGAACATACAAAGAGATAAAACAATGATTTTCAATCTACTTATCTTGTTAATAAGCCAAATATATAATTGTTCATTCAGCTCTCAGTTTCTTGAATAAATCCCAGATAACAATGCCTGCCGTTACAGATACGTTCAAAGAATGCTTCGTGCCGTATTGAGGTATTTCAATGCATCCGTCGGAATGGTCGATTACTTCTTGTTGAACACCCTTCACTTCATTTCCCATCACCACGGCGTACTTCCCGGACTTGTCTAAAGTCAACTCATCCAACATGATACTTCCTTCTGCCTGCTCCACGGAATAAACAGTATATCCCTCGGATTTGAGGTTATCAACAGCTTCAACCGCGTTATTAACATACTTCCAATCTACGGTGAATTCTGCTCCTAAAGCCGTTTTATGCATCTCGGGATGCGGTGGAGTGGCCGTAATGCCACAAAGATAGATACATTCAATCCGGAAAGCATCCGAAGTGCGAAACACAGAACCTATGTTATGAAGACTGCGGATATTATCCAATACCACCACCAAAGGCAGCTTTTCAGCCTCTTTAAACTCTTCTGCACTGATACGGTTCAACTCTGTTATCTTCAGTTTTCGCATAACGACTTGTTGATTTAATACATTGATTTATAATAGTTTGATAGACACTGGCGTTTGTCCTGACAGACACCAGTGTTCAACATGACAGACACTGGTGTTTGACGTGACAAACACTGGCCTCTGTCACAACAGACTCCAGTGTCTGACAAACGCTCTGTTTTTCCTTGTGCAAAGATACTCCTTTCCGTTTATATCCCGGTTAATAACCGTTGAAAACGTGTCAATAGCATAGGGAAACATTTTTAAAAGTAATCCTTGCATTATTCAAAGGTTCGCATATTACAATGCCGTAACGAACAAACCAAAAAAGTTAAGAGAAACTTTCAAGGGCTATTTAAACACATTTTTAAGCACTATTCCATCGGTTTATAACTGTAAAGTTATTAACTTTGCGGTTCATCAACAACGTGTTAATGAAGTAAGATGATAGAACAATAGAGTGCTTATAATCAGAAGTTACGCTTTCATAGCTCCGGTTAATAAGATATGGACAAAGTTTTACCCCGTACTAATAACTTTGTGGGCAAGAAAAATCGTACTTATTTATCCACACTATTAACAGGCTATCATCACTATCAAAGGATTTTTAAAGAAGAAAGAGAAATAAAGAATATAATTATGGATAATCTTATAGAAGCTATCAAGCAACTGAAAAAGGAGAAGAATGCAATCATCCTGGGACACTACTACCAGAAAGGTGAAATACAAGATATAGCCGACTACGTAGGCGACAGTCTTGCCTTGGCACAATGGGCGGCACGGACGGAAGCGGACATCATTGTGATGTGCGGCGTTCACTTCATGGGCGAAACGGCAAAGGTACTCTGTCCCGACAAGAAGGTGTTGGTGCCCGATATGGCGGCAGGCTGTTCGTTGGCCGACAGCTGCCCGGCTGATGAGTTCGGTCAGTTTGTCAAAGAGCACCCCGGATATACGGTGATATCCTACGTCAACACAACGGCTGCCGTGAAGGCGGTTACCGATGTGGTGGTGACTTCTACCAATGCCAAGCAGATCGTAGAAAGCTTCCCCAAAGATGAGAAAATAATCTTCGGGCCGGATAGAAACCTGGGGAATTATATCAACTCCATCACCGGAAGGAATATGTTACTATGGGATGGCGCTTGCCATGTACACGAACAATTCTCGGTTGAAAAGATTGTTGAAATGAAGACGAAATATCCCGATGCAGTGGTGTTGGCTCATCCCGAATGCAAGAGTACGGTACTGAAATTGGCGGATGTGGTAGGTTCTACGGCTGCATTGCTGAAGTATGCGGTGACTCATCCCGAGAAGAGTTATATTGTAGCTACCGAATCGGGTATCCTGCACGAGATGCAGAAGAAGTGTCCGCAGACAACGTTTATTCCGGCTCCTCCCAATGATAGTACTTGTGCCTGCAATGAGTGTAGCTTCATGCGGTTGAATACACTGGAAAAGCTCTACGATTGTCTGAAGAATGAGTCTCCCGAAATAAAGGTGGATGTTGAAATTGCAGAAAAGGCGGTAAAACCGATTAAGAGGATGCTGGAGATATCGGCAAAATTGGGATTGTAATCTTGTTAGTAACTCAATTCCCTTCCTCCCAAGAGCTACTCTTTATACACATCTTTAAGGTGTATAGGAAAGAGTAACTTCATTCCCCTCCTCCTGGGAGGAGGGGTGCCCAGCGGGCGGGGTGGTAGAGAGCACATAACTCTGTGCATATTCCTCTATCTCCTTCAGTATTTGCTCTGCATTTTCAAACACCGTTCTATTTTCAAACCTCAGCACTTTGATATTCTTTATCTCAGTGAGGAATGATGTGCGTTTTTCATCATAGTCTTGTTGCCTATTATGAACTTCACCGTCCAGTTCTATTGCCAACTTTAATTTAGGACAATAAAAATCAAGAACGTATGGTCCTACACTATGCTGTCTTCTAAATTTGAGTTTAGCTATCTGATTATTTTTTAATAAGTTCCAAAGAGTAGCTTCTGCGGAGGTAGAATGATTTCGTAATTCTTTTCGTAAATCAGTAAACTCTGATTTATTCATGAGGGTTTGCATAGGGATATATTTTTGCATTTAAGGTTATGTGTTCTCTACCACCCCGCCCGCTGGGCACCCCTCCTCCCAAGAGGAGGGGAATTGAGTTACTACTGCTAAATTATGGTTGAGTGGTTATTTCATTAGGAACTTGCAAAGCTTATTAGTAGCCAGTGCCCGATGACTGATCTTATTCTTTAATTCGTTTCCCATCTCAGCATACGTCTGTGTATATCCTTCGGGAATAAATATAGGATCGTACCCGAAACCTGACATGCCGCGTCTGGTTTTTGTTATTTCTCCTTTCACGATTCCTTCAAACAGATGTTCTTTTCCGTCTATGATAAGAGCAAAAACAGTACGAAACTGTGCTTTACGATTCTCCATACCTTCCATATCCTGCAACAGCTTCTTCATATTTGCTTCCGAGTTGTGCGCATCACCGGCATAGCGTGCCGAATATACTCCGGGAGCTCCGTTCAATGCTTCCACTTCCAGGCCGGTATCATCGGCAAAGCAGTCCAGTTGATAATTATCAAAGATATATCTTGCTTTCAGCAAAGCATTTCCTTCAAGCGTGTCTGCTGTTTCGGGAATGTCGGTGTAGCAATTGATATCCTTCATGCTGAGAAGTTCTACCTTTTCTCCCAAGATAGCAGTAACCTCCTCCAACTTATGTGCATTGTTGGTGGCAAATACAAATTTCTTTCTCATACTATAATCTCCTATATATTCGTGGCTTGTAATGCAAGTTACTTACTTATTTCACTTTGATACGGTCGAATCCTTCTCCGTATACACCGATAACGGAGCTTTGAGAAATGAAAGCATTCGGATCGATATCTTTCACCATTCGGAAGATTTCGACAGATTGGCGCTTATAGGCAAGCACCACCAATACTTTTACGTTTCGCTTGCTGTACCAGCCTATACCGTCGAGCACCGTCACGCCGCGGTGGGTTTCTTTGGTGATGCGGTCGGCAATCTTCTCGTACTCTTTAGAGAAGATGAAGAACTGCACAGACTGTCGTGCACTGTTTACGATGTAATCCAGTACAAATCCGATGACAAACAGTGTTACAAAACCAAATATCACCCGTCTCCAGTCGTTGAAGATGAAGTAGCAGGAACTGATGATAACAACATCACAAGCCATTATCATACGTCCCAAAGTGACGTCGTGGTATTTGTTGATAATGGCAGCAATGATATCCGTACCTCCGGTACTTCCGTTACAGTTGAATACCACGCCGAGACCGATACCGCACATCGTAGCACCTATCAGACAAGCCATAAAATCTTGTCCCGGTCCCAGGATTTGCGGTGGAACACCATCCGGCCCATTCACCAGCCATTGGAAGAACCATAGAAAGAAAGTCAATCCGAAGATGGCAAACGTAGTCTTGATACTGAACTTCGGTCCCAGTATCTTGATGGCAAACGTCATCAAAACGGCATTGATAATGAAATACGACCATTGGATGGGAAAGCCAGTGGCGTAATAAATAATAGCACCGATACCGGTAGTACCTCCAGTCGTAATCTGGTAGGGGATGAGAAACGCTGCCCATCCCATGGCATAGCTGATGAGTCCGAAAGTGATGAAGACGTAGTCTCTCAACTCCCTCATCACTTCCGCTTTGGTTGGTTTTGTAATTTGCATATCTATTATTTAACAACGATGTTTACGATCTTCTTCGGCACTACGATTACCTTGGCGATAGTTTTACCTTCTATCCACTTCGCAGAACGTTCGTCGGCCAATACGGCAGTCTGAATGGCATCTGATGCTGCATCAGCAGGGAACTCCATGTTGAAGCGTGCTTTTCCGTTGAAGGAAACAGTATAGTTAATCGTATCTTCTATCAGGTATTCTTCGTTGTATTTAGGCCACTGGGCATCGCATACGGAGCCTGTATTGCCCAATTTTTCCCACAGCTCTTCGCATACATGTGGCGCAAAAGGAGCCAGTACAATGACAAACTGGTTGAGTATTTCCTTCTTGCTGCATTTCATTCCGAACAGTTCGTTCACGCAAATCATGAAGGCACTGATGCTGGTGTTATAAGAGAATTGCTCGATGTCTCCTGTAACTTTCTTGATAAGTTTGTGCAGCGATTTCAGTTCTTCCTTGGTAGCCGGTTCGTCCGTCACCAGATAGTTGTCGTTGCGGTCGTAGAACAGTGACCAGAACTTCTTGATGAAGCGGTGTACACCGTCTATACCGTTTGTATCCCAAGGTTTGGATTGTTCTACCGGACCGAGGAACATTTCGTACATACGAAGTGTATCTGCACCGTATTTCTCGACAATCATATCGGGATTGACGACGTTGAACATGGATTTACTCATCTTTTCTACTGCCCATCCGCAGATGTACTTGCCATCTTCGAGAATGAACTCTGCCGTTTCGTATTCGGGACGCCATGCTTTGAAGGCTTCGAGATCCAGGATATCATTGGATACGATGTTTACATCTACGTGGAGTGGGGTAGTATCATACTGGTCTTTCAGGTTCAGAGATACGAACTTGTTGCTGTCTTTGATGCGATAAACAAAGTTGCTTCGACCTTGAATCATACCTTGGTTCACTAACTTTTGGAATGGTTCTTCTACTGCAGAGACACCAACGTCGTGCAGGAATTTGTTCCAGAAACGGGAGTATATCAAGTGGCCGGTGGCATGTTCGGTACCACCTACGTAGAGGTCTACGTTGCGCCAGTATTCGTCTACCTTCTTGTCAACGAGTGCAGTATGGTTATGCGGATCCATATAGCGCAGGTAGTAAGCGCTTGAACCTGCAAAACCGGGCATAGTGTTGAGTTCCAACGGGAAAATGGTGACATTGTCTATCTTTTCGTTTTCTACCACACACTTGTTTACAGTGTCCCAAGCCCATTTAGTGGCATGTCCCAATGGAGGTTCACCTGTCTCGGTAGGCAAGAATTTGTCTACTTCGGGAAGTTCAAGGGGCAGACAGCTTTCGTCAATCATATAAGGCATTCCGTCCTTGTAGTAAACCGGGAACGGTTCACCCCAGTAGCGTTGACGGGAGAAGATGGCATCGCGCAGGCGGAAGTTTACCTTCACACGTCCCAGATTATGCTCTTTTACATATTTCTTGGTAGCTTCAATGGCTTCTTTGATGGTCAGTCCGTTCAGTGAAAGGTCACAGTAAGGAGTAACGCCTTCACGTGGAGAATTGCAAACAATACCTTCTTTGGCGTCGAAGCTTTCCTCACTAACGTCGCAACCTTCTACCAATGGACGAATTTCCAGTCCGAAGTGTTTTGCAAAAGCATAGTCGCGGCTATCGTGTGCAGGTACAGCCATGATAGCACCTGTTCCATATCCGGCAAGTACATAGTCACTGATCCAGATGGGCACTGCTTCTCCGGTGAACGGATTGACGGCATAGCTTCCGGAGAACACACCGGTAACGCTGCGGTCGGCAATGCGTTCACGTTCGGTACGTTTCTTGGTACGTTCCAGGTAAGCATCTACTTCTTCTTTCTGTTCCGGGGTAGTGAGCTGTGGTACCAGTTCACTTTCGGGAGCTAATACCATAAAGGTAACGCCGAACATGGTGTCTGCACGGGTAGTAAAGATGGTAAATTCCAAATCGCTATCCTTCACTTTGAATTGTACCTCGGCACCTTCGCTGCGGCCTATCCAGTTCTTTTGAGTTTCTTTCAGAGATTCGGTCCAGTCGATGGTATCCAGTCCATCCAATAAACGTTGTGCATAGGCAGATACACGCAGGCACCATTGGCGCATCTTCTTCTGAACTACGGGGAAACCACCGCGCTCTGATACACCGTCTATCACTTCATCATTGGCAAGTACGGTTCCCAGTTGGGGACACCAGTTTACCATTGTTTCGCCCAGGTAGGCAATGCGATAGTTCATCAGGATTTCCTGCTGCTCCTTTTCGCTCTTGGCATTCCATTCTTCGGCAGTGAAGCTGAGTTCTTCACTGCAAGCGGCATTCAAGCCTTCGTTGCCATATATGGCAAATGCATCAATCAATTCCTGAATGGGGCGTGCCTGCTTTTCATCATTGCAGTAGTAGCTATTGAACATCTTCTGGAATGCCCATTGAGTCCAATGATAATATTCCGGTTCACAAGTACGGATTTCGCGGTCCCAGTCGAAAGAGAAACCTATCTTATCCAATTGCTCGCGGTAACGGTTGATATTGTTGACGGTGGTAATTGCAGGGTGCTGTCCCGTTTGTATGGCGTATTGCTCAGCGGGAAGCCCGTAAGCATCATATCCCATGGGATTCAGGACATTGAAACCTTGCAGTCGTTTGTAGCGGGCGTAAATATCAGAAGCAATGTATCCCAGTGGATGACCTACGTGCAATCCCGCACCGGAGGGGTAGGGGAACATGTTCAGCACATAGTATTTCTGCTTCGTTTCGTCTTCTGTCACTTGGTAGGTTTTGTTTTCCACCCACCGTTTCTGCCATTTCTTTTCAATCTCCCTGAAATTGTATTCCATAATGGTATTTGTTAGTATATTGTTGAAAACACTGTTAATTCTACAGTTAAAACCGGTTAGTATCCGGTTAATATCGGTGCAAAGTTACGGGTTTATTTTCAGATTTGTAGCTAAGTAGTATAAAAAACAATAGCAAACGCTTGATAATTCATTTTTTATTACCTACTTTTGTGATGTGCTTTTAAAACTAATTTTTTGTTTGTAATACAAGTAATAGCTAAATTAGTTCAATAGGATTTTACAGAAAAAGATTTTTAGGATATTCCAAGGGATGAAGTCTGAGAAGATTGCATCCCTTTTTATTTTCTTGTTTATCGTAATAGTTATCCTGCTCCTGATGCACTGTGAGGGGGGCAAGTAATTTTTAGTAAAAACCCAGTAGAAATTTAGTAAATTTTCCTCTGATTTTTAGTAAATTTCCTTCGGCTTTTTACTAAAAATTCTGGGGCGTTTATTCAGGATTGATTTTGCGGTATGGAAAGAAATGCTGTATATTTGTCCAAACTTACAGGCGGACGAACTTATGAATTCGAAAAAAAACTACACTTACCATCTGATTGCTATTTGTACGGTAGCAATATGGGGTCTGACATTTATCTCTACGAAAGTATTAATTGAATATGGACTTTCTCCTCAGGAGATATTTCTGCTCCGTTTTCTGATTGCTTATGTAGGTATCTGGTTCATTTCTCCCCGTAAGCTTTTTGCCGATAACTGGAAAGATGAACTTTGGTTACTTTTGGGAGGTATCACAGGTGGTTCATTTTATTTTCTGACTGAGAATACGGCGTTGGGTATTACGCTAGCAACAAATGTGGCATTCATTGTTTGTACCACGCCGTTGCTTACTACTATTCTTTCTTTATTGATTTATAAGAAGGAGAGGGCTACCCGTGGTTTGATAGGCGGTTCTTTGTTGGCATTGGTAGGGGTAGCACTGGTTGTTTACAATGGCAGTTTCGTATTGAAAATTTCTCCATTAGGTGATTTTCTTACATTGCTTGCTGCCTTTTCCTGGGCGTTTTATAGTTTGATAATGAGGAAAATGGCCGATCGCTATAGTACTACTTTCATTACTCGTAAAATATTCTTTTATGGAGTATTGACCATTCTTCCTGCATTTCTAGTTCGTCCCTGGCAGTTTGATATAGAAAAACTTCTGGAACCTGCTGTTTTGTTCAACCTTCTGTTTTTAGGTGTGCTTGCTTCTTTAATCTGTTTTGCAGTTTGGAATGTGGTGTTGAAACAGTTGGGTACGGTAAGAGCTTCTAACTATATTTATCTCAATCCGCTCTTTACTTTGGTTGGTTCTGCTTTTCTGCTGAACGAACATCTTACAATAATGGCACTTTTGGGGGCGGTGTGTATATTGGGAGGAGTGTATTGTGCAGGGAGGAAATAGACCATATCATAGCTTATCTAAATAGTAAAAGGCAACTGAAGAATAGTCGACAGGATGTGTATTTCCTACCATGCCGTGTTCTATTCCCATATAGAATTCTTTTTCAAAAGATAGTTTGTCTGTTGTATAAAAGCGAAATCCTCCGGTACGTGCTGCTTGTAAATGATAATCCAAGCAACCGTGAAGCGGCAAGCTTTTGGCACAATTCCATTTTCCCGGCAGATCATACCACCCTCCATTATAATAATCTTCGGAACCAGTGCCATGAATGCGCATCTTTCCATCTACATAAGTAGAGTCGTCTCCTTCGAAAAATACCATATTATTGGGATACAGTCCTTGTGCATTATGGATTGTACCTATATAATGCCCTTTTCCTTTAACTGAAAGAAAATCATAGTATTCTCCTTGCTTGGGATTGATTTCACGATGCCAAAAAGCATATAATTTACCTTCTTTTATTTTATCTCTTGCTTCAGTATTATAGTATACTTTTGTGGTGATAGAAAGGTTTTCTCCTTCACCTGTACGATACTGTAGTTTCATTTCAGCTGTACTGTCAAACGGACAAGGTAGAAAACTGTAATGTCTGCCCGATTCACTACCTATCATCATTCCGTTCATCGATGGTTTTCCGGCAGAATATCCAAAAAAGTTTTGCAATGGAATATTTATGGCCGGAATTTCCTCTTTGTCCCAAACAGCATTGAGTGATATATTCTTATGTAAGGATTGTCCGCTGCTTATTTCGAAGCCAAGTATACGTCCGGGTACGTTTGTGTGAAAAAAAACTTTTTCTTCACCTGGAGCTAAAGAGAAAGAAAGTTCTTCTACTTGATAGGTTTTGGATTTCCCCATTGCAAAGGCTTCAATATCAGGAGTTGTAGAAGTTTGCCAAATATGGCAAACTTCCTTCAATGTTTTCTTTGCTTCCGGAGATAAGTCAGTAGAAAAACTTTCAATCTCATATTCAGGCATGTTTCGATATTGGATCTGATAAAATTTCATCAAAGGTCCATTTAATACTATCTTGCATGATTTTCTGTACGGTATGGGGAGGTAACAATAAAAACCTCCGACTCCTTCTCCACAAATTGGTTCTATAAACGGATATTGCTTATTGGAAAACAAGTCTTGAAAACACATTTTCAGACTGGCATTTTTTTCTCCGTCAAAATAAAACTCTAAAGTATCGTTGGTAGGGGTAGGAGTCCATATTCTGTTGATGATACCCGGTCCTTTTAAATCTGCAATCACCAACTTGCCATTTTCCTTTCGGATATAAGAGTAAGTACCATTAAAACCGTCGTCATTTCCTCCGGTTCTGTCATAACTGGATATTTGTTCTACTATACAGTTGGAACGGAATGCAGGCAATAAATCCAAGCGAAAGAGTGCTTCTAATTCAGATGAATAGCTGAAACTTTTTTTTGTAACAGGAGTACAAGAAAGAAATATGCACATAATTATTCCTATCCAGACTATAAAATGGCTATTTAATGATTTTAGCATAACTGAGTTTTATGAAGTCAGTAAATAATTAATTAATAAATAGAATTCTGTAATATGATTATTCGTCTCCCCAAGCATCATTGTCCTTGACTTTTTTCCAAGCTTGACGCATTTGGTGGATATGCCAGAAATTAATCAAAGGTTTCAACTTACGTTCAGCTTTATTGGGGATGGCAGGTATGGGACAGGCTTTGTCCTGATACCAATAGGCAACGGTTGCAATATCTAAATCCATATCATTGGATGTTCCATGCTCAATGGTTGCTTTTAGAGACTTCTCGAAAAAGATGGGATCAGTGATGAAGAAACGATATATATGAGTACGTCCCAACCATCCGGTTTCACCGTTTACGCGAGGATAACCGAAGAAAGGACTTTGGAAAGGTTCTTTAGGACACCAAGAAGTATTGAAAAAATCTTCAGTTCCAGTACCTACCATTGATGGAATTTCTTCTCCGTCAATAAACCACATATCATCACCTTCTCCATACCAGGCTGTTGAAGGATTTTGTACATAATAGTTTAATCCTATAAAGTGTCCTTTTCCTTTTATATCAGCAAATATATAATTCTCTTTCCCGTCAATATTTGCCACTTCTCCTCCAGTCTTGGGATCTTTTATTGGATTAGTTATTTCACGATTATACCATGCGTGAAAACGTCCTACATCTTTGGATAATTTGTCTACTTCATAATAATCTACATAAAAAAAGATGTTATCAATTACATTATCAGCTTGATTTTCAATTTCGATGCGAGCACCTTTTTCGAAAGGCATCATAAAGTAGGTAGACATGCCTGTTCCATTGGCAGGGCCGGTAGATAATGCATAAGAGGTAAAATTATAACTTTCATCCCATCCTTGTCCAAAGAAAGGACCTATTGGAGATTCTACCGAAGGATAGTCATTTCCATCCCAATATATTCGTAAAATGATATCATTGCGATTAACTAAGTGAGGAGGAGGAGCTATAGTAAACCATATATGATTAATGATTCCGGCTCCTTGGATATCACAGATTACAACCTTTTCATTCGGTTTAATTCCCACAATCCGATCACCATTATAGCCATTTTTATCGTAGCTACTTACTCGTTTTGAACGGTAGCCACTTTTAGTTTTCGTTAGATTATATAATTCTCCGTTAATTTGCTGAGAGGAGACAGATAAAAAGGGAATGCACAATAGTAATAATAGTAGGCTATGCTTCATATTCTATTTTTTTTGTTTTTTGAGTTCCTGACTTTCATGTAAAAGACAGGAACTCAAAAATAAGTGAGTAATTAGATTATTTCCATCCGGGATTTTGTTCCAACTGCGGATTCAACAATATTTGTCGAGTAGGCAATGGGAATAAATAGTGTTTGTTAGGATCGAACTTTCTGTCTGATGCCTTTTCTAAAATTATAACTCCTTCTTCATCTATTTCATAACCGATATTATTCCAACGACCATCCGTTTCATACTCAGTTCCTTTATACTTAATACCTCTTAATGGTTGGTTGAGTTCTATTTCAGCTGTTTTCCAGCGTCGCAAATCATCTAAACGATAACCTTCCAGGCTTAGTTCAACTGTTCTTTCACGGCGAATTTCTTCCAGCATGTTCAATCCATTGGTAGTGACAAAAGTATTAGTGAGATGAGGCATTCCGACTCTATCTCTTAATTTGTTAATGCTAATGTCCAGATCTGCGTCTGAAATATTTCCATTCTTTTCAAATGATGCTTCAGCATAAATCAGCAGTACTTCTGTGTAGCGAATAATTGGCCAGTCACATCCTAATGGGAAACTAACTTCTGCTTCCAGTTTTACATTTCTATAACCTGTTTGAGTCCAAAACCCAAAATCTACATTATATACAATGCCTCTGTTCGGATCATCAGGATTGTTCCAATCTGGATTGTACATAGGTTGTGAGAATAACCAGAAACGTTCACCTGGTTTTACGAAGAATATATCCATACGAGGGTCGCGATCTTCATATTCAGATGTAATCTTTTGATAGCCTTTAAACACAGAATTTGAATGAGTAATAGGTAATCCGTTTTTATCCAGGTACATATCTGCCAGTTTTTTTGTCGGACATAGTGTACCCGAATGCTCATAACGTGGCGATTCTCTGAGATCTTCGTCATAGCGTTGCGCTAAAATCGTTTCTTTGTTATCAGCTTTTGTTAAACCTGCCGGATTAGATTTGATTTTGGAAAGTGTAAAGAAGTACTTATAAGACCAATCTCCCAATTCAGCTCTATGATCCCATAACTCATATTCATTGCTGTTGATTACATTCCTGGCAGCTGAAATTGCATCATCTAAAAATGCATCTGCTCCTTGTAGTCCATGATATTTTCTCCATGTTCCTTCGAAGAGTGAGAATCTGGCTTTCATGGCTTCGGCAGCTCCCTTTGATATACGACCTTTATCATCTGCGGCTATTTCTGATTCAAGTGGTAAGTTGGGAATGGCTTCATCAAAATTCTTTTTAATAAAAGTTGCAATGGTTTCCCTGGTATCACGTGGTCCGTACAATAATTCTTTATCCTCCAGTGTGAGCGTTTTTTCAATCAAAGGAACACCGCCAAAACGTTTTAGCAGATTGAAATATTGATAAGCTCTGAAAAATTTCATTTCAGCTTCATAGACTTTAATATCATTCTTTAACTCTTCTGGAGCATTTGCGCATCTTTCGAGACCATAGTTTATATATCTTATGGCAGAATAAGCCCCATCCCAGGTTCCATCAGTAGTTCCGGCTATATATGAGCTGTTGCTTACATTATTGAACCCTGTAGGTTTAGTTATGTCAGACATATCATCGTCTGCGTTGAAAGAAGGCAAACCATAATAAAACTGATTTGCATAACGTTTAAAATCTTCTGCACTTGCAAAATATACTGGTTCAGAAATAACGTCTTGTGAGTATAAGTCCAAACCTTTTTCACATGAGACTGTAGTACCTAATAGAAGTAAACAGCATCCTGCCAGTATGTATTTATGTGTCTTCATATTATCTGTCTTTTTTAAAATTGTACATTTACACCTATAGAATAAGTTCTGGAGAAAGGTATTAAATTCTCATTATAGGGAGCTTCCGGGTCAAATCCATCCGGTAAATTATCCCATTCGAACAGGTTCATTCCAGTTGCGTAGATTCTTAGTTTTTCAACACCGAATTTTTTTGTAAGTGTTGTTGGTAATGTATAGCCAACTTGCACTTCTTTTAGACGTAAATATCTGTTGTTGAAAAGTTTATATGGAGCATCAGACCATTGGTAATTATATCCCTGAATACCTCCATCTTGAGTCAGGCGAGGATATTCTGCATTCGGACGATCAGGACTCCAAGTATTATGATAAAAGTATTTGGATGATTGTTTCCAAACTTCGCCACCTCCGGCATAAGTTCCGTTGATGCAATCCCATTTACCTACTCCTTGCAGGAATGCACTGAAGTCGATTCCTTTCCAGTCAAGTCCTAAGTTAATGCCATATAAGAATCTTTGGTTGTTAGTACCTTTATATACGATGTCACCGGAATTGGGATCACCTTTTTTATATAATGTTGGTTCCAGTATTCCGTCTCCATCTTTATCTACATATTTGGCATCGCCCACTCTTAGGTTGGTAGGTACTCCACCTTTCATTTTGGATTTATAGTCTGCAAGGTCTGCTTCGTCTTTAATGAAACCATCAAATTCGTAAATAAAGAATGCATTGGTTGGGTAACCTTCTACAAATCCCATCAATCCATGACCTGGATTCCGGGAATCACTCAAAGAGATAACTTCTGTTTTGTTGTCACTTAAGTTAAATCCAACTCTATATCCTACTTTGCCTATTTTATCTTTCCAATTCAATGTAAGTTCCCAACCATTAGTTCTGACATGAGCTCCGTTAATTGAAGGGGCACCTGTACCCAATATGCTGGGGAATTCTTCTGCATAAAACATGTTTTTATTATTTTTGACAAAGTAATCAAAGGTACCATTCAAACGGTTGTTCAGCGTGGCAAAATCGATCCCAACATTATAAGTTTCAATTGTTTCCCACGTTCTGTCTACTGCAGGCATGGCTCCCAAAGAAGCATTCGGTACTTTTAATGGATTGTTAGAATTACCAAATGGATATGTTCCGCCAATATTGATATATTGATAGTGGTCGTACAATCCGATGCCAGCTTGGTTACCCAACTGTCCCCAGGAAAGTCTAACTTTCAAATGGTTCAGATAATCTCTGACCGGAGTAAAGAAGTTTTCGTTAGAGATAATCCATGAGCCTGATGCTCCCCAGAAATCTTCCCATTTATGTCCTTTGGCAAATTTAGAAGAACCGTCATTACGGTAGGTTGCTTCTACAAAAACACGATTATCCCAATTATAGCTTAAACGGCCAAAAATAGATGTAATAGCCCATCCATTACCATATTCACCATTATACTGTTGTTCTGAATCTCCTAAGCCTAATACGGGCAATTCGTCAGTTATCAAGTCATAACGATAAGCATTAAACCCTCTGCCGTCAAATTCTTCGTGAGAAGCACCGAACATGGCATTGAACATGTGTTGATCTTTGATTTTGAAATCATAGTTTGCATGCAAAGATGTAACGATATGTTCATTTCTGTTGTAGAGAGATTCTGTTTTTGTCTTTCCACTATACCAATAATCAATAACATCATAGTTCAAAGAACCATCCCAGTGATAGGTTTGGTGTCTTTTGCGATAATATTTTTCATCGCTGATGTCATAGTTCAATGACATATCGCCTGTGATAGTCAAGTTTTTGATTGGTGTAATGTCAAAACCTAACTGAGTGTAGTAAGAATAGTAAGTCTTCCATTTGTTACCGGTATGTTCTGCAAAGGCAATGGGATTACCGAAACCACCTGAGCCATAATATTGTCCCTGAGGATTAAAAGTAGGCTGACAGTTCCAAGTCCAGTATGTCAACCATGCTAATTGATTAATATCGTAAGGCTCTGTTACTTTTTTACGACCCACATATACATTAGAGCGCAATTTAATGTACTTATTCAAGTTATATTCGTATTTAAAGCGTCCCCAATATTTTTTATTGTTGTGCTCTCCATAATTGAACATAGATCCCTGATCCAAATAACCGATAGAAGCATAGTAATTCGACTTTGCCGAACTGCCTGAAATTGACAAGTTATGGGATTGATCAAAAGCTGTTCCATACATTTCATTCCACCAGTCGTGCCAGCCTAATACTAAGTCGGGTGTATCACCAAACGGTCCTTTAACAACTTCCGGATTCTTGGAGTAGATGTCTGCAGTATCTACATAAGGAAGCAGATGGGTGAAAAAGTGATTTGATATACCATCATTAGCATACAATTCACCCATCATTTCAATATGTTGCAATACGTTTACTTTTTGAGGAACACTGGCAGGAGCGTTGAAATTAAAGTTACCGGTATAACTAATAGTTGGCTTCTCTGTTTTACCTTTTTTGGTAGTAACCAATAAAACGCCACCAGCTGCACGTGCACCATAGATTGCTGCTTGTGCATCCTTTAAGATGGTAATATTCTCAATATCTTGCGGATTAATCTTATTCAGTGCATCGGCATTGTTATCACTGTATGGAATACCATCTACAACTACTAAAATACCTGGATCTGAACGGGATGTTACCCCTCTAAGCCGGATATCATAACCTTCTTCGCCAACTTTGCCTTGATTTGTTCTTCTGATTTCCATACCAGGAACAACACCTTGCAAAAGTTCGGCTGTATTGGTCAATGGCTTGTTCGTAAGTTTATCAGAGTTAACCAAATCAACCGCACCGGTTGTGGTGGCTCTGGTTTTTGTACCATATCCAATTGCTACCACTTCCTGAAGCATTACGGCATCTTCTTTCAATTTAATGTTCAGAACTGATTTTCCTCCTACTTCTACTTTTTCCGATTTCATTCCAATAAAGGAGAATACTAACTTTTTCCCAGTTGGGACAGTAATTTCATATTTACCGTCCACATCTGAGATTGTTCCAGTAGTTGTTCCTTCTACCATCACTGAAACACCAGGCATAGGATTACCTTCAAAATCCTCAACTATGCCATGTACTACTTTTTGTTGTGCCCATAGTGGTGTTGCCACTATCAAGCAGATTGCAAGCAAAATTGCTGCTAAGCATCTGTTTTTACATGCTGATTTCATAATTAGTTGATTTAATGTAACAAAAAAATATATTGTATTTATTTAGGCAGTGTACTCCCAAATGGCATCTCTGCTAAATTTTTAAGATGCCATTTGAGGAATATATGCTTTATTCAAAAATTATTTGTAGTTTATCTCCTAGACGCATTTGTAAGCCATTCAATAAAACTTCAGTATAACCATCTGTATTTGTTTTACTGGCAGGAATTGTCTGCCCATTCAAAGAAGCTTTTATGTTATTGGCATTCATACCATCGGATAAGGAGACTTGTAGTTTATCAAGATATAAACGACCGTATTTTACCTCTATGCTGTTAATCTGTTTTCCGTTTTTCCGAATTTGTGAGATATTTCCCCAGCTTTCGGCGGCATTGAAGAATCCGGTTATGTTATTCTTCTCAATTTTGGGATCAAATCCCATAATTCCCTTCGGACCATCATACCAATACCCTTGTACAGCCTGTAGTACTCCATAAGATGCCATAGCGCGTGCATAGTGGTCACCACATTCTATTTCATTCCATGGGTTATGTTTTTTGCCATCATAGCGTGAGTGGATACCTTTTACGATGGCCAGACCTTCGTCAATCATATTACGCTCAATCATTTCAGTGGCAACTTGATATTCAATACCTGTCCACACCTCATCACGATATCTTACACCGTCCTCACCCGGATGCTTGCTGTACGGCCAGGTGCAGATAAATAATCCGGGTTCTCCGGCATGTGCGTAGTATCTTTCGGGAAGATGAGCTTCACTTTGGGCTTTTACATCATTGGTCCAGTTGAACTTCCAGATGGATTGTAGTGCCTTGTTGATAGCATCCGTCGGATAAATATCGCCCAGGCGATAGAGGGAAGCCCATGTTTGTCCAAAGAGTTGGTCGCTCAGGCAACCTTTTCCATATTGGTATTTGGGATATTCTTTCTCATCTACATCTTGGAAGAAATATTCGCCATTCCATAAACGATCCATAGTGTTTTTGCTACCTGCTGTATATATCTTTTTATAATAATTGGCAGCTGTAGTGTCTTTCATGATATAAGCCATCTTTTCGCCCGCTCTCAAGGCTGCCAGATAAAGTCCACCTACGTATGTATTGGCACCGTTAAACGAGATGTCATAAGTATTTGGCTGTGTTTTAACAATCAGACCGTCTTCATTTCCGTCTTCCCGGATTATATATTGGATGGAACGTTTGATCTTATCCCAATTTCTTGCTAAGAAGAAATTATCTTTGGACATCAAATGTTCACGATACATACGTAAAATAACACTTGCATGACCGTCAATCAGAATACCGTGTTCTCCGTTGCGTGATAAAATACCTCCATCTTCTTGGAGAGATACACTGTAGTCGGTTCTTTCGCGCAGATTACGTTCCAATTCCGGGAATAGAGCTGCCATTGCTTGTGCATAGCCCCAGACGTGTGTACAAGTTCCCTCGCAAGAACCGACGCCTTCCCATGCCCAGAATTTATCAGTGGCCCACCATTGACAAGTCTCAGTTGCCAATGTAGAGATAGGCATCATGATGCGTTGTATAAGCCAGTATGGTAAAGTTGTCTGATTGTAATATGTATCGTGAAAATCATGTGTCTTTTGGGATAACTCAGTATAGTTTTTATGTAGTTGATCTGCTACATCCAAGGAGGAGTTATACCAGTTGGCATACATATTGCCGATAGCCGGGCTGTTAGGAGGCAATGGTTTATTCCATTCAGATCCCTTATAGCTCAAAGGACGGTTGGGGAAATACCAAGAAAGTACGAAAATAACTTCTTTGGATTCTCCTGGTTGCAGAGTCATGGATGAAGTTAATGCTCCATTTAATTTTTTACCGAGTTCTGCTTCTGCATATTCTAAACCATTTTTCGAATCATCTGCTGTTCCGGTTGCATTATTGTCAAAAACAGATAAAGCCAAGTTACCGAAGTAAGCATGTGACTTGTCTATAGTGATGGTAGGGGCATCTACCGGAGAGTTGGAAAACTCTATATTATCCACACTGATATGTCCCCAATCTCCGTCAACGGCATCTATAATTTCTAAATATGCCTTTTTTCCTTTGTATTCGGATACGTCCCAGTTGCGTGGAAGGAAATCTTCATTATTGTTGCCGGTTGCAGACATTACTATCTTTCCGTCAACGACCAAGTTTATACAAGTCTTTCCCGGATGAGCACCACCTGCAATATTGAACGAGATATATTTGTTTTTAATTGTAAACGCTTTGGAAGTCAGTTTACCGGTAGGTTTGTCGTAATTTGTATAAGAATTTGCAAGGAAACTACCATAGTTGCCACCAAAGTTATTTTGGTTACATTGTTCGCCGGGAGCAGGTTTTCTGCCAAAAGCATTCCCTTCTACCTTCCAACGATTGTAATTTCCGGACTCAAAGTTATCAAATACTTCATATTTACGGTTTTTGCCAGCAGTTTTCACAGGAAGATTGTTCACTCTCATATCCATGTAGACAGATTTCCAGCCATTATTGTCAATTACCTTGTTCTGTAGCATTCCATCTGCGCGCCCCTTTAGGTCTATGCACACCAGATTCTGCATCCAGCCTTCCAAATTGGCAGTAACTTTTTTGTTTGATGTATTTTTTACGGTATATTTCATTATTGTGGCTGGAGTAGCAGACTTCTTGGCATCCAGTGGAATGAATGGTGAATAGAATTCTGCAGAAACCTTAACGGGTAACTCCTGTTTCTTCTGAGCATATTCAACAAAAGCAATTGGATATTCGCCAATGAAGGAAATATCATCAAAATCTTTTTTATTTAGTTCTTTTGTTATCGTTTTATCACCGTCATTTACTGTAATTTTAAATCCTTGGTCGATGTAGCTCATAGGTTCAAACGTTTGATAGCAAACTTTCCAAGGTCCTAATGGTGTATCGAAATTTAATAACCAATCAATGCCATACCCCGTATTATAAGCATTGTTTGCAATCCACCAGTTTGCCAATGTACCGTCGCCACGGACATATAGTTGTCCGGCACAAATACCACCCACAGGCATACCAATTGTAGTGAGTTCATCACCTTTGTATACCTTTCTTTCACCTTTACTTTCTTTATTCCCTACGAATGACAGTATATCGCCTTTATCCAAAGATACTTTGTGATCTGATGAATATTGGGCAAAAGAGGGTAGAGAAAAAGACATTAAACACGAAATAGTTAGCAATTTAATTCGTTTCATAAAATCTGTTTTTTGTAGTTTAGAAATAGCTGAAAACAATCTTTATTATCTTAAAATTTAGATATTGATGATCTGCTTAGTCCTGATATTCAAAATTTGTTTGATTACCGGAAACAATGCAAGATTTTAAATCGATATTACCATATGCAACGCTGATAATAGGTTTCCCTTTTTGCATTTCGATCGTACCGAATCCAGTATTTGTAGACAGGAATGTTTTAAAGTCATCGCCAATCTTAGAGTCTATGAATAGAGTTTTGTCTACTGCATCGTAGCGTACCCCGGTTAATGCTTGAAGCAAGCTGTAACTTGACAAAGCACGTGCATACCAACCTCCACATTCATATTCATTGAAAGGATTCCGCACTTTACCGTCGTAACGTTTACGTACGGTACGAACAATATCCAAACCTTTTTCTACTTCACCTTCGAATATTAGGTGGGCAGCTACTTGATATTCAATGCCTGTCCATACTTCATCACTATATACGAAAGGAAGACTTAGCTTGCCACCTTTGGGCCAAGTGCATAGTAGTACTCCACCATCTTTACCCAGTCCGTAGGTAGGTCGCTGTGGATTGGCATGATCGCTTAAATCTTTTCGTAAATTGTATTTGTAGATAGAGTTCAAATGACTTTTTACTTTCGCTTTATCAATAGGTTCTTTCATTCCTGCAACTAAAGACATCCAGCAACCTATGATACCGTCGGAAAGACATCCCTTACCATATTGGTATTTAGGACCTTCTTTCAAAAGAATGGCACGTGCTTCTTCTGAATAGTCACTGTTCCAATTCTTTTCTGCTATAGCTATCGGATCTGGTGATTGCAGACCTTGCCATTGGATGTTTTGAATGAAGTATTCGCCATCATATAACTTGTTTTCCATATAATCTTTACTTTTTGTCAACAGAGATTCGTATTGGGAAATGTTTTCATTTAAGGCTTTACCCATTTGCACGATACTTTGCAAAGCAGCTGCATAAAAACTGGTACACATACCATCTGCACCCCAGAATTCTATATCATAGGTGTTATGATGTGGTTCTTCCAAAGCACCTGCATGACGCGGATCCCAAGTGCTGATACAATAATCAAGGCTTTGTTTTACTTGAGGATACATCATGCGTAACCAGTTTGTATCTCCACTAATTCTCCAATCACGATAAATTTTGATAATACCTCCCAATTGACCGTCTGCTGCTGCATGGAAATCATGTTTTACGGCACGGATAGGAATATTTGTTCTGAACATTTGATGCCCTTCTTTATTTTGGCTTATAAAGAATTCGCTTTCACGTAATGTTCTTTCCATTGCAGGGAATAGATGAGGAATAGCTTGTGCATAGTTCCATACATGTGTGCATGAACCGTGGCATGAACCCCAGGTATCTCCACATCCTTCATAGTTCCATAGGCGACCGTCGTGCTGGCGCATGACAGTTGGTGATTTTAGAATAGAAAGGTTGGAACTAACGGCATCAATGACTTCTGCCGGTAAAGTTGTATTATAGAAACTATTTGTGAACAATTCGGTTTCACTTCTGAGTTTATCATACTGTGTTGACCAATATTCTGCTACTTCGTCAATATTGGCGAAGCGAGTACTATACCAAGGACGATAATAATATGGAGTTTCCATCTGAGGTACGGTAGGACATTCTGTCGATTTTTCATTTTCAGCAACTGCATCATTACCAATGCGAATGTTTGAATCGGGAACATACCAAGCCATGTGTAGGCGAATAGAGTATGTATCACCAGCTTTTATTTTGAAAGGTACATATAGAGATGCTCCCGGAGCTTCCCCTTGTATAGGGGTATTTTCTACTATATTGCCGTCAGCTATAGCATTCCAGGCCATTGTTAGAGGATCCCACCATCCGCCACGGAACCAACAATGATTTACTTTTGTATCATCTATATCTGTATAGATTGCAAAATCACCTTTCAGATGTTTTTCTTTCTCTGAAGCTGCTTGCGATAAAGTAAAGCCGTTCTTTATTGCCCGAATAGATTGGGGGGCTCCATGCATAGCCATAAAGTTACGTGTGTTATAAGAAAAAATAGCCTCTATATCTTGGTCTGATGTATTAGTAAAGGTATATTCGAGAGCTCCTACCGGCAAACTGGAATTATCCTGGTCAGTTGGAATGAATGGACTCCATCCTTTTAATTCAACGTTCAGAGGAATATCTTTGTCTGCTAAGCGAATAGTTGCAAAGGGAAAACGAGAACTGAAACTTGCATTTTCAAAACGAGGCAATCCCCAAGAGGTGAGAGGCCCACCTAAAGCAGATTCTGGACCGCCAAACTTTTTACGGTCAGGTACAGGACCTTCCAATACTTTAGAGCCATTTTGGTAGCCTTTTACATGTATAGCGGCAAACATACAAGGTTCATTAAAAATATTGGGTTGGTGTCTGATTGACATATTTGATATAGCACCAGTTCCTTCCAAGCAAAACATGCCGGCACCCATTCCACCGATAGGGAATGCTATACGATTTAGGTCATCTCCTTTATACTCTTTGCTATATTCACTTTTTTGTGCTTTGTTGGCTTCTTGATTTTGACAAGAATTCAATAAGAGTAGGGTGATAACTCCTAAAGTTAGGATCTTCTTCATATTAGATGTTTTTTGGATTAAATTTGAAAACATTTTTATTTTGTGAAATCAGTTAGTTCAAGATATTTCTTGTAGAGTTTCTCGTAAACGAGGGAACGTTTCTTATCCGGTTGATATTCAGCTTCTATATCCGAGCCCATGTGTTTCGTAGCCTCACTGATATCCGGATATATCCCCGCAGCAACAGCCGCAAACATGGCTGCCCCCAGAGCGCAGGTCTGTTCCGAACGGACTACACGGATAGGCATATCCAGCACATCTGCCAGTGTCTGCATCACGAAAGGAGCTTTCTTGCTGATGCCTCCGATGGCATTGACGGAGTCGATACGCAATCCCTGTCTTTTCATGTGTTCAACGATACGGCGGGAACCGAAAGCAGTAGCTTCAACCAGTGCCCGGAAAACTTCCGGTGCGGTGCTGCCCAGAGTAAGGCCTGCAATGGCTCCTTTCACATTCTGGTCGGCATCAGGAGTACGTCGGCCGTTCATCCAGTCCAAAGCGACAACACTGTCTTCCGAGGGTTCCACAGCCTGGGCTTCACGGGTCAGTTCGACCAGCATGCCATCCAATACTTTCTGCTTCTCCTCACCGTCAGGGATGTTTTTCAGCGGCCATGCCAGCATTTTCTTGAACCAGGCGTAGATGTCTCCAAAAGCCGACTGCCCGGCTTCGAAGCCGATGAATCCCGGCAGTACCGATCCATCCACCTGGCCGCAGATTCCCTTGATACAACGGCCTGCGATCTCAGTTTTCTCCGCCACCATGATGTCGCAGGTAGAAGTCCCGATGATACGCGTCAATACCCCTGGTGCTACCGAAGCCCCTACGGCACCCATATGTGCGTCCAGTGCTCCTACGGCTACAGCAATACCTTCGGGCAGTCCGAGCTTCCCTGCCCATTCAGCAGTAAGTGTACCCGCTACGGTATCGCTGGTATGCGTCTGCGTGAAGAGATGCGGCAGCATTTCGGCAAGTGACGGATTAAGTTCCGAGAGAACTTCAGCGCAAGGAAGCCCCCAGCTTTCATGCCACATTGCTTTATGGCCAGCGGCACAACGGCTACGGAAAATTTGTTCAGGCTTAGTATTACCCGTAACCAGCCCCGTCATCCAATCACAGTGTTCCACCCAGGCATAAGCAGCATTCTTTATTGCGACGTTCGTATTGATGACATGCAATATTTTCGACCACACCCATTCTGAAGAATAAGTGCCTCCTTCGTAAAGCAAATAATTGAGATTACGCTCTTTGATCAGTGCATTGATCTGTTCAGCCTCACGAACTGCCGTATGGTCTTTCCAAAGAATGAACATGGCATCCGGTTCTTCAGAGAATTCAGGCTGCAGCGCTAATGGCATTCCCTCAGAATCGGTCAGAGCAGGAGTACTGCCGGTAGTATCAAAGCATAGTCCGCATACTGAAGCCACTTCTCCATCTGCCAAATTGGATAAAGCTACATGCACAGCCTCTGTCATAGATTCAATATAATCCAATGGATGCTGACGATAGCGGTTACTGTGTGCATCACAATAAAGCCCGGCTTTCCAACGGGGGTAAAAACTTACCCCCGTAGCCATTTCATGACCATTGCGCACATCCACTACCAGTGCACGGCAAGAATCTGTACCAAAATCAAGACCGATAACGTATTTCTTATTTGATTCCATAGTCCAAATCTTTATTCGATAGTCATCTCTTGTTTCCTTGCAATGAAATATCCATAGTAGGCAATTACCGCAAAAGCAATAGCCGGAACAACATAAGCCGCCATAATACTACCCGTCTGGTCGGAAACAATACCTTGAATCTGAGTCAGAACAGCAGCGCCTGCAATAGCCATTACCATAAATGAACCGCCAATCTTAGTATCCTCACCAAGCCCGGTAAGTCCGAAACCATAAATAGTCGGGAACATCAACGACATACAACCGGAAATACCCATCAGGCAATAGACTCCGAAACTACCTTTACCAAACATTGCGCCCAAACAGCACATTACGGCAAGAATGGCAAGACCTATCAGAAGCTTATAAGCCTTCACATACTTCATCATTCCCGTACATGCAAATCTCATGAATACAAAAAGAATGAGTGACATGATGTAATAAGTAGCAGCAGCTTGCTCGGCAGTACGCGGCAATAAATCATTCAATCCCAGCCATTCACAGCAATTATAGAATGCAGCAGCCACCGGTTCTACATTGCGCAATGCATTGACAACGGCATCTGCAGAAGCAGAATTTCCTAAAGAAGCCAATACACCGTCAAAGTTTAATTGTTGCATAGCATAGCGAATGACAAAAGACCATACAGCAATCTGAGCACCGACATAGAAGAATTGTGCAACTACACCCCACACATAATTTTTGTTTTTCACAAGCCGGCGAAGCGTAGCACCAAACTCAATCTTTTCTCCACTTTCACGGAGATTTGGCATTTTAGTCAGTCTGATGGCAAGCAACAGAACCACCATCACCAAGCCAAGTATGACATAAGCAGTAGTAACAGCACTCAGTTCTTGCCCTTGAATGGCAGCCAGTTCTCCTACCGGAAGTTGGGCACGTTCTGCTGCCGTCATTCCATTCAGTTGTGAGAGAATAAAAATCTGACTGATTACCACTCCCGTGATTGCTCCAAACGGATTGAATGCCTGCGACAAGTTCAAACGGCGTGTAGCAGAACTTTCAGGACCGATTGCCAGTACATAGGAATTAGTAGATGTCTCCAAAACCGAGAGTCCGGCAAAAAGAACAAAGATTGCCAGCAGATACATAAAGAAGCTAAATTCAACATTCACCTCCGAACTAAGCATTGCCGGATAGAACAACAAAGCTCCAAATGCATATAGCCCAAGTCCCAGCATTACACCCGATTTGTAAGTGTACCTTTTGATGAATAAGGCACCGGGAACAGCACAACATCCATATCCCAACAAATAGCACACAACTTGTATCCAGGCTGTCTTCGAATCACTCATGCTCATGATGCGTTTGAATGCAGCAAGCATCGTATCCGTCAGATTATTCGGCACAGCCCAGGCAAAGAACAGTGTGGTGAGCAGAATGAATGGGAAGAGTATTCCTTTTGGTATTATTTTATTCGATTCCATATGAATTCTCTTAATTATATAGTTACCCTATTGAAATTTTGTTTTGATTACATTCAAATCTGCTCCGAACAATTCCTGTACTATAGGAGCCAGTTGCTCGTCTTTGCCTTGTATATGGATTACCTTTTGTGAGTGAACCAATGATGCACCGGGAGCAAGCTCCGCACCGGGAGAAGATGTTTCTATTTCGTAGAAAGGCCCCATTATCGAACCGTCTTCTACCGGACCGTCGTTATAAGAGTTGATTACATCACCGGCAAATGGATCTTCCTGAGGTCCCCATTGCCCGTTCACGTAAGTCGAAGGAGTCTTGGGAAGATTGCACCACAAGATGGTCAGCACGCCTTTCGAAGAATCATAACTTCCGCATAAATCCGTAGCACGCGAAGCCGGCAATCCTAGTTTAGAACGGTAAAGTCCATCAATTTTAAAGTAGATAATTCCATCTTCTTTAATCAATCTGTCGGCAGGAATTTTGCCGAAATACTCATCGTTCACAATTGTACCTTCCGCATCTTGCTTATAAGGGATGAATACCGTAGTAGTCGGGGTAGGATTGAAACAACCAAGCATCCATACAGATACAAGACCTCCCTCCTTTGTCCATGTCTGATCACCCGTATTGGTAATCTTATTCTCACTCTTATAAGCTACGATCTTCATATCCTCTGAAAGTCGGATGCCAAAGTCTGAAGCTACTTCATCAGCATCCATCAAGGATACAGTACGGTCGATGTTCATGTCAAAAGTTGTACCGGAAGCATTTGCCAAACGAGTGTCTTTTGCAAAACGGATACTGCTCTTATTTTGCGACTTGATTTCAAAAGCTTCCGTATCGAGTACTGCAGGAACTACCCAATTATCATAAACTTGTTCCTGTCCTTCCTTGAAGTAGAGCGAGAACGGACCACCCTCAGGACCAAGCCAGAAGCGTTCCTCACCCCCTACCGGATTAAATTGAGAACTGACTTTACCCTCTTTTATGAAACGGTAATTAATCCAGCCATAGCTGTCGCCTTCATCGCCGGAAGCAGAAGTAGTCATAACACGACCCTGCCATGCCGGAATAATCATCACTTTAGAGTTTCCATCAGCAGATACCAGTTCGGTATATTCAATGCCATTGTCGTTCAAGAACTTGGCATCATAAGCATAACTTCCCATTTTTATTTCTTTTTGTCCGCCGCATGATACAAGTATTGTAGTTGCACCTACCAGCAGAGTGTTTTTCAGTTTGGTTGATTTCAACATAAGGCTTGTGTATTTTATTTATAGAGAGGTCCATAATTATTGCAAGCTCTGTAGTCACTGCCTTCCATGTCTTCACCGAAAGCAGACCATGCGCTGGGGCGGAAAATATTCTCCTCAGGAACATTGTGCATGCATACCGGAATACGGAGCATAGAAGCCAGAGTAATCAAATCGGCACCCGTATGACCATAACCGATGGCACCATGGTTGGCACCCCAATTATTCATAACGGTATATACATCACGGAAATACCCCTTACCCGTCAGGCGCGGAGCAAAGAAAGTAGAAGGCCATGTGCGGTCGGTACGCTCATTGATTGCCTTGAACACATCTTCATCCAAGTTTACTGTCCAACCTTCGGCAATCTGCAATACCGGTCCCTGACCTTTTACAAGATTTAAACGGCACATTGTTACAGGCATTTCACCACGAGTCAGGAACTGAGAAGAATAACCGCCACCACGCATATATTCGCGGCTGGCCGGATGCCATTTAGTAACTGCCAAACAAGCTTCTGCTTCTTCTTCCGTAATTTCCCAGAAAGGTTTCATAACCGGTTTGCCGTCACGTGTCTGGCAGCCCGTACCATCCAGTGTACAAGAACCTGAGTTGATAAGATGAATGAAACCGTTTGCTGCTTTGCCTTCCAATTTTTTGCCCGTCACACGTTCCACTGCATTCGGACTCCAGTAAGTGCGTACATCTGCAAAGATCTGTGCCGTATTTGTCAGCAGATGGCCAAACAACATAGAGGTACAGTTCAATGTATCATTCTCTGTAGCAAAAGTAAATGCTTCGCGGATGCCATTCCAGTCGAAAGAAGTATTCAGAATAGCTTCTGAGAAGTCACCATCCGGCTTATAGTCCGTCCATTGGCGTTGTCCCTGGAAACCTGCAGCAATTGCATTGTGTCCCATTGCTTCTTCCTTAAAGCCCATTTCGGCCAGTTTAGGATTGCCAATCATCATATCACGGAAAATCAGGGTCATTTTTACCACATATTCCCAGCGTGCATCTTTCTCTTCACGAGAATACACCAGGTGTTCGGGGTTAAAATCGGCGCCTTCATTGCTCTTGCAATACTTTTCCGTCCATGCCATGGCACGTTCAAACTCTTCATGGTCATAGATGCCCAACTGAACGCGACGTTCAATCTCACTGGCGTCTACATACTCATTACGCATACCCAGATATTCCTGAAAGAAATCCGGATTAGGAATAGAACCTGCAATACCCATAGACACGCTACCGATTGAAAGATAAGATTTGCCTTTCATTGTAGCCACTGCTATACCGGCACGGGCAAAGCGCAACAGTTTTTCTTTTACGTCCTCAGGAATTTCCATATTGGTCACTTCCTGTACATCCCTTCCGTAAATGCCAAAAGTAGGCAGCCCTTTTTGAGTATGACCAGCCAACGCAGAAGCCAGATAAACAGCTCCCGGACGTTCTGTGCCGTTAAAGCCCCAAATAGCTTTCGGCATCTCTCCATCCATGTCGATAGTCTCGAATCCATAACACCAGCAAGGAGTTACAGAGAGCACTACACCGACTCCACTATTACGGAATTTCTCAGCTGCCATAGCAGCTTCAGCTACTCCACCAATGGTTGTATCTGCAATAACACACTCCACGGGAGTACCGTCACTGTGACGCAAAACTGAGGAATAAAGCTCTGCTACTTTATGAGCCATGGTCATTGTCATCTCTTCCAATGATTCACGGATACCTCCTCTACGACCATCAATAATAGGTCTGATACCAATTTTCGGCTTTCCACCGATCAATCTTGAGTTTTTCATGGTTTAAACTGATTTATTTGGATTAATACTATAAATTAACTAAATCGATTAAGCAATTATATAAAAAAAATGACTCTCCTAAGGAGCCATTTCAATAAATTCTCCTTCAGCAAGTACTGACTGCACAGTATTGCCATTGGCTATATTATCTATCAGAATTGCAAGTGCTTTTTGCACTAAAACATCTATAGGTTGCTGAATATAGGATATAGGTATACTAAGAAAATCGAAAACCGGATTGCCGTCAAAACCAGCCAAGCCAATTTTACTGATAACTTCTTCTCCCATATCTTTTATGGTGTACAAGCAAGCCAACGAAATCATATTGGTTCCAAAGAGGAAGGCATCCACACCGGCATCAATCATCTTAGGAAGCAAGCGATCCGCCGATTTCCTGGGAGTATCCTGCTTCAGGAAAGCTACATTAATCAGATTCTTCTTACCGGCATTCTCCATCGCTTTCTTATAACCGCGAATACGCTCCTTCATGTGAATAAGGTTAATATCATAGGCTACCATGCAAGGAGCATTATAACCGGCATCCAAAAGATATTTGGTTGAAATATAAGCAGCATTAAAGTTATTCAAGGCTACATAACTGACATTAATTTCGGGAAAGTAACGGTCGAATAAAACAATAGGGATATTATTGTTTACGAGTGAAGCAATAGACTTTTCAGAGTTTTCACAAGGCACAATCATCAATCCGTCTACACCTTTATTAATAAGGTTACTCACAACGCGGTTCATCTTATCCGTATCCTCATCCGAACTGCCGAAGAGCACGGTGTAGCCACGCTTGGTAGCTTCATCTTCCAATACGCGGGCCAGTTGAGAAAAGAACGGGTTGGATATATCGGAAACTACCAAACCTATTGTTTTCGTTTTACCGCTGCGGAGACTCTTAGCGGCAAGATTAGGCTGGTAATTCATCTCATTGGCAATTTTCATTATCCGTTGGGCAGTTTCCTCTCCTACGCGATATTCCTTCTTCTTGCCATTCAAGACAAATGAAACCAATGCCGTTGAAACTCCTGCAGCCTCAGCGATATCCTTTAGCGATATTTTTTTTAATGATGACATATGTTTGGTATAACGTTTTTGCTATATAATAGTATCATACTTTCAGGTTACGTCTTGAAATTGTAGCACTTATCGTATTATCACGATGCAAATATAAACATAAAAATTAAATCTGCAAATTATTTTGCTAATTCGTTATAACATTTTTATATTTGCAGCATGAAATCATGCTGAGAGCAGTATGAACTACCATAAATGATAGAAAAAAACAATTTTAAAATCTTAAAACCATGAAAACCAAGATTCTATTTACACTTTTATTTTTTGCATGTACAATGCATTACTGCTATGGACAGACGAATTTGCAAATCGCCCCGGAAAGTTTAGCAACTCCGGAGAAAAATGGAATATGGCTACAGCCTGCCCAAAACACGAAAGCACAACCCGTCTGGGGATTTGTGGATGGCATCCGGATAGGAATTGCACCACTTGGCGGTCCACGAGGGCTTATCCGTATTTATACACCTTATTTAAAACACGATGAATTCGTTGTAACCAATTTCATCGCTTTTGAACCGGTAGACAAAGCGAAAAACAACAGAGGATTATCAGAATTGGAATGGAGTAAGCTGGATGATGTTCGCGGAAAACGCTTTTGGAGTGGAAATACTGCAGAAGCGCCTTCATTTCCAGACCAGTACTATCCGGCACGTGGAGTAGTGGCCAGTGAGAATGGAGTCGAAACATTGACCGTCTATTTCTTTTGCGAAACGTTTGATAATGGCGCAGATGTCTATGTTCGGATCAGATTCACCGCAGGGAAGCCTTACGAATTTGAGTTGACTACATATAGTACAGAAGAGTCTGATGAGCTAAATCGTTTTATACTCACAGCCACTATGGGGAATAAAGCGCGACTCAGGACATTGCATCTTGCAAACGGTAAAACTAAAGAAGCCGGTCAGCTATGGCCAAACTACAAAGATTCTAATTTTACGGAACATGACCATACCTCCCTATCCGAAATGATAAAAGATAAGAATGGCGGTGCATGGTTTATAGCTTCTCCTGACGAAAAGGCCCCAACGAAAGCCGTTTACTCGGAAGACACAGATACACATTGGAAATATACCGGTAAAAAGGCAACGCAGTATTGGTATTGTCCTAAGCCGAGCAATGAGTTGGAAGGAGTTGTGAACGGACGTTATACATATTGGGCAAGCAAATCTCCGATACCCGGTGGCATTGCCTATGAGAACTTTGAATTGACTGAGCCCTTCCGTTCCGGCCAAAGTTTCATCTTCGGTATCACACCTCTTTCACCGGAGGAGTTAATAAACAAGATAACCCGATAAAACCGGTATGTAAAACGGTTCACCTTTTGGTCTAAAACTCTTCTAACTCTTACCTGCTCCCTGTTTTCTTCTTGTTTATAGAGAGGGAAAATACAAGAACCAGGTAAGAGTCGGGTAAGAACCGGGTAGGTAGGAGGTAAGAACCGGATAGAATTGTTCTATTTATCGGATTTTGTATACTTCATTTTATTGTTTGACGGATAAATTAGCCCCGGGCAAATAAAAATAGATAAGCAGTGGAAATAGATACCTTATTTCTACTGCTTGTTTTTTATGCATTTTCTCTTTGAATTATCTTCTTCTACTGCTTCTGGGCTAACCTTTCATAGCAGTATCACTACGAATTATAAAGCAAATTTAAGGCTTCTTTGTACTAGAGTTCTCTCGGAACTTAATCCGTCTCTTGCCGAAATGCTGCCGCATCTCTTCACGCAGACGCATACCAGCGATACCGTAGCGGGTACACTTACTGCTGAATGGGCAGAGAAGCTCGGACTGCCCGAAGGTATTGCCGTAGCCGTAGGAGCACTGGACGCACATATGGGTGCCGTAGGGGCTTCGGTAGCACCAGGGGTATTGACGCGCATCATCGGGACTTCTACCTGCGACATCATGGTAGCGGAGAAAACTGAGATCGGCAACCGTTGTATCAAGGGAATCTGCGGCCAGGTGGATGGATCGGTACTGCCGGGATTCATCGGCTTTGAAGCCGGGCAGTCAGCTTTCGGAGATATCTACGCCTGGTTCAAGAAAATGCTGGCATGGCCGCTGAAAAACATCCCTGACGGTGAGGAGAAGCAGAAAGTATTGGATGGCATGTTGGTCGAACTGACCCGTGAAGCCCAGGCTGTGGAACCCTCGGAAGACAGTGTTGTCGCTTTGGACTGGATGAACGGCCGACGTACTCCTGATGCCGACCAGAATGTGAAAGGAGCCATTGCAGGCCTTACTCTGGGCAGCACCGCACCGGAAGTTTTCCGGGCACTGGTTGAAGCTACTGCTTTCGGTTCCCGCCGTATCGTTGAACACATGAAAGGACAGGGGTTGCGTATCGACTCCGTCAATGCCATCGGAGGCATCAGCAAGAAAGCTCCTTTCGTGATGCAGACACTGGCAGATGTGCTGGATATGCCTATCCGTGTAGTCCGTTCGGAACAGACCTGCGCTCTGGGGGCAGCCATGTTTGCGGCTGTTGCTGCGGGGATATATCCGGATATCAGTGAGGCTACGAAACACATGGGCTCGGATATAGAAGCTGAATATCAGCCGGATAAGAAACGTTCCCTCGTTTACGAGAAACTCTACAAGAAATATCTTGAACTGGCAAAGTTTGCTGAAATTATTAATTATACAAACCATTAATCTATTCAAATCATGAAAATCAAATCTTTTATTTTGGTGGCCTTATGCATGGTCACCGTGGGTGTTTATGCTCAAAAAAACTACTCATTCAACGGATTGGATATGGGTATGGGCAATCTGTCGAGACTGTCCAATGCAAAGACACGCTCCATCAGTCCTGAGAACTTTACGGGTGAAAAGGGCAAAGGCGGCATGGCAGATCCGGTCAGAGACAAGGATCAACGGAATGTGGCAAATGCTCATCATGCGGCCAAGGACTTAGGTAAAGGTTGGAAGGTAAATCCGTTTATCATTGTAAAACCCGGAGAAACAATCACGATTGCAGAAATTGAAGGTCCTGGAGCTATCCAGCAAATCTGGATGACACCGACTGGAAACTGGCGCTTTTCCATTATCAGGATGTATTGGGATGATGAAAAAGAACCATCCGTTGAATGTCCGGTAGGGGACTTCTTCTGTAGTGCCTATAATGAATATGCGCAATTGAGTTCATTGGCTGTTTGCGTAAATCCGGGTAGTGCTTTCAATTGCTACTGGCAAATGCCTTTCCGCAAAAAAGCACGTATTACATTGGAAAATATAAACTCCAGTGAAGAAATGCGTTTGTACTACCAGATTAATTATACGTTGACTGATATTCCTGAGGATGAAGCATATTTCCATGCACAGTTCCGTCGTTCTAATCCGACTCAGGGTTCGCTGCATACTCTGATTGATGGCGTAAAAGGTAAAGGCCAGTATGTTGGTACTTATCTGGCTTGGCGTGTGAATGATAATTGCTGGTGGGGAGAAGGTGAAATCAAGTTCTATATGGATGGTGATAAGGAATACCCGACAATCTGCGGAACCGGAGCGGAAGATTATTTCTGTGGGTCTTATAACTTTGAAAATCAGAAGACTCATCAATATCAGGAATTTACTACTCCTTATGCCGGTATGCATCAAGTGCTTCGTCCGGACGGGTTGTACCGTGCAGTTACTTCTTTCGGTTTGTACCGTTGGCATATTTTGGATCCGGTGCGCTTTGACAAAGATTTGAAAGTTACTATACAAGATTTGGGATGGCGTCATGACGGTCGTTATAATAATCAAAAGTCGGATATTTCATCCACTGTTTTCTGGTATCAGGCCGAGCCGCATGCAAAATTCCCTGCTCTGCCAAGTAAAGATGACTTAGAAATTCCAAGATGGTAAGTAGAGTATACTCATCATTTTAAACCACGATGAATTATTATTAACTATTAAATCAAAGTATTATGAGAATTTTCTGTAAAAGGAATGGTTTCATAGCATTGGCATCAATGCTATCGTTAGCAGTATATGCGGGGGATAATCTTCCTCCGGTAACTGCTGTACCGGGAGTGAATGAATCGGTTCAACAAGAAAGAATCATACAGGGAACCGTTTTAGAAGAAGGCACCAGGGAGCCTCTTATTGGGGTTAATGTTGTAGTTAAAGGAACCACTATAGGTACAACTACTGATGTAGAGGGAAAATATTCTATAAGGATACCTTCTGATAATGCAGTATTGGTATTCTCTTATATCGGGCAGAGGACAGAGGAGCATTCTGTTAAGGGTTTAAGATCTTTGGATGTTGTCATGAAGAGCGATGCTACAATGCTTTCCGAGGTTGTAGTGTATACAGGATATATGACGCAAAGAAAAGCAGACTTGACTGGTTCTGTTGCAATGGCTGGTTCGGATGATCTGAAGAAAAATGCATCTGCCAATGCTATGAAGTCATTACAGGGTAAACTTGCCGGTGTACATATCACGACCAATGGCGGTAATCCTGCAGAAGGGACCACTATTCAGATCAGAGGATTATCTTCTCTGTCCGGAGGAGTCAAACCTTTGATTGTTTTGGACGGTATGCCTACCGAGAATCTTAATTTTCGGGATATAAATGCCAGTGATATTGAGTCTATCCAAGTTTTGAAAGATGCTGCTTCAGCCAGTATTTATGGAGCAAGAGCTTCCGGTGGTGTAATCCTGGTTCTAACGAAGAAAGGAAAAGAGGGAAAAACAAGTATTGAGTACAATGGTAGTGTTTCAATCAATACTGTCTTGAATAAACCCCAATTGATGAATGCCGAACAATATGGTAGAGCTGCTTTCCAGGCACAGGCATACGATGAAAGAGTTTACGGTTCGGCGATGGCATTGCCTCCGGCTTATGAATATACATGGCATAGAGATAACAATGGAATGGCTGTATTGGATGGGCTGAAAACAGCAGAATTCCTCAATGCTGATAAAACAGTAAGAGGAGCCGACACGGATTGGATGAAGGAAATCTATCAGACAGCGATTTCAACCAATCATCAGTTAACGATTTCCAATGGAACGGAAAAGTCTAAGAGTTTGTTCTCATTAGGATATTATGATAATCAGGGAACACAGAAATATACATTCTTCAGACAGTATTCAATACGTGCCAATACGGAATATAGCTTGATAAAGAATCATTTGAAAGTTGGTGAGAATCTGGCTGTGTCTTATTTGCAATACAGAGATCAGAATGAAACGCGCTGGGCAATGGTTAATCCTCCTGCTGCTCCCGTTTATGATGAGAATGGCGGATGGGCCGGAGCTGCCGGATTCGATGATTTCAGTAATCCGGTACGTCTGTTGACGATGAACAAGGATAATGTGAATAATTATGTCAAGATTATCGGTAATATTTTCCTTGACTTGAATATCTGGAAAGGAATATCGGCAAGAACTCAGTTTGGTGTAGATTATGGTAATGCTTATAATCGTGCTGTAGATGGTGTTTGGTCTGAAACAGGAGGTAGAAATAGTAATGGAGAGAATTATGTAGGTAGTTACCAGTCACATCCGCTGAGCTATGTATGGACTAATACTTTGTCGTACACGCTGAGCACCGGCAAGCATAGCCTGGATGTTGTATTGGGTACTGAAGCAACAAGATATGTTCAAGAAGGTTTCTCTGCGAGAAGAGAAGGAATCTATCTGGAAGATAGAGACTTTGCTCACCTTGGTGTAACTACCGGAACAAAATACCAACTTGGCAGTTCGGCAGATGAATATACTTATTTCTCTTTGTTTGGTAAAGCCAACTATGTTTATAACGGGAAGTATCTGTTTTCTGCTACTGTACGTCGTGATGGTTCTTCTTTGTTTGGTGCAAATAACCGTTATGCTACATTCCCGGCTTTCTCTGCCGGCTGGAGAATCAAGGATGAGGCTTTCATGGAAGATATCAGCTTCTTGTCCGATCTTAAATTACGTGCCAGCTGGGGATCAAACGGAAGTGTGCAAGGCTTGCCAAGAGGATATACTACTACTCCGTTTACAACAGACTATTTCGGTACTTCCTATCCTATTCAGGGTAATGAAACGGGACCTTTGTACTCTGGTTACAGCAGAACTTGGATTGGAAATCCTGACCTGAAGTGGGAAACTACTACACAGACTGATCTGGCTGTTGACTTTGGTTTCCTGAACCAGCGTATTACCGGTTCTTTGGGTTATTATTATAAGAAAACAAAGGATATCCTTGTTCAGACTCCCTATATTGCAGTTATGGGAGAAGGTGGTGAGCCTTGGATCAATGGTGCAAGTATGAATAATCAGGGAATTGAATTTGAAGTTAGCCTTAGAAATGCTCCGGGTGCTGCATTCCAGTACACGATTTCAGCAAATATCGGAACTTACAAGACTAAGTTGGTTGAACTTCCTACAAACGTAATTAATAAGTATCCGGGTGATGGTATACGTGACTTTGTAATAGGCAGATCGCCCAATGTCTTCTACGGTCTTGTAGCAGATGGTATATTCAAGACACAGGAAGAAGTGGACAGACATGCAGAGCAACCGGGAAAGGCAATAGGCCGAATCCGTTACAAGGATTTGGATGGTGATGGAGTAGTCAATGAACTGACTGACAGAACATACATTGGTACGACAGATCCTGACTTCTTCGGAGGACTTACTTTTGATTTCAAATACCGCAATTTTGATTTGAATCTGTTCTTCCAAGGTGTCTTCGGGAATCAGGTAAACAACATCTGGAAACAAGAAAGCGACTTCTGGAGTATATCAGGTTCCGTTCCCTCAGGAAAGAACCATTCAACCAGATTGCTGAAGGCTTGGTCATTTGATAATCCGAATTCCGATATTCCGGCTATGACGAATACGACTGTCAATAACGAACAGAGATTGTCTACCTATTACATAGAAGATGGTTCTTACTTGAAGTTGAGAAATATAGAATTAGGTTATACTTTCCCAAGCAAAATCACAGATAAGATGATGATGAAGAATTTAAGAGTATATGCTTCAGCAAGAAATGTATTTACTCTGAAGAAATTCTGGGGAGCCGACCAATATACCAGTTTCGATCCGGAAATGCCTGACTATGGATATTTAACTCCGTTTACAATGACTTTCGGACTTAATGTTACATTTTAATTAGAAAAACACAATGAAGAAGTTTATATCGTTATTATTGGTTTTAACCGCTATATTGGGGTTAAACAGTTGTGATGACTTTTTGGAAGTAAATCCTAAACAAGTTTTAGATGAAAATCTGCTGAGCAAACCAAGTGATATGGAAGGTTTCGTGACGGCAGCTTATGCAAGAATGACGGATATCCCGACTTGGGATTCACCATTTGCGTTCTGGTGGTCTGGTTCATTACGTTCTGACGACTCTTACAAGGCAGGTGGAGGAACTTGGGACGGTGGTGACGGTTGGGGATATATGGAGACTTTTGTCAACTTGACTCCTAACGGATGGCCGCTTGATTATCCATGGTATGTTTCTTATCAGGTTATACAGAGATGTAACACTGCCATACAAAAGATGGAGCCGATATCTGAAGCTGATTTTCCTGTGAAGAATAGTAGAATGGGAGAAGTGTTGTTTATCCGTACATTCACTCATTTCAGACTTAAGCAGTTCTTTAAATATATACCCTATATTGATGAAAAGGTGGTAGGAACTTCAGCTGATTTTGAGGCTATACCGAACAGAGACAAGAATTATCCGAACGACCAATACTTGTGGGAAAGAATTCTTCAGGATTTTAAAACTGCAGAGTCTCTTCTTCCTGAAGTACAGATGGATAAGGGAAGAATTAATAAGAATGCCGCAACGGCAATGGTTGCAAGAACTTTGATGTTCATGGCTTACGAGCAGGATGACAGGCATCAGGTTATCAACGTCAATAAAGAAAGACTGACTGAGGCGTTGACTTATCTGAATAAATTGACCGACCAGGAAGGTAATGCACTGGATTTGTGCAGTGACTTTGGCGAGAATTTTGTGATTGAATCCGACAATAAAACCAAAGAATCTATTTGGGAAATTCAGTATTCCATAAATGATGGCAGCTCAACGGGAGGTAAGATCAACAGAAGTGAAGGTTTGAACCATCCTTGGGAATGGGGAGGATTCCATTGCTGTGATTATCACCACGTAAGCTATACGATGGGTAATGCATTCAAGACTGGTGCCGACGGGTTGCCATTGTTCGATTCGTACAATGATGATTGCTATGGTGAGTATATTAAGAACCCTGATGGTTCGGATAATATTCCGGCTATAGAGGCGGGTAATAAGGCTTATTTTGACCGTTATAATTTTGACCCTCGTTTCAGCCATACGGTATGTGCACCCGGTCAGCCTTGGAAATACGATCCTTACTTGATATTTGAGAGCAGAGGTATCCGTAATGGTATGGAATATGGTTATCTGAAATCTGTAAAAGAGTTGCCGCATCCCGATTGTGAATGTCTGTTATATGACGGTTGGGAATTCAATTCTATGAATAAGCGACTGATCAGATACGATGAAGTGGTATTGTGGAAGGCAGAAGTCCTTATCCAGTTAGACAGATGGGATGAGGCCTTGCCTTTAATCAACAAAATTCGTCAACGGGCGGCAAATAGTACCGGAAGGCTGAAAATGGCAGATGACAAACCAATCATGAATTATAAATGTGAACTGTATAAGCCTGGTGTGAACTGTACTTGGACCAAAGATTTTGCATGGAAAGCTCTGGAATGGGAGAATCGTCTTGAATTTGCTTGCGAAGGACGCCGTTTCTTTGACCTGCAACGTTGGGGTACTTTGGAAAAGACCATGAATGCATATTTTGCGATAGAAAGAAACAGATTCGAGTGGATGAACATTGCGCGCTTTACTGCAGGTAGAGATGAGTTCTTCCCTATCCATACAAACCAGATGGTATACGCAAAAGGCAATTATACACAGAATCCGGGATATTAATATTGAACTCTTAAAATTGTAATTATGAAAAATATAGTAAAAATATTCATGGTAGTGCTTACTTGTTTACTGGCTACCAGTTGTTACGATAGAGATGTTATTGATAGCAAAGGAACTCATTATGTTTTGCCTAAGGTGGAAAACCTTGATTATTCAAAGCAAGGAAATGCAGTTAAACTGACCTGGCAAATCCCCGGTAATGTACCTGCAGAGTTTTTAAGACCCTTGGAAGTGAGTATCCAGAAAGTGGAGAATGATATTTATACAGATGTGATTACGATTCCCAGTGAAGGAACCTCTGCTGAAGGCATTGCAATCGATGCAGACAGCAAGTATAGATTCATTGTAAAATTGGTGGGAACGTTGACGGATGAAGCAACAGAACCCGGAATATCCAATAGGATCTATTCTGAAGGTCAGGTTATTGAAATCCAATAATTCGCTTTTAATTTTTTATAGAGAGTGTGCGGGCACACTCTCTATAAATTTTTCTTTTTTGTGCCTTTGAACCAACTTCTATACAATACACAATTAAAAATTAGGTGAATAACATGAAAAACATACTCTTTATAGTTCTTTCTTCCTTTATATCTTTGTTTTCCTCTTGTTCTGACGAGCAAGAGAATGAACCTTATATACCGGTTGACGAGATTATATCTTCGGAAACCTATTTGGTCCCGGATAAGGATACAAAGGCTGTATCAACTACCTTGAACTTTAAGAATCTTGATGACATAGACTATTTGATAGTTAAAAAGAGCGGAGGGGATAACTATTCGGTCAAGATAAATCAGAGCGAACTTTCTTCAAATTATAAATTCAACTATACAATTCAGAAAACGGACCCGGAGAGCTTTAGATTGGTGTTGATAGCCTTCTATAAAGATGGGAATATGTCGAACGAGCTTTCGCTGGACATAGACAACCGTTGGGGATTTTTTATTCGTAAGGTTTCCCGGATAGCCCGCGTTACAGGAAGTGCGATGCCTGAAGAAACTTTTCCCAGCCCGAATAATACAGCTGTGAAATGGAATGTCGGTGGAACTGACCTTGGTATTATATGGGAGATGCAACCCGGGAAATATGGAATCTTTTTTGGAGATACTTTTGGACGCGATTTTAAGCCTGATCAGTCTAACCCTGGCCCGAATGGCGGTAGCTGGCGTAGTAATGTATTGGCCTTTTCAGAAGATGACGACCTGGAAGACGGACTGTCTTTCAGTGGCATGGCTGTAAATGAGAAAGGGGATGCACGGGAGATTGTATTTGGTGGAAAAGATACATCGGGCAATGGTGACTGGACATCTATCCCTACAGCGGCTATTCATGCCAATGGAGCAGAGTATGTGCACTATTTTAATATGAAAAACTGGACCGGATGGATTACAAATTATTCCGGTATGTATAAATCAACCGATGCAGGTACTACTTGGAGCAAATGCGAGGGTGTATCTTTCTCATCTTACAGTAATTTTGGGCAAGTAGGTTATTTCAAGAAAGACGGGTATGTTTATATGATCGGTACCCAGACAGGAAGGGATAGTAGTGCCCGCTTGGCACGGTTTCTGGAAGCTGATATAGAGAATCAGAATAATTATGAGTATTGGGAAGAATCGACCGGTCAATGGGTAAAAGGTGATGAAAGCAAAGCAACGGTTATTATAAACGATAAAGTGGGAGAGTTGTCCTTTATATATAATGAGAAACATAAGAAGTGGATAATCGCTTACTTTAATTCCGACAGATACAACATAACGATGCGTACAGCAGAAAATATAACGGGTCCATGGAGTGATCCTTACGAACTGGCCAATGGCAAAGATTATGCCCAGCTCTATGGCTCTTTCTTCCATCCATTGTCTGTAAAAGGCGATAATTTGTATTTTACAATGTCAATGTGGCTGCCATACAATGCTTTTCTTATGAAGGTTGAGTTGGCTGATATGGGTAATTTTTCAGATTGAATTAATAAAACAATTATTTTATTATGGTAAAAATGACTTTGACTTTATTAGCCTTGTTGAATATGGCTATACTGTTCCCGAGCAGAACAATGGCTCAGAACAGCAGATCTTTTCCTGCTGAATCAGGAAGAGAGTTTAATGGCGAATATCAAAAAGAATATTTGGACCGGGTTGCATTCCCTATTGGCGGTATTGGTGCCGGTATGTTTTGTTTGGAGGGAACCGGTGCTATCTCACATGTATCGCTTAAAAATCATCCGGATGTAATGAACGAACCTTATGCTTTTGCAGCTATATACGTAAAAGGCTCGGGAGCAAAAGTACTGGAAGGCCAGGTACCGACCTGGAAGTTATTTGGTCCCGTTCAGAGTGGTTTGGGTAGGGGAGATAAGACGTATGGTTTGCCCCGCTTTGAAGAAGCGGCTTTCCGGGCACGTTTCCCTTTTGCAACCATAGATTTAAAAGATAAGGATTTGCCTTTGGAAGTAAAGATAGTGGGTTGGAGTCCTTTTATCCCGACAGACGCCGATAATTCCAGCTTGCCGGCAGGAGTGTTGGAGTATCAGTTTACGAATATTTCAGATAAGAATGTCGAAACAATCTTTTCTTATAATGCAAAGAACTTTATCGACGGTCAGGGAAATATCCAAAAAGTAAAGAACGGATTTGCCTTGAAACCTGCACAGGACAATGATAAGAACGGATTGGCTGTTTATGTCGATAATGATAAGGCGGTAGTAGATTATTGCTGGTTCCGTGGTGGTTGGTTCGATTCTCAGACAGTGGTTTGGGATAACATTCGTCATGGGAGAATAGTCGATAATCAACCGGTTAAGGGAGTTTCCCCCGGAGCATCTGTTTATGTGCCGATAGAGTTGCAGCCGGGAGAAACGAAAACCATTCAAGTAAACTTCTGCTGGTATTTGCCCGATTCAGATCTTTCTATCGGTATTGCAAGGAAAACAGGTAGTGCATTTGTGGGTGGTCTTTCCAAAGGAACAGCCCCTGCACAGCAGACTGTAAGTGGATTTATAGGCAAGCAACTATTGAATTCATTCGATCACGGAGGCGACGGATTAATGGGCATTATCCAGTCTCCTGAATTTAATATCGGGAAAAGATATTTGAAATTCTTAGTCGGTGGGGGTAATCAGGCCGATTGTACCTCTGTGAATCTGGTTGTAGATGGGAAGATTGTGCTGACGGCAGTTGGCAATCAGTCGGAGATACTGAATGAAGCTATATGGGATTTAAAACCTTTCCAAGGGAAAAAAGCCTCAATAAAAATCATTGATTTGGATGCTCAACCATGGGGACATGTCTTGGCTGACCAATTCGTACTTACAAACGATCAGAATGAAGATTTGCATAATCCGTCTTCTTCGGCAATAGTATTCGAAGACTTTGAAGGTGATGACTGGGGAGACTGGCAGATTTTGGATTCTTCTGTGGAGGAGAAGCAATTCGTTGCAAACGTAGATGAAACTGAAGCCACATACAGACCTTGGTATTCTGAACGGTTCAAGAATTTGAATGACGTCATTCAATATTGGAACACAAATAGTTCAATGTTAAAGGATAACAGTAAGCTGTTCAGTAATGCATTCTACGATTCCACTCTGCCAGCAGAAGTGCTGGAGGCTGTTGCTGCTAATTTGACTATATTGAAATCTCCTACAGTATTGCGCCAGTGGGACGGAAGGTTCTGGGCTTGGGAAGGATGCGAAGATTATAGAGGTTCTTGTCATGGAAGTTGTACCCACGTATGGAACTATGCCCAAGCTTTGCCTCATCTTTTCCCGTCTTTGGAAAGAACGTTGCGTGAAACTGAGTTTAAAGTAAGTCAGAATGCTGAGGGGCATCAGAACTTTAGATCAAACATGCCTATCTCTACGCCACCCCATAATTTCCATGCTGCTGCCGACGGACAGTTGGGCGGAATTATGAAAGTTTATCGTGAATGGCGTATCAGCGGAGACACGCAGTGGATAAAAAAACTTTTCCCTGCAGTGAAGAAAAGCCTAGACTACTGTATCCGTACATGGGATCCTTTGCATAAGGGCTATCTTGAAGAACCGCACCATAATACTTACGATATTGAATTCTGGGGACCGGACGGCATGTGTACCAGTTTCTATTTAGGAGCTTTGACTGCTTTTATAGAGATGGGAAAAGAGCTGAAGCAGCCCGTTAAAGAATATGCAGCCTTGCTGGCGAAAGGTAAAAAGTACATGGAGAATACTCTTTTTGATGGAGAGTACTTCATACAGAAGATTCAATGGGAAGGACTTCAGGCGCCCAATCCGGTGAATGTAATGTCTTTCGGAGGGAGTTATTCAGAAGAAGCGCTGAAATTACTCAAGGAGGAAGGACCTAAATACCAGTATGGCACAGGTTGTTTGTCCGATGGTATTTTGGGCATGTGGATGGCTTCTGTATGTGGGTTGGATGAAGTGCTTGATAACGAGAAAGTCAAAAGCCATTTGCTGTCTGTACATAAGTACAATTTGAGGAATAATCTGATAGACCATTTCAATCCTCAAAGACCGGCTTATGCTTGTGGTAAAGAAGGCGGGTTACTGCTTTGTACATGGCCGAAGGGTGGTGCGCTGTCATTGCCTTTTGTATATAGCAACGAAGTATGGACAGGCATCGAATATCAGGTTGCCAGTCATTTGATGATGAAGGGCGAAGTAGAGAAGGGGTTGGATATTGTTCGCGAGTGTCGGGAGCGTTATGATGGAAGAGTAAGGAATCCATTCGACGAAATAGAATGCGGGCATTGGTATGCACGGGCTATGGCAAGTTATGGCATGTTGCAGGGACTTACCGGAGTAAGATATGATGCCGTTGACAAGACCATGTATATTGATTCTAAGATTGGCGACTTTAAAAGTTTTATCAGTACTGATACTGGTTTTGGCACCATTGAATGGAAAGATGGAAAGCCTTCTCTGAATGTGGTTTATGGTACCATTGATGTGAAACACTATAATATCAATACCCATTAAAAAATGACCGTGAAAAAGATTCTTATTTTATGTACCGTTATGCTTTGCTGTGCAGTTGTTTCTGCGCAGCAAAAGCTGTCGGTATCTTCTCCAGACGGAAAACTGAAGTTTACATTGAATGTTACTGCTGAAACTGCGTCTTATGCCATAGCTTTTCAGAAGCAGGTTTTAGTGGGTAATTCTTTGCTGGGCTTTAGTTTCAATAGTGGAGAATTCGGCAGTAATTTGAAGGTGGGCAAGGTACAACGTAGGAAAATTGATGAGACCTATGACCTGGTGGTAGGAAAGGTCAGCCAAGCACGCAACCACTGCAACGAGATGGTAGTACCGTTGCAAGAGAAGTCCGGACCGGAAAGGTTGATAAACCTGGTGGTAAGGGCGTTCAACGACGGTATAGCATTCCGTTATGAATTCCCCCAACAGAAAGGATGGAACTCTTATGTGATGTATGATGAGAAAACACAGTTCAATCTGGAAGGAAACCCGATGGCACTGCTGATGTATCTGCCGGGATATGTAAATACACACGAAGGAGTTTATAATCATGTAAGATACAATGAGGTTGCAAAGAAACGCCTGATTGAGATGCCGGCTACCTTTGAATTCGATAATAACATCTTTATGTCCATTACAGAAGCTGCCATACGCGATTATGCAGGAATGTATCTGGTGAAGGAAAAGGATAAACTGGTAGGAAAGTTATCCCCGAAGTTGGGACAGGAGAAGGTTAAGGTTGAAATTAATGAATTCCCACATCGTACCCCATGGCGTGTTGTTTCCATAGCCGACCGTGTAGGAGGGCTTCTTGAGACCAATATCCTCACCAGTCTGAATGAGCCCTGCAAAATGGAAGACACCTCATGGATAAAGCCTTGCAGAACCACATTCACCTGGTGGAACGGAAACGTAGTGCCCGACAGTACATTCTCTCCGGGGAATAACTTTGAGACTAATAAATACTATATTGACTTTGCAGCCCGGAATGGCTTGGATGCACATGGCATCTATGGTTATGCGGAAACACCGTGGTACTATGACGATAATTTCAATTTTGGATGGGCTGGCCCCAATGCAGACATCACAAAGCCGATACCCTGCCTGAACATGCCACGTATCGCAGAGTATGCAAAAAGTAAAGGCGTAGGAATACATCTCTGGGTGCATTGGAGACCTTTGTATGACAAATTGGAGGAAGCCTTTGCATTGTATGAAACGTGGGGCGTGAAGGGACTGATGGTAGACTTCATGGACCGAAATGACCAGGAGATGATACGGATTCAGGAAGATATCTTGAAGTGTGCCGCCAGGCATCGTCTGTTTATCCAGTTCCACGGTTCCAGCAAGCCTTCGGGATTGGTACGTACTTATCCCAATGAGTTTACCCGGGAAGGTACGCTCAATTATGAAGTCTGCAAATGGGATACGTTGGTGAATGCAGACCATGACATCTCCATACCGTTTACCCGTATGCTTGCAGGTGCTACTGACTATCATTTGGGAGGCTTTCGTGCTTTGCCACGTTCAAAGTTCAAGATACAGTATGTCAATCCGTATGTGATGAGTACCCGTTGCCACATGCTGGCTATGTATGTAGTTCTGGAGAATCATCTCACTTCCTTGTGCGACAAGCCTGAGGCCTATGAAGGGCAGCCCGGATTTGAAGTGTTGCAGACCGTACCCGGTACCTGGGATGAAATCCATGTACCGTTGGCAAAGATAAACGAATACGTCACGGTAGCCCGCCGCAGTGGTTCGGATTGGTGGGTAGGTACACTGAACAACGGTACTGCCCGCAATCTGCAGTTGAAACTTGATTTCCTGGGTGAGGGAGACTATCAGGCTACCATCTACACCGATGCAAAGGATGTGAACGAGAATGCCAACCATCTGGACAAGGAAGTACGTAAGGTTACGAAGAAAGATGTGGTAGAGTTGCCATTGGCTTCAGATGGGGGGACTGTAGTACATATAATCAAGTTATAATTTTGATAGATAGAAGAATGTGTTTACCAATCATTTAATCACTTATAAAACAAAGACAATGAAAATGAGAAAGATTACAAAAGTTAGTTTATTACTATCCCTCGTATTGGGATTGTATTTGCCTACTGTTTTCGCACAGACGAACATGACCAATGAGATGTTTGACCTGGCAAAGCTAAAGTCAGGAGTAAAAAACAAGCGGATTTCCAGTACGGACCCGACTGGTGGTAACAGGGATCACTTAGAACCTTTTAAGCCGGGTGAGAAGCGGATTATCGCGGACATCAAGGGAGCGGGAGCCATCAATCACATTTGGGTGACCATTGCGCCTCCTCCTCCCACTTTGAGCAGAAACGATATTATTATCCGCATGTACTGGGATGGAAACGACTACCCTTCTGTGGAGTCTCCTATCGGACCTTTCTTCGGTCAGGGTTGGGACGAAAGATACAACTATGCATCCCTTCCTCTTTCGGCAGGTCCTGAAAATGGTACCGGTATGTCATGCTATTTCACTATGCCTTTTGAAAAAGGTGCACGCATTGAAATCGAGAATCAGAGTGACAGGAACATTGATGCTTTCTATTTCTATGTGGACTATCTGGAAATGGATAAACTTCCCAAAGATATGGGCAGATTCCATGCATGGTATAACCATAGTCTGACAGAGGCACTTCCTGAAGGTGAAACCGAATGGGGCGCTGTGGGCCCGCAAAAACCGAACAAAGACGGCAAAGACAATTACGTGTTTATCGAAACAGCAGGTAAGGGTCATTTTGTAGGCATTAACTACTATGTACACTGTCCTTCTCCTATGTGGTATGGCGAAGGTGACGACATGTGGTTCATCGACGGAGAAAAGATGCCTTCGTTGGTAGGTACGGGTACAGAAGACTTTTTCAATACATCGTGGTGTCCTAAACAGCCTTTCTCACATCCGTATTTCGGTTATCCTCGAGTAAACAATGACGTAGGTTGGCTGGGGCGTACACATGTTTATCGTTTCTTTATTGCAGATCCTATTTTCTTTGAAAAGAGTTTGAAGGGAGCCATTGAACACGGACATGGCAATAACCTGACATTGGATCTGGCCAGTGTAGCTTATTGGTACCAAGATTCGGCAACGGCTCTTCCTGCTGCTCCTACAAAGGCTGAACGTGCTCTGAAGCCGTTTATTAATCCTACAGATATACATCGGTGGAGAGATGCTTGGCGTAAGTCTAAAGGCAATAAGTCGACTCTTTGGGGGAACGAATAAATATCTTCTTTTTGTTTACGGCTTCTTTATGCAGTGAAAGGGGGATTTTCATCTGTTACAACAGGGAATTTATACCCGGAAAGTCCTGTTTATTTCTCGTTTGACCTAGGTCTTACGAAAGAATGACCATGGTCATGTAAAAATATGACCATGGTCAGACGAAAAGATAACCTAGGTTGAACGAGATAGAATCCCTGACTTTATACATTAAATATAGGACTCAGGCAGATAAAAGACAGGAAGGCGGGAACTAAAAACAATACTTTCCGCATTTCCTTAATCCCGAATTCACGTATAATTAATAAATCACCAATAATCGTTTAATATGAAAAACATTTTTCCAAAACAACCAATAAAATTCTTTCTGATATTTTTAATATGTATCGGAAATATGCATTATATATTTGCCCAGTCGCCAAGGAAGGTTACCGGACGTGTGATGGATGCACAGGGCGAGTTACTCATCGGAGTAAATGTAACGGAAGTCAATAATCCTTCCAATGGCGTGGTTACTGATATCAATGGTACTTATACTATAGTATTAAGTAATGACAAGTCTTCTTTGAAATTTTCCTATATCGGTTTTAAAGATAAAGTCTTGGCAGTTGGTTCGAAGGGTATAATCGACGTATCTATGGAAGAAGATGTAGCTGCCCTTGATGAAGTGGTAGTAGTGGGATTCGGTACGCAGAAAAAGGCTTCTGTTGTTGGATCTATTACCAATATTGAACCTGCTAAACTTGCCGCATCTTCCAGCCGTTCTTTAAGTAATAATTTGGCTGGTATGCTTCCCGGTGTCATTGCAGTTCAAAGAAGCGGTGACCCTTGGTTCAATAACTCAGATTTTTGGATTCGTGGTATCAGTAGTTTTACCGGAAACACCAATCCTCTGGTATTGGTGGATGGTATAGAAAGATCATTGCACGATATTGACCCTGAAGAAATAGCTTCTTTCTCTGTGTTGAAAGATGCTGCGGCAAGTGCTGTTTATGGAGTGCGCGGTGCCAATGGCGTTGTAATGATTGAAACTAAGCGGGGTAAGATTGGAAAGCCTCAGGTCGATGTACGTTTTGAACATTCCTTTACACAACCTATTAAAATACCCGATTATATTGGTAGTGTGAAGTATTTGGAATTAATTAACGAGATGTATACTGAGCAGGGAAGATCTCCGTTTGTGAGTGATGCTACTTTGCTAAACTATAAAAATCAGACTGACCCTGAATTGTATCCGGATGTAGATTGGTGGGATGTTGTGTCGAAAGACCATGCAGATAATACTAAAGCAAATGTCAGCGTCAATGGTGGTACGGATATTCTCCGTTATTCGTTGGTAGTAGGATATTACAATGAAAACGGTATCATTGAGCGTGACAAGAACCAGGAATGGGACTCCTCCTTGAAAGTGAGCCGTTATACAGTACGTTCTAACGTAGATGTTAATCTTACTCCTACCACTTTATTCCGGGCTAATGTAGGGGTATTTTTGCAAACTAGAAATGCCCCTCCGGGAAGTAATGAAACAAATGCTGGTATTTTCTACCAAGCGATGCGCGTTCCCCCTTATGTGCATCCGGCTATTTATGCAGATGGACGTATTCCTCGTGTAAAATTCAAAGAGAATCCTTGGGCTTGGGCCACGCAACGCGGGTATGAGAAGATGAATCACAATAAGATAGAGTCATTGACCTCTCTTGAACAAGACCTGAAGTTCATTACACCGGGATTGAAAGCAAAAGTGACTTTCTCTTTTGATAAATTTTCAGCCAATTCGGTAACTCGTTCTAAAACCCCTTATTATTATAATCCGGCAACATCACGTGATGAAAACGGTGAAATTGTTACAGACGTACAAGAAAATGGTCAGGAATTCCTGGGTTATAGTAAAGGAGCTGAATGGGGAGACCAAAGTATATATTTAGAAGGAATGCTTTCATATAACCGTGTTTTCGGGGGTATACATGATATAAATGCCATGTTCTTGTATAATCAAAAGGACTATGATAAAGGGGAAACCCTTCCTTACCGTAGTCAAGGTATAGCTGGAAGATTTTCTTATACTTATGATAGCCGTTATATTGGCGAATTTAATTTTGGTTACAATGGTTCCGAAAACTTTGCACGTGGCAAGCGGTTTGGTTTCTTTCCGGCTGTGGCTGTAGGTTGGATTGTGTCATCGGAAAAGTTTATGAAACCTCTTTCTGGTATTATATCTAATTTGAAATTGAGAGCTACTTGGGGTAAGGCTGGTAATAGCAATATTGGGGGTGACAGACGTTTTGCTTATATTTCTACAATTGTGGATACTGGTTCATATACTTGGGGAACAGACGCAAACGTATACCGTTTGGGACGTTCAGAAGGTGAGATTGGTGTAAACAATTTGACGTGGGAAACCGTGACCAAAATGAATGCAGGTCTGGATTTGAGCCTTTGGAGTAATAGCGTAAATTTTGTGGTAGATGTGTTTAAGGAAAAGAGAGAAGACATCTTCATGCAGCGTAAGAATGTGCCGGGTTCAGCCGGATTCAACCGTAACATTTGGGCTAATTTCGGTAAAGTGGAAAATAGGGGATTTGACATGTCATTGAATATCAATCACCAATTCAATAAAGATTGGGCTGTTTCTGCTATGGCTAATTATACGTACGCACATAATAAAATAGTGGAAATAGATGAGCCGGCTGCTGTTCTTGGTACTTATCGTTCGGGTACTGGTAAGCCGGTAGGGCAGTTGTTTGGTCTGATAGCTGAAAGACTTTTTACAGAAGATGATTTTGATGAGAATGGAAGACTAAAAGAAGGTATTCCTGCACAGAATTTTAGTGATGCGAGTAATTTGCGTCCCGGGGATATCAAATACAAAGATTTGAATGGTGATGGTGAGGTAACAGCAGTAGACGAGACAGCTATTGGTGGTACACGTATTCCCGAGGTCGTTTACGGCTTTGGAGCAACAGTCAGATACAAGGCATTCGATTTTGGAGTATTCTTCCAAGGCACTGGCAAAACTTATCAGTTGTTGGGAGGTGAAACCTGGTTACCGGGTTCTTCATTGGGAGCAGGTAATATTTTCTCGAATATTGATGACCGCTGGACACCGGAAAACCCAAGGCAAGATGTATTTTGGCCGCGTATGGGCGATAAAGCTGTGGCAAACAACTCTCGGGCTTCTACTTGGTGGTTACGTGATATGAGTTTCATGCGATTGAAGAATCTGGAACTGGGCTATACGCTTCCACAACGGTGGACTAGCAAAATAGGAGTCCGTGATTGCCGTTTGTTTGCAAGAGGAACCAACCTACTGACATTCTCTGATTTCAAACTTTGGGATCCTGAACTGGAAACTACTGATGGATTGAGATATCCACAAATGAAGTCTGTATCGATAGGATTCAGTATTAATTTCAATAATTAATAAGATACGAAATATGAAAAAATATAAATCTATAGTAACAGCTATTTTGTTGTTGTGTTCCATGGTCTTGGCAACAAGTTGTAACGATTTTCTAGATAAGGCTCCTGATGATCAATTGACCATGGAAATGGTTTTCTCAGATAAAATAAGAACTGAAGATTGGTTGGCCGGTGTTTATTCCTCTATACCCAGTCCTATGTGGGGATATTTTAAAGATCAGGGCTATAATATTATGGGTGATGACATTACTATTCCTCAGGACTGGTCACCGTTTGGATGGGCCAACGTGTATGCTTATACTACGGGAAATTGGAGTCCCATTTCGGCTTGGAATCCATATTATTGGGTAGAACTTAATAAAAGAATACGTGCCGGACTTATTTTTCTGGAACAGGTAAAAGTTATTCCTGAAAAAGATCTCACTGAAGCTTATGTACATCAGATGAAGTATGAAGTTCGTTTTTTGATAGCTTACTACTACTCTTTGATGATTGAATTATACGGACCTATTCCATTTACGCCTGGAGTAATTTTTCCGGTTGATGCGCCTGAATCCGAGTTAATGACTTCTCAAAGACCTTATAACGAGATTGTAGCTTGGATTGATAATGAATTGTTGGAGGTATCACAGAACCTGCCTGCTGTCTATCCGAATAATACCGATTGGGGTAGAGCGACTTCTGTCATGGCTTTGGCCATCCGGGCAAAAACATTACTCTACGCAGCAAGTCCTTTATTCAATGGAAATCCTGATCTTAAGGATTGGCAGAACGCAGAGGGAGAGTATTTATTTGATGCAGAAGAAAAACCGGAAAAATGGGCAAAAGCGGCAGCTGCTCATCTGGATTTGATCAATGCTGCTGAATCTGCCGGATATAAATTGTATTATGAGTATAATTCGGATGGTACTATTGATCCTTTCATGTCCTACTATAACATGTCGCTGAAACGTTTTTCTGAAGGCAACAGGGAGATTATTTTTGGACGTCCTGAAAATGTAGACCTCTATTACTGGCAGGACCATCATCTGCCGAAAGGTATTGGTGGAAATGCAGCAATGGGTGTTACTCAGGAATTGGTGGACGCGTTCTATATGAAAAATGGTGAAGTGCCTATTCTGGGATATAATGAAGACGGTTCCCCCATCATCAATCCGGAATCAGGTTATGTGGAAAAAGGGTTCTCTGCCGAAACAGAATTTAGAACCACAAGATGGCCGGGAGGAGGACCTTCTAACTTGGGCAATAAAGAAACGAATATGAGTCCGGTGACAGAGGAAGGTACTTTCAATATGTATTGTAACCGTGAACCTCGTTTTTATGTTTCTGTGATTTATAACGGTGCATGGTTGGGAGTGGACAACCGCCATGTGGAGTTTTTGCAAGGCGGCAGAGATACTGATATGACTTTCGACTCTCCGCAGAATGGCTATAATGTCAGAAAAAGAATCTCCTTGGATGTATTCCCGCGTGAGAGAAAGTATGTATATCAGCCGGGAATCTTGTATAGAATGGCCGATGCCTATTTGGGCTATGCCGAAGCACTGAACGAATCTTCATCAGCCCCTACCGCCGATGTGTACAAGTACGTGAATCTGATTAGAGAAAGAGCCGGAATTCCTGCCCTGAAAGAAGGATTGAGTAAGGAGGAAATGCGTGCTGCCATTCAGCAGGAACGCCGTGTAGAATTTAACTGTGAAGGAATTCGTTTTCATGATGTGCGCCGTTGGAAGCTTGGTGAAAAGTATTTAGGCGGTAAATTGTATGGAATGAACCATGATGGTTCTGAAAAGAGTGATGATATGAATAATCCGAAAGCTTTTTATAAAAGAACCTATTACAAGAGCCGTACTTTTAATAAGAGAATGTATCTATGGCCTGTTCCCCAGGCTCAGATTGATATAAATCCTAAATTGAAACAAGCTCCCGGATATCAATAAATAATAGAGTATGACTATGAAATCAATAAAATTCATTTTTTGTATACTGGTGTTGGCAGTTATTGCATTGGCATCCTGCTCGGATAATAACGATGTGGATTTGTCCAACCGTAAATTTGTACGTATCGACCAATCGTCAGTCTACTTGACGGTTGGAGAGAAAATTAAAGTCACTGCAACTGTAGATGAGATAGCAGGCGATTCGTATAAGCTTTTATGGAGCGTACTTGACTCTAATGTAGCTACAGCTGAGAACTTGGATGGTAATGCGAGTGCTATTACAGCAATTACTGCAGGAAAGACCGTTATAAAAGTAGAAACAGTTGACAAAAAGTTAATGTATTTTGCCGATCTTACGGTTACTGAAGGAGAAAAGGCTGTTAAGGTATTGACCATTGGCAGTGGAATGGCTAATGATGCTACTTCGAATTACTTGCATGATATTGCGAAGAATGCCGGTATTTCTTTGGTTATAGGTAATATGTATATTGAAGGTGCTTCTTTGGAAGACCATGTGAAGAATATAACAGATAATCAAGCGGTGTATCAGTATAACCGTATTGCGGTAGATGGTAGTTCAAATACTCAAAGTGGGCAGTCCCTGAAAAGCGTGATTAAAAGTGAAAACTGGGATTATATTGCTTTTGAAGAGTCGTTGGCCCTGGCTGGTAGACAAGAAGGTTATCAAACCAATCTGCCTCAATTGGTAGAGCTTGTGAACAGTTGGGCAACCAATCCCGATGTAAAGTATCTGTTGCATCAGCCCTGGGCTTATGCGAAATCGGCTGTTGAGGATGGTTTTGCCAACTATGGTAGAGATCAGCTTAAAATGTATAATGCTATTGTAGAAGCAGTATGGGCAGCTAAAGAATCGGTGCAGGCAGATGTAGTTCCATCCGGAACAGCCATTCAGAATGGCCGTACAAGCTATATTGGTGAAGAGATGCTGCAAGATGCCTCTCATCTGAATGCAAATACTGCTAAATTTGCTGCGGCATGTACGTGGTTTGAAGCATTGTTCGGACAGAATGAAGTATCTTATAGTCCTGATAACTTGATTAACTATGATGCAAAACTGGCGAAAGCGGCTGCACACAATGCTATTGTTGATAGTAGAACTGTGACCGAACTGGTCGAATATAAAGAGTCTCCCGCTCGTGTTTACATTGACTTTGGTCCTATAGAATCTCCTGCTCCGTTTAATAATTACCGGTTCCCGGGTGATCCTGCACTTGAAAACTTGAAAGATGATAAGGGAAACACTACACCATTCTGTCTACAAGTGGAGAAAGGGTTTACTGGTACTCTGGAGCGCGGTTTGGAGAATACATTAGGATTCCCGAAATCAGCCTCTGAAGATATGTTCTTCAGTGATGGTATAGCCATTCCTGTCAGTAGCTTCAGGATGTCTGGTTTGACCAAAGGAGAGAAATATACATTTACCTTTTATGGTCATATAAATGACAATAATACACAGACAGAGTATCGTGTTATAGGTGCCAATGAAGGGTCGGCTTATCTGGTAAATGACTTCAACCCGGACAGAGTAGCAGCCGTAAAGGGTATTGAACCTGCTGAGGATGGAACTATCTGTATCGAACTACAACCGGGTCCTGACAATACCCAGTGGGCTAAATTCTTTGGTATAAATGTTATGGTGGTAATGCCTGAAGGGAATTGATTGGAGTTTCATGGATAACAGCTTTTATTATTAATCTTTTCACTAAAGAGGAAAAAGCGGCAAGGAGGGGTGTCGAAGAAAGGGCATCCCCTCCTGCCGCTTTTCGATTAGTAAATTTATAAATCAAACATAATGAACATCAACAACAGATTTTTTTTAGTGTTCTTGTCTGCTTTCCTATTGATAGGGTCGCACGTTATGGCCCAAAATCCGTACAGATGGACAAATGAATTGGAGTTATTGAAAAGGATAGATAAACTGCCCGAGTATCGTACCGGCTCTTACGTGGAGCAATTTTCGAGCTACGACAGAACCGGAGGCAACGATGACGGCTTTGCCGGAACCTATTCCTTCCTCCGTAAGGAAGGAGATAAACTGGTCATTGCAGAAATGGAAGGTCCCGGAGTCATTAATCGTATTTGGACGCCTACTCCGACAGACAATATGCTCTATTTTTACTTCGATGGGCAAAAGGAACCCGGCCTGAAAATAAAGTTCTCGGACTTGTTTTCCGGCAAGGTTTATCCGTTTACTAAGCCCGTTTGTGGTAATGAAATCGGTGGTTTTTATTGCTACCTGCCTATTACTTACGAGAAGTCTTGCAAGATTATTTTCGACGGACCGAAGTTGGAGTTCATCCAAATACAATACCGCAGTTTACCGGGAAAGAAGGTGGAAACCTATACCGGTAAATTCTCGCAACAGGATAAGGATTTGTTGGCTGAGGTGAATAGAATGTGGGCAGACTTGTCTCCTGCTGTAACCAACTATACATTTGGAAAGTCAGCCGGCATACAGACTGCAGAAAAGGTATTCACGCTCAGTCCGGGAGAAGAAGCTTCTTTCTTCGAAATGGAAGAGCCGGGCCGTATCGTAGGTATGTCGATTGATGGCGGAACATCTTTCGAAGGTTTGTATAAGGATGTCATCCTTTCTGCCAAGTGGGATAACGAAAAGGTGGAGGCCATCTATGCTCCCGTTGCCGATTTCTTTGGATATGCTTATGGAAAAGGAGCTATGCGAAGCATCCTGATGGGTAAGCAAGGCACTTCCAACTACTGCTATTTGCCGATGCCTTTTGACAAGTCGGCTTCCATGAAGATGATTTATAAGAAGAGGGAAGGCGTTCAGCAATCTCCGATTTCTGTTAATGTGAAGGTATATTATAATGGCAATAAGCGCAATGCAAAGGAAGAAGGTAAGTTCTATTCCGTATGGCGCAGGGAAAGGACTCCTCTCGGAACATTCCATAAGTTTGCTGCACAAAAGGGTAAGGGACATTATGTGGGAACCATTCATCAGGCACAAGGACTGCGCCCGGGGATGACCTTGTTCTTCGAAGGTGATGACACAACCTACGTGGATAAGAAGATGCGCCTGCACGGCACCGGTTCCGAAGATTATTACAACGGTGGCTGGTATGCTTTGCTGGATCGTTGGGACAGAGGAAACAGTCTTCCCATCCATGGTTGCCTGGACTATTCGCTTCCGATGGCAAGAACCGGTGGCTACCGCTTTTTCCTTGCCGACAAGATGTCCTATGAAAAGGAAATATATCACGGAATGGAACATGGTGAAGTAAGAAACAACTTCCCGGTAGATTATACATCCGTGGCGTTCTTCTATGCAGCCCAGCCATTGCAAGGCAGAGAAGAGCCTACCGATGAATTACGCACCGTATATCAGCCTACGGAACATGTCTATTTCCCCCAATTGATGCAGCTGAGCCTTGGTGGAGGTGTTCAGGTGGTGCATGATCGGGGAATCCGTATGACTACCCAACATGGAGGGGTAGTTCGTATTATGTTGAATGATATTCCCGAAGGAAAATATAAAGTATTGATAAACTACTTCGAGAAACCGAATGGTGCCGATTTCCAGATCTGGCAGCGCCAGAAGCAACTCTCCGGATGGATATCTACCAAGAAGGACAAGGAGGCGTCTAAAGACAGAGTACATGTAGGAGATATTAATTTGACGGAGCAAACCAATTCAATCACTTTCCATGTGCGAAATAGCAACGGTGGGGACCAGTTTGAGTTGGGGTTGATTATTCTGGAAAGAATAGAAGAGTAAATACTTGAAATATAAAGTTGATAAGAATGAGAACCAAACGAATATTACTGTATGGCTTTGCTGCTTGTAGTCTGATGGCTAATATGGCTTGTAAAGATGCCGATGGTGAAAAAACGCTGTGCATCGGCAATGTACGTATGATAGCCCGTGTTACGGGTGAGCCCTTACCAGGAGATACTTTATTGAGCCCCAATAATACCGGACCTGATTTTGATGTATATGGAACAGATTTAGGGCTGATGTGGCACATGGATGGGAACCGCGTAGGCATGTTCTTCGGAGATACCAGTGGAGAAGGATTTGTAGTCAACAAAAACGGTGGCAATGGTTCCAATTGGCGCTCCAATGTACTGGCTTTTTCATCGGATACAGATCTTGCGGACGGTCTTAAAATAGACTCTATGTTGCTGGATGCCGATGGTAAGGCACTTGAAGTGTGTGCAGGCGGTAAAACGAATCCAGAGGTCTATCAGACCTCCATTCCCACGAGTGCCATTCGTGCCGGAAAAACGGATTGTGTCCATATCATGAATATCTATGACTGGGGTGCGCCTCATGGACGTTGGCTTACCAATTTTTCTTCAATTTATACTTCCAATGATGACGGCCGTACATGGGCGAGGCATGAAGAAGTGACTTTCTCGCCCGACAGTCACTTCTCGCAAGTGGCCTATGCCAAGCGTGACGGATGGGTGTATATGCTTGGAACACAAGCCGGGCGTGGTGATGCTGCATATTTGGCGCGTTTCCTTGAGAAAGACCTTCTGGACATGAAGGCTTATGAATATTGGAACGGTGAAAGTAAAGAGTGGATACGTGGAAATGAGGCTGCCGCTACTCCGATATTGAGGGGGCCCGTAGGTGAAGCGTCGTTGATATGGCATAAAAAGTTTGAGCGTTGGATTCTGACTTATAATTATGACCCGAATTACGACGAGACTCCTTTGACTAAAAGGCATGCCATTCTTTACTGTACATCGAAGGACCTTATCCAATGGAGTGAGCCGAAAGTGCTGGCAGAAGCAGACAGGTATCCCGCTTTGTACTGTGCCTATATACATCCGTTGAAGGACAATGATGACCAGCTTTGGTTCGTTATGTCTATGTGGGGACCGTACAATGCTTTCCTGATGTGTGCCGACCTGAAACTGGAATAAAGCATGTATGATTCTTCTTATGAAGTATAAACACAAGAAACAATTAATAAACAGAAAAATGAAAAAACAGATTGCAGTATTAGCCTCTGCCTTGCTATTAGGAGGCGGTGTTTATGCCCAAGATGCATCCCAATCACAAAAGCCCAAGGCTTATATGGTAGCTGATGCGCATTTGGACACACAGTGGAACTGGGATATCCAGACCACAATAAAGGACTATGTATGGAATACAATCAGTCAGAACCTGTTTCTGCTGAAACAATATCCGGAATACATCTTCAATTTTGAAGGAGGAGTGAAGTATGCCTGGATGAAGGAATATTATCCGGCGCAATACGAAGAATTGAAGAAATTCATAAAAAGCGGGCGTTGGCATATCAGCGGGTCCAGCTGGGATGCCACAGATACGTTGGTTCCCTCCATCGAGTCTGCCATCCGCAACATCATGCTTGGACAGGACTTTTACCGGAAAGAATTCGGTGTGGAAAGCACCGATATCTTCTTGCCGGACTGTTTCGGCTTCGGCTGGACGCTTCCCGCCATTGCTTCTCATTGCGGACTTATCGGCTTCTCCTCTCAGAAGTTACAGTGGCGCAACAAACCGTTCTATGGCAATGACAAGTATCCTTTTACCATCGGGCTGTGGCAGGGTATAGATGGTTCTACCATCATGATGGCTCATGGGTATGATTACAACCAGCGTTGGGAAGACAAAGACTTGTCGGAGAATAAGAATTTGCTGGAACTGACTACCCATTCTCCGCTTAATATGGTTTACCGCTATTACGGTACGGGAGATATAGGCGGCTCACCTACACTGGAATCAGTGCGTGCCGTAGAAAAAGGCCTGAAAGGTAACGGTCCGTTGCAGATTGTCAGTGCTACAAGCGACCGGATATATAAGGACTTCCAGCCGTATGAGAATCATCCGGAATTGCCCCGGTTCAACGGTGAACTGCTGATGGATGTTCACGGAACGGGATGTTATACCTCACAGGCTGCCATGAAGCTGTACAATCGCCAGAATGAACTTCTGGGAGATGCAGCGGAGCGCTCGTCTGTTGTTGCCGAATGGTTGAACCAGGCTGCCTACCCCGGAGCTGCACTTACCGAAAACTGGCAGCGTTTTATTTTCCATCAGTTTCATGATGACCTTACGGGAACAAGTATACCGCGGGCTTATGAATTTTCGTGGAACGACGAATTGATTACGCTCAAGCAGTTCTCCGGTATTCTGACTTCATCCATAGACGCAGTGGCAAGAAAGCTGGATACCAAAGTAAAAGGGATTCCGGTGATACTCTACAACGCGCTTGGATTCCAGGTTAGCGATATGGCAGAGGTGGAACTGACTCTACCCAAGGAGCCGAAGGGAGTTACCGTATATGATATGAATGGTCGGAAAGTGGCTGCCCAACTGCTGTATTATGCCGATGGTAAAGCCAAGCTTCTGATGGAGGCTGTTGTGCCTGCTACCGGCTATGCAGTCTATGATGTCCGTACATCCGGTTCGTCCGCTGATGCTCCAGTATCTGTAGATGTCAACACGTTGGAGAATTCTGTTTATAAGATAACGCTGGACAAGAAGGGAGACATCGTTTCGTTGTTCGATAAGAAGAACAACAGGGAACTGGTGAAATCGGGCAAATCCATCCGTTTGGCACTCTTCACGCAGAATAAGTCGTATGTATGGCCTGCTTGGGAGATATTGAAAGAGACGATAGACTGTGAACCGGTTTCTATTGCGGACGACGTGAAGATGACACTGGTGGAGGATGGCAGCTTGCGCAAGTCACTCTGCATTGAGAAGCGTCATGGAGAGTCGCTCTTCAAACAATATATCCGTTTGTACGAAGGCAGCCGTGCCGACCGTATCGATTTCTACAACGAGGTGGATTGGCAGTCGACCAATGCGCTGTTGAAGGCTGAATTTCCCTTGAATATAGCAAATTCAGAAGGCACTTACGACTTGGGACTTGGAAGCGTGAAGCGGGGTAACAATACAGAAACAGCCTATGAAGTCTATGCACAATACTGGGCCGACTTGACCGACCGCAGCGGAAATTATGGTGTATCTATCATGAACGACAGCAAATACGGTTGGGACAAACCAAACGATAACACCCTTCGTCTGACGCTGCTACATACCCCTGAAACAAACAAGGATTATGCTTATCAGAACCGCCAGGATTTCGGACATCACTGCTTTACATACAGTCTTGTCGGTCATGCAGGCGGGTTGGATAAAGCAACTACTATCGAAAAGGCGGAAATCCTGAACCAGAAGTTGAAAGCTTTCTGCACAGACAAGCATAAAGGTACGCTGGGCAAAGAATTCTCTTTTGTCTCTTCCGATAACCGTAACGTTGTTATCAAGGCGCTGAAGAAAGCGGAGAATTCGGATGAGTATGTGGTACGTATTTATGAGATGGGCGGTGAGAAGATGCAGAATGCAACTCTTTCCTTTGCCGGTGAAATTGTGAGTGCTTGTGAAGCGGATGGTACGGAAAAGACTATCGGTTCAGCCAAATTCAGCGGAAACGGCTTATCTGTAAGCATAAAGCCTTATTCCATAAAGACGTTCAAAGTGCGTTTGAAGCCTTCGGGAGAAGATACTTATCAATTGCAATATGCTGCTTTGCCGTTGCCTTACAACTATAAATGCTCATCATTCAACGAGTTCCGTGGAGAGGCAGATTTTGAGTCGGGTTATTCGTTTGCGGCAGAATTGTTGCCCGAGTCCTTGACTGTGAATCAGATTCCTTTCCGGCTTGGAGAAAAGGACGCAGCCAACGGGGTGACGTGCAAAGGAGATACGATTGTGCTACCGGCAGGAAAGAAATACAATCGTCTGTATTTCCTGGCAGCTGCCACCGATGGGGACTATGCTGCTACTTTCCAATGCGGGCGGAATAAGAGTGAGGTTATTATACCTTCCTACACCGGATTTGTCGGACAATGGGGACATACCGGACATACTAAAGGCTATCTGAAGGATGTCGAAGTGGCTTACGTCGGAACCCATCGTCATTCTCCTACAGACGACGAGGCTTATGAGTTTACTTATATGTTTAAGTTCGGATTGGATATTCCCGAAGGCGCTACCAGTCTTATTCTTCCAAAGAATGAAAAGATTGTCCTTTTTGCCGCTACGTTGGTAGAGGAGACTCAGAAGCCTGTTCAGGTTGCTACTGCTCTGTTCAATGCGGCTATTCAACAGAATGAGATGGAGTTGGGTAATGTGGAAGCAGAGAAAGAGAATCTGTTGAAGGGTGCAAGGATCATTGGTTATTCCGGTTGTTTCAATGACCGTGAGACACCCGAACGTATGATTGATGGGGATGTCGATACCAAATGGTGCGAAGTGGGAAGTGCATTGAGCTATGTGGACTTTGATTTGGGGGAGACAAAGGCTGTAAGCGGTTGGAAATTGGTGAATGCAGGTCGTGAAGACAAGGGATTCATTACTTCCGCCTGCTTCCTGCAAGGCAAAAACAGTCTGGGAGAAGAGTGGAAAACACTCGATAACATAGATGGAAACCGGCTGAATGTTGTGTCACGCACGATTGATACTCCGGCGCAAGTACGCTACGTGCGCCTGATGATAACCCGTCCTATGCAGAATGCAGGAGGAAAGGTGCTGCGTATTAATGAGATGGAGCTTTACTAATTGTCATTCAGATAAAACGATTGGTTATTATGAAGAAATTGTTTCTTGTAATTCAGTTTGTATTTCTCTTGAGTAGTTTGGCTATGGCCGAGCCGATCATCTCTCTTAAAACATTGTTGCAGGAGATGACAGACCGTTCCGTGTTGGCCCGCTGGCCTGAATATGCCTATACGTGCAAGCAGTTCAGCAGTTACGACCGTAGTTCGAATAACATGACAGATAAGCGTGCCTGGTTCGGGAATTTTGATCAGGGGCAGTTTATCCGTCAGGAAGAAAATGAAGGGAGAACAGAGTATGTGATGATGGATGCCGAGGGTCCCGGTGCCATTGTCCGTTTCTGGATGACTTTCTCCGGTATAAACCGCGGACAAGGGACTTTGCGCATTTACATAGACGGTGATGTCAAACCGGCAGTCGAAGGTAATGTACGCGATATATTGAGTGGACAGATACTTTGCGGGGCACCTCTTTCCGCTTCAGTACCCGATGAAGCTCCGTTGGAAGAAAGAGGGCATAATCTGTACTTACCCATACCTTACGCCAAGCGATGTAAAGTAACTATTGAATCACCGGATTTGAAGATTACCCCCGACGGTCGGATTGAAAGTAAGACGATTGTGTATTATGGCATAAACTATAGAACCTATACGTCTCCCGTCAAAGTAGTTTCTTTTTCTGCCGGTGAATTGAAGAAGAATGTCCGGCTGATAGCCGCTACCAATAAGAAGTTGTCAGAAGGAGCGCCTAAAGCCGATTCTCCACTTGCAAGAGGTGATGGTTCGCTTGATCTGGCTGTTTCGCTGTCTCCGGGAGAAAGTCGGAACTTTACAATCAATGGTTCCCGGGCCATTAATCGTGTTTCGATGAGGCTTGATGCGGCTGATCGCCAGCAGGCACTTCGTTCCACTGTTCTGTCTATTACCTTTGATGGTGAACAGACCGTTTGGGCTCCGATTGGTGATTTTTTTGGTGTCGGTTATCGTCCTGTTGCAACTGGAACATGGTACACGCAAGCTGTTTTGAATGATGTAATGAGTGCAAGCTGGGTTATGCCTTTCGGGCAGAACTGTACCATCACATTGACCAATTATGGAGAGCAGTCGGTTGAGATATCCAAAGCAGTGGCAGTTCATGGGAAATGGCAGTGGGATGAGCGTTCTATGCATTTTGGTACTACGTGGCAGCAATATGCGCGTATTTTTGCCCAAGGTGATGAAAATGCCCAAGATCTGACGTTTGCCAAGCTTAAAGGTAGAGGCGTGTACGTGGGAGATGCGGTTACTGTCTATAACCCCAATTTAGGTTGGTGGGGAGAAGGAGATGAAAAGGTTTATGTCGATGGAGAAACCTTCCCATCCCATTTCGGAACGGGTACAGAAGATTATTATGGCTATGCGTGGGGGCGTTATGAGACTTGGACAAATCATCCTTTTGTTGCCCAGCCTATAGGTGATGGTTGCTATGCCCATATCGGTTTGGCACAGAACACACGTGTACGCAGCCTTGATGCAATCCCTTTTACCAAAAGTCTCCAATTTGACATGGAACTTTTTGATTGGTCAAACATATATCTTAATTATGCTCCGATTACATTTTGGTACATGCTTCCCGGGGGTGAAAAACAGCCGGAACCGTTTGTGAGTGATGTACGCGAACGAGTTGCTAACCAGCCTGCAGATATTTTGGGTTCAGGAATGAGTCTTATAGTCGAAGGGGAGGCCATGTTGCCTAACTCCGGTTATGCGGGTTCTATCGAATTGCAGACAAACTTCTATTATATATGGAGCGAAGGAATGCAACTCTATTGGAGTAAGTTTAAGCCGGGGGATAGTCTTTTATTGTCTTTCGACAGTGAGGTGGAAGGGGCTTATTATGCGAAAGTGCAGTTTACAGTAGCACCTGATTATGGTACGTTTATACTTCGCATGAACGACAAAGTGATTACTCCTGAAATAAATCTGACCAAAGACCAAGTATCTGTAGTTTCAGTTAATCTTGGTCAGGTCAATTTGAAAAAAGGGAAGAACGAATTGCTGATAGAATCGATAGCATTGGCTCCGGGAATGGATGAGGGTTTCTTTGGAATTGATAAATTGACGTTTCATAGATAGATTTACTGGTAGGAGAAACCATATCACAGAGACCGTACTTGTATTGATAACCTCGGACAAACTAAAAGTCCGGGGTTATCTTTTTTATTACTTCTTTTTCCGTGATAAAGTGTTATCTTTGTCCCCAAAATAACAACAAAATGAAACTACGCTCACTCTATATCCTTTCTATTGTAGGATTGCTGCTGGTAATTATTGTACAGATTAAAGGCATGGCCTACGCTTATGACAATACCAAAAGAGAGGCGGAGCGTGCACTGAACGAATGTTTCCGGCTGGCTTTTATTGAGACGGTAGATAATGAGATAAACAAGCTGCCTTTCCCTGACTATACTGTTCCTTTCTATTCTTATATCCCTAAAGACAGTGTGCAATCCTACGAAGACAGAATCTTTTTGGAATATCAACAAGCGGCTTCTTTCTTAGAAGATGTGTACCATGTAACCATTCCGTTGGACGAAATGGCAAGGCTGGTAGAGAAAAAGCTCAAGTGGAAGAACATAGACAGAACAGTCAATATACGGCCTGCATCAGACCGAAGCAAGCGTTCTGCCTATGTACGTTTCAAATCGGTTCTTTCTGATACAGCTTGGTTGAATGAGAAGAAAGAGGAAAAGATTGAAGCTGCTATATTTTCCCCTTTTATGCCGATTGTCAAGGATATACTGTTTTTATTTATGCCTACCCTCATTCTGATAGCCTTCCTGGTTTATAGTTGGGCAAAGCAGATGGATTCCATCCTTCGTCAGCAAGGCGATATTGAGAAGCAACGCTCCGTGTTCTATGTATTGGCAGAGAAGATGAGGCTTCCGATAAGCGAGGTACATAAGCAGATACCGGAGAATAAATGGGAAGATATCGAAGCGTCGGGGAAGAAACTGCTGGATATGACGGAACATACACTGGCCGGAGCCAAGGAGAATGAACGGAAGAGGCAGGCACGCAAGCAGCATTCCTTTAAGGTGTTTTCCGTAATCGGTTCGGTGGCTTGCTGTCTTTTGCTGGTGGTGTGGTTTGTCTATCTTTATCGGGCTGCTTTGCGCGAAACGGCCTATCAGGTGAACGATTGCTTTGAAGCGTCGTTCTACGACGAAGTGCTTCAGCATCGCCTTTCGCTATACTACTTGCAGGTTCAGAAGGAAGAGACTGATAATGATTCTATTAAGATTGTGGAGTCTCCCTTTGCTGTTGTAGAATCTCCCTTTGCTAAGGAGCAGAAAGAATTCCTGAAAGGGGAGCAGTCGAAGTATCTTGTTGGTAAGATGTACGTGGTACACATCTATAATTCCATCGACCAGAATTACCGTCTCCGTTCCGCTTTGATTATGCAAAGTGACATCAATGAGAGCGGATTGAGCATTCCTTTATCCATGCAATACCTCGATTCGGCTTTCTCTTCACGACTGGCGGAGAAGGGACTGAAGGCTCGCAGTGGCATTCGGCAGTATCGCTATCCTTCGGACAGTACGGTGTTGCAAGCCGGTTATTCTTCTGCAGGCCGTTCGGATATCTCTTCGCAATTTATTCCTTTGAGGAAAGACAGCACACTTTGTGTGCAAGGAATCGTGGAAAACCCTTATCGCTATGTGATACATTCCGTGTGGTATCTTTTCCTGCCCCTCTTGCTAATGTTCCTGGTGATGCTCGATTGCATCTTTGGACAGATGAAAGTACTGCGGATGCAACGCCGACTGGAGCAGTTTCAGAAAGACTTTACGTACGCCATGATACACGATATGAAGTCTCCGCTCAGTTCTATCTTGATGGGAGCACATATCTTGAGTAGCGGTAAACTGTCCGACAAGCCCGATAAAGAAGAGAAATACAAATTGACGATGGAGGAAGAGTGCGAACATCTGTTGACGCTTTCCAATCGGGTATTGGTGCTGACTCAGCTCGACGAAGGGGAATTGCAGTTGCATAAAGAAGAGGTTCCTTTGCGTCCGTTGCTGGACGATTTGATTGCCAAGATATCTCTGAAAGCCGGCAAGAAGGTAGAATTCAATACCATCTTCCATCGCTGCGAGGCGGTATATGCCGATGCCTTCTGCTTGAGGGAGGTGCTGGGAAACCTGCTTGATAATGCCATCAAATATTCCCGAGAAGAAGTGAAGATCGATATTATCTGCGAGTCGGAGAAAGGCTTCTGTAAGATAAAGGTATGTGATAATGGCTTGGGCATTCCACTGAAGGACCAGGCGCTTGTCTTCAACCGTTTTGAGCGTTCGGCAGCTGCTGCCCGCAGTGGTAAGGGGGGCGCTACGGGATTTGGTTTGGGACTGAACTATGTGCAGCAAGTGATGCTGGCACACGAGGGTAGGGTAGAGGTGGAAAGCGAAGAGGGAAGCTTCAGCGAATTTACACTCTATTTTCCTGTCAAAACAATCTGATCTTTACCATACATGGAAGTTCAGCTCTTCTGAACGGTCACTGATGAACGAGTCTTTGCTGAACGAACGCAATTTCCAAAGGATATAAATATCGTCGAAACTGATGGCACACAAAAGGGTACCGAACTTTGCAAATCCGTAGTTTCCACTTATCATGCCATACAAAAGCGGGAGACCTCCCAGTAAAAGGAACGGCAGGAAACATGCCGTGCGGTATTGCCACATCCGTATCGGTTCGTTGCAATGGCAAGTACGAATGTGGCCCCGATGTTTGATATAAGAAATAGAACGGAAACCATTGGGGGAAAAGATTCCGAAGAACAACTTGTGCAGCAATAAACTCGCCATAGCGCCTGCAAAGACAGTTAAGAAAAGGGTGACTAACGGTATATGGCTTGTCTCCGTTCCATGTAACCATTGGAATAGAATCAGCATGAGGCTTATAAACAGTATGGCGGCAATAATGCCGTACTTATTGATTTTCTTGCTCGAAAGGATGATTTCCGTTCCTTTCTTGCTTTTGGTGATTGAAATATCTGCTTTCATTGTCTTGTTGGGTATGTTAGAATACAGAGTCATGAAGACACAGAGGTTTTTGATAATTGTGGTATTTGTTATTCAAGTAAGAAAAACCTCCGTGTCTCTATGTTTAAATACTGTTGTTATTTGTTTGCCAGCAGCGCATCGCTCCAATAGATGGCATCATGCTCCATTGTCAAGTTCCAGTTGTTTTCTTTTTCGTTCCAATCATAGCCCAGATAGCGCATTGTGCCCTCATTAATCTGATAAACGGCTTTTTCTTTGATGCTGGAGTAAGCACTGTCTTTCTCGTTCCATGCGGCGTATTCTACGGTTACTTCGTTGCCATAGAAGAAGTTCAGACTGTGATGCTTTTCAAAGCGTTGTGTGTTCTCGTTCCATTTCAGCACTTCTTTCTGAGAGATGCGACCCGAGTTGTCGTAGATGTAATTGTACTTCAGGTGGTTGTGCAAGAACTTGTTGTTCTCTACTTTGAATACGGTCTGCGTCTGTACGCGTCCTTCATTCGTTTCGGTGTTGTAGGCAAATTGGTTTGCACGGTTACCGGCTACTGCGTTTACTACTGATGTCATTGCAATGATTACTGAAATTACTAAAGTCTTCATAATTGTTTATTTTTTAAGTTATACATTTTGTTTCTTGTTTTACGGGGTTTTGTTCCCTTTTGACATTGCAAAGATAGGGTGGGGCAAAAATCTTTTATGTTAGCGCTACGTTAATGTTAGGTTAATAAGCGCCTCGATGATTTGTTCAGAATATTTTTCCTTAATCGCTATAGCAATGATTCACAAAGAATTTGCTATTTTTGTAGCATGTAGTAGTAAATACGGAATATTATGATAAAGTTATTGTTGGTAGAAGACGATGCCAGCCTAAGATACATTATCCAAGGTGGCCTGGAAGATATGATAGGCGGTTATGAAGTGGTTACCGCTGCCAATGGCGAAGAAGGCTTGCAGCAGTGGAAGGAACATCATCCCGACGTGATAGTGTCCGATATCGAAATGCCCGTTATGAATGGCTACGAGATGGTGAAGCGCATTCGTGAGACGGATGGCGAGACACCTATCTTGTTCTCTTCGGCCCTGGTGTCTCCTAAGGATGTGGTGAAAGGCTATGAGATTGGTGCCAATAACTATATCAAGAAGCCGTTTATTCCCGAAGAGCTGGATGCGCATGTACATGCTTTGTTGAAGCTCTCCAAAGGCGAGAAATCGAAAGATGAAAGCCAGTGCTACAAGATTGGTAAGGCGTACATGCTGGATGCCACGCATGCCACCTTGAAGCATTCTTCGGGGGTGAACAAGACGCTGACTGTGCGCGAGGCAGGCTTGTTGCAGATGCTTTGCGAGAAACGTGGCGATGTGATCCGTCGGGAGGCTATTCTGGACAAGTTTTGGAATACTGAGGATGATTATTTTGCTTCCCGCAGCCTTGATGTGTTTGTGACGAAACTGCGGAAACTGCTTGCTGAAGATGATTCGGTCACTATCAAGACGGTGAAAGGCGTAGGGTTGATGCTGATAGAAACTTAAAGATATGAGGAGGGATGCGTATGAAACGAGAAGTGAATATCGCTTATTTCGGAGTCCGTTTAGGGTTGTTCTTGCTGTTGGCTTTGGCTTCGCAGTTGCTTTCTGCGCAGGAAGACAGTACGCGCTTTGCCCGTGACAGTGTACGGATAAAGCCGGAATTCAACGAACCTTTGTTCAATCCGTTTGAGCTCTCTCCCGAGAAACTTCTCCCTTCTCCTTCGTTACCGTCGATGCCTTCCTATTCCTTACCCGACTTCTCGCTGAAAGAGTCGCTCTATCTGCCTTATCAGACGAATCCTTCCTTGCTCTTCCGGGGCGATTATAGTACGAGTGGCGTACTGAAACAGTTCCCTCGCGGAGTGATATACGGTTCTGGCGGGCAGACAAGCGTACCGGGCATCGGGCGCTTCAACGATGCTTCGTTGATGTACCAGCATGTGCTTAACCAGCAACTGTCGTTCCAGCTTGGCGTGGATGCCATGAAGATAAATATGATTCATGCTACCGGACAGGCATTCAGTACATCGGGAGCATTACTGTATCGTCCTTCCGAGCGTGTCGCTTTCAAGGTTTTCGGCTCGTATGCCATTGGGAATACGTATGGGATGGATACTCATCGCTATGGAGTTACCATGTCGCTGGATATGTCGGAACGTTTTGGGGTAGAGGTAGGTGTGCAGCGCTACTACGACTCCATGCGGGGGCGGTGGGAGACGGTTCCTATTGTGATTCCTTATTATAACTTCGATAAGTTCAAGCTGGGACTTGATGTAGGCGGACTGTTGTATGAAATCCTTCGTGATGCTGTCTTTGACCATAGAGGAGGCGGTGGCCCGACGATTGGACCACCTCGTTTCCAGATGCCGCCATTAAAATGAGAATGCAATCTTCTTAAAGTAAGCTCTGTTTCATTGCACCAATAAGTTCAGAAAACATTGCAGCAATGATTTCAGAAGTCATTACTGCAATGATTTCAGAAATCATTGTTTTGGCTATATACGTCAAATAACCGGCTTTTCTATTTTGTCACTTCTTGGCTGCCAATATGGAAAGGAATCCTTCGCGAACTTCATTGTTAGGGAAATCGAGCAGGTAAGTTCCCATTCTTCGATTGTACTCCTTGATAGTGAGGTAGCCACTTTGGTAAATCATCGGCAAAGGTTTCTCTACATCGGCTTTATAGTCCACAAACATGGCAGGTTCGTAGTATTTTCCCACTAACTCGTTCATTTGTTCGTGACTGTGTTGCAACAAACGTACCAGATAAGTAGGTGTACCTGTAGAGAACCAGTAATCCCGAATATCCATCTTGCTGAATGCGTTGAGAAGACTGAATGGATTGTATATGTCTTTCATGGCATTCCCGAAGTGATAGCCGTCGTACTGCTGCTTCAGGCGTGCTTTCATTTCTTCTACGGTGTATTGCTCCACTTTTGCCAGTTCTGCAATCGGTTGTGCGAAGTAGTTTTCCAGTTCTTCTTGTGTGATGCCGCATAAGGACTCGTACCGTTCGTCCATGCTGATGTCATTCGGCTGGTTGAATCCGCTGAATACGCTTACTTGCGAGAACTTCGTCACTCCTGTCAGCAGTACGAATTTCAGGTATTCGTCGGCACCCTTGAAGGTGGAATAAAAAGATTTCAGGATTTCCCGGTGGTGATCTTCCAGCAGTAGTTTCTCTCCATTACTGTCGAACTTATAGGCTCCGGTGTCAAGAACATCCAAAATAGGTTTGTCATATTCATCAATCAGCACTACGGCACGTTGCCCGGTCTGCTCGTAAGCCCTACGAAGTACTCCTTTGAAACGCTCGCCCGTAGTGGTTTCCAAAGCATCTTTCCCGTATTCTACTTCCCATCTGGCAATATAGCCTTCAATGGTTGCCGCCAGCTCCCCTGATTCGGTGTAGTTGCCTCCGTTGAAGTCGATACGGAAGATGGGGTACTGCTTCCACTCCTTTTCGAGTTCGGCAATGGCCAGTCCGTCGAAAAGTTCTTTTCGTCCCTGGAAGTAGCAGGCGAGAGTGCTTATCAGCAAGCTTTTACCGAAACGACGGGGACGGCTCAGGAAATAGATCTTTCCATTCTTTACGAGGCTGTAAACCAAGTCCGTCTTATCCACATAGACAAACCCGTCTTCACGAATGTGGTCGAAACTCTGTATTCCAATGGGGTATTTCATCTTCTTGTATGGCTTTTAATGAATGACAAGGCGAAGATACTGATTTTTTGCCTTTGGTAGAATGAAATAAAGGAGAAATCGAGGCATGGAGTATTACTTATTATATCTTGTTTGTCCGCTTCTGTGCGGACAGTTGTCCGAAATTGAACATCGCTTGATTTTAAATAGTTGCTGATTATCAGTGATTTATTGTTTTGGCACGCGAATTGACTATATATAAGCGAAGGCGGTTACGAAAAGAAAGCCTCCTTAAAGTCAAGAAGTAATAACAATAAAAAAATAACGATTATGAAAGCAACAGTATTTTCAAAAGCAGTGGTAATGGTAGTAGTAGTAATGGCAAGTGTAATGAACTTCTCTGCAAGTGCAGTCAATCCTACTCAGTATGTAACCAACGATGAGATGACCGGTGAGTTAATGACCGCCAAGACCATCTTCCGTAATGAGGACGGACACTTATTCCGCCACCTCCGCTACACTTATACTTACGATAATGAAAATCGTGTAGTAAGCAAAGAAGCCTCTAAGTGGGACAGCACGAAAGCAACCTGGGTTCCTTATTTCAAACTGGATGTTGAGTATACCGATACTGAAGTTGAACTGAGCTATGCCCGTTGGAACTCCCGCAGCAATGCTTACGACAGCAAAGTAGAAAAGAGCGTTTACGCAGTGAATGATGACAATGCAGCGATGATGTTGGCAAGTACGAAATAGAGCGATAAAGAAATAGAAAAAGCCGGTTATTTGAGTTTTATGTATCTCAAATAACCGGCTTTTTTTATAACTTTGCCTATTGAGTATGAATGCTTTATTCTTTCAGTACTCTTTGTTACTTTCAAGAAACAATAAAAAATTAGCAATTATGAAACGTTTGATTATGATTTTGATGTGTGCGCTTCCACTCCTTTCTCTGGGTGCGCAAGAGAAGAAAGTGTTAGTAGCCTATTTCTCGTGTACGGGAAATACCGAATCGGTTGCCAAGGCAATTGCTACAGAAGTTAAAGGTGACCTATACCGCATTGCACCGGAGAAGGCCTATACCAATGCCGACCTTGACTGGCGGAACAAACAAAGCCGCAGCAGTGTAGAGATGGGTGATGAAGCCTCTCGTCCTCCTTTGGCAGATAAAAAAGCAGCAGTAGAGAAATATGATGTCATCTTCATCGGTTTTCCTATTTGGTGGAATACATATCCGCGAATCGTCAATACGTTCCTGGAAAGTTATAACTTCAAGGGGAAGATTGTTATACCGTTTGCCACATCGGGCAGCAGTTCTATTGCAAATAGCGAGAAAATGCTTCGCGAGCATTATGGCAATGGCGTCACATTGAAGCCGGGCAGACTATGCAATGACGGTGCGGATGCAAGCAAGAAGTGGGCAAGACAGACCCTATCGGATTAAAATAGAGTGAAAAGTATATAGGTTGCGAGCCTCTTTCCTGTATAGTCAGGTATGGAGGCTCGCTTCTCTTTGTCCGCTTCTGTGCGGACAGTTGTCCGAAAGCGAACATTGCTTGATTTTGAATAATTGCTGATTATCAGTGTTTTATTGTTTTGGCACGCGAATTGACTATATATAAGCGAAGGCGGTTACGAAAAGAAAACCTCCTTAAACCAAGAGTAATAACAATAAAAAAATAACGATTATGAAAGCAACAGTATTTTCAAAAGCAGTGGTAATGGTAGTAGTAGTAATGGCAAGTGTAATGAACTTCTCTGCAAGTGCAGTCAATCCTACCCAGTATGTAACCAACGATGAGATGACCGGTGAGTTAATGACCGCCAAGACCATCTTCCGTAATGAGGACGGACACTTATTCCGTCACCTCCGCTACACTTATACTTACGATAATGAAAACCGTGTAGTAAGCAAAGAAGCCTCTAAGTGGGACAGCACGAAAGCAACCTGGGTTCCTTATTTCAAACTGGATGTTGAGTATACCGATACTGAAGTTGAATTGAGCTATGCCCGTTGGAACTCCCGCAGCAATGCTTACGACAGCAAAGTAGAAAAGAGGGTTTACGCAATGAATGATGACAGTGCAACTTCTTTGATGCTGGCAAGTACTAAATAAGGTAATAAAGGATAATACTAAAGCCGATTATTTGAGAAATCACAACTCAAATAATCGGTTTTTCTAATTTATATCGTACATTTGCATTGCATTCCATATTTCGCATCGGTAGGGAAACCTGCCTTTTTGACGTGGCAGGCATTTTTATGCCTGCTTGCGTGCATTCTATATGGGCGGTTTCGTACCCCCATGTAGAGTGTTAATGCACCTACTGCCGATGTGTTGGTGGAATGCAATGGGACAGGCGAAACCGCTTCTTTTATTTCCATAAATCTACCTTTCCGTTCTTCCCATTGAACCTTATTCATTCACCTTTCAAATTTAATGTTTATGGAAGCTATTTCGAACAATGAGCAAGTTCGTCCGGGGGACGCAACTCAGTTTATGCACGCTGTCTTTACCTCCGAAGAGGAGATGATGAATTTCTATCTGATACTCAACCGATTTGTAAATCCTACCACCTACTTCGTGCAGCGGACTGATGTGGAGCGATTGGAAAACCTGCGTAAAACACTCGGTCTGTTTCAACGCTTTACAAGTCTTTTCAGTACCTACCAGTCTATGGGAATAAAACCGCTTGTCGAAGGTTTTGGTCTGTATATGATGCAGCAGACAGTTTCTAACAAAGAGCGCAGACTTGCTGCTGAGCATGTGGCCTATCAGACAAGGTTTCTGCTGGATATTACTAAGGACATTGATCAGGCGAAGGCGCTCTCTCATGTCCTTGCTTCACATATACAAAACGTGAAGTACTTGTTGGAGAAGTTAGAAGGAAAAGATGGTTCATTCGGGGAATGAGCAGATAAATGATAATTTAGGGATGCTTGCCCTTAAATTATCATTTTATTCTTTTGTCCGCTTCTGTGCGGACAGTTGTCCGAAAGCGAACATTGTCTTATTTTGATTAATTACTGATTATCAGTGTTTTATTGTTTTGGCACGCGAATTGACTATATATAAGCGAAGGCGGTTACGAAAAGAAAACCTCCTTAAACCAAGAGTAATAACAATAAAAAAATAACGATTATGAAAGCAACAGTATTTTCAAAAGCAGTGGTAATGGTAGCAGTAGTAATGGCAAGTGTAATGAACTTCTCTGCAAGTGCAGTCAATCCTACTCAGTATGTAACCAACGACGAGATGACTGGTGAGTTGATGACCGCCAAGACCATCTTCCGTAATGAGGACGGACACTTATTCCGTCACCTTCGCTACACTTACACTTACGACAATGAAAACCGTGTAGTAAGCAAAGAAGCCTCTAAGTGGGACAGCACGAAAGCAGCCTGGGTTCCTTATTTCAAACTGGATGTTGAGTATACCGATACCGAAGTTGAACTGAGCTATGCCCGCTGGAACTCCCGCAGCAATGCTTACGATAGCAAAGTAGAAAAGAGTGTTTACGCCGTGAATGATGACAATGCAACCTTAATGTTGGCAAGTACCAAATAGAGTAATAAAGAATAGTATTAAAGCCGGTTATTTGAGTTTCCATATCTCAAATAATCGGCTTTGTCGTTTTGGTATAATTCCTTGATGATTTATTCACATTTTGGTAAATGGCGCAACTCCTCATTTTCTTCGATGCCGGGGAGGATGATGTTCCTCGGTGTCGGAGGTAGTGTTCCCCGGTGCCGAACCCCTTGCTACCCGGTGCCGGGGAAATATCCCATTGAAAGGTTATTGTAGACGGGATGAAAGGATGATGAAACCTGATTGATTAAATATTTACGAATAGTCTTCTACCCTTCTTTGCGTATCTATGTATTCAACGTATGTCCGGAAATCTTGGATCAGGAATGTTGTTGCTTCAAGTGTTGCTTTTTATTATGTATCAATATGTTATGTGCTATCTCATTTTTACGGAACGTTTTTACATTGATTTTTAGACTACGAAACACTATTTAACTTTCTTCTCCTTAATCCTTTGATAATCAACATTCAAAATTCTGCAATATTTACAAAAATACCTCTAAAACCGCCTGTTTATGGAAAAGTGGGAAAAAAGATTGTTTTTTTGTTATATCTTTGCATCGTGATCACAAAACGAAAACTATTCTTGCTGACTGACGAGCCTGTAAGAACACAAGAGAACACGAATCTATTTTATTAATTTTAAAAACTAAAACATTATGGCAGTATTATTTCGCAAACACTATCGTTTAAGCAATTTGGCAGATAAGAATTCTGCAAAGAAGGTATATCCTACTATTACTTATAAGTACAGTAACCCGGCAAAGCTGAAAGAAGTAGCACAAGCAATCAGCGCCATGTCCGGTGTGAGTGAGGGTAATTCTTATAGCGTATTGAAAGACTTCCGTACATATCTGAAGAAAACGTTGTTGGCCGGTCGTATCGTAAACATCGACGGGCTGGGATATTTCTTTCTCGCTGCTCAAAGTAAGGGTGCCGATAAGGCAGAAGACTTCACCAGTAGTGACATTACGGCGTTGCGTATCTGTTTCCGTGCAAACAGTGACATCCGTATTGTGGCATCTGGTACCACACGCTCGGATGGACTTGTGTTGAAGGATGTAGACCGTATCAACAATACTGATGACGGCGGTTCCGGTGACGGTGGAAGTGATGGTGGTGATTCCGGCAGTGACGGTGACCAAGGTGAAAATCCATTGGGCTAAAAACAGTGTGATATATGTATAGGTTGCGAGCCTCTCTCCTGCACGATATGCAGAGGGGAAGGCTCGCTTCTGTTTCTATTCTTTTGTCCGCTTCTGTGCGGACAGTTGTCCGAAAGTGAACATCATTTGATTTTTATTATCTGTTGATTATCAGTGTTTTATTGTTTTGGCACGCGAATTGACAATATATAAGCGAAGGCGGTTACAAAAAACAGACCTCCTTAAACCAAGAGTAATAACAATAAAAAAATAACGATTATGAAAGCAACAGTATTTTCAAAAGCAGTGGTAATGATAGCAGTAGTAATGGCAAGCGTAATGAACTTCTCTGCAAGTGCAGTCAATCCTGCCAAGTATGTAACCAACGACGAGATGATCGGTGAGTTAATGACCGCCAAGACCATCTTCCGTAATGAGGACGGACACCTTTTCCGCCACCTTCGCTACACTTATACTTACGACAATGAAAACCGTGTAGTAAGCAAAGAAGCCTCTAAGTGGGACAGCACGAAAGCAGCCTGGGTTCCTTATTTCAAACTGGATGTTGAGTATACCGATACCGAAGTTGAATTGAGCTATGCCCGCTGGAATTCCCGCAGCAATGCTTATGACAGCAAAGTAGAAAAGAGTGTTTACGCAGTGAATGATGACAGTGCAACCTTGATGCTTGCAAGCACAAAATGAGGCAATAAAGAATAGTAGTAAAAACCGGTTATTTGAGGAATCACAACTCAGATAGCCGGTTTTTATTTTTATAAACTTACCTTTCCGTTCTTAACTATTTCTTATCTTGGAGAGATAAAATATTAAATTGGCGAGATTGGACAATGCTTAATCATAGGGAATTGTGTAGTTTTGCTGTAAAAGAGCATGGAATATGCATAATAGTACGGAAAATATATATAAGCAGAAAGCAAATCAAGTTCTTGATTATATCAGTGCAAACCTACATTCCCCTTTGCACTTGGATGTAATTGCCGATAGGATAAATGTATCTCAGCGCCAGTTACTTCGTATTATGAGTGCTATTCTGAATGAACCACTGTATGCTTATGTAGCACGACAACGCATTGAACGGGCGGTGCTGTATATGCAAACAGAGGAAATGAACTTGTCTAAATTGGCTGCAATGGTAGGATACGATAATCCACAATCTTTCTCAAAAGCATTCAAGAAACAGTTTGGTATATCCCCCAAAGCATATATAAATGAGTTGCAAACTCGATTAGAGGGGTATGTACAAAGCAGTGGAAACAGAAGTAGTCTGCCATCTGAAATATGCAATTTTGAGGGATTAGAATTAGTTTATATTCGTATTTTGGGTAAATATGGGGAAGAAGAACCTTATGAAACAGCATGGAGTAAATTGATATGCTTTCTGAAAGATAATCAGGCATTAACACCTGATGCACGCTTTATAGGATTGAGTTTTGATGACCCCAATGTAACGAACGATAATCTATGCCGCTTCTATGCCTGTGCATCGGTACAAAAAAAGATTATACCGACCGGAGAGTTTGGTACAATCCGGTTGCAACAAGGTAAATATGCTGTCTATACTTTAAAGGGAAGTTGCACTGGTTTACAGGATTTATATAATAATATCTGTGTAAATTTTGAATATACTATCCGTCACGGGATGGCTTTTGAGGAGTACATAAGTTATTCAAGAGAGGATAGCAAAGAAGATATAATAAAAATATACATACCAATAAAATAAGAAACTCATGGAAACAAAGTACATCACCCTGACAAAAGAAAATATAGATGCGGAACACATCTGCTGTGCATTCTCCGATAAAAAGTGTTCGGAAGGTTATGAGCTGAAAAAAGCATGGTTAAAAAAAGAGTTTGACAACGGATATGTTTTCAGACGATTGGATGCAAGGGCAAAAGTCTTCATGGAGTATGTTCCTGCCGAAAAAGCATGGATTCCGGTTGATGCGCCAGGCTACCTGATGATAAATTGCTTTTGGGTATCGGGGCAATATAAAGGCAACGGACATGCTAAAGCTTTGCTTAAAGCTGCTATGGATGATGCGGTGGCACAAGGTAAAAGCGGTTTGGCTACGGTGGTTGGTACAAAGAAGTTCCATTTTATGAGCGATACCAAATGGTTACTCAGACAAGGATTTGAGACTATTGAAACACTGCCCAATGGATTTTCGCTATTGGTTTTGAAGATCGATGCTGCTGCACAGAATCCGTCTTTTAAAGAGTGTGTGAAGAGTGGGGAATGTGAAGAGAAAGAAGGACTGGTGGTTTACTATACCAACCGTTGTCCGTTTACGGATTATTATGTGAACGGGTCTTTATGGCTATTGGCGCAAGAGAATAATATTCCCCTAAAAATAATAAAGTTGGAAACTATGGAACAAGCGCAAGCATCTCCCAGTCCTGCAACTATATTCTCCGTCTTTTATAATGGCAAATTTGTAACTACGGATATGAGTATCTGCGTAAAGTCTCGGTTTACGAAGATTTTTTTATAACTTTGCCTATTGATTATTAATATCTTAACAGAGGGAACTGAATACATGGAAAAGACAGATAAAGTAATCCGGATACAGTATTACCAATCACCGTGCGGAGAATTGATTCTCGGTTCTTTCGGGGACAAACTTTGTTTGTGCGATTGGGTGAACGAGGAGCGGAGGAAGACAATTGACGGTAGAATACAAAAGATGCTGCAAGCACGGTATGAAACCGGCATATCCGAAACGATAGCAACTGCCATCACCCAATTGGACGAATACTTTGCTCAAAAGAGGACTGCATTCGATGTTCCTTTGCTCCTCCTCGGTACAGACTTTCAAAAAGCCGTCTGGAACGAGCTGTTGAAGGTACCTTATGGAATGACGAAATCATACGCCGGACTTTCCTCACAATTGGGTAATCCGAAAGCAGTGCGTGCCGTAGCTGCCGCCAACGGAGCAAATGCGATCTCCATATTCATTCCCTGTCATCGCATCATCGGCAGCAATCAGAAGCTGACCGGATATGCCGGAGGGCTTTCAGCAAAGAAGATTCTGTTAGAATTAGAGTCTTATGACTTCAAGACAGGCACCAGCTTGTGAAGCGTCTTTCGGGTCATTATCTTGTGATTCAGAAAACTGACGATATAACCCGTTATGCAGGCGGCGATGAGCGAACCTTCGCGTACCCCTTCAATGCTTTGTGTAAATGCCAGTGAAAGCAGTACTGCCAACGTTACCAACGTTACGTCGAAATAAACTTTGAACTGCCCAAATTCCTTGTTGCAGCGGCGTGATGCGTACTTCACGAATGCCTCAGCACTCATCATTGCCACCCCTGGCTTCAGTTCGAGCACTACGCCGACAGACTGAACGATGCACCCTATAAGCAGCAATGCCATAGCAGCACCATAGCCGGAAGGATGCAAATCATTTGCCAGCATCATATTGAAATCTATGAACGCCGAAAATATAAAGGAAAACGGAACCTGAAGCAGAATCTCGACTATATCCTGTCGGCTTCTATTGCCCTGTACCAGCCAGAACTGTCCCGCTATCAGCACCATGTTAATGATAAACGTGCAAGTGCCCAGTGTAAGCGGAGTGTTGAGACTCAATACATAGTTCACGCTCGATATGGGTGTAGTGCCCAGCGTGGAGTGCACAATCAGCACAATGCCTGCCGAGAGAAAATACAGTCCTAATACAAAAACCAGATACCTCTTCAAAACATTTTTCAATTCCATCTTTAAAAACTCCTTTATCTCTTTTTACTTTCTTCTGAATCGGTTGCAAAGTTCCCACTTTTTCAAGAGAAACAGATAAGCCAATCCCGTACAGTTTTTGTCTTTTACGAAACAAATCCTAACTTTGTGGTAGAAAAGGAGAAGTATAAATGGTAAAATCTCGCATATTCGATAATACGCAACTATTGAAGGAGCATCCCGGAGTGCCCCATTACAAAGAAGATGTAGTCTGCTTTAAAAGTGACTACAAGGACAGAAGCTATCCCGCAGACGAGCAATACTTCAACCGTGAACTCTATATGATCCTCGTCCTCGAAGGCCGTTCCGAGATTCTGCTGAATGGAGAGTTTATCGCCTTGGAAGCTAATACCATGCTTATCCACGGAGCCAATTATCTGACCAGCCATCTGTTTTCGAGCCAGGATATCAGGTTCATTACCCTCTCCATTTCTGAATCTATGCAGACAACGGATTCTTACCTCACCCAAGTAATAGCCATCTTGCTTGCTACAATGCGGCAGAATAAGCAATACACCATCCATCTGACAGATGACGAAGCAGCAGTCATCCGAAAAGAACTGGAAGACCTGATGTGTTTGTTGAACTCCGGTCATAGCTTTCTTTTCCGCAGAGTACAGGCTGCATGCAATGCCTTGTTTCTGGACATTGCCGATTTCCTTTCCCGCAAAACGGTCATAAAGAAACGTATCAGTCCCAAAGACCATGTACTGCAAGAGTTCCATGCACTCGTCACCCGACACTTCAGGGAAGAGCACTTCGTAGGCTTCTATGCCGACAAATTGGCTATCAGCGAACAATACCTTTCGCGCATTGTACGCAGTGCTACGGGCAGGAGTGTAAGCACCATAATCAATGAGCTGCTTACAATGGAAGCTCAGATGCTGTTAGGTTCAAGAAAGCTTACAGTCAACGAAATAGCGGCACAACTTTGCTTCAGTGACGCTTCTGCGTTCTGCAAGTTCTTCAAGCGGAATACCGGCGAAACTCCCCTGAGCTTCCGCAAGGAATTATGGCAAAGATAACCGTTGTTTTCTTATTCCGTAATTTCAACTTGAATGCCTTCCGGTCCCGATATGCAGCTTTCGTAATATCCGTCGCCCGTGGTGCGGGGACCGCTTAGTATCTGGAATCCTTCGCTACTCAGTGTCTGCGTCAATTTGTCTACATTTTCCTTTCCGCCTGCACTGAAGGCCAGATGAGTATAACCTGCCTCATAAAGAGACTTTTCGGAAGAGTGTACCTCCGGACGGTTCATGATTTCCAGTCGGGTACCTTCACCGAAAGTAAGGAAATAGCTGCGAAGTCCCGTTCTGGGATTGTGATACATCTGGTTGGATTGTGCGCTGAAGAAGCGGACGAAGAAATCTTTTGTTGCTTCCAGGTTGTGCACATACAAGGCTGTGTGATCTATTTTAATCATTCTCTTGAGATTTATTTGTTTTTAGGATTTTTCATCAGGAAGTGATGTTTCAACCATTCGCGCACCGGTTCATCGTACAACTTGAGGCAGGCATAAGCAATGGCAATGGCAAACAAGAAGATAGCTACGGCAACGCAAATATGCGTACCGAGTGGTGCATCCTGGTGGCGTGCAGCCCAATTCATCTGTACGTATATCAGTGGGTAGTGGGTGATGTAAAGCGGATAGGAGATTGCACCCAGGAACTTGCAGATTGCTACGGATCTGTTGCCCGTTACACTGCTGCCTGCACCCATTGTTACGATGAGCGGGAACAAGAAAAGAATAGCGATGGCATTGTATGCACCATCTATCCATAGATGTTCTTCGCCTCCAATATGTGGTATCACCAAGATGGCAGCAATCAGCAGTGAGCACCACCAGAAACCGGCTTTTACCTTAATCAGTTTGCCTATGCGCGAAATCAGCAAGCCGGCAAAGAACGGATAAAGCAGGCGTGAGATACCGATGTACAGTTGGTCGGGGGAGAGGCCGAAGCCACCGATGACGGTATATTTGGCCCAGCTGCGTGCTTCCAGCAGTCCGAAGGTATCAATATTAAAAGCAATGTCGATGGTAAGCAATGCCGAGAGGGCAACGAAGATGCCTAGCATCAGTTTAGAGAAACGACGGACAAAGAGTGCATAAAGTATATTGGCTATGTACTCCCACATCAGCGACCAGCTTGCCCCATTCAGCGAGTTTATTTCCGACCATCCGCGGATGTCCATTGACGGAGGAGTAGGGAGCATCAGGCATCCCAGTAAGGCTATCAGCAGCATCTTCCACCAGGCGGTCTGCATCACTAACCCGAACATGGGGGCATCGCTGAAGTAGAACAATCCGGCTCCAATCAGCGTACCTGCTATAATCATGGGATGTAAGCGTACTAACCGGCGTTTGAAGAAACCCCAAACCGTCATCCGGTCCCAGCGGTCATCGTAAGCATATCCGATGACAAAACCGGAGAGTACGAAAAAGAAATCGACTGCCAGATAGCCGTGGTTCAATATCTGGTGGGTTGGCCCTGCAGAATAAGTTTCGAATAAGTGGAAGGCCACCACAATCATTGCAGCTACGCCACGAAGCCCGTCGAGTATTTCATAGCGTGGCTTGGATGCTAAATAAGTAGTTGTTTTCATTAAATATGTTTGTTGTTACTATTTCTATTTGGCGGACAAAGTTACCGCGTAATTAGTTAGTACATTTATCTTATTGTTTATTAGATTTGCCTTATATTTGCATTTCTTCTTCGGAAGAGAGAAAACAAACAGAATTCTTAAACGATTGTGTAATGCCTCAGTTGGAAAATCACTCTTTTACATTTGATAGCGTTCATCTTGCTCCGGGCGAGCAAATAGGTCTGCATCAACAGTCTTCTTGGGAATTGTCTTACATTATTGTAGGCTCGGGAATGAGGTTGATAGGTGATACGACAGATTCTTTTCAGAGCAGGGAAGTGGTGATGATCCCTCCCGAAATACCTCATTGCTGGTATTTCAATGATAATGTAACAGATACGCGTGGTAGGATTGCTAATATTACCGTGACGTTCTATGACGATTTTCTGGATAATTGCTCTGCTACTTTTCCTGAATTGCGGGTGTATATAGATAAACTGAAGAAGAAACGGGATGCTGTGAAGTTCGATAAAGAGAAGTCTGATGCCATTATTGCCATTCTCGAAGAGATGTGCGACCGTGATGGAGCGCATCGTATCGTCCCTATGATAAATCTCCTTCTTGTCATCGCAAGTGATAATAAGGAATATGTTATCGGCAACTACCAGAAGGTTGATAAAGAGAAGAACCGCTTGACTCAGATACATACATACGTCATCTGCAATGCAAAGCGGGATATTACGCTCGATGATATTGCCCGTCATGTGGGTATGAACCGTGTTTCTTTCTGTGTTTTCTTCAAGAAAGCTACCGGAACGACATTCATTAATTACCTCAATGAATATCGGGTAGAAACTGCTTGCCAGCTTTTAGAGCAGAAGAAGGGGATGGCTGTTTCTGAAATCTGCTATCATGTAGGCTTTAACAATGTCCCTTATTTCAACCGAGTGTTCAAGAGGTTGAAAGGTGTTTCGCCTACCGAATACAATGGTTCTTTGCTCTGATTCTTATTCTTTTGTCCGCTTCTGTGCGGACAGTTGTCCGAAATTGAACATCGCTTGGTTTTGAATAATTGCTGATTATCAGTGCTTTATTGTTTTGGCACGCGAATTGACTATATATAGTCGAAGGCGGTTACGAAAACAAAACCTCCTTAATCCAAGAAGTAATAACAATAAAAAAATAACGATTATGAAAGCAACAGTATTTTCAAAAGCAGTGGTAATGATAGCAGTAGTAATGGCAAGTGTAATGAATTTCTCTGCAAGTGCAAGCAATCCTACTCAGTATGTAACCAATGACGAAATGACGGGCGAGTTAATGACTGCCAAGACTATCTTCCGTAATGAGGACGGACATCTTTTCCGCCACCTCCGCTACACTTATACTTACGATAATGAAAACCGTGTAGCAAGTAAGGAAGCCTCCAAGTGGGACAGTGAGAAAGCAGCCTGGGTTCCTTATTTCAAACTGGATGTTGAGTATACCGATACTGAAGTTGAATTGAGCTATGCCCGCTGGAACTCCCGCAGCAATGCTTACGACAACAACGTACAAAAGAGCGTTTACGCAGTGAACGATGACAATGCAACTTTGATGTTGGCAAGTGCAAAATAAGATAATAGAATTATGATAAACAAGCCGGTTATTTGAGGCATATCTCAATAACCGGCTTTTATTGTATGTTAACGTGAGTTCGAGATAAGGTAATGCGGAACGGTATAAGACTTTATGCCTCAACTGAAAAGTCAAAATCGGCTTCTTTTGCCGGAAATGTAGGGCTTTTTACCTTCCGGACAGGGAACTTTATACTCGTAAAGTATCGTTTTTATTTCGTTAGATATATGTCTAACGAAAAGTTAACCAAAGTCAGGCGAAAAGTTAACCATGGTCTAATGAAAAGTAAACTAACGTCTAACGAAATAGAAATAGAGCTTTACGGGGTTAAAAGTAGGGAGAATGGAGGATAAAAACAGGGGGGTACGCATTTACTTATCCCGTACTCACGGTATATAGGTTTGGGTAATAAGGTTTATGTGCACGACGGGCAGCCGCTGCTTCAAAGATAAATATAACGTTAGTCCTCAAGTTTATAGAAGAGGCGAGAAAACCGTGGACCGGGAGGGCGATGTAGACGTATAGGCATAAAAAAAGGAGTACCGCTGTACTCCAACCTTTGTTAACCTTAAATCTAATACTATGAAAAACACATTGCAAAGGTACGGACTTTTGGGGAATCTCCAAATAAAACAAATAAAAAAGTGTGTTTAATAACATGTTTTAGTAAAAGTGTCGTCTTTGTTAAGGCTTGCTAAGTATTTGAATCCTCTCCGCGGCTGTTTTCTAAAAAAGGCTTATCTTTGCATGCCTTACGAAGATAGGTTGTACTTATCTTTACCTTATTAACTAACTTGATATACTAACTCTAAAAGAGATACCACCGTGAACGAAGATATTGTCCTCACCCCGATGATGAAGCAGTTCCTTGATTTGAAGGCGAAGCACCCGGATGCCGTCATGCTGTTTCGTTGCGGCGACTTCTACGAAACCTATTCTACCGATGCTGTGGTTGCAGCAGAAATCCTGGGAATCACGCTGACCAAACGCGCCAATGGTAAAGGAAAGACTGTCGAGATGGCGGGTTTTCCACATCATGCACTCGATACGTATCTGCCCAAGTTGATACGTGCAGGCAAGCGTGTAGCTATCTGCGACCAACTGGAAGATCCTAAGCTGACGAAGAAGTTGGTGAAGCGTGGTATCACGGAATTGGTTACGCCGGGTGTATCTATCAATGACAATATATTGAATTATCGGGAGAATAACTTCCTGGCTGCCGTTCACTTTGGTAAAGCTGCTTGTGGTGTGGCTTTCCTGGATATATCTACGGGAGAGTTCCTTACGGCCGAAGGTCCCTTCGACTATGTGGACAAGCTGCTGAATAACTTTGCCCCGAAAGAGGTGCTTTTCGAGCGTGGCAGACGTGGTATGTTCGAGGGGAACTTCGGAAGCAAATTCTTCACTTTCGAATTGGACGATTGGGTATTTACCGAAACTACCGCTCGCGAGAAGCTACTGAAACATTTTGAAGTGAAGAACCTGAAAGGTTTCGGCGTGGAGCATCTTAAGAACGGTATCATTGCTTCGGGTGCTATCCTGCAATATCTCATTATGACGCAGCACACGCAGATAGGGCATATCACTTCGCTGGCCCGCATTGAAGAGGATAAATATGTTCGTCTGGATAAGTTTACGGTGCGCAGCCTGGAGCTGATGGGCAGCATGAACGACGGCGGAAGCAGCTTGCTGAATGTGATAGATAAGACCATCAGTCCGATGGGTGCCCGCCTGCTGAAGCGCTGGTTGGTATTTCCGTTGAAGGATGTGCAGCCTATCAACGAACGCCTGAATGTGGTGGAGTATTTCTTCCGCCAACCCGATTTCAAGGAACTGATTGAGGAACAGTTGCACCTGATAGGTGACCTGGAACGAATTATTTCCAAAGTAGCTGTAGGTCGCGTTTCTCCGCGTGAAGTGGTAGCGCTGAAGGTTGCTCTGCAAGCCATAGAGCCCATCAAGGAGGCTTGTATGGATGCTGACAATGCGAGTCTGAACCATATCGGAGAGCAGTTGAATATCTGTCAGTCCATCCGTGACCGTATTGATAAGGAGATTGATAACGACCCGCCGTTGCTGATAAATAAGGGTGGGGTCATCAAGTCCGGAGTTAGTGCCGAACTGGATGAATTGCGGCAGATTGCTTACTCGGGCAAGGATTATCTCTTGCAGATACAACAGCGTGAAAGTGAGCTGACGGAAATCCCCAGTTTGAAGATAGGCTATAACAATGTCTTCGGTTACTATATCGAGGTGCGCAATGCGCATAAGGACAAAGTGCCGCCTGAGTGGATACGCAAGCAGACGTTGGCCAATGCCGAGCGTTACATTACGCAGGAACTGAAAGAATACGAAGAAAAGATACTTGGTGCGGAAGATAAGATATTGATACTGGAAACACAGTTGTATGCTGAGCTGGTGCAGGCTCTGAGCGAGTTTATCCCTGCCATTCAGATTAATGCCAACCAGATAGCACGCCTGGACTGCTTACTTTCCTTTGCTACCGCTGCCCGCGAGAATAACTATATCCGTCCCGTCATTGCCGACGACGATGTGTTGGAGATTCATCAGGGACGCCATCCGGTGATTGAGAAGCAGCTTCCGATAGGTGAGAAGTACATTGCCAATGATGTGATGCTGGATAGCAGTACACAACAGATTATTATCATTACAGGTCCTAATATGGCCGGTAAGTCTGCACTGCTGAGGCAGACGGCGTTGATTACGCTGTTGGCTCAAATCGGTAGCTTTGTGCCTGCCGAGAGTGCGCACATCGGTCTGGTAGACAAGATATTCACCCGTGTAGGTGCCAGCGACAATATCTCCGTAGGCGAATCTACGTTTATGGTAGAGATGAACGAGGCGGCGGATATTCTGAACAATCTGTCACCACGCAGCCTTGTGCTGTTCGATGAGTTGGGGCGTGGTACTTCCACGTACGATGGTATTTCCATTGCCTGGGCTATTGTAGAGCATATCCATGAGCATCCCCGGGCAAAGGCGCGTACACTGTTTGCTACGCACTACCATGAACTGAACGAGATGGAGAAATCTTTCAAGCGCATCAAGAACTACAATGTATCGGTGAAGGAAGTCGATAATAAGGTCATTTTCCTGCGCAAACTGGAACGAGGTGGCAGTGAGCACTCCTTCGGTATCCACGTGGCAAAGATGGCCGGTATGCCGAAAAGTATTGTGAAGCGAGCCAACGACATCCTGAAGCAATTGGAAACGGACAACCGCCAACAAGGAATTTCCAGTAAGCCAATGGCGGAAGTAGGGGAGACACGCGGCGGCATGCAACTCAGCTTCTTCCAACTCGATGACCCGGTACTGTGCCAGATACGCGATGAAATACTGAATCTGGATGTGAATAATCTTACACCGCTGGAGGCGCTGAATAAGCTAAGTGATATTAAGAGAATTGTAAAAGGGAAGTAACTACTTCCCTTTTCATGTTTTAGTTCGTTATTTCCTTTTTCACATGATCCTTTTGCTGCTCCCTATATTGGCGCGGCGGCATGCCGAAACGCTGGGAGAACAACTTATAGAACGTAGCGCGATTATTGAAGCCCGTTCTGTCCATTATCTCTTCGATGGTGATATTCTTGGTGAGCAACAGGCGTTCTGCTGCCGTCAGGCGGTACTCTTTGATGATATCGGCAGGAGACTTTTCGGTGATTGACTTCAGTTTCCGGTAGAATTGACGGGTACTGTAACCTAAATCGCTGCTTAGCAATTCTACGGATAACTCCGGGTTGGCAATGTTCCGGTCTATGATTTCTATTACTTTGTCCAGGAACTCCTGATCTTCTTTGTGTATGCAGTTGCCGTTTTCTACTTTAAAGGAACTGAATATCGAACTATAATATTCTTTTAAGTCTGCTTCCCGCTTTATCAGGCGATAAACCACCTTTTCCAGATACTTTATGTTGAAAGGCTTGGTGACGTATACCTCTGCACCTGCTTCAATACCTTTCACCTGTTCGTCCTCGTGCTGCAGGGCCGATAGCAGGATGAGAGGAATATGGCTCCACAATTTGCTTTGCTTTATCTTTTGAGCGAAGGATAAGCCGTCGATTTCGGGCATCATCACATCCGAAATGATTAAATCCGGTTGCTTCTGTTCCAGACTGTCCAAAGCCTCACGCGCACTGCTGAAAGACCATACATTGTATCTTTCCATGAATATCTCCGATACAAACCATAACATAGAAGGGTCGTCATCGATAATCATGATTGTCTGCCTGGAAGGGTCGAAACGGGTAACACTCTTTTCCGGTTCCACAGATTCTGCATGGGTGTTCAAGGGAGTGGGCTTATCATTTTCCCCGCTAACTTCATATACTTCCTGCCTTGTTTCTGTCTCTTGTGTTGTAAGCGGTAATTCGGGCAAACTGACTGTAAAGGCGGTTATCTGGTTTGGGATACTGTCGACCGTAATCTCTCCGTTCAGCAGAGTCGTCATACTCTTGCAGATGGCGAGCCCAAGACCGTTTCGCGAGTCCTTCCCGTTCATTTCAAAGGAATCCAGTACCTTGTAGCGGTCGAATATCTTTGCCAGATTTTCTTTGGCAATACCCTTTCCTGAGTTGGTTATGCGGAGGGTCAGAAGTTGATTCTCAACCTTTAGTCCTACGGTGATGTTTCCGTTTTCGGGTGTATATTTAAAGGCATTGGATATTAAGTTGTTGGCTATCTTGTTGAAACAGCTGATGTCCGTGTTCCATTGGATACCCGGTTCAATGTTCAGGCGGTAGTCCAACTTTCTGTTCTCTGCCAGCTCGCCAAATGATTCTGCAATGCTTTGGAGCTTATCCGATACAGGCAATTTCTGGACGGAGAGGGCTTTGTTTCCTGTTTCCAGCCTGCGGAATTCAAGCAATTCCAGTATCAGGCTGTTCAGTTTCTCGGTGTTCTGCTTTATCATCTTTCCGTATTTACGGATGTACGGGTCGGCTTGCGGATAAGAAAGAATCTTTTCACACGGACCGTAAATCAGCGTCAGAGGGGTGCAGAACTCATGTGTGATGTTGGTGAAGAAGCGTAGTTTGGACTCGTAGATTTCCTCCTTCTTCTCGCGGTTCATCTTTTCAATCATGCGATGTTGCTTGCGACGGTATTGGCGGATGATTCTATAAATGCTCACTGCGCACAGCAGGGCAAGCAGAATGGCATAAAGTGCGTATGCCCAGTAACTGAGGTACCAGGGTGGGGTGATACGTATCGTGAGCATTTGCGGCTGGCTTTCACGACCGTTGATGTTGTTGCGGTACTTTATCAGGAGTGTATATTCCCCCGGTGACAGGTTGGAGAAGATGGCACTGCCCGATGTCCCGTTTTCTATCCATTGGTCGCTCACTTCCTTCAGTTGATAGGAATAGGAGTAATTGTTTCCGTTGATGTAGTCAATTGCCATGAAGTTAATTTGGAAGAAATTCTGGCTGTAATCCAGTTGCAGTATCTTCTTATCCTTCCCTTCGTGCAAGAAATCATGGATATTATATTCCTTTCCGAAGATAGACAGGCTTTTCAGGCTGATTTGAGGCATATACTCTTCTGTGGTATACGTATTAGCCCTAACAGTAATAAATCCGTTTGTACCGCCAAAAAACAAGGTTTCCGTGCGATTATCCTTATAGAAGGCACCGTCGCTGAACTCTGTTACGTCCAGCCCGTTCCTGCTATTGTACGTCTGGCCGGTACCGTTCTCCGGATTAAACCTGATCAGTCCCTGGTTGGTACTTAGCCAAAGGTTGCCGTGATGGTCTTCCAGAATGCCGTGGACTGTATTGTTGGATAGCGAACAGGCTTTGTTGTAATGAGCACTTTCCCGGTCGAAGTATAGCAGTCCCGAACTGGTTCCCAGCCAATAGCCGCGTGTATTTTTGTAGATGGCAAATATATCATTGGCAGTCTGGCTGTTCACGATAACGTCGAATTGATAAGGAGTCAGTTCTCCGGTCTTTATATTCATGCGGTAGGCTCCATACCCCCGGTTGCCGAACCAAAGAATGGAATCGCTTTCCTGGAACGATGTGAAGAAGTAGTTGGAAGCCATGCGCCCCTCATCCAATACGCTACGCGTGGCAGACTTTACAACGGGGATAGTGCCTGAATGGCTCAACGTCACCTTTACGATGCCTCCGCCTACGGTAGATACCCACAGGGTAGTGTCGTTCAGTTCGTTGATGGAGTGCACGTATTTCACCTTCTTGCCGTCTGCTATGACAGGCAATTCCTTCATTTGCCCGCTCTGATACGAGTAATAGTTGATTCCGTTTTCCGTACCTATCCATAACCGGTCTTTGCGTCCGGGGGCGAAGCAGTAGACGGAATTGTCCGTCAGGGTGCTATTACCGGCAGAGATACGGTCGAAAGAAGTAGGGACACTGTTCTCCGGTGTATAATTCTTGATGCGTAGTATGCCACCCCCTTTGGTTCCTATCCACAGAGTCTGCTGCGGGTCGTAGTAGAGGGCGCGTACAGGGTTGCTGATTTGGTATACAGGCGTGTCCAGCAGCGTATTGGTGATGGAGAAGGCGTCGTTGAAGTACATATATACGCCTTGCCCGTCTGTCCCCACCCATACGATGTCCTGAAAGCGGTCTTTCATCAGGCAGAAGATGCCCGAATGTATTTCGGTGGATTGTATCTGGTATTTTATCTTCCGGTCGGACATGTATTTCAATACTATCAGTCCGCTGTTTTTAAAGCCGATGTAATAGTCGTTCTGCTGCTTGATGATGGAAGATACCTCGCCACGAGCCTGTATTTCGGCTTTGAGGTCGGCTATGTAGTACGGCTGGCGGTTGTTGAAGTCGTACTCGTACAATGAGCAGGTTTCGTCGATAAAGTAGGCCGATTGCTCTTCAGAGAAAGCCCATAACAGCCTTTCCGGGTGTTTGAAGTGGTCATTGGGAGTCAATGCTATGTCCTGTCCCGTTTTCTGTATCTGGTAGCTACGGGTGTCATTGTCCGAGGTGAATATCCACAAGATGTTGTGGGCATCGACGGTGATGGAAAGTACATGCTCGAATGCCGCTTTCGGGATGTCCAGCCGGCGGAAGGCTTGTTGCTCTTGTTGGTAGCAGTATAAATATCCGTCGTCTTTCAGGACGAACAGTTCGCCGTCCTTGCCTCGGGTCATGTAGTTCTCGTCCTTGAAGTCGGTAAAGCTGCGGCTTGTCTGCTGCCTGGTGTCCAATCGGTCCAGTCCGTAGTTGGTCTGAATCCAGAGTATATCCTCTTCGGTTTCCGCGATGTAGTTTATCAGGTTGCCCGATAGTAGGGTTTCCGAAGGATTGACGGGGCTGTACAGGTGTATGCTGTTGCCGTCGAAGACATTCAGCCCGTCACACGAACCTATCCAGATGACGCCCTGACGGTCTTGGTAGAGGGAGAGGATGGCACTGTTGGACAATCCGTTCTTGTTGGAGAATTGCCGTATGCTGGATGCATCGACCCTGCAGGGGAGGCAGCAGATGATGCAGGTAAGCCATAGAAGTGCGGGGAATTTGTTCTTCATACTTGTATGCCGGACTGGTTTGCCTTGCAAAGATAAAGGAATATTTGCAGGGCATTGCAAGAAAGCATGTTTTTTCCCTTTATGTTATTAGTGCAATGATTTCAGAAATCATTGCACTAATAACTTCAGAAATCATTGGAGCAATGATTTCTGAAAACATTCAAATCACCTGTTTATCTTGTCCATCAGCACCTTCATCCAGTATCCGCCGACCACTGAGCGGGCCTTGAATCCTACCATCTTTCCGTTGTCGGTGTAGAAGTAGTCGCTGTTGGGGACTCTCGATACGGTTTCGTCGATGTATCTGTATAGAGGGCTCACGAACTTCTCGAAATCAGCCTGACTGTCTGACATGGTGGCCGACCAGATAATCCAGTCCGACTTGCTGTACGTGTTTCGTGAGTCGAGCGGCAATCCGTAGATGTTCTGTTTCGTCAGATAATAAGCGATTTCCTTCCTGGCAACTTCTTCCGGGAAGAGATTGGTATTCCACAGCTTGTCCCAAATCATGTTGTACTTCTGGCTCCAGGTATTCTGACGGTCGAAGGCGAGGCGGTAGTGGTCTCCTTCGCGGGCCATGCTTTCCCATCGGGTTGCCATGTCTTTGGCGATGGCGGCATACTTGTCTGCCACATCGTTCATGCCCAGCATACGTGCCATTTCGCTATAACCTGCTACGCCCATGATGGCTTTCAGAGACAGGTTGGCGTTGTGTGCCCAGTGACCGGCAAAGTCGTCCGTACAAAGCTGGTTCTCCGGGTCGAGTCCGTTCTCTGCCAGGTAGTTTGTCCAGGTGGTCAGCAAGTCCCAGTACTTCTTGGCATAGTCGGCATTGCCTTCTATCTTGGAGATGGCGGCTGCCAGTATCACCATGTTTCCACTCTCTTCCACCGGCATATCGGCGCCGTAGATTTGTCCGTTTGCCATCGGATATACACCGAGGTCGTGTGCAGGGAAAGGCTTTGTCCAGCGCTTGCTTGCACTGTAGTCGAAGATGCTTGTTATCATGCCCTTCACCAGGTCGGGGTTGTAGGTCAGGAAGAGGGGAGTAGAGGGGTAAGTCACGTCTACCGTATTGATGAATCCGCCGCTGTTGTTCTCTTTGGAGAAGAAGAGCAGGTTGCCTTCCTTGTCGGTAAACAGCTTATGTGCTGAGATAGCCTGACGATAGACGGCGGAACAGATTTCGGCATATTGCTTTCCACCGGCTTTCAGGGCGTCGTCATAAATCATTTCGTCCTGCATACGGCAACGCTGCATGATGTCGGCATAGTTGTCTCTCAGCTTTTCGAATGCGTCCTCGATGGTTACTTTGCCTTCGTGTTTCCAGTAACCCATGTATCGTTCGTACATGTATTCTACCGAATATACATCGTCGTATCCCAGCATTACGAAGCCGGTGTTGCCGGTCTTGCCTACCTGACCCAGGTTGTGAACATACGTCATGGCGGGTTGCTCGTTGGCGCGTCGTGCCCACCAGTTGAGTTTCGAGAATCCGGTCTTTCCGTGGTTGATGAAGGAGCGCTTCATGTCATAATAATCGCCCAGTCCTACTTCTGTTCCTGCCGCAGAGGGAGCAGCCAGGTATACATAGCCCCAGTCGATGCACAGGCCGTCGCCCTTCTTGGCACAAACAGGTTGTTCTATACTGCCGGCTTTCACGTAGCGGATGCCTTTCTGTGAGAATACGGTGGCGGTGGTGGGCTGCGTATTGTCGTTGATGGCTATTTCGGGAGTTGTTTCCAGATAGAACTGCACGTCGTGTTCCTTCTTGTCCAGTGAGCGGACACGGTAAGAAACATAGTTGACGGGAGTGGACAGCAGGTCGAGGTCGTCAATCAACTGCGGGGCAGTGAATACGACGTCCAACTCTACCGGACCGCAGGTGAAGGTATAGTAAGTAGAGGTTGCCAGTACGCTTACCGCAGTCTGCACGGCTTCTTGGGTGAACTTTGCGGCATTGTCGTTCTCGTAGTACAGGCCGAAGTCCAGGTAAGCACCGCCCGTTGTGTTGTGGCAGTGTGCGGCAATCACGTTCTTGCCTTTGTGCAGCTTCTGCTTCATTGCGTCCGTGAGCTTCAGGCGTACGTTATCGCGCCATATCTCGCCGGTAGATACGATGTTCTCTCCGTTGAGATAGAGTTCGAATACATCGTCGTGGGAGAAGATGAAATAGAAGTCTCGGTTGAGGTCCAGTTCGTCTATGTCGAAGCTGCGGCGTACATATACGTCACTGTTCTGCTCGCTCCAATGCGTATGGACGCGAGGCATGTCGTTGCTTCCGAAGGCTGCTCTTCCTTTCTTCCATCCCTCTTCCTTGAAGTCGGGCATCATCCAGTTGGCTGCCGGCTTTTCTCTTACGAAGGATGCTTCCCATATTTCTTCGTTGGTCATGGGTACAATGGTGTGCAGGTCGAGTTTCTCCTTGCCCATGAAGCGATAGCTGGTGCCATCTACGCGCAGGGCGCCTATCAATGACTTCGTGGCATTGGTCCAGTGCGTGGTTTCACCTTCGTTCAGCTTGTCGTAGGGCGACCAGATGGAGAAGTAAGGGTCCGACACAATCAAGGGAACGGAAGGTGCACGCAGTTCCGTACTGCGGTTTGCTTTGTAAGGATCTGCTGCTTGGGATGCAGTGTGCAACCCGGCTAACAGTAAAAACGTAGTGAGTAATCTTAGTTTCATATTTCTGATAAAATGATTATTTGTAATTGGATTGAAGTTGTTTTAGAGGCTGTTCAGCAGGTCTGTCTTTCCTTCATTAACCAGTTTCAGTATCAGCTCTCCGAACAGAGTGTTCTGCCATGCAAACCAGGCACGGGTGAAGTTTGCCGGATTGTCCTTGTGGAAAGATTCGTGCATGAAGCCTGTTCCGGCATCGGTATCCATCAGCATCTTGATGCATTGCTTAATCTCCTGGTCGTCCTGGCTGGTGAAAGCCTTCATCATAATGCTCATAGGCCACACCATGTCATATCCGATATGCGGTCCGCCGATGCCCTCGCCTGCTTTTCCTTTGAAGAAGTAGGGGTTGCTTTCGCTCCATACAAAGCGGCGGGTATTCTGATAGATAGGATCGTTTACGTCTACATCGCCCAGGTAAGGCATGGCGAGCAGACTGGGTACGTTGGCATCGTCCATCAGCATGTGGTTACCGAAGCCGTCTACTTCGAAAGCGTAGATGGTGCCGAATTCAGGATGATTGTAGGTAGCATATTTCTGCAGGGCAGTTTCCACTTCATTTGCCAGGTCTTTGCATTCCTGGGCGATGGTTGCATTGTGGTTCACTTCCGAAAGTATTTCGGCAGCTTTTCTTAAAGAAGAAACAGCGAAGAAGTTGGAAGGAATGAGGAATTGGAGCGTGGTGGCATCGTCCGAAGGGCGGAACGAGGAAACAATCAGTCCGACGGGATTGACGGGAGCACCCAGTCCGCCGTTGTTCAGCGTGTCGAGGGCACGTTCCGTCTTGCGCTGGAAGTGATAAGGGCCTACTCCCTCTTTGCGTTGCTGCTCTTTGAAGGTTTTCAGTACGTTGGCAATTGCTTTCAGCCATTCTTCATCGAAGATGCTGGCGTCGCCGGTCTCTTTCCAGTATTGATAGGCAAGGCGCAGGGGGTAACACAAGGAGTCGATTTCCCATTTGCGTTCGTGCAGTTCGGGTTTCATATCTGTCAGGTCGGACATCCAGTCGCCACCCGTGGGACCGTCGTTGTAGGCGTTGGCATAGGGATCGATGTTAATGCACAGGAACTGGCGGCGAATGACTCCTTCGAGCATTTTCTTCAGTTCCTGGTCTTTATTGGCCAGCTGCACATAGGGCCATACCTGTGCACCGGAGTCGCGCAACCACATGGCATGAATATCACCGGTGTAGACAAATGTGTCCGGCTTGCCGTTCAGCATGCGGAAGTGTACGGTAGTGTCCAGCGTGTTGGGGAAGCAGTTCTCGAACATCCACGCCAGCTTCGGATTGGTGAGCAGCTTCTTGACGCGTGCTATCTCGGCTTCTACGGCTTTGGACGTAAACAGTCTGCTTTTCACGGCAGGGCGGTTCGTCTTGTAGGCAGCGGCAATTTGTGCATGGTTCACTACTACGGTATTGTCTTGTCTCATCGTTGTTTCAGCAGCCCGGGCGCTGTTACAGAGGCTTAGCAGGGCAACTGCACATAAACCTAAATTTCTCTTCTTCATGTTTTTAATTTAAGGGATTAGTTTTAATTCTATTTAATGGCTGCCAGGCGAGCATACATCTCTACCATGGCAGCTTGCGTTAATAACCATTTCCGGCTGTCGTGGGTGTTTCCGGTGAAGTCTGTGCTGAACAGTCCTTTCTCGTCCCGTGCATTCTTCCAGGCCATGTCCAGGCTCTTGTCGAAAGAGTCCAGATAGGTCCTGTCCCGGTCTATCTGATAGAGTTCGATATAGCCGCGCAGCATCACTGCGGTGAACCATACATCGCCTTTCTTTATCAGCCTGAAGGGTTCGCCTTTCTGCGGTGTATAGCTCGTAAAGAAATAGTAATAACAGCTCTTGGCAATGTTCCGTGCATCGGTGAGGTACTGTTTCTGTCCGGTGAACTGGTACAGCAGACTGGCGGCCTGCATCATTTGTCCGCTGTTGTAGGCAAACTTGGCTTTACCTATATTCCCGTCCAGGGCGATGTTATCGAAGTACAGGCAGTCGGCAGGGTCCTGCAGGTTTGCTTGGGTCCACTCGTACAGTTGTTGTCCTGTTTTCAGGTAGGCACTGTTTTGCGTTGCCTTGAAGAGCTTCAGGGCAAAGACTGAACCGGGCGCATTGGAGCAGGTATTCTTGGATTCCTTGCTTTGCTCGCACCAGTAGATGCCACCGCCTAACTTGTCATCCGTACCGCTTTCTATAAACTTCCAGATAAGTTCTGCTTTCTGCAGATACTTTGCTTCGTGCGTCAGCAAGTAGGTATCGGTAAAGTCGATGCCGAGCCAGATATTATCGTCGTAGTAACGGTCGGATTGCGGAGCGGAGTGGATATAAGAAGTATAAGCCTCCGGCGTTCTCCGGGTGTCGAAGTATTCTTCGAGGCCTGCCAATACTTTATTGTCAAGGATGGATTTGTAAGCAGCATCTTGTGTGGCGGCAAAGAGGGCACTTACAGCAGAGAAAGTTCCCGAGTAGGGCCATAAATAAGAATACTGGTTGGGTACGTCCCTCTGTTCTTCGGATGCCAGATAGGTTGCTGTATAGTCGTTGATATCCGACGGGTAATTTTCGCGTAGCAGGCAGGTGCCGGGTACGGAGTAATTCAGATATACGGAATCGAGCGTCTGTTTGGCACGCATCAGAACCGATTCGTCATCTACGGTAACTTGTTCCTGAGAGTCGCAACCGGTCATTGCAGTTCCACACACAAGCAAACTGAAAAGTATTTGTTTTAGATTCATCATGTGCACAAAGCTACTGCGGAATGTGCAAAGTGACGTATCGTTTTGTGACATTAATGTACAACGGGGGAAGAATGGCACAAAAACAGATAGATATGGCACGAAAATATAAAAAGAACAGCCATGCTATTGCCGCAGGCTGTTCTGATATCCTTATTTTGATAACGGACTGGCTTTCACTCCTTCGAAAGTCATTCTGACGGGCTTTATCTTTCCGTCTTTATCAAAATACATACGGTCGATGCAAGTAGCTCGGCTGTTGGCAGCGGTTTCGCCCAACGGACGGCGGTGGTAAATGATATACCACTCATCTGCTCCCGGTCCTTTAATGACAGAATGATGACCTGCTCCCGTGGCTATATTGGCATCTTGCTGCAATATTTTGCCTACTCTTTCAAACGGTCCGAACGGTGAGTCTGCAATGGCATAGGCTACACAATAATCAGGGCCTCCCCAGCCGCCTTCCGACCACATGAAGTAGTACTTTCCGTTATGTTTCAGCATGAAGGGGCCTTCGGTATAATTCTTCGGGGTGACTTCTTTATAGATAGTCCCGTCATCGAAGGGTACGATACTCAGCAGGTCGGGCGCCATCTTCACCATATTGCAATGTCCCCAGCCGCCATAATACATATAGTACTGTCCGTCATCATCCTTGAATACGAACTGGTCGATAGGTTGGGCACCATTCACTATCTTATCGATCAGGGGTTTGCCAAGGGCATCCTTAAACGGTCCGGCAGGATTGTCGGCCACTGCTACACCGATTCCGCCTACTTCTTCATTGTTCTGGATGTCGTTGGCGCCGAAGAAGAAGTAGTATTTATCATTGGCATGAATCACTGCCGGTGCCCACAATGCACGTCGAAGCCAGCTGATATTCTCTTTTTGAAGAACTTTCGGGTGCTTGGTCCAGTTCACCAGGTCCTTGGACGAGAAGGCATCCATGTAAATCTGTTCATCATAATCCGCCGAATAAGTCGGATAAATCCAATATTCATCTCCAAATACTGCTCCTTCCGGGTCTGCATACCAGCCCGTAAAGATCGGGTTACCACTCGTTTTCGGAGACTGACTTCCACTTTGGGAAAAGGCCGATGCAGACCAGCCAATTACGCAGGAAAGAAAAAGATACCTAAGTTTCATATTCTATGTCTTTTAGAGTTCGGGAGACAAAAATAGTAAATTCGTGATGAAGTGGAATAACTTTCTCCTATTTACTTTTTGTTGAAATGAACGGGTTGTTGAGATATCAGTTTTACGAAATGTTGCTTGATAGTTTCAGCCTGAACGGAGTCTACTGTCAGATAATAGCGATTTCCGGTTGTATCAGGGGTAAATTCCGTAGCACCTTTGTCCGTTACGTTAATCTTACCTGCAGGAGAAACATTGAAATAAGAAGGACCTTCCACTGAATATAATGCGGAAGTTAAATCCCAAGTCGGAGTGTCGTAAGGCATCTCATTGTAACTTTTGTATGCTTCTACTACCGGATGGATCGGTGCCCACTGAAAATCGTTCTCAATGCTGGCGACAGGATAGTTGATAGCAATACCCACTTCAAAAGGCGAAGTCACCACTTGTGACGGCCATTCGGTGAATACTTTCTTTGCAGCCGGAATGTCTTTTACGATATTGTATTCAAAGAAGTCCGGACTGTTAAAGCATCCTCCCATCGTACACAGCAGTTTCACTTTCTTGGCAACCAATTCTTTTCCTGTCAACGGAGAGATATCGTCAGCCGGAGTATCCAGCAAACGCGCAAGATTGGTGGAAAAGCCTATGGAGATAACAGTAACGGAACTGTCTGGCTGTTGAGACAGTATCTTGCGGTATAACGCGGGAGCTTCAGGCAGTTGGTCATATCCGCCTTTTAGGGAGCGTTTAAAAGCCGGTTCATTGTTTTCATTCTTTAGGAGGCATACGGCTTTCGCATAGTTTGTGGCATCATTCTCGCAATCTGGTCCGTTGTGTATGATGCCGATAGGGATTTGATAACCATACCAAGTGTTCATGATATCAACATATTCGGCAGGATACTGTCCCTCTTTGTTAATCATGATGCCCAGTAGGTCAATGTTTCCCGCATCTATATATTTGTAAAGCATATCTAACGCCAGGGCATCATCTACATCATTACCAATGTCTGTTTCTAAAATGATTCTCTCTGCATTTGAAGTGACTTCCGTATTCTGTTGCTTCGGAGTAGAAGTACAGCTTGATAAAGTCAATATCAACAAGCCTGTAAAATAGAGTCTGTTCTTTCTCATGATAGTATGTTTTAAAAGTTAATGATCAGTGAAATATCCGAAGAGCAAAGCTGGGAGGAAAGGGTCCCAAAGGACAAAAATAGTGATTTTTTGCTTCCAAAGGCTTCGGATGGGGAAATATCGTGATATTCTGAAGAGGGATTATGCCTTGAAGAAATAGAAGAGGGGCTGCATCAAGATACATATCCTGATACAGCCCCTGCCCCATGAAACGTTATTCTATAAAATAGTATCCGTTTCCAGCCTGATATCCTCCGATGAGGCTCCTATCAGCAGCTTCACCGTTCCCGGTTCTACGGTAAATGCCTGTTTGGTTTCGTCCCAATAGCCTAAGTCTTCTTTGGAGACGGTGAGCACTACCTCTTTGGTTTCACCCGCCTTGATGGGCACCCGCTTGAAGGCGCGCAGCTGCTTGGCAGGACGCTCTACCTTCGAATTGGGGTAGCTGGCATAGAGTTGCACCACTTCCTCACCATCCCGCGTACCGGTATTCTTTACCGATACGGTTACGTTGACGTTCTTCTTATCCTGCTTCACGGAATTCACTTTCTCGTAGTCGAAAGTAGAATAGCTCAAACCATAACCGAAGGGATAGAGCACGTCGCCCTTGTGATACATGTACGTGCGACCATGACGGATGTTATAGTCCATCATGTCGGGCAGGTCGGTGATGTCCTTCACCCAAGTCTGCACGGTGCGTCCGGCGGGGTTCACCTTGCCGAAAAGAACATCTGCCAGACCGTTGCCCTGCTCCTGACTGCAATGGGTGATGTGTACGATGGCAGGCACATGCTCCTGGCTCCAGTTAATGGTATAGGGGAAACTGCTGACAAGTACCAATATCGTATTAGGATTGGCTTTGAACACCTGCTTCACCAAGTCTTCATCGGGCAGCATCAACGATTTGCGGTCCACGGCTTCGCGTCCGTCACTGGGGACGGGAGAGAATTTCCAGTCCGCACGGGTGCCGTAAGGATGGTTTCCTACGCATACAATGGCAATATCGGCTGCTGCTGCGGCTCTTTCGGCCTGACCCATGGCGTTGTCGTCGAAGTGCAGGATTTCGGTGTTCTTATCCACAGCATTGCGTATGCCGCTCAATATCGTCGTTTCGTAGGGCGGGGTGCCACTATACCAGTCTTGCACGATTTTGTTGGAATACGGGCCGATAAGGGCTATTTTGCGTAGCTTTTTTGCATCGAGAGGGAGCAGTTTGTTACCATTGGCTGCTTTAGAAGCCTCGTTCTTCAGCAGAACAACGGACTTGGCAGTTACTTCGCGCGCCAACTGATGCGCTTCCTGCCTTGTATAAGGAGCTGCTTCGGCAGGGTTCTTGCCGATGGAGAGATAAGGATTCTCGGAGTTATCGCCATCCAGCAAGCCCAGTTTGAGGGCAACGTAGATATTGCCGCGGATGGCTTTGTCGATATCGGCCTCGGTCAACAATCCCTTTTCGAGTGCTTCCTTGACGTAAGGAACATACGCATCGAGAAACTGTCCGGTAGTGGCTTTTACTACGGCTGCGGCTCCTTCGGTCAGGGTGGGGAAGGCTTTGTGCGACTCCACCAGCAGCTTCAGCGCGCCGCCGTCCGTACAGATGATACCGTTGTTGCCCCATTGCTTGCGGGTAATCTCTTCGAGACAGGGATGAACGGACATGACCGTGCCGTTCCAGCTATTGTATGCGGCCATAAATGCGCGGCTTCCTCCTTCGGTGATGCCTTTATAGAAAGGATAGGCATAGTATTCGTAGAACAGCCGTTTGTCGAAGTCCGAAGAGGTACTGTCGCGTCCGTCCTCGTTGCTGTTGGCAAGGAAGTGCTTCATCAGGGAAGCGGTTTTCCAGTAGCGCGGGTTGTCACCTTGTAGGCCGCGTACGCTGGCGATGGTGAGTTGGGCGGTGAGGAAAGGATCTTCGCCGAAACTTTCTTCGGTACGTCCCCAGCGCGGGTCGCGGGCAAGGTCGGCATTGGGGGCACGCATTACGAGGGAATTCCGCTTGTTTTCAAGCGTTTGCATGTAGTAGCGTGCTTCTTCCGAAGCCTGCTCGGCTACTTTCCGAACGAGGTCAATGTCCCACGTGGAACCTAAGCCGTAGGACTGGGGGAAGATGGTGGTAGGGAAGTCCGTCGGTACGGTCTTTCCGTCATCCGTTCTTTCGCGTCCGCCCCACATGGCGGGGCCACCTAAAGTAAGTCCGTGCAGACCTTCGTAGTGTCCGCAGTGAGGAATGTTGAAACGAGGCACACCGAGGTCGGTGGAGAGCAGGTTGATTTTCTCGTCCAGCGTGAGCAGGGACAGAAGATTGTCTACACGTTTCTCGTCCGCAAGCTTGGTGTTGCGGAAGGGGTACGTCTTTTGTGCACTTGCCTGCATGCAGAAGAGGAGGCAAAGGGCAAGGAGTTGTAATTTGTTTCTCATGAACTAACTGGTTTGATGTTTAAAACTATATAAGTTGATGTATAAAAACTGTATAAACTAATGTATAAAGCTATATGGGCTATCGTATAAAACTATATAGCTTATTGTTTGTATCTCCCTTCCCTTTCATCTGTACCTCCTTTCCTTGTCATGCACAAGATGCCATCTTGAGCAGCGTAAGATGCCATCTTGTGTAGCATAAGATGCCATCTTGTGCATGACATGCAAGGGAGTTCTATTTCATAGGAAGGAATGTTCCGTGTCTCAGGAAGCAGCCTTCTATGTCTCAGGGAAGTATCTTCCACGTGAGTTGATATAGCAATACTATCTCCATTCTCCTCCTCCTGGGAGGAGGAGTACCCGTAGGGGGAGGTGGTAGGTAAATAAATACCTTTGAAAGAATGATTCAGTATGTGTATTCACCTACCACCCCGCCCTACGGGCACCCCTCCTCCCGGGAGGAGGGGAATTAGTTACTCCTATTCTCAATTCTTACTCCTATTCTCAACTATGTATCTTATAAAGAATAGAACTCTTGTTTCCTTTCAGTTCTCAATTAAGAAATCAGGGAATGGAGACTCTTTGCAGCTTCCCGTCGGTGGGGAGGCAGAGCAGTCCTTCGGCCTTCTTCTCGTCGGCAAGGTACTTCTTCCATTCTATCTTGTCCCACTTCATCTGGTCGGTGCACTGGGCAACGGGGATGTGGGGGATGGCAGAACCATCCTTCACCAGGATGACGATGGGCAGTGCGCCGCATTCGATGCGGTTCCAGCCGGGGGTATAGACCTTTCCGGTCTGATAGTCTATCCACTTCTGCCGTCCGGGGATGTAGACGTCGCGGCTGTTGCCCTCTTCGAGCATGGGGGCTACGAGGAGGTTGCTGCCGAAGAGGTATTCGTCCTCTACCAGCCAGGCACCCGGGTCGTTGGGATATTCCATCAGCAGGGCGCGGAGCATGGGCCAGCCGTTTTCGGTGCACTCCTTGGCCTGGGCGTAGACGTAGGGCATCAATTTATATTTCAATTCGGCGCACTTGCGGAAGTAGTTGGTGAACTCCTTGCCGTAGTACCACGGTTCGGTGGGAGGTGCGCCGTGCACGCGGCTGTGCGAGGTGAGGAAGCCGAAAGGCAGCCAGCGGCGGTAAAGCCCTTCGGGCGACTTGGTGACGAAGCCGCCTATGTCGTTGCTCCAGAAGCAGAAGCCGCTGAGGCCAAGGGAGAGTCCGCTGCGCAGGGTACCTTCGAAGCCTGTGTCGGTGGTTGCGGCATCACCGCCCCAGTGCAACGGGTAGCGCTGGGAACCTGCCCAGGCGGAACGTGCCCAGATGATGTTCTCGCCGTGTATCTTCTTGATGACGTCCGCCACGGTTTTGTTGTAGCGCAAGGGGTAGAGGTTGTGCTCGTAGAGGCCGCTGCGTCCGTTGGCATAGATGCCCTCGAGCGGGGCGCTTTCGCCGAAGTCCACTTTGATGGCGCCTACGCCCATTTCTATCAGGTTGCCCAGCTTCTGCTGATACCATTCCACGGTTTCGGGGTTGGTGAAGTCCAGCACTACGTCTTCGTAGGGGAGTTGTCCCTTGCCGTTGCGCACGTAGAGGCCGCGCTCCACCAGTTCGGGGAAGAAGCGGTTCTTGGGGGTGAAGTAGGGGAGCTGCCAGAGGCAGGTGCGGAAACCTTGTGTGCGCAGGTCGTCGAGCATCTTCTTGGGGTTGTCGAAGCGGTCGGCGGCGAAGGCGTAGTCGCATTGCCAGTCCACACCGAACCAGCCGGTATCGAAGTGGATGACGTCGCTCGGTATCTTGTTTTCACGGAGTTTATTGGCTACGTCGCGGCCTTCGGCTTCGCTGAAGTAGGTGATGCGGCTCATCCACGTGCCGAAGCTCCACAACGGGGGCATCTCGGGACGGCCCACAAGGGCGGTGTATTCGCTCAGCACTTCCTTCGGAGAGCCGAAGAAGATGAAGAAGTCCATGGCTTCATCGGCCATGAAGAGCTTGGTGGCGCCGATGTAACTATGGCCGAAGTCGCAGGTGACGGGGGCGGAGGTGTGCATGAACATTCCGTAGCCGCGGTTGCTGAAGAAGAAGGGGATGGGCTTGTACATGTCCGGGGTTTCGGGGCCTTGCGGGTCGGCGACGAAGAGGTTCAGCTTCTGTCCGGCTTTGTTCAGCGGGGTGGCTGACTCGCCGCAACCGTATATCTTTTCGTTCGGCGCGAGGCTGAAGACGGGGTTGATGCTGCGCGAGTTGTCCGAACCACGCTTGATGAAGCTGAAGGGAGGCACTTTGACTTGGGTGGAGTCATTGTCGCTCCAGCAGCGGGTCTGGGTGAGAACTCGGCCGTCGGCATCTTTCAGGACGAGGCGCCAGGGGTAGTTCTCGATGAGGAGGCTTCCGTATCGGGAGGTATAGAGGGTGCCTTTATCGGTCTTTTCGGTTTTCCAAAGGGAACGTCCGTCGGCAGGCTTGGCTACGAGCATGGGGTCGTCGGCATCTTCCTGGGGAATGACGGGCGTGGTGAGCATGCGGATGCGGAGGGTACGCTCGTTGACGGGTTCGATGGTGAAGCGGAGTTGCGGGTTGTTATCGTAGGCTCCGTCGGGGAAGTCGAGGGTCTGTAGCGGCTGGTGCAGGTAGGTGTTGGCGTTGAATGCCTGGCGGGGCATCAGTTGCTGGCGTTTCCACTGTACGAGGCCTTGGCCGGTGGCGGGGTCCAGGGAGACGAGGCTGTCGGCAAAGAAGTAGGTGTTGCTCAGGTCCAGGAAGTCCTGGCTCATGTCTTTGGGTTGCGAAAGGAGGTATTGCACGCCGGCGTTCGTTTTAAGTTGTGCATGCGCGGAGGTGGCAGTTGCTGCGAGTAGCAGAATTGCCGTACTTTTCAGCAGATGATAATCTTTCATACGGTACTTGATTTACGGGTTATATTTTGTTGCCGTAAAAGTAGGGAAATTGTCATCAAGCAATGGGATAGTATGTTTCGGTTGTGGGATGCTTTTGTTTTTTAGCAAAGAATCATTACCAAGTATGAATAAAATCGTTACCTTTGTTGCATTGCAAGAGAACTTATCTTTAATAAAACACTTAAAAGAAATTCTATGAAACACTTGAACTGTAAATTCGGAAAGTTGTGGCAGTTTGCTCTGCTTGTTCTGGTCTTTGGGCTTGCATCGTGTGATGATGTGGATGTAAATGGCTCCGATGACTTTGTGCTTTGGGATTTTGCCAATACTTCGGTTGTTATAAGGGTAGAAAATGCCCAAGGAGCCAATCTGCTCAATCCGGAGCAGGAAGGAAATATTACAGGCAACACCATCAAAGCTATTTATGGTGATAAGACCTTTGTGAGAGATGCTGATCTGCCGTCTGTGCAGACACGGTTCAACATGCCGCACTGGTCGGGACTTTATACGTACGAAAATAAAGGCGAGTTCTATTTGGCTTTCGGAGAGTTCTCACCGACAAGTGACTATCATAACTCTACTTTCACCATCGACTGGGGAGATGGCACTACGGATGTTATCGGTTTTGATTATTACATCACTTGGAAGAAAGATGATCCTACCGTGCATTTTGCCACTTACTTGAATGGGGAGAAGGTTGAAAAGCTGAAGATTGTGAAATGATAAAAAGGCTGCCATTCGGCAGCCTTTTCTGTTTATTTTGTTTTTTTCTTTCCGTAGAAACACATAAAGTATATTCCGACAATGACGAACGGGATGCTGAGCCATTGCCCCATGTTCAGCGTCATGCCATCTTCAAAGTTCACCTGGTTCTCTTTCAGGAACTCGATGAAGAAGCGGAAGACGAATATTTCCGTCAGGCAGAGGCCGAAGAAAAAGCCGCGGTGATAGCGCGATGCAGCGGCAACCGATACGGTTGATGATGACTTGGCGGTAGTCTTGCTGAAGTCTGTTTGGGGCTTCTCGGTTAGCTTTATCTGTCCTCGTTTATAGAGGTAAACCATTCCCAGGAAGAAGATGAAATAGGCGATAGCCTCGTATAGCTGTGCCGGATGGCGCGGCAGCATATCCACGCGTTCGAAGACGAATGCCCAGGGCACGTCGGTTGCCTTGCCGATGATTTCGGAGTTCATCAGATTGGCAAGGCGGATGAAGCAGGCGGTGATGGGGGTGGCAACGGCTATCATGTCCAGTACGTCCACATAGTGCATCTTCATCTTGCGGCAGTACATCCAGAGGGCGATAATCAGTCCCAGCGTGCCGCCATGACTGGCAAGGCCTTCATAGCCGGTCCATTTCCAACCACCGTCGGGCAGGAAGTGGATGGGGAGTATCATTTCCCAGAAGTGATGCAGGTAGTAATCGGGCTGGTAGAACAGGCAGTGTCCTAACCGTGCCCCGATCAGTATGCCGAAGAAGCAGTAGAAAAAGAGCGGCTCGAACTTGGCGTCGCTGATTTTCTTGTCCCGGAATTGTTGCCGCACTATCAGATAGGCAAGCCCAATACCAACGACCCACAGCAGGCCGTAATAACGGATGGGAACACTTCCGAAGAGTTTGAACAGTTCGGGATTAGGGTTCCAGTTGATGGTGAGTAATGATAGCATATTCTTTACTTTATTGGTTTAAGAATGATTTTATTTACTTTTTATCGTTTGTCTCTTTCCGTAAAAGAGCATGAAGTATAGTCCGATGATAACGAACGGAATACTGAGCCATTGCCCCATATTGATGGACATTGTATCTTCAAAGCCTACTTGGTTTTCTTTCAGGAACTCGATGAAGAAGCGGAATACGAATATTTCCGTCAGGCAGAGGCCAAAGAAGAAGCCGCGGTGATAGCGCGATGTAACTCCCGTTTGCTTTTTCTGTCCTCGTTTATAGAGATAAACCATCCCCAGGAAGAAGATGAAGTAGGCGATAGCTTCGTAAAGTTGTGCCGGGTGGCGGGGTAACATGTCTACGCGTTCGAAGACGAACGCCCAAGGCACGTCGGTCGGCTTGCCGATAATCTCAGAATTCATCAGATTGGCAAGACGGATGCAGCAGGCGGTGATAGGTGTGGCAACGGCTATCATATCGAGCACATCCATATAGTGCATTTTTGTTTTGCGGCAGTATAGCCACAAGGCGATGATAAGTCCCAGGGTGCCTCCATGACTGGCAAGTCCTCTATAGCCAATCCACATCCAGTCTCCACCGGGAAGGAACCTGACGGGGAGGATTATTTCCCAAAGATGATGTAGGAAGTAATCGGGCTGATAGAACAGGCAGTGGCCTAATCGTGCCCCGATCAGTATGCCGAAGAAGCAATAGAAGAGGAGTGGGGAAAACTTCTCCTCACTGATTTTTCGGTCTCGATACTCGCGGTGGACTATGACACAAGCCAGTGCGATGCCGATAGCCCATAGCAAGCCGTAGTAGTGTATAGGAAGATGCCCGAAGAGGTTGAACAGTTCGGGATCCGGGTTCCAGCTGACGGTGAGGAGTGGGAGCATCTTGGTTCTGTTTTTATAGGGTTATTATTCGGGCTTCCTGAACTTCTCCGCCACCATTCTGTACGTCGGAACATCTATTCCGTGTTCCTCGGCAGCTATAATCATATCGAAGAGTAGTCCTTGCACTTCGCTTTCGTGCCCCTTGGCCATGTCCTTCTGCATGGAGGCGGTGCTTTCGGGGGCGAGCTTGTCGATGACTTTGAGGTTGTACTCCACTACATCTTCGTTGAATTCAATGCCCAGTTTCTTGCCCAAAGCAGCGCTTTCGCGGGAAAGGCCGATGAAGGTGTCGCGGATCTTGCCCGGCTTCTGCACTTCTCCCATAGGCACGTCGTAGTAAGCACCGGTAACGGCCATGGCGGAGATGAATGACCATTTGATGAATGTATCGCGGTTGATGTCCGGTGATATTTCTGCCTTGATGCCGCTTTCGTGCAAGTCGCTTTGTATGGCTTCCAGCAGTCCGTCGGGAACGATGGTACCTCTGTGTGCACCATAGACCAGACGGAAAATCTTGCCCATCTGGGTAATCTCCCCCTTGCCCGATACAAAGCCTACGATGTAGATGCAGCCGTCCAGTACCGTGACGCCGGGAACGAGGCGCTGAATGCGGGGGCCGGTGCCGTAAACATTCAGGATAGGGATGACTACCGTGTCTTTGTGCGCGGCACGTTTTATCAGTTCCGTGATGGAATCTACGGAGTAGCCTTTGACGCAGACAAAGATAACGTCTGCTTTGCCTTGGAATTCTTCTGCGGTAGAGGCTTTTACCTTTAGTGTATGCTCGCCTTTCAAGTCGGAATGCAACAGCAATCCACGTTCGCGCAGGGCGGTGAGATGTTCTCCGCGGGCAATGCAGGTTACATCTTTCCCGGCAAGTGACAGGAAGGCGGCAATAGAGCCTCCTACACCGCCGGTGCCTGCTATGAGATATTTTAATGTACTGTTTGCCATTTGTAAAGTATGGTTTAGAGGGTTATTCTATGTATTTTTCTTTCTCCATATAGTAAAGTCCTTCACCGCGGTCGCCATTCTCCAAGTCTTCCAGCTCTACTTTGAAGATGCGGTAGGGGAGGCCTTCTTTAGGGTGCTTGGGTAGGTCTACTGTCAGTAGGTAAGCGATGACATATTGCTCGGTCCCATAATACTCCTTTATCTCTTGTTTCATCAGGACGGGAACTTCTTCGTCGTCTATCCAGACAGTGGCTTTCAGTTGTTCGGAGTGCGGTGCCCATTGGCATTCTTTGGCTTCTTTGCTTTGCGCTTTTTGCTCGGTGTCGTTAAGGGCTACGCCATTTCGCATGGAAGCCGGCTTGGTTTCCTGCATCCATCTATAGGTGCGCGTCAAGCCCATGGGGCGGACGTATATCTGATAAGCGGGCATGGCTCCGGGGACACGAAAAGTATGCAACCCGTAAACTTCCATACGGTTATAGCGAATGTTGAGCGTAGTGTCACGGTCGGCAATGAAGTTCCAAACCCAAGACTCCAGGCGATGCTCACTTTCGGGCAAGACACCGTTCTTGAGGGCGGTATGTGCATAGGAGGGCCAGTAGATGGAAGCAATGCTTCGATATTTGCCTTTGGGTACACGGGCGGTGTAGTAACCGTCTTTGTTGGTGACAACATCTATTATGTTATTGAAATACGGGCTTTGCCACCACACGGAAGCACTGTCTATCGGCTGGTCGTTGAAGTCTGTCACCCGTCCGCGGATGGTGACGGAATCTTGCTGCTGTGCGTAAGAGGTGGCACAGAAAAGACAAAAGAGGAGAAAAAGGAGATGCTTCATAGCGATATGTTTTTAAAGGATTGTGCCGAAAGCCGATTCTCTAGACGCGGATTGAGCGGATTCAGCGGATTTTCTTATTGCGCAGCCTTCTAAATCCGCCCAATCCGCGTCTAAAAATATGTGAGATTGCTGCCGATTCTAAAGAGTGTTATACATTGAAGCGGAAGTGCATGATATCTCCGTCCTGCACTACATACTCCTTGCCTTCTACGCCCAGCTTTCCGGCTTCTTTCACAGCTGCCTCCGAACCGTACTGGATGTAGTCGTTGTATTTGATGACTTCTGCACGGATGAAACCTTTCTCGAAGTCGGTATGGATGACGCCGGCACATTGCGGAGCTTTCCAGCCTTTCTGATAAGTCCATGCCTTTACTTCCATTTCTCCGGCGGTGATGAAGGTTTCGAGGTTCAGCAGTTTGTAAGCCGATTTAATCAGACGGCTTACACCCGATTCTTCCAAGCCTACTTCTTGCAGGAACATTTGGCGGTCTTCGTAAGTTTCCAGTTCGGCAATGTCGGCTTCGGTCTTGGCGGCTACAATCAGTATTTCGGCATTCTCGTCCTTTACGGCTTCGCGTACCATTTCTACGTATTTGTTTCCGCTGACGGCGCTGGCTTCGTCTACGTTGCAGACGTACATCACCGGTTTGGAAGTCAGGAGGAAGAGTTCTTTGGCAATCTTCTGTTCGTCTTTGGTTTCGAACTGTACGGTGCGGGCCGATTTGCCTTGTTCGAGGGCTTCTTTGTATTGTACCAGTACGTCGTAAGCCAGCTTGGCCTGCTTGTCGCCACCCGTCTGTGCCTGTTTCTGCACTTTCTGGATGCGGCTTTCGATGGTTTCGAGGTCTTTCAGTTGAAGTTCGTAGTCGATGATTTCCTTGTCTCGCACGGGGTTGATGCTGCCGTCTACATGCGTCACGTTGTCGTCGTCGAAGCAACGCAACACGTGGATGATGGCATCTGTCTCGCGGATGTTGGCGAGGAATTTGTTACCCAGACCTTCGCCTTTGCTGGCACCTTTCACCAGTCCGGCAATGTCTACAATTTCGACAGTAGTGGGGACGATGCGTCCCGGATGTACCAGTTCGGCAAGTTTTGTCAGTCGTTCATCGGGTACGGTGATGACGCCTACGTTCGGTTCTATTGTACAAAAAGGGAAGTTTGCCGCCTGCGCTTTGGCGTTGGACAAACAATTGAAAAGCGTCGATTTGCCTACGTTCGGCAGCCCGACAATACCACATTGTAAAGCCATTATCTATTTCGTTATTTAGAGTTATCTTCATTGAATGGTACGGTTGTATTCGTTCTTTTTACCGTCATTCTGCTTGCAAAGATAGGTATTCTTCTGTTTATTGCCTTAAAAGATGGCTTTTTTCTCGTTCAGATAGCTGATTTGTAACTATATCGTTTCTTCTTTAAACATGCGGTGAAAGATTTCCTCTAGTTGGTTTTCGTCGGCAATGATGGCTTGCAGTTGTTTCAGTCGCTCTGCATTCTTGCCATGCGGAAACCAAAGTTTCAAATAACCTCCGGGGGCATATTTTTCCATCAGATGCCGGTAGAAGCGTTGGTAGTGCCACTGTTCGTCGGCAGTAGGGTTCTGTTTCAATCCGTATTGCACGGTGCGGCGCAGGGTGACGTCCGGGTCGATGATCCGGTCGGCTTCGGCAACGATACATCCGTAGATACTGCGCGGCTCGTGGTCGGCAGAGGCGCGATGGTCTTCTACGGCTTCTTGCATTGTCTTTATTTCTTCTTCGGAAAACCATTGGCGCAAGGTGGCATCTGCCATCAGTATCTCACCGGAGGCAAGGTGGTGCGTGGCACGATCGCGGCACAGCCCCGTATCGTGATAGGCGGCAATGGTATAGACCATACGCTCGTCCGTTTCGGGATGTTGCCGGGCAAGGGCAAGGCTCTCTTCGATGACGGTCTGTACATGCGAGAGGTTATGAGCTTTGTCAAAATTGCTATATCGGGGAATGATTTCTGTTTCGATGTAGGTGGTGAGGGATTCCGGTATCATGCTCTTTTTTCTTGTAAACGGTTTTAGTTATCGTATTAGGAATGAATTCTTTTTAGGAATTCTCTTAAATGTAAATGGGTAATTCCTTCCCGGTCGTTGACTGTATGAAACGGATCCAGAGAAACTACATATTTTGGATAGTTATCTTTTATCAGTTGAAGATTCCCGAACTCCCTGTCGATAGTTTCTTCCGATTCCAAAAGATAGGTGGCTTGCACGTAAATGGTCCGTCCATTCTTCCATGCTACAAAATCTATTTCCATTTGGCGGAACTGCCCGACAGCTATTTCGAAGCCTTGATTCTTCAGGTGCAAGAAAATAGCATTTTCTATCAGTTTCTCAATATCACCCACCCGGTTTGTACCAGTCAGTGCATTTCTAAGTCCTAAGTCTTCAAAGTAATACTTTTCGTTGGATTCAAACAACTTCTTGCCATGAATGTCATATCGCGGAACTTTATTGATGATAAAAGCATTGCAAAAATACGTAAGGTAATTCAATATGACTGTGGTGGTTACTTCTATTTGTTGTGACTTCATGTATTTACTGATGCTTGATGCTGAAATCAACTTGCCTGTATTGTCACTGACGAATGAAATCAGGTTTTCCAAGAAAGGGACATTGCGGATCTGTTCTCTGGAAATAACGTCTTTTAGTACAATGGTGTTATAAATATTATGAAGATAGTCTAATGCCATATCTTGATTTTCTATGCCGATACGGTATAATTGAGGTAAACCGCCGTACGTCAAATATTTCATCAATGAAGCATCATTGTCGTCTAATTGATGAAACTGAAGAAACTCTTCATAGTTGAGGCTCTGAATATGGAACTCAACATACCTGCCTGAAAGAGCCGTGGATAATTCGCTTGAAAGCATTTTTGCATTGCTACCTGTTATGATGATATTGCATTCGTCATCGGCTTGCAGGCTACGCAATGTCTTTTCGAACGATGCTATTTCTTGTACTTCATCGATAAACAGATAGTTATCTTTCTTTCTCATCAGATGCTTGTTTACATATTCAGTTAGTTCCTGATAGCTTTTGATGAAGTCAAACTCTGTTTTTTCTTTATTAATGTAGATGATGTTTGTTCGCTTGTCAGTATTTAGTTCATCTATCAGCTGTTGCAGAATACAACTTTTACCGACTCTCCGTTGCCCGGTAAGCACAATAATCAGACCTTTCCCAATGAATGGCTTAATTTTGTCTGTGTATTGAGGACGATTAATAAGTTTCATTACTAAATGTTTTGGACAAATATAGTGATTTTGTCTTTTATAAAAGACAAAACTCTCTTTCAATTCAGTTTTATCTTCTATAAAATACAAAAAGAGCCGGAATACATCACGTGTTCCGGCTCTTAAAACTTATAAAAGGTCTTGGTTATGTTGTGTTAGGAGTGAAATTACTTAATTAAAAGAGAGAGAATAGATTTATTACATGTTAGGGTTATCCATGGTAACCGTCATTTCGGGAACCAACACGTATTCGCCCTTTTTATTGTTCCATTTATAATAAGTAGTGGTCACGCTTTTGCCTTGGTAAGCGTAGCGGATGCACATGTCATTGGTCCATGTATTCTTGGTGCTGTTCCATTTCAGGGCTTCGCTTTCGGTCATGCGGTTTTGGTCATCGTACTTATAGTTGTACTTCATGTAGTTGGCAAGTGTACTGCCGTCCATCTTATATACAGTTTCACCGACTTTCAGTCCATTTACTTCTTCCGAATTGTAAATGAGGTTGCTCTTGTTGTCTGCTGATGCATTTAAACCACAAACTAAGAGAAGTGCTGAGAAAATCACTGTTTTTAAAGATACTTTTGCTTTCATTGTTATATGCCTTTAATTGGTTGAACTTACTATTTATTATCAATATGTCGTTTAAAACGCTGCAAAGGTACGCATTATATTGACATCTATATTAAAATTGAATTAATATTTGTCAATATGTCAATGGGTGGGGAAAAGATATTCTTTCCTTTTGGCAAGATAGATGAATAAAAAATATCCGGCAGTGAGGCTGCCGGATATTCTGGTGAGCAAACTGTATTTCGAAAGGAATGCTTCTGTTGCTTTCTGATTGTAAGTTAAATAAAGTTATAACCCGGTTTAATGTGCCTGCAACCAGTTCTTTCCCCACCCACAATCGGCTTTCAGGGGTACGTGCATGCGATATGCCTGCTCCATCTCCTCGATTACAATTTGTTGCACAATCTCCTTTTCAGCCTCCGGAACGCTGAAATTTAGTTCGTCATGGACCTGTAAAATCATCTTTGCTTTCAGATTGTTACTAAGGAAGCGCTGATAGATGTGTGCCATGGCTACTTTTATGATATCGGCGGCACTTCCCTGGATGGGAGCGTTGATGGCATTTCGCTCGGCATAGCCCCGTACCACTCCGTTTCTTGAGTTGATATCGGGCAGGAAGCGCTTGCGGTGGAAGATGGTTTCTACATATCCGTTTTCGCGTGCCACCTGGATGCTCTTGTCCATATACTCCTTGACTTGCGGATAGGTTTCGAAGTATCCGTCAATCAGTTCCTTGGCTTCCTGGCGGGAGACGTTCATGCGTTCGGCCAGTCCGAAGACGGAGATGCCGTAAATGATGCCGAAGTTTGCCGTTTTGGCTTTGCGGCGCATGTCGGAGGTGACGTCACTGATATCTATCTTATAGATCTTGGCGGCGGTGGCGGCATGGATGTCGTGGCCGCTGCAGAAGGCATCGATCATATTTTTGTCGCCGCTCAGGTGCGCCATGATGCGAAGTTCGATCTGGGAGTAGTCGGCAGAGAAGAACTCGCAGCCGTCGTCCGGGATGAAGGCTTTGCGGATTTCCTTTCCGTCTTCGTCGCGGATGGGGATGTTCTGCAGGTTCGGGTTGCTGGAACTGAGCCGCCCGGTGGAGGTGACGGCTTGGTTGAAAGAAGTATGGATGCGCCCCGTACGCGGGTTGATAAGCTGGGGCAGGGCATCGATGTAGGTGCTCAGCAGCTTCTTCAGTCCGCGATATTCCAGTATCTTGCCGATAATCTCGTGCTTGTTGCGGTAGGTTTGCAACACTTCTTCGGAGGTGACGTACTGCCCGGTTTTGGTCTTTTTGGCTTTCTCCACTATCTTCAGCTTGTCGAAGAGCACTTCGCCCACCTGCTTGGCAGAGCTGATGTTGAACGTTTCGCCTGCCAGGTCGTAGATTTCCTTTTCAATATCTTGCAGGCGCACGGTGAAGTGCTCCGAAGATTGCTTGAGGGCTTCGGTGTCGAGTCGCACGCCGTTGGTCTCCAGATTGACGAGCACGGGTACAAGCGGCATCTCTATTTCATGGAACAGATGTTCAGCTCCCTGTTCTTTCAATTCCTTCTCCAGGGCGTTCTTCAGTTTAAGGGTCACGTCTGCATCTTCGCAGGCATAGCGATAGACTTCTTCGGGGGGAAGGTCGCGCATGCTCTTCTGATTCTTTCCTTTGGAGCCGATAAGTTCGTCGATGTGTATGGTCTGGTAATGCAGATAAATTTCTGCTAGATAGTCCATGTTATGACGAAGTTCGGGTTGAAGTACGTAATGGGCGAGCATGGTATCGAAAAGTTGTCCCTTCACCCGGACTCCATAATTTTGGAGGATAATCATATCGTACTTGATATTTTGTCCGACCTTCATCGTTTTTTCGTTTTCGAAGAGAGGACGGAACTCGCTTACGATTTTTAACGCTTCTTCACGTTCGGCAGGAACGGGGACGTAGTATGCTTGATTTTCGGCGGCGCTGAAGCTCATTCCTACCAGCTCGGCTTCCATTGCATCGGTTCCGGTGGTTTCCGTATCTATTGAGAGAATTTCCGTTGTAAGCAACTTTTGAATAATTTCTCTTCTTTTTTCTTCTGTATCAATGAGTTGGTAGTCTACATTGAGCATTTCTAACCGCGTGAGATTTGAATTTTCGGAGCCGTCCGCCCCGTTGCCCGCAAAATTCGCAAACAAATCGCCTTGAATCGGGCCACTGTTTTCGGGAGTGGCGGGTTGCGGTTGGGCAAACAAAGTTCCGGCGTATGGGTCGGGCGCAGAAGCAGCCGGAGTAGGGGAGGAAGTGCTGCTTCCTTTTTTGAGAACGCGATCGATGAGCGTACGGAATTCCAACTCCTCGAAAATCTTGCGAAGTTCCTCTTCGTTCGGCTCTTCGCGGACAAGGGCATTCATGTCGAGTGCGATGGGGACATCGGTTTTGATGGTGGCGAGGAATTTGGAGAAGGTTATCATTTCCCGGTTTGTTTCCACTTTGGTTTTGAGGGCGCCTTTCAGTTGGTCGGTATGTTCCAGCAGGTTTTCGATACTGCCGAACTCGGCAACCAGTTTCTGTGCCGTTTTCTCGCCCACGCCGGAGCAGCCGGGGATGTTGTCGGAGGCATCGCCCATCAGTCCCAGCATGTCGATGACTTGCTGCGTGGTCTGGATGTCGAACTTTGCTTTTACTTCTTCGACGCCCATGACTTCGAAGCCGCCGGTATGTTTGGGGCGGTACATGAATACGCGGTCGGACACCAGTTGGCCGTAATCCTTGTCGGGGGTCATCATGTAGGTGGTGATACCTTGCCGCCCTGCTTCGGTGGCAAGGGTGCCTATCACGTCGTCGGCCTCGTAGCCTGCCACTTCGAGGATGGGGATGCGGTAGGCGCGGATGATGTCCTTAATAATAGGTACGGAGAGGCGGATGGCCTCGGGTGTTTCTTCCCGCTGCGCCTTGTATTGCTCGTAGGCCTCGTGGCGGAAGGTGGGACCGGATGGATCGAAGGCAACCCCGATGTGGGTGGGGTTCTCCTTTTTAAGTACTTCTTCAAGGGTATTGACGAAGCCCAGGATGGCGGACGTATTAAACCCTTTGGAGTTGATACGCGGGTTCTTGATGAACGCGTAATAAGCCCGATATATCAATGCGTATGCATCGAGCAGGAAAAGTTTATCGATAGAATTCATAGGTTTATCATTTTTTTTCACGGTAAAAGTACAAAAAAATGCCGTATTAAACGTTTTATTACTACTTTTGTAGGCAAATAGCGATGTATGGACAACTCATCACTTATAAAATCTCCGATTTCTGTGGAATTGGAAGACTTCAAAGAACTTTTTGATAGTACTCTTTCCAGTTCCAATCTTTTGTTGAATAGTGTCATTGCACATATCCGGCAGAAGAACGGGAAGATGATGCGCCCTATATTGGTACTTCTGGCTGCAAAGCTTTATGGTGAAGTATGTCCTGCGACCCTTCATGCTGCGGTTGCCCTGGAGCTTCTGCATAATGCCAGCCTTGTGCACGACGATGTGGTGGATGAAAGTACCGAACGGCGCGGGCAGCTCTCGGTAAATGCTATATTTAATAATAAGGTGGCTGTGCTGACGGGCGATTATCTGTTGGCGACCGCTTTGGTTCAGGTGGGTCTAACCCGTAATTATCATATCATTGATATCGTTTCCAGCCTTGGGCAAGACTTGGCCGAAGGGGAGCTTTTGCAGCTTTCTAATGTCAGCAACCCCCATTTCTCCGAAGAAGTTTACTTTGATGTTATCCGCAAGAAGACGGCGGTGCTCTTTGCCGCATGTACCAAGGCGGGGGCTTATTCGGTAGGAGCCGACGATGAAAAGGCGGAATTTGTACGCTTGTTCGGTGAGTATATCGGACTTTGTTTCCAGATAAAGGATGATATCTTTGATTATTTCGAGAGCAAGGAAATCGGTAAGCCTACCGGAAATGATATGCTCGAAGGTAAATTGACTTTGCCGGTGCTCTATGCACTCAATAACACGAAGGATAAGATAGCAGAAGAGATTGCCGTAAAGGTGAAGAATGGGGAGGCTACTCCCGATGAAATCGCCCGTTTAATTGCATTTGCCAAGGAGAACGGGGGCATTGAATATGCTACGAAAGTGATGTATGCGTATAAGGAAAAGGCGCTTTCGTTGCTGTCGTCCGTGCCGGATACGGATGTGAAGGCGGCACTTGCAGGATACTTGGATTACGTAGTGGAAAGAGAAAAATAACTTATACTATCCGTCATTCAGAGCGAAGCGAAGAATCTACTCCCTTATATTACGAGAGTAGATTCTTCGCTTCGCTCTGAATGACGGATAGCTCTTTTAAATGCTTAGAAGAACTTCATCTCCTCACCCTTTATTTCCGAAAGCAGCAGATTGGCAAGGCGACTGGTTCCCAGGCGGAATAGTTCATTATTCAGCCATTCCTCTCCCAATACTTCCTTGACAATGGTGTAATAAATCAATGCGTCGTTCACGCAATTGATGCCTCCTGCGGGCTTGAAACCGATCTTATTGCCCGTCAGATCGTAATATTCCTTGATAGCCTGGCACATTACAAAGGCAGCTTCCGGAGTGGCGGCAGGCTGCTGTTTGCCGGTAGAAGTCTTGATGAAATCGGCTCCTGCATACATGGATAGGATAGAGGCTTTCTTGATGTTGGAAGCTGTCTTCAGGGCTCCCGTTTCCAGGATTACTTTCAGATGATGTTCCTTGCAAGTCTCTTTGAGCTCCTGTATCTCGTCGCACATCGTTTCATAATCTCCTGCCAGGAACTTGCCTACTGAGATAACAATGTCTATCTCGTCGGCTCCGTCCATGATGGCCATTGCCGTTTCTGCCACTTTCACTTCGATGAACGTCTGTGAAGAGGGGAAACCTGCTGATACACAAGCTATCTTTACATCTTCTACTTCCAGCGTATCTTTCACCACTTCAGCAAAATTGGGATAGACGCAGATGGCTGCCACGTTCTTCAGATCGGGGAATTCTTCGTCGAACTGGTTTACTTTTTGGGTAAACTTCATCACGCTTTCGTCACTGTCCGTACTGTTCAGCGTGGTGAGGTCGATGCAGTTGAATAAGAATTTCTTCACTTCCGGTGTGTCGTTTGCCGGCACTTTCTCGGTTATAATTTTGGATACTTGTGCAGCTACTTCTGCATCATCCAGCTGGGTGTTGTACTTTGCCAGGGTGGCATCATACTTGTTTTGGGTTGACTCATTCTTCTCCATGATTCGTCAATTTAGGGTTGTTGATATGTCTGGTCTGGTCACGTTTGGTTTTCTTCTCGAGGTTGCGGCGGAAGGCTTCGGTCAGGTTGACTCCGGTCTGGTTTGCAATGCAGAGAAGTACCCAGAGAACGTCGGCCATTTCATCGTCGAGGTTATCCCGTTCTCCTTCCTTGAAGGACTGGTCGCCGTATTTGCGTGCCATGACGCGGGCCAATTCGCCCACTTCTTCGGTCAATACGGCCATATTGGTGAGTTCGCTGAAATAGCGTACTCCGTACTCCTTGATCCAGGAGTCCACTTGTTTCTGTGCTTCTTCTAATGTCATTATTCTTTATTTTTTGTATCCATACAGATGGTCACGGGACCATCGTTCAATAATTCTACCTTCATATCGGCTCCAAATTCACCGGTACCTATCTCTCTGCCTAATGCAAAACTTAACTCTTTGCAGAATTGTTCATACAGCGGAATGGATATTTCCGGTTTGGCAGCCCGGATGTAAGACGGGCGGTTGCCTTTCTTGGTAGAAGCATGTAAAGTGAACTGGCTGATTACCAGTATCTCACCGTTGATATCGAGGATCGATTTGTTCATCACTCCGTTTTCATCGTCGAAGATACGGAGATTGACAATCTTCTTGCAAAGCCATTCGATGTCCTCTTGCCCATCGGTATCTTCGATGCCTATCAGTATCAGAAGTCCCTTTCCGATAGCAGATTTGCAGGTTCCGTTGATGGTGACGGAGGCATGTCCGGCGCGTTGTATAACTACTCTCATGTTCGTCTTAATTTAAACTTTCCCGGGCCGCAAAGTTACGAATAAATTCGGTTAAAGTCCTGGCTTTATGTCTGATTTGTTAGACACTTGTGGAAGAAAAGTGCTTCTGTATGATTTCAGCTTTTGCTTCTCCTACAGCGCTTACCAACTCTTCCAAAGGTGCTTCCTTGATGCGTTTCACGCTCTTGAACTGCTTGAGCAGGGTGGCTTTTGTCTTCTCGCCAATGCCTTTTATTTCGTCCAGTGCCGATGCAATCTGCCGTTTGCTGCGCTTGTCGCGGTGGAAGGTGATGGCAAAACGGTGTACCTCATCCTGTATCTGCGTCAGCAGGCGGAAGAGGGGGGTATTCTGTTTCAGTCCGATGGTTTGGGGTGGAAAGCCGTAGAGCAGTTCCGAAGTGCGGTGCTTGCCGTCTTTGGCAAGGCCGGCAATGGGGATATTCAGCTGTAATTCGTCTATGACCTCTTTTACGGCGCTCATTTGCCCTTTTCCGCCGTCGGTAATAAGGAGGTCGGGTAGGGGTAGCTTCTCTTCGATAGCACGCTGATAGCGGCGTTTTACGACCTCTTTCATAGAGGCATAGTCATCCGGGCCTTCTACGGTCTTGATATTATATTTCCGGTAGTCCTTTTTGGAGGGCTTTCCCTTTACGAAAACAACGCAACCGGCCACGGGGTCCGAGCCTTGGATATTGGAGTTATCAAAGCATTCTATCTGCATCGGAAGGCGCTCAAGGTGCAGTTCTTGCTGGATTTCTTTCAGGAGGCGTACGGTGCGCTGTTCCGGATTCAGTTTTTCGGACTGCTTCAGGCGGTCGGCTTTGTACTGCTTTACGTTCAGAATGGAGAGCTCCAGCAGCTTCTTCTTGTCTCCTCGCTGGGGGATGGTGAAAACGACGTCTTTCAATTCCATGTCCAACTCGAAAGGCACGATGATTTCGCGTGAAAGGCTCTTGTACCGCTCTCTCATTTCGATGATACCCAATGAAAGAAGCTCCTCTTTTGTTTCATTCAGGCGCTTCTTGTACTCAAAGGTGAATGCCTGGTTGACGGCTCCGTTTGTGATGTGCAGATAGTTGATGAAAGCGGACTTTTCATCGCTGTCTTCTTCGATGGAGAATACGTCGATGTTGTGCAGTACGTTGCTTACTACCTCCGATTTGGCGCGGTAACTTTCCAGCAGCAGATACTTTTCCTTGATTGCCTGTGCCTCTTCAAACCTCATTTCGGCGGCGAGTTCCTGCATCCGTTGGAGGAGCATCCGCTCTATTTCCTGGGTGTTTCCTTTGAGGATTTCCTTGATTTCAGCGATGTTTTTCAGATAATCTTCCTGGGTTTGCTTGCCGATGCAAGGACCTGCACAGTTCTTGATGTGATATTCCAGGCAGACGTTGAACTTCCCGGCGGAGATATTCTCAGGGGAAAGGTTCAGGTTGCAGGTACGCAAGGGGTATAGATGCTTGATGAGGTCGAGCACAGCCTGCATGGAGGGCATGTGGCTGTAAGGCCCGTAGTAGGAAGAACCGTTGCGGATAACTCTCCGGGTTTTGAATACACGCGGAAAGTATTCGTTTTGCACGCAGATGGAAGGGTAGGTCTTGTCGTCCTTCAGCAGTACGTTGTAGCGTGGCTTGTATTTCTTGATGAGGTTGTTTTCCAGCAATAACGCGTCTTCTTCGGAGTTGACTACGATGTAGCGTATGTCGGCGATCTTGCTTACCAGTACGCGCGTTTTCCCCGGCTCGTGCTCGCGGTTGAAGTAGGAGGACACTCTTCGCTTTAGATTCTTTGCCTTGCCTACGTATATGATGGTTCCTTCGGTATTCAAGTATTGATAAATACCGGGGCTTTCGGGAAGGTTGGAAACAATCCCTTTCAGATAATCGTTGGTTCTGAGTTCTTCCATAAAAATAAATGTTTATCTTCGTTCCTCCACATTCGTATTACTTGCGCAGCAAGCCTGAAAGGCTTCGATTTATTAGTCCGGCAAAGCCTGAAAGGCTTTCATCTATCAGCCCAGGGCAACGCCCTGGGTTTAAGAACGTCCCCTCACCTTGCGCCCTGAAAGGGCATAAGATTGTATAACGGGCTTTTGCCCTTTCAGGGCGCAGAGATAGAGGTGCATTATTACCCAGGGCGTTGCCCTGGGCTGATAGATGGAAGCCCTTCAGGCTTGGCTGCGCAAGTAAACCGAATGGAAACCTTGCCGGGGCGCTACGCCCCTAAATTATCATTTATACTATAGCGAAAGCACCGCCTCTACCTCTACATCATTGCCGAATACTTCCTTTCCGTGAAGCTCTTTCAACTCGATGATGAAGTTTACAAATACCTTCTTCGGATTCATCTGCTTTACTAACTTGCAGGCAGCCTCCATTGTTCCGCCCGTAGCCAATAAATCATCGTGGAGTAACACTACGTCATTTTCATCGATGGCATCTTTATGCATCTGTACGGTGTCTTTGCCATACTCTTTGTCATAGCTTTCTTCGATGGTTTCTGCCGGCAGCTTGCCCGGTTTGCGGATGGGGATAAAACCTGCCCCTAATCTTGTGGCAAGAATAGGCCCCATGATGAACCCTCTGGATTCTATGCCTACTACCTTTGTTATACCTTTGTCCTTGTACATTTCGTATAAGGTGTCAGAGAGTTCCTGTAAGGCAGCCGGGTCCTTGAATAGAGTAGTTACGTCGTAGAACAGTATTCCCGGAATCGGAAAGTCGGGAATTTCCCGAATGCTTTTGATGAGTGTTTCTTTGCTCATAATCAGTTTATTTAATACGTTTATTGAATTCTTTGTTTCACGTGGAACTTCACCTCTTATCTCCCGCAAAGTACCAGCAACACGTTGATATCGCTCGGAGATACTCCCGGAATTCGGCTCGCTTGAGCTATTGTTTCCGGGTCTATCTTTACTAACTTTTGTCTGGCTTCGGTGGAAAGGGACTGAATGGAATTATAATCGAATTTCCCTTTTATCTTAATGCTTTCCAGTCTTGCCAGTTTGTCTGCGATGATTCGTTCACGTCCTATGTAGCCTTCGTATTTAATAAGGATCTCTGCGGCTTCGATAATTTCCTCCTTTCTATCGGAAATTTTATCCAGCTCGCGTTTGAAGGCACTGACATGTTCCGCCATATTTTCAATGGTTACTTGCGGACGGTTGATCAAGTCTATCAGTTTGCAGCCTTGGCGGAGTGGGGTAGTGCCGAGCTCTTCGAGCACCGGATTGATTAATGCCGGTTTCATCGAGTAATTCCGGGCAAAATCTATAATCCGATTTACTGCTTCCCGCTTTTGCTTCAGCAGTTCGTAACGATCTTCTTTCACCAGACCCAGCTTCCATGCCTTTTCGGTAAGGCGCATGTCAGCGTCGTCCATACGGAGTAAGATGCGGTATTCGGCGCGTGAAGTAAACATACGATAAGGCTCGTCTACTCCTTTGGTTACCAAATCGTCGATTAAAACGCCGATATATGCTTCGTCGCGTGCCAAGGTAAAAGGCTCTCCGCCGTGGCAGTTGATGTGCGCATTGATACCTGCGATGATACCTTGTCCGGCTGCTTCTTCGTAACCGGTAGTCCCGTTTACTTGTCCGGCAAAGAAGAGATTCTTGATTTTCTTCGTTTCCAACGTATGTTTTAGCTGCGTAGGGTCGAAGTAGTCGTACTCGATGGCGTAGCCCGGACGGTAAATCACCAAGTCTTTGAATGCCGGTATTTTTTTCAGCGCCGCAATCTGTATATCCATTGGCAGTGACGAAGAGAAACCGTTCAGATAAAGTTCTTGTGTGGTTTCACCTTCCGGTTCCAGGAAAAGCTGGTGTTGCGGTTTGTCGGGGAAAGTCACGATCTTGGTTTCTATGCTTGGACAGTAGCGCGGGCCGATGCTTTGAATTTGCCCGTTGAAAAGGGGAGAATCCGGAAGTCCTTCTCTCAGTATGTGGTGTACTTCCTCATTGGTGAAGCAAGTCCAGCAAGGAAGCTGCTTCAGGTGGCGTACGCCGGTATTCATAAAGGAGAACTTGTGGAAGTCATTCTCTCCATCCTGAATCTCCATCTGGTCGTAATGCACGCTCCGGCCGTCGATGCGTACGGGTGTTCCCGTCTTCATGCGTCCGTAAGTGATGCCATGTTTTGCGATGGATTCGGTTAATTGGTAAGATGCAGGCTCTGCCATACGTCCGCCGGGCAGCATGGTGCGGCCTACGTGCATCAATCCGTTGAGGAAAGTGCCGGCAGTCAGCACTACACACTTGGCGCGGAAGGTCACTCCCCATAGGGTATCTACCCCCACAATTTCTCCGTTTTCAACGAGGATTTCGCGTACAGTATCTTGCCAGATATGCAGGTTTTCGGTGTTCTCCAGAATCTCCCGCCAGGCCCAGATAAACTTGTTGCGGTCGCATTGTGCGCGTGGGCTCCACATGGCAGGACCTTTAGAGCGGTTCAGGATGCGGAACTGAATAGCGGTCTGGTCTGTGACCAATCCCATATATCCACCCAATGCATCTATCTCGCGTACTATCTGTCCTTTGGCGATGCCTCCCACTGCCGGGTTACAACTCATCTGACCAATCTTATTCATATCCATCGTGATAAGACAGGTCTTCGACCCCAGGTTTGCAGCAGCAGCAGCAGCCTCACAACCAGCGTGTCCGGCACCGATTACAATAACGTCATACTTAAACTCCATTCGCTCAGTGTATTTTAAAACCGTGCAAAGTTACGAAAAAGTTGCATTGCGACCACGCTTCTTTAATTTTGTTTATGACAGCGCAAATGTACGTATGTTATCGTTCCAGCCGCTTGCGGATGGGTGGCAGCAGATCTTCGTACTGTTTTTAGGAGATTTACTTGCATTTGTTATAAAAGTGTTATACATTTGTGCTATAGTTAATAACACTTAGTATGGAAAATATCATATTATCCCCTAAAAAGCAGACTGCATTCCGTTTGAGTGAGGATTTGCTTGAACGTTTGAAAGTGGAAGCCAGGAAAGCAAATCGTAGCTTGAATAACTATGTGGAAAGTGTTTTGATGGATGTTGTTTATAAGACACCCAATCGGACAACATTAGAGGCTATGAAAGATGCTAAAGAGAACAAGGATTTAGAAACCTTGGATGTACAGGACTTTGAGAAATTCGTCGCTTCTTTATAGATATGAAAGAAGTAAAAACTACTAAGCAATTCAGGAAAGACCTGAAGAGAATACAGAATAATCCGAAGAAAATTGCAAATCTGAAGAAAGTTATTCTTTTGTTAAGCCAAACCGGAACATTACCTAAAGAGTATAATCTTCATAGCCTTATAGGCAATTATAAGGGGTGCTTGGAGTGTCATGTTGAGAATGATTTGCTTCTTATTTGGATAGATGAAGAAGAAAAGGTTATAAAGTTATTGAGGCTTGGGAGTCATTCCGAACTCTTCTGATGCTGCTATTAATTCCGATTGTGCAGTATATATCGTTTGATAGCTAGCAATAGCATGTATTTCTTCATGGCAGCACTCCTTTCTCTTTCATGCACGCTATCAAATCTTCTACGATGTATTCCCGGCTGAATGTATGAAGCACGTCATAGCCGGGTATCAGATAGCTATTTAAGATACCTGATGTACGTAGCAATCGGTAAACTTTGCTTGCACTCATTTTCAGCGCCTCCGCAAGATTTCCCACACAATAGGTTGTAAAATTCAACTGCTCGAAATTCATATCCATGCTATTAATCTACAAAGATTTGACTTTACTGCAAAAATAGCACTAATTCCATAGATTCCAAACCGATTACTTCGTTTTTCTCCCTTCCCCAAGTTTACTTGATCTATGTAAAGTACGGATGTCTGCATACACTTTTCAAGGTATTTGTCTCTTTTGAGAGTTAACAATGTGTAAAAATATCGGCATATTGATTGCCTTCTGTGTATTTTGCATTATTTTTAATAAAATATATTACGCTTAAATCCTAAGAACAATGAATAAACGCCATCTAACTTTATTATTTATTCTACTGTCTACCGTGACCTTGTATGCTCAGGAATCAACTTCGAAGCATGAATTCTTTGTAGGTTATGGTATTGCGCCTGTAACATCTGTTCCGGAACCGGGATTGCCGGTGAATGGTACTGTAAATGCTGCATATTCCACTGATAACAAACGGTTTTCCGGTACAATTAATGCCGGCTATATGTTTCATGTCTCCGATCCTTTGGCTATAGGAATTTCCTATTCTTACGCTACGGTGAAGCGGGATGTTGTTTTGGGATCGTCTATACCGTTGGCCGATATAAAAAATACATGTCACACCGTGATGCTTACCGGTAAATATGCGTGGCTTCATTTAGGACAGTGTACTTTCTACTCACGTGCAGGCATCGGACTTATGCTGGTGGAGAAAGGAAAGATGAATCTTTTTGATGTTTCTTCCGAAGATATGAATCTGTCTTCCGCTGCTATGGAGGACGATAAATGTGTGGCTTGGCAAGTAATGCCGGTGGGGGTGGAATGGAATTTCGCCAAACACTTGGCTCTTTTTGCTGAAGGTGGCGTGGGCAGTGCAGGTTGTGGCATGGCAGGCGTAAAGGTCTTGTTTTAGCGAAAGAATGCCGTCACCGGATATGTGAAAGATGCCGCATCTGGTGCTGCATTGCAGGGGGGGTATCTCCTTTTAGCTTACTGAACTTTGCTTTAAAGCCATGTCCTTTACTCGAGCATAAGGAAAGGCTCCTTGATATATCCTTTGAGATCAATTTTCGCCACTTGCCCGTAGCTGCCGATGACTGTGAGCAGTTGTTGTGCCTCGTCAACGTCGGCATAAATGATATTCCCGAAGCCGGCGCTATCATTGATGCCCAATGCCCATTTTACTGTCCCTTCTGCATCAGTCAGTATGATGCTGCAACCCCGGTAGTCGGTAGCTGTGAGAATAAATCCACCCTTTTCGAGTATTCTGATTGACTTGAGGCTGGGGAAATAACCCACAGATTGCGGGTAGAATAACTGTTGGTCTATCTTCCCTTCCGCTGAGAGTTTCAGCAGGAAACTTTGGGAGTTCTTGTAACCGCCCGGCCAATAGCTTTGCTCTCCGGCGAAATAAATCTCTCCATTGCTGCCTCGCAGACTGAAGTAAGGTATGTTCTCGTTATCTCCAATATCATAGACTTCCTCCCGCTCAATGATTCCTTGGGCATTGAGGGTGAGCAAAGTCATCCCTTGATCATTGGAGCCGACGGCTATAAAAGCATTCTCAGTGGATGTTTCCATCTTCAGTAACTTATTGTAATCGGAGGTGCCGCTGTAGTGTTCCTCTTTTTGGGTACCGTCAGCGTTTACTAATGCAGTATAGTATTGGCAATAAGGCTGTTCTCCTTTCTGTCCGTTGCGGTAAGAATAGCCGATGACGAGCAGCTTTCCCTGTGCGGTGAACCGGGCATCCACGAGAGTGATGGCATCGGATACTGGTTCGTAAAAGGGATAGTATTGCAATAATTCACCCCGGGCATTCAAGTGCATCACGTAGTCCCAATGCACTAACAGTAATGTGCCGTCTTCGTTAAAGTGGGTAGCACTGGGGATACTGGAATGTGTGTCGCCCTGTGGATGGGCGTAGTCGTGCAGCCATTCTGTTTTTCCGTCCTTGTTCAGTTTTACGAGGGTACGGTAGTAGCTGCCGTAGTGCTTGCGGGTCGTAGCTATGGCCAACAGGCCGTTGTCCGTTGTCGGCCGGATGTCGGTCCATTCATATTGCTCGTATTCGTAGGGGTCGAGACTTACAAAAAGGCGACTGATAAGAGCTGACTTTTCAGTGGTGAATTCTGCATGGGCGTATTTAACGATGTTGTTGTTTCGCATCGCTCTGATGGTGAGACGGTAAGTGGTGCCCGGAGACAGGACATTCAGTTCATGGAACATCAGGTCATATCCTTGGTCGTCAAGAGTACTTGTGATGCGTTTTCCATCGATGAAAAGGTCATATTTGGCATCTGCTCCGCAGCTTTCCCAACTGATGGACACATGCGTGTCGGTGATGTCCTGTAACGTCATCTTGAAGTCGCCGAATGTGATGTTCAGGTCGCCTGACTTGCTTATTTCAGGTTCTTCAATGTCTTTGCTGCATGCACCGGCCAGCAGGCAGAACGATAGGATGGAGAGATATAAAAATAGTGTTTTCATGGTTCTTGCGGAATTATTTCGATGAAACAAGGGTCTTCTTCATGATAAGGGGTATTGGAAATCTTTTCGAGAGGTCCCACAAAGATGTGTCCGTTATGTATGTGAACCGGCGGGGTGAAGCCGGTACTCATATAGCTATAGAAATGATAAATTGCCATGAGCTGCCATTGCCGTGTAGCGGGATCGTATATTTGTACGTCGGTCATCCATTTCTTATAAGATTGTTCGCTGCCAATCAGACATATTTTTCCGTTGTAAAGGATGATATTGCTGTTAACGCGTTCGAAACTGCCCGAACGCAGGGACTCTTCTTGTTCCCAAAGATCGTTCTCGGGATGATAGCTCCAGAGAGTACGGTCCATCAGGAAGAGGTAGGCGGTGTGCTCATCCGAGCAAGTGGAATTGACGCTGTGGTATTGGCGGCATTCAAAAGGAACGGGAGCCAACTTCTCCCAGCGACCGGCTTCTGTATCGTAGCGCCAGAAGTCTTGTCGGGGCTCTTCAGTATAGTTGCCTATATCGATTTTATTTATTTTTCTTCCGGCACCCATGTAGATGTATTTTCCGATGGAAAAGAGGGCATAATCCTGATTCCCTTCTCCCGGATAGGTAGTCACCTGCGTCCATCTGTCGTATTCGGCCTGATAGTGATAGAACAGACTTTCGCCGTTGTAGTAGTTGTTCCCTTCGTCAATCTTCCTTACTATGCAATAGGCTTCGTTCCGGCAGCTGACGGCCATTAGGGGAGTTTGGTCGCGTGGCAGCGTCCATTGTTGTTTGGTGCTCCATCTCTGTTCATTGAAGTTGTAGGCATACAAATTATAGCTGATACTCGATTCCGACAAGTCGGCATATTGGATGATATAATTTTCGGAGTCGATGTGAAACCATGCTCCGATAGAGTAGAACCTTGTCGGTGCAGTGGTGGAGGGGGTACGGCTGCTCCAAGGCAATATCCGTATAGTGCCTTCGACCTCAAATTCCTCTTCGTCTATATAAATAGTCACCGTATAGTCTCCCGGTGCAATTTCATCGGGTATATAAGCTCCCAAAGTGCCATAGTCAAAGTTGCCGTCATGCTTTAATGAAATCTTTTTGTTCAGTTTCACATCCAGGGTACTGTACCGGGTGTTCCAGTCAACGTTTGTGATGATAAGGAAATACTCTCCCGGATGTGGCATTATTCGTACATCATCTTCCAGGAAAGGGAATTCCGGGTCGCTTTCGGATGTGAAGATATAGGGATTACCGATCTCAAAATGATGGGTTCGTGCGGAGAAGTACAAGGTCTGTGTGGGAGTTGTGAAGGTATTCTTTTTAGTTTCCAGGCAGGCGCGTACCAGGTAGTCGTGTGCCGTTTGAGGCGCAGTGATGGTTAGCTCGGGCTGCTGTAGCCGGTCCTTGCCAAGCTCTACGGGCAGGAAGGTGGGTTCTGCATCTGCGTCACTCAAGTCGTAGAGTTGCAGGTATGCTTTTTGTGTGCTGAATCCGTTGCCCAAGTCTATGCTGAGCTTGATAGTGCAACGGTCGGTAGATTGTATGGTGAAGGAACTGATGCTAATGCTCGGATTCTCAAAATTCGGGTTTTCTTCCTCTTCTTTGCACCCTTGGCATAGAAGTAACAGGAGTAGTGATACAAGGAAGAATGTGCGGTTCATAGGTGGAAGATGTAAGTTCATGTGTTCTGTTATTGTTGTGGAAGCAAAGATAAGCTTTTTATTCGGATACTAAAGAAAATAAGGATGGAATGTATACATTTAGGAATAAATGCAGTATATTTGCACCGTAAGCCGAAGAGAAATACGGCGTATTGAAGCAATTTTTTGATAAGGAGAAAAACTGGTAATTTTATTTAAGTCAAAAAGAACTACTTCAATGAATTTGTTTCATGCGAGCGACTTAAGGTCGGTCGTGTGAGCATGTTTATTGGTAGTTCGGGTATACCAGTGCCTCTCCTTAGGTAGATATGCAATAGCACGTCCGACTTCTTTTTGCTTAAAAGGAACAAGGGCAATTATATACTTTAAAATCTAAGGACGATATGAAAACCCTTGATGAAGAACTATTTAACGTTGTCCGCACAATGAAACGGCAGACTGAAAGTCAAATAATGAAGATCCTTGCTCCATTGAACATGCAATACAATCTCATTATTGAGGACAATCAGATTTTGTTTCTCTCTCCGCCTTCCGATTCCAACAGTGAAGCCGTTGTGGAATACTGGTTAGACATTGAAGATATATTCAGCATACTCTATAGAGACCGACTCCTTTTTATTTTAACCCACAACTGCCTGCTACATATTTTCAATACCGAAACCCTTGTATTGGGATTTTGGGAACCCACTAATGAAGAAGTACTGATTAAGTTAGCCCGGTGGAGTGGTCGAACCAGAATGGAAACAATGTGCCTTAGGCTTCTGAATAAAATCAAAAAATATTGCCTACTCCGTTTCTACTGAAGGAAACGCTCGTTTCTGCTTATGGGAACGGCAGTTTCCTAAAATGATATGTTTGTATTTGGGACGGGCAAGAATCTTTCGATCACCTATGATTTGCAAATCCGCTGGGACGGGGACGGGCGAAAGATTTTAGTTTGTTAATAATCAGGAGGTTAATTTAATATTTAATATCTGTTATCAAAGAAAGTGCAGGATAAAGTTTCCTAAATTAGAAACTTTAATTACCTTTGTAATGTTAAACAACAATGAAATGGAACAGAAACCTAAATTTCAAGTAGTCTATATGCAGGAATCGATAGAGTTTCTTCAATCCCTTAATGAAAAAGTAAGAGATAAAATAGCCTATAATATTGGGAAAAGTATGCTTGTTTTAGATAAGGAACTTTTTAAAAAATTAGGTGATACAGATATTTGGGAGTTTAGAACCATTTATAGCGGAATAGCATATAGATTACTTGCATTTTGGGATACTGATGCCGATACTTTGGTAGTGGCTACTCATGGCTTTACGAAGAAAAGTCAAAAGACACCACCCAAAGAAATAGCCAAAGCACAAGAAATAAGGAAAGAATATTTTAACTCTAAAAATAAGTAATTATGGCAGAATTAAAGTTATACACCCACGAAGAAATGTTGGATGCTGTAGTAGGAACTGAAGGAACTCCAAGACGGGATAAATATGAAGCTGATATAAATAATTTCCTCATTGGAGAAGCCATCAAGCAAGCAAGAGAATCCAAGAATCTTACACAAGAACAACTTGGAGAACTTATGGGAGTTCAGAAGGCCCAAATATCCAAAATAGAAAGTGGAAAAAGTGTCACTTTTTCTACTATTGTAAGGGCCTTTAAAGCAATGGGAGTAAAATCAGCTAGTCTTGAATTAGGTTCTTTGGGCAATGTAGCATTATGGTAAGCGGATTTCTACTGAAGGAAACGCTCGTTTCCGCTCATGGGAACGACAGTTTCCTCTAATGGGAACGCGCGTTTCTCTTTATGGAAACGGTCGTTCCCAATCAATGGAAACTGCAGTTTCCTGCTGTAGGAACGCGCGTTTCCTACCGTAGGAAACTGTAACTTTCTTATTTACTGCACTTAACAGGAGGCTGTCTTTAAGACAAAAGAAGTACATGAGAGCAGAAGACAGAATTATCCTAAATATGCTCTTTTGTTCTTATGTCTTGATAGATAAATAATCATTTGCCCGCTTATTCGACAAAGAAACCGTCGAAAACCATCATTTTCCATGTTAATAGATGTTATTTGGCTACATTCAGGAAAAGCTTGCAAAAAGGAAGTAAAGTAATTGTGTGCAAGCATTTTATATATGAATAAAACTTGATTTTTCCAAGAAAAAGCGTGTAGGTAACCGTTTACCGTCACTCTACCTACACGCTTCCTACACGCTCTGAAATGCCGATGAATAAAGGAATAGAGAGCGACCGTGCTGGAGTGTAGGTAGAAAACGAAAAAACTTCGTGTACGTCGAATTCTCTGAAACTTTTTCCTTCCCAATGGTCTGTAATCCGAATCTATACTGTGGCATATTTCCTCTAATTTATGAATTATTATACCCTTTTGTTTAAATGCCACTTCTTTTTTAAAGCAAAAGACATGATTTTGCTTAAAATTGATTTACTTTATGAAAAAGATGCATATCTTTGTGGGGATTGAATATTTACAGACAACATGTATTGATTAATTTTAAGACAGAGAAGTTATGAGAAAGAGATTCTTCTTGTTACTCATCGCCTGCTTGCTGGCAAGCATGGGGATGATGGCTCAAACGTCCAAGGTCTCGGGAACGGTGTTTGCCGAGGACAACAATGAGCCGATTATTGGAGCATCGGTATTGGTAAAAGGCACGACACTGGGGGCAGTAACCGATATCGAAGGTCGATTTACAATCTTGAATGTACCGAACACGGCAAAGACATTGGTTGTCTCTTTTGTGGGCATGCGTAAGGTGGAAGTTCCTATCGCGCCGGATGTGAAAGTAGTTTTGAAATCGGACTCGGAGTTGCTGGATGAAGTCATGGTGGTGGCTTACGGCACGGCGAAGAAAAGCAGTTATGCCGGTTCGGCATCGCTGGTGAAGGCCGATGCCCTGAAAGATATACCGACTACCAGTTTTGAGAATGCGCTGAACGGTAAGGTTGCCGGTTTGCAGCTGACCACTTCTTCCGGTCAGGCAGGTTCTGCACCCTCCATCCGCATCCGTGGTATCGGCTCCATGAATGCGGGTAGCGAACCGCTGTATGTGGTGGACGGCGTGCCCGTTTCTTCGGGAAACACCGGACAAATGAGCGGCGAACTGTACTCTACCAACAATATAATGAATACGCTCAACCCGGAAGATATCGAGTCTATCTCGGTATTGAAGGATGCCGCAGCTTCTTCGCTCTATGGTTCGCGTGCGGCAAACGGTGTTATCCTGATTACGACCAAAAAGGGACAGATCGGCAAACCGGTAGTTACGCTGAAAGCGGAAGTCGGCTTCACTCCCTCTTGGGCGACGGACAATTACGAAACAGCCAGTACGCAGGAGAATGTGGATATGCTGTACAGTGTATTTTATGATTATGGTATGAATAATCCGAAGGAAATGAGTAACAAAGGGTATACTCCAAATACGTACGCCTTGTATCAGCTGAACAACCGCTTCAACAAACACGGTTACCAATTTTCCACCAACGGTGACGGAGCTTACGAGAGGGTCAACATCGGTGAGTATGACAACTCCGGTCGAGGCGGCAAGTACTACGATTGGGACAAGGCCTATTTCCGTACGGCCGTTTATCAGACTTACGATATGTCGGTGAGCGGTGCTACGCAGAACACGAACTACTATACCTCCATCTCTTACACCGAGGACGAAGGCCGTTTGAAGGTGAATAGTTTCGACCGTGTCTCCGGCCGTCTGAACCTGACGCAGAAAGTGGGTAAATTCCTTGAATTGACTACCAATGCCAGCCTGGCGCGTACCAAGAAGAGCGGTTATAACGATACGCGCAACACCGGCAGCAACTATTTCATGCAGACCCGCAACCTGCTGTGGGGGCTCTACTGGCCTACCGACTATAAAACCGGTGACCCGTGGACCAAACGCTACGGCAGTTACGCCTATAACGGACTTTACTATAACAACGAATGGGAGAATAACTCTACCAGCACCAAAATCATGGCAGCCGAAACCCTGACCCTGCATCTGATGCCGGGTTTGGATGTCCGTTCTATCTATTCTTACGACAATACAGCCGTGAAAGAGCACCTCTATTATAGTGCCAATCACTATAACGGTTCTTCCGATAACGGTAACGTCAACGAATACCGCACCACCTACGAGAAGATGGTTTCTTCTACCACCGCCAATTATAGCGGTACTTTTGATAAGCATACCGTAGGCGCTATGGTCGGCTTTGAAGCCGAGAAGAACAAGACGGACTATGTGCGTGCCACCGGAAGCAATCTTCCCGTCAGTACCCTGCACACCGTCTCTACTGCCGGAACACAGACTTCTGCCGGATATTCCTGGGGGAATTCGATGGTTTCCATCCTTTCCAAGCTGGACTACAACTACGACGACCGCTATTTCATTTCCGGTTCTTTCCGCCGCGACGGTTCTTCCCGTCTCAGCAAGGAGGAGCGTTGGGGTAACTTCTGGTCGGTGGCCGGTGCGTGGAACATCATGAAAGAGGGCTTTATGAGCAATCTCTCTTTCCTGAGCAATCTGCGTATACGTGCCTCTTACGGTGTCAACGGTACGTTGCCTTCGGATAATTACGGTTATATGAGTCTGATGAACTATACCAATAAGTATCTGGGTAATCCGGGCGGAACCATCACTACCGTTACCAACGACAAGCTGTCTTGGGAAACCAGCTACAATACCAATGTCGGCATCGACTTCGGCTTCTTCGGCCAACGGCTGCGCGGTACGGTGGAATACTTCAACCGCGATTCCAAGAACCTGTTGCAAGATGTACCTATCTCTATGGTGACCGGTTTCTCTTCTACCTTGCAGAATGTGGGATGCATCAACAACCACGGCGTGGAGGTGGAACTCAGCGGCGACATCATCGACCGGGGAGGCTGGTTGTGGAGCGCCGGCATCAACGCCACTTTTCTGAGCTCTGAAGTGAAGGAACTGTACGGTGGCGCCGACATCATCTGGAACGACCCTCCTGCCGAAGACGGCCGTGCACAATATATATACCGCGAAGGAGAATCCACATTATCCTTCTATGGTTACGAATGGGCGGGAGTGGACAAGACCAACGGTAAGAGCGTCTACTACGTGAACGACCCCAAGAACCCGAAAGCCGGAGACTTTGAGTACAACGGACGCGGTGCCACGTACGACTTCAACGATGCCAATTATACGATTATCGGTACTGCCGTTCCCAAGGTTTACGGTGGTGTCAATACTTCCGTCTCCTACAAAGGCATTGCCCTTTCTCTGGGCTTCACCTATAAGATTGGCGGCAATCTGTACGACAGCGCCTATAAGGACGTGGCCGACGACGGTTATTACTGGGAGCGCATCCACTCCAAGAACTACTACGACAATCTCTGGACGCCGGAACATACCAGCGGTACGGAGCCGCGCATCGAAGGCGTTGACCTGACAGACCCTCAGCAATACAGTACCCGCCATCTGTTCAATGCCAGCTATCTGCGCCTGAAGAATCTGTCACTGGCCTATACCTTGCCCAAGACGATGACCCGCAAGGTCTTTATCGAGAATGCCCGCGTCTTCTTCACCGCCAGCAACCTCTGGACCATTGCCAAATACAAGGATGCCGACCCGGAAGTGAACGAATACGGCACACGCGGTTGGGAGACGCCTATCGGAAAGACATTCGTAGTAGGAGTTGAGTTGAAATTTTAATGAATAGGAGGAAAGATACAATGAAAAAGATATATCATTTACTGGTACTGGCACTGCTTGGTGCTTTTACATTCACTTCGTGTGATGGTTTTCTGGATATGCAGCCCACGAACTCCGGCAATGCGGATGGCGCCATTGCCACGGTGGCCGATGCCGAAGTGGCTTTGAACGGAGTGATGAGCGCGATGACATCCTCGTCTTATTACGGCAGGAACTTCTTTATGTATGGCGATGCCAAAGGTGGTGACCTGACAATCTACTCCGCCGGACGCGGCCTGGACGCTTTCTATACGTTCAATCATGAACCCAATAGCGGCAGTTATTCCAGCTTTTGGAGCCGGGGATATTACTGCATTCTGCAAGTAAACTCGCTGCTGAGCAATATCAAGGAGCAGGAAGAGAAAGGAAATGTAGAAGACTTCTCTTACGTCAAAGGTCAGGCGCTGACGTTGCGTGCCTTGTTCTACTTCGACCTGGTTCGCCTCTACGGGCTTCCTTATAACTATAACAAGGCTTCCTACGGAGTGCCGAATGTTACCGAACCCCTTACCGTGCAGGCGCAGCCCACCCGTGCCACTGTCGAAGAGAACTATCGGCAGATATTGCAGGACTTGTCGGACGGCGCTACTTTCCTGTCCGGAGACAAGTCTGTACAGAATGGATATGTTGGTTACTATGCCAACATCGCTCTGCAAGCCCGTGTAAAGCTCTATATGGAAGATTATGACGGTGCGCTGACGGCGGCCAAGGAAGTTATAGAAAGCGGGAAGTACACGCTCTATACCCCCGAAACATGGACTGCTTCCTGGAGCAAGCAATTCGGTTCCGAGTCTATCTTCGAACTGGGCATCACTACCGAAGAGTCCGATTTGGGCACTTCCTCCCTGGGCTTCTATCTGATGTGCTACGGACAGTTGAAGAACGCCATGGGCTGGTATCTTGCCAGTGATTACTTCCTCGACCGCCTGGGTGAGGACGAGACGGATGTCCGCTGGGGCGTAATGGATAACGATGAGTATTGGTATGACAATGACATCGAGCGCAAAGGTGCCTGCTATAAGTATATGGGCGGTACTTCCCTGCCGGGCGACGGAAAAGCCACAAATACAGCCGTCAATATCAAAATCATCCGTCTCTCGGAGATTTACCTGATTGCTGCCGAAGCTGCCCTGCATTCTTCTAAAGCCGGTGCCGATGTTGCTGCCGGTTACTTGAACGAAATCCGCAAGCGTGCTCCGCAACTGGCGCCTGCCACAGCAGCCACCATCACCGACGACATGATTCTGGATGAACGCAGCAAGGAGCTCTTTGCCGAAGGCCAGCGCTTCTTCGACATGATGCGAATGAACAAAACCATCGAATTCAACGATGATTTTCAGAGTGTGCCGGTCAGCCATCGCGAAAAGACAATAGACCGCACCTTCGGAAAAATCGTGCTTCCCATCTCGCAGGATGAGATCAATGCAAACCCGGCGCTGAAGGAGCAGCAGAATGAAGGGTATAAATAGTATTTGCCCTCTCATGCCGAATGGTTTCCCGGCCTCACTGTAGGGGCGTAAACGAAGGCGCTGTCAGAAGCGGAAAAAGGAGCGATTGTTTGAGCACGAAGTGCGAGTTTCGCGACGCCCGTTTCTGACAGTGCCGTAGTAGCCCCGGAAGTGTAGCCTTGATTTTTTCTTTTGGTATCTTTTCTTTTGCATCAAGGCAAAAGAAAAGTACGAAAATGTTATTTATTGGTTCTAAAATTCTATTTTCTTTTTCCGAATCGGCTTATCTTTGCTTCCGTTGAAACCAATAAAAATAATAATACTATGAAAAGAATACTTTTCTTATTGTCTTTCCTGACATTGTTTGCAACCGGAAGTTGGGCGCAGTGGAGCCCTGTGGGTGATAAAATCAAAACGGATTGGGCATCCCGGATAGATCCTTCCAATGTATTGCCCGAATATCCCCGTCCTATCATGGAACGGAGTGACTGGAAGAACCTGAATGGTTTATGGGATTATGCCATTATTAATAAAGGCGAGCAAATACCCGCTGCTTTCGATGGCAAAATCCTGGTTCCCTTTGCAGTGGAATCTTCATTATCCGGAGTAGGAAAGCGCATCAACGAAAAGCAAGAACTGATTTATCAACGTAGCTTTGAGGTTCCGTCGGCCTGGCGCGGCAAGCAAGTGCTGCTGCACTTCGGCGCTGTAGACTGGAAGACCGACGTATGGGTGAATGATGTCAAAGTGGGAAGCCATACCGGAGGATTTACTCCTTTCTCTTTCGATGTTACCGCCGCTTTATCTGCCAAAGGTAGCAACCGCCTGGTGGTAAAGGTGTGGGATCCTACAGATAAAGGTCCTCAGCCGCGCGGCAAGCAAGTCAGCCGTCCCGAAGGTATCTGGTATACACCCGTATCCGGTATCTGGCAGACCGTATGGTTGGAACCTGTTGCAGCCAAGCATATCGGGAACCTCCGCATTACTCCCGATATCGACCGCAATCTGCTGACCGTAAAAGCAGAGCTGAACGCGTGCAATCCTTCCGATCTTGTAGAAGTAGCCGTTTATGACGGTAGCCGGTTGGTAGCTACTGGTAAGAGTATCAATGCAGAGGCTGTAGAAGTGGCTATGCCTCAGGATGCCAAACTTTGGAGTCCCGATTCTCCTTTCCTTTATACGCTCAAAGTCACCCTTAAAAGCGGTGATAAAGTCTTGGATAAAGTAGATAGTTATGCAGCCATGCGCAAGTATTCCACCCGTCGCGATGCCAACGGCATTGTGCGCCTGGAACTGAACAACGAAGCGCTGTTCCAGTTCGGCCCGTTGGACCAGGGCTGGTGGCCTGATGGTTTGTACACCGCTCCCACGGATGAGGCTTTGCTGTACGATGTCCGGAAGACAAAAGATTTCGGCTTCAATATGATTCGTAAACACATCAAGGTAGAGCCTGCCCGCTGGTATACGCATTGCGACCAACTGGGTATCATCGTTTGGCAGGACATGCCGAGCGGTGACCGCAACCCCGAATGGCAAAACCACAGATACTTTGACGGAACAGAGATGAAGCGTTCGGCCGAATCGGAAGCTTGCTATCGCAAGGAGTGGAAAGAAATCATGGACTGTCTCTATTCTTATCCCTGCATCGGCACCTGGGTTCCGTTCAACGAGGCTTGGGGACAGTTCAAGACTCCCGAAATCGTAGAATGGACAAAACAGTACGACCCGACCCGCCTGGTGAATCCGGCAAGTGGCGGCAACCACTATACTTGCGGCGATATGCTCGACCTTCATAACTATCCGCAACCGGAGATGTACCTGTATGATGCACAGCGTGCCACCGTTCTTGGTGAATATGGCGGCATCGGCCTTGTGCTGAAAGACCATATCTGGGAACCGAACCGCAACTGGGGCTATGTTCAGTTCAATTCTTCCAAGGAAGTGACGGACGAATATGTGAAGTATGCCGATATGTTGTATCAGCTTATCGACAGAGGTTTCTCGGCAGCCGTCTATACGCAGACCACCGATGTGGAAGTGGAAGTAAACGGACTGATGACTTACGACCGCAAGGTGATAAAACTGGACGAAGCGCGTGTCAGAGAAGCTAACAAGCGCATTTGTAATGCATTGAAGAAATAAATTCTCCACTTATATGGGATGTGAGGTATGAAACGAATCATTCTAAAGTTTTTCCTCTGTTTGTGCATAGTAGCGGCATGGCCCTGCTATGCACAAAACTCTGTTCATTACTACTTCCGGACGATGGACATTCGCAACGGCCTTTCGCAGAATACGGTCTATCAGATTCTGCAAGACAGGAAAGGCTTTATGTGGTTCGGCACCAAAGACGGCCTGAACCGATACGATGGAGTGGCTTTCCGTGTGTATAAGAAGGAAAACTCCGGTTTAGGGAAGAACTTTATTACTGCACTTTACGAAGACCACGAAGGAAATATCTGGATAGGGACTGATGGCGGAGTCTTTATCTATGACCCGGTACGGGATTCTTTCACTGCCTTCGATCAGGTAAGCGACAAGGGAACTACTGTCCGAGACTTTGTCACGATGATAGGGAGTGATGATCAGGATAATATTTGGATATCGGTAGAGAATCAGGGTTTGTTCTGCTATAAGCAGGATGAAAAGAAGTTGCTGAACCGTCTGTACGATTCGGGACTGGCCAATGTTACACGTTTCTGGCTAAATGGAAATACCTGCTGGCTTGCGCTCTATGCCGACAATCTTTATTATACAAAAGATAACTTCGAATCCCCTCTACAACCCTTCAGGGATGCCGACGGGAATGAGATATTCAAGGGAGACATCATCAACTGGCAGGTCAACGGCCCTCATAATTGTGTTTATATTGCCTCGCTCAACGGCTTGACCGAGATAAACCTGACCAGCGGAAAGACGCGCAGGCTTCTGAATACCTATGTACGTGCGTTGCAGTTCAAGTCGGACAATGAACTGTGGGTCGGTGCAGAGTCCGGCTTGTACATCTATAACCTGACGACCGATAAAGTGACCCATCTCACTGTCCCCAACCAGGACGACTCTTATGCATTGTCGGATAATGCCATCTATTCTCTTTGTTGTGACAAGGAGAACGGCATGTGGATCGGTTCGTACTTTGGCGGCGTGAACTATTACCCGTACCAATGGACCTATTTCGAGAAATTCTATCCCAGGGAGGATCTCAGATACTTCGGCCGCCGTGTGCGCGAGATATGCGAAAGCAATGACGGCACACTGTGGATTGGTACTGAAGACAAAGGACTGTTCAATTTCGACCCCAAGACCGGAAAGATAGAGCCATTCGAGCATCCTGCCATCTATCAGAATGTGCACGGGCTTTGCATGGATGGGGATGATTTGTGGGTAGGTACTTTCTCCGGCGGCCTGAACAGGGTAAATCTGCGTACCAGACAGGTGAAGCATTACTCCAAAGGCGAGAGTGAGAATTCGATGATAGCCAACGATGCCTTTGCCATTTGCAAAACAACTACGGGCGATGTATGGGTGGGTACTACCTCCGGTCTGCTGAAGTACAATCGCCCTACCGACGACTTTACCCGTATTCCCCAGTTGAGGAATATGTTTACTTACAGCATCCTGGAGGACTTTAACGGGAATTTGTGGTTTGCCACTTTTTCTAACGGGGTGTTCTGTTATAACGTCCGTACCCAGCAATGGAGGAACTATCTTTCCAATGAGAAAGATTCAACTTCCCTCTCTTATAACAAGGTCATCAGCATCTACGAAGACAGTAAGAAACGCCTGTGGTTTATGACACTGGGCGAGGGCTTCTGCCGCTATAATCCCGAAACGGATAACTTTACCCGCTACGACATGTCACAAGGCTTTCCAAGCAACACCATCTATAAAATGGTGGAAGATAAGCGGGGAAACTTGTGGATAACCAGCAATTACGGGCTGGTTTGCTTCAATCCGGACACGGGAAGCAAGCACGCATACACTACTGCCAACGGATTGCTGAGCAATCAGTTCAACTTCCAGTCGGGTTATTGTGACAAGGAAGGACGCATCTATCTGGGCAGTATCAACGGATTCATTGCTTTTGACCCGGAAACTTTCGTTGAAAATACTTTCCTGCCTCCGGTAGCTATTACAGACTTTTACTTGTTCAATAAGCGTCTTTCTGTGAACAGTCCGGATTCTCCTTTGAAGAAGAGCATTATCTACTCGGATGAGATAGAGCTTGAGGCCGATCAGAACTCTTTCTCTTTCCAAGTGGCGGCTTTAAGCTTTCAGGCTCCCGAAATGAATCGGTTGGAATATAAGCTGGAAGGTTTTGACCGTGAATGGTATGCGGTGGGGCGTAATTCTACCATCAACTATTCCAATCTGCCTTACGGAAGTTACACACTGCGCATAAAAGGTTCAAACAGTGACGGGAAGTGGAATGAAGAGGAGCGTGTGCTCGATATACACATCCGTCCTCCTTTCTATCTGTCGACATGGGCGTATGCGGTATATGTGGTGTTGGCTTTGTGCTCGCTGGCTGCTGTCATTTTCTATTTCAGGAGGCGGACGTTGCTGAAGCATCAACAGACGATGGAGAAATTTGAACGCGAGAAAGAGCGGGAATTGTATACGGCTAAAATAGATTTCTTTACGAATGTAGCCCACGAGATACGTACGCCGCTCACACTGATAAAGAGTCCGCTCGAAAATGTATTGACGTCCAAGTCTGTCTCCAATGAGATCAGAGATGACCTGGAGATAATGGATTTGAATACCAACCGCCTGCTCGACCTGGTCAATCAGTTGCTTGACTTCAGAAAAACGGAGACACAAGGCTTTCAACTGGACTTTGTAGAATGCAATGTATCGGACCTTTTGCAGAAAACCTATAAGCGCTTTAAGCCTTTGGCACGCGAGAAGGGGCTGGAACTTACCGTCGATGTGCCCGAAAACCTCTATGCTTCGGTGGATATGGAAGGGCTGACCAAGATTATCAGTAACCTGCTGACCAACGCAATGAAGTACTCGGAAACGTATATCAGCATCAAGTTGTGTGCCGAAGATGAGAAATTGATACTCTCTGTGTGCAATGATGGAGCTATCGTTCCACCGGAGATGCGTGAAGAGATATTCAAGCCGTTTACCCAGTATAAGACGGGTGTGCTGCGTTCCGTATCCGGTACCGGTATCGGATTGGCACTGGCCCGTTCGCTTGCCGAGCTCCATGAAGGTACTTTGTGTATGGCAGACTCCACAGAAAGCAATTGCTTCTTGTTGACCCTTCCGCTGAAGCATGCCCAAACCGTGGCTATAGGGCGGAAAGAACCGGTGGCCAGTGAAGAACCTGCCGAGGAGAGCGGAACAGAACCTGCTTCCAAACAGTATCGCTACACTCTGTTGGTAGTGGAGGATAGTCCTGAGATGCAATCGTTCGTTGTGAAGCAACTTTCGTCGGAATATCAGGTACTGACCGCCTTGAATGGGGTAGAAGCCTTGAATGTCTTGAAAGAGCATACTGTCAACCTGGTCATCACAGACATCATGATGCCCGAAATGGATGGACTGGAACTGTGCGAGCATCTGAAATCGGAACTCGACTACAGCCATATACCCATTATCCTGCTGACAGCCAAAACTACCCTTCAGGCGAAGATAGAAGGCATGAAGCTGGGCGCGGATGTCTATATAGAAAAGCCATTTTCGGTGGAATACCTGAAGGTTTGTGTTTCCAATCTGCTGAGTAATCGCGAGAAATTGCGTGTCTCTTTTGTTCATTCTCCTTTTGTGCAGACCAACAGCATGGCAATGACCAAAGCAGATGAAACATTTCTCAAGACACTGAAGGAAGTGGTTGTTGAAAATATGCAGAATCCTGATTTCTGCCTGGACGATATGGCGAGCTTGCTGAACATGAGCCGTTCGAGTCTGAACCGGAAAATAAAAGGTATATTGGATATGACGCCGAACGACTATATCCGCTTGGAGCGACTGAAAAAAGCTGCGCAACTTTTAAAGGAGGGTGAGTGCAAAATCAATGAGGTTTGCTATATGACCGGCTTCAATACACCGTCCTATTTTACCAAGTGTTTTCAGAAGCAATTCGGGATATTGCCTAAGGACTTTGTGAAATAATAGACCGAATGAACTGCTAAATAAAACAATACGGTCAAATGCCTCTGAGATGCTTCTCAGAGGCATTTTTTGGATTTATAATTGCATAGATTGAAGCTATATTTGCATCGGATTTAGCTTTATGCTGATATATTTGCAATCGAAAAGGTTAACCAAATATATAGTAATACTACGAACGAAATGCCTATGACGTAACAACCCTAATTTATTTTCTATGCTTAGTAAGAGGTGCTCAGTCTCCTTTTACAAAATGTACTCAAAAAGCGGAGCTAAATTTTCCGCATAGTTTCAAAATCTAATTCTATAAAAAATGATCAAGAAAATCTTATTCTTATTCTTTGCTGTGTTTGCTGTTGCCACATACGCGCAAAATGGCAACATTACCGGTACGGTGAAAGATGCAAACGATGAACCGTTGATCGGCGTGAGCGTAGTGATCAAAGGTACTGCTACTGGTGTCGTAACTGATTTAGACGGAAATTTTTCGCTAAATGGAAAGGTGGGAGACATCATTCAGTTCTCCTTTATTGGTATGGTATCTCAGGAACACACTTTCAGTGGTACTCCGATACAAGTGGTGATGCAGGATGATTCCAAAATGTTGGATGAAGTAGTGGTAGTAGGTTATGGTACACAGAAGAAAGTCAATCTGACGGGTTCCGTATCTACCGTAAATTACGAAGACCAAGCGCTTTCACGCCCCGTTACTACGGTGGCAAATGCTCTTTCGGGTATGGCAGCCGGTTTGAATGTAATGACTACAGGTTCAAAACCTAATGAAGAAAAGGCTAATATTTCGATTCGTGGTACAGGTACCTTGAATACGTCCAGCCCATTGATTCTGGTGGATGGTATGGAAATGGAATTGAACCAAATTAACCCGAACGACATTGCCAGCATCTCTATTCTGAAAGATGCTGCTTCCTGTGCTATTTATGGTAACCGTGCTGCAAATGGTGTTATCTTGGTAACAACTAAGAGAGGAGCGGCAGATGGCAAAATCAATGTTACTTACTCCGGTAAGTTCTCGCTGAACACGCCTGCCAAATTGATACGTCAGGTATCCAACTATGCCGACTATATGGAACTCTTCAACGAAGCGTGCGAAGGTAGTGGTACTGCTACATTGTACAGCCAAAGCAACATCGACGCATGGCGTGCAGCAGAAAAAGACCCTAACGGTATTTCCGCTTCAGGCTATCCTAATTACGTGGCTTATCCTAATACCGATTGGTATGACGTACTATACAATCCTGAATGGATGCAGGAGCATACTGTTTCCGTGGTGGGTTCAGAGAAGCGTACCAACTATAGTTTCAGCACAACTTACTTGAACAATCCGGGTATTGCTCCCAACTCAGGTATGCAGAAGTATTACATGCGTTCCAATGTGGAATCAAAGATCAGCCCGTTCCTCACGGCGGGAATACGTGCATGGGGATATCATACCGACCAGGAGCGTAACAATGTGGATAACCTGACCGGTACTGAAATGAAAAAAGCCAACCCCGGTACCTATCCTTTTTATGATGGTTACTATGGTGCTGTGGCATCCACAGAAGAAGATGCTTCCGCCACCAATCCGCTTTACTTCATTGACACGCAGGAAGGTACTAAGAAACAGACTAAATTTTATGTGAATCCGTATGTGAGGGTGGATTTTCTGAAGCATTTCAACTTCACTTATAATTTTTACTACGATAACTTCCGTAATGAACATACTTTGTACGATTCGGACTACAAACCGCGCATGAATTTCCTTACTGGAACAGTGACGAATCATCCGGCTACGTCAGCTGAATTAGCCGAATCTCAGGTATATGACTGGCGGAACTATGAACAGAGTTGGAAAAGCAATGCTGTGTTGAATTATAGCCAGACTTTCAACAATAAGCATGATGTGTCTGCCATGGCCGGTTATGAAGAATACCGTTGGTGGAAGAGTGAAGTGGATATCTGCAAGAAAGGTATGGTAAACCCGACACTGACCGACTTCAACGCCATGACTGAACCTAGCTATCTTTCCGGCTATACGAGAGAATTGGCTACCCGTTCCTGGTTTGGTCGTGTGAACTATGCTTATGACTCTCGTTATCTCTTTGAGGCTAACATACGTTATGATGGCTCTTCTCGTTTTGCATCCGAAAATCGTTGGGGTGCGTTTCCTTCTTTCTCTGCCGGTTGGCGTATCTCGGAAGAAGACTTCATGAAAGATCTTAATCTTTTCGATAACTTGAAGCTGCGTGCTTCCTGGGGTAAGCTCGGTAACAGTGCCATCAACAGTTATTATGCATATCAATCTCTTTATTCTGTAAGAAACTATGTATTTGGAGACAACGTAAGTTCCGGTTTCGGAATGTCTTCATTCTCCAACTCTGATTTGAAGTGGGAAACAACGACTGTGACAAATATCGGTTTAGACGTAACCACGATGAAGAACCGCTTGAATGCTACCATAGAATGGTATAACAAAGTGACGGATGGTATCTTATATCAACCTTCTTTGTCTTCTACATTGGCTTATTTTACTTCTCCCTATCAGAATATCGCTGAGGTGACTAACCGAGGCTTCGAACTGACGTTGGGTTGGCAAGATCATGTGAGGGATTTCAATTACAGTGTTAATGCTAATTTTTCTCTCAATAAGAATGAAGTGACGAAATACAAGGGAGCCTTGGAGCGTGGCTGGAAAGACGGGGTTTATTCTACGAACATCGGTGACGTGTCTACAGGTGGTGACCAGCGTGTACTCGAAGGACATGCCATCAACGAATACTATATGCTCAACCTTTACAAGGGAAACGGCAACTACTTCAACGCTGATGGTTCGGTTAACCTGAATGGTGGTCCTAAGGACGGTATGATCCGTACTGAACAAGATATGGCATGGTTGAAAGCCATGGTGGCTGCAGGCTATGAATTCTATCCGGCTAAAGGCATCAGCAAGAGCGAAATCTGGTATGGCGACGTAATTTATGCCGACCTTAATGGTGATGGTATTTACGGTAATGATAATGACCGTGATTTTCAAGGTTGTTCTTCCACGCCGAAATATTACTATGGCCTCCAGGCAAGTGCGTCATGGAAGGGATTTGATTTCTCTATGAGTTGGGCCGGAGCTGCAGGCTTTAAGATTTCCTGGTGGGAACAAAGTTTAAATAGCACCCGTTTGACACGTTGCTATGGTATTGGACGGGATGTGGCTAATGATCATTACTTCTACGATCCCGAAAATCCGTCGGACCCGCGTACCAACATTAACTCTGAGAATACGCGTCTGACAATTGGTGGTACCGCCCAGACTGAAACTTCAAGTCAATTATGGCTACACAATGGCAATTATCTGAAGTTGAAAAACCTGACCATCGGTTACACTTTCCCTACCAAATGGATGCAAAAACTTTATGTGCAAAACTTGCGCATTTATGCTACGGGTGAAAACTTGCTGACCATCACTAAATTCAAAGGACTTGATCCGGAAATGGCTGCAGGAAACGGCTATCTGCCTATTCGACAATATGCTTTTGGTATTAATGTTACATTCTAAAAAGAGGAGACGATTCAATGAAAAATACAATCAAGAAATTATATAGACGACTGGCACTGACTGCCGGTTTGGGCTTGTGCTGTATGGGATGTGTGGATATGGACGTGACACCATCGGATCAAGCTGCTTCAGGTGCTGTATGGGGAAACGCTACAATGGCGGAACAGACTGTAAACGGTGTTTATAACATCTTGTATTATGGATATAACGATGCTTGGCTTGGCTGGTGGGATGTCTGGTCATATACAATGGACCTCGATGCCAATTGGATTGGAGGGTTCGGTTCCCTGTTGGGTAATAATACTTCCAGTAACGACCGTGGAAGCGGACGCTGGTGGCAGGTATATTATGCCGGTATTTTCCGCGCTAATGATGTCATAGAGAATATGCCCAACGTGACCGATATGGACGAGGGCAAAAGATCTCGCCTTGTATCGGAGGCTCGTTTCCTGCGTTCCTGGTGGTACTATCGCCTGAGTGCTCTTTACGGTAATATACCTTACTACACAATGGCACTCAGTAGTACGGATGACACGAAGGATGCTAAACAATACACGCAAGAGGAGATGTGGAATAATCTGGTTGCAGACCTCACGCTTTGCATTGAGGACGAGAACCTGCCGAAGAAATACAATAGTAGCGACAGCAATTATGGACATATTACCAAAGGTGCTGCCTATGCCCTGCGCGGTATTATCTACATGTGGAAGAAAGAGTGGCAGAATGCTATCAACGACTTCCAGGCAGTGAAGGACTGCGGTTACAGCCTTTACACGGGCAGTGGTGCGGATTCGTATAAGCAGCTGTTCAAACTGGAGAACGAACACTGTGATGAAATGATTTTCTCTATCCAATGTACAGATACGGACAACGGTAGCAGTTCTCATCAGAAGAACCACTTCTACGGAAGCCGCTGTCTGCCGGATGACGGTTCGGGTGTGGGTCTTGGTTGGACAAATTACATCGTGAATCCCCGTTTTGTAGATTCTTATGAGAATGCTGACGGAAGTCCATTCAATTGGGATGACTATATTCCCGGCTACAGTAGTATGACTCCTGCAGAGCGTGCTGTGTATTTCTACCGCGACGGTCTTACGGATTCGGAATATACAAAAGCCAAGAATAATGGTGCCGATATGAGCAAATATCAAGAGAATGGCAATGAAGCCAGAATCCTGAAGGCTTATAACAACCGAGACCCGCGTCTTGCCGCATCTGTTGTAACTCCTTATAGCACTTATTCGGGAGGTATCAGTGGTGCTGCGATAGACTATACATACCGTTTCCCTTATCGTACTTTGAATGCTCCTACGTATGATTACGCCACTGATATTACTGCTATGGCCTACTACACCAACCGTAAATTTGTAGGTGAAGGCATGGAAATTATCGTGAACTATTCGCCTGTTGATCTTCCTCTCATCCGTTATGGGCAGATATTGCTGTTGTGGGCAGAAGCCTTGAATGAAGCAGGGCAGATGGACGCTGCTATTGAAAAAGTAAATGAAGTACGCAGCCGCGCCGGTGCACAACTTTTGAACTCTAATGCATACACTCAGGTGACAAGTAAGGATAACTTGAAGGAGCGCATCATGAACGAGTGTCATTGGGAACTGATGGCTGAAGATGTAGTATTTTTCGACGAACTCCGTTGGAAAACATGGAAAGACTTGAAGTTCGCTAAGACGGACGACGGTGGAGCCGTTAACGGTATGAGTCAATGGTGGGGTAAGGTGACTTATTCTTATAAATGGGGTGGCGATAACTATTGGATATTGCCTATTCCTGCCAATGCGATACAAATAGACCATCTCACGCAGAATCCGGGCTATAATTAATCCGTTCGGTAATATCGGAAATAAGAGGGGGACCGATAGCCCCCTCTTTTGTACAAAGACCGATAGTATTACGCAGAAAATGGGCAGGTTTCGATTAAAGTGATTTGCCCGGTAATAAATAAACAAACAAATAAATAGGCTATGAAACAGAGATATTTGTGGATGATGGTCATTATGTTTTCTTTCAGTTCCTGTGGGACTTCCAATGTGGAGAATCCTCTGCCGGACGAGGAGGAAGGTGGCGGTACGTCTACAACAAAGACGCAGAAAATCTCTTATGCTGATCCGACTATCCTCTTGGATAACGGAACCTATTACATGTCAGGTACTTCGCAAATCAGCAACCAGTCATCGCGCGGGTTCACCATACTGATGTCTGATGATTTGCAGGAGTGGACTACAGGCACGACGGACACTTATCGTTTCATCTTGGGGCCGGAGTGGGGAACCACTTATGGCACGGCAGGCTTTTGGGCGCCGCAATGGTATAAGGAAAACGGTATGTATTACTTCCTGTACACAGCCAATGAGCGGGTAGCGATGGCTCATGCAAGTGCCGTAACGGGTATTTTTACACAAGAGAAGGCCGTGGCGATAGATGCTTCGGCAGGAAATATTGATCCCTTTCTCTTTAAGGATGATGACGGAAAATACTATCTTTACCACGTGCGTTTCAGTGGTGGTAACTTTATTTGGGTGGCAGAGTTTGACATGGAAACAGGAACTGTTGACTCCGGTACACTGGAACAATGCTTGGAACTCACCGAACCTTGGGAAAGAATGTATAACTATGACAGCAGTTGGATTATGGAAGGTCCTACGGTGGTGAAATGGGATGATGTTTACTATCTCTTTTATTCCGCCAACCATTACAAGGATCCGGATTATGCTGTAGGCTATGCCACGGCTTCCTCACCAATGGGACCTTGGACAAAGTATTCGGGCAATCCCATCATTCGTCGTGACATCGTGGGTGAGAAGGGTGCAGGCCACGGAGATGTATTTGAGGGTAAGGACGGCAAGTTCTATTATGTATACCATGTGTGGGGCGACGGTGATGACCCTGATGCACGGCAGACACGCATCGTCCCACTAATCCGCGAAAAGGGGGCTGATGGGATTTATAAGATTTCCGTGGATGTTGCTAACATCATCACGCCGTATCAAGTTTATTAAAATAAGCATGGAGTATTTATCATGAATAATAATGGTTGAAGAAAGAATCATGAAAAAAAATTTAATACCAAAGAACACTGTATTTCTATTATTGCTTAGTCTTTGTTTTGCAGGATGCAAAAGCAAACTGGTTGTGGAATCTGATTATTTGCCGATAGCTGACCCCTATGTGATGCTTTATGACGGCAAGTACTATGCCTATGGCACCGGAGGCACGGTGGAGGGCGAAGGCTTTGCTTGCTTTTCTTCAGACGACCTGAAGAGCTGGAAACGTGAAGGTCAGGCTTTGTCTGCCGAAGATTCATACGGCACATGGGGTTTCTGGGCTCCCGAAGTTTATTACATCGAACCGAAGAAAAAATTCTATCTTTTCTATTCTACCGAAGAACACATTTGCGTAGCTACGGCAGATACGCCGCAAGGTCCATTCCGCCAGGAGGTGAAGCAACCCATTTGGGACGAGAAAAGCATTGATACTACTTTGTTTATCGACGATGATGGCACACCTTATCTTTACTTTGTCCGCTTCACGGACGGTAATGTGATTTGGGCAGCACAGATGAGTGATGACTTGACAAGCATTAAGCAAGAAACGCTGACAGAGTGTATTAAGGTAGGAGAACCATGGGAACTTTCGCAAGACAAACCTGCTAGGGTGGCAGAAGGCCCTTCGGTATTGAAGAAAGACGGTATGTACTACTTGATTTATTCAGCTAACCATTTTGAGAGCAAAAACTATGGAGTGGGTTATGCCACCTCCGACAGCCCGATGGGTCCGTGGAAGAAATATGATGGAAATCCGGTGCTGCAACGTGCCGACGGATTAGTGGGTACTGGTCACGGTGCTCCTTTCCGTTGCAAAGATGGCAGCTGGAAGTATATCTTCCATGCACATTGGGATAGTACCAAAGTACAACCCCGCACTTCTTATATCAAGGATTTTGCCATTTCCGATCATGGGGTGGTTTCTATTGATGGAACTGTTATCAGACCGCAAGTATTAAAGTAATAAAAGAAAATATACATATATGAAGAAGTTATTAATGTTATCGGTAATGTGTTGTCTGTTGGCTTGCTCTTCATCCACATCAGCCAAAGAAGAGAATCCGGAAGAACAACCGAAGAATGTATATCATAATCCGGTGGTGAACTACAGCTTGCCCGATCCTTCTGTTATCAAGGGAGATGATGGCTATTTCTACCTGTATGCCACCGAAGACATCCATAATTTGCCTATCCATCGTTCCAAGAACCTGGTGGACTGGGAATTTGTGGGCACTGCTTTCACCGATCAAACCCGTCCGAACTTTGAAAAAAAAGGAGGACTGTGGGCACCGGACATCAACAAAATAGGCGATAAATATGTGCTTTATTATTCGATGTCCGTATGGGGTGGTGAGTGGACTTGCGGCGTCGGTTGTGCCATTGCCGACAAGCCGGAAGGGCCTTTCACCGATCAGGGAAAGATGTTCCGCAGCAACGAAATCAATGTGCAGAATTGTATTGACCCGTTCTATATAGAGGATGGAGGAAAGAAATACCTCTTCTGGGGCAGTTTTAGCGGCATCTATGGTGCTGAGCTTTCGGAAGACGGGCTTTCCCTGAAGGAAGGTGCTCCCTTGCAACAAATAGGCGGAACAGCTTATGAGGGTACTTATATTCATAAGAAAGACGGCTATTATTACTTCTTTGCCTCCATTGGCACCTGCTGTGAGGGCTTGAACAGTACTTATACCACCGTTGTAGGTCGTTCGGAGAATCTCTTCGGTCCTTATACGGATAAGAACGGTGGACGTATGCTCGACAACAAGCATGAAGTCCTGATTCATAAAAATAATTTTTTTGTAGGTGCCGGACATAACTCCGAGATTGTGTCGGATAATGCCGGTAACGACTGGTTCTTCTATCACGCAGTGAGCACCAAGAATCCCGAAGGGCGTGTGCTGATGATGGACAAGATTGAATGGAAGGACGGATGGCCTTCGGTAGAGGGAAGTTCTCCTTCGATAGAGGCTGACAAACCTGTATTTTAACAACAATAAAACAGAAATAGCTATGAGAGTAAAAAGATTGTTTTTAGGAATAATGCTTTTAGCAGGCATTACGAGTGTAGGAGCAGCAAATTATGCTCCGGAAGATGTTTCGGCTTCCATTTCTTTGAAAGTTCCGGGGAATGATGCCAAGCAGTATCCGCTGACTCTTCAGAAGGTGCAGGATGGCGTGTATAGCTGCCAAGCATCCGGGAAGTTGCCGTTGGATATTACCCGGCAGGTAGTGGACAAGGATGGCAAACAGCGTGTTACGGTGGTTATCAAAGCCCTGGAGAACGTGTATTTCAACTACGGGGAGCAAGTGAAGACCGGCTACAAGCACGATGATTGCCAGTTCTATATGCCCGGCTTCTGGTATCGCCGCAACCTGCGTTCGCCGAAGGAAGCGCCTTCATTCCATACCTCCGACAGTTGGTTGGTGCGCGAAGACCGCCTGAGTACTCCGCTGACGGCAGCTTTCAACCCTGCCCTCGGAAAGTCGATGTCGGTAATCCGTATCGATAAGTTCGATAAGGAAGCCTTGACCACGCATAAAGAAGGCGAGGTAATTTTGTCCGGTGAGACGTCCATCGGCTATACCGGCTTTGAGAATGTAGACGGTATGACGGTTCTTGCTTACGGTTTCCCTTATCGGGAAGCGCCGAAGACGTATATCCGCAAGCTGACGTTGGCACCTGCTGTTGAGGCTTTCCAGTTGCTTCGCAAGGGAGACAGCATTTCGCTGACTTGGGAATTGTCCGAACGGAATGCCAATGATTTCTCAGAATGCGTACAGCGTACCTGGGAGTATTGCTACGATACCAATCGTCCTCAATCCGTCGATACGCCTTATACAGTGGACAGGATGAAAGAGGTAATGAGCAATTTCTTCGTAGAAAGCTATGTAGATAATACGCCTACCCATTACTATTCCGGCGTAGAGTTGGAGACAGCTACCTGCGCCAGTACGGATGTTGCCGAAGTAGGTTTTGTGGGACGTACGTTGCTCAATGCTTTCAATGCGTTGGAATACGGAGCGGCAAAGAACCGTCCGGAGCTGGTGAAGAGTGCCAACAGCATCTTCGATACTTATCTTCAGAACGGCTTTTCTCCGGCAGGGTTCTTCAATGAGGTGGTACATTATAACCGTAACTTCAAAGAACCGGCTCATAGCATCCGCCGCCAGTCGGAAGGTGTATATGCCGTGTTGCACTATCTGAATTACGAAAAGCAGCAGAAACGGAAACATCCCGAATGGGAGAAACGCATCAAGACCATGCTGGACACCTTCCTCACTCTTCAGAACGAGGACGGAAGCTTCCCGCGTAAGTTCAAGGACGACTTCTCTATCGTAGATGCCAGTGGCGGCAGCACACCTTCGGCTACATTGCCTTTGGTGATGGGATATAAGTATTTCAAGGATAAACGCTACCTGGCAAGTGCAAAGCGTACGGTAGAGTATCTGGAAAACGAATTGATTTCCAAAGCCGATTATTTCTCTTCTACGCTGGATGCCAACTGTGAGGATAAAGAGGCTTCTCTGTATGCCGCTACCGCTGCCTATTATCTGGCTCTCGCCACGAAAGGGGAGGAACGTGCACACTATGCCGAATTGGCAAAGAAAGCGGCTTATTTCGCTTTGTCATGGTACTATACCTGGGATGTACCCTTTGCCGAAGGACAGATGTTGGGCGATATCGGCCTGAAGACTCGCGGCTGGGGAAATGTATCAGTAGAGAATAACCATATCGACGTGTTTATCTTCGACTTTGCCGATGTATTGCACTGGCTTTCCAAGGAGTACAATGAACCGCGTTTCTCCGACTTTGCCGAAGTCATTTCTACTTCCATGCGCCAGTTGCTGCCGTACGAAGGACACATGTGCGGCATTGCAAAGGTAGGTTATTATCCCGAAGTGGTGCAGCACACCAATTGGGACTATGGACGCAACGGAAAAGGCTATTACAACAATATCTTCGCTCCGGGTTGGACGGTGGCTTCTCTGTGGGAGCTCTTCTCTCCGGGACGTGCCGAGCAATTCTTATTGAAGAAATAAGCTCTGTTTAGGAATGCGTGGTATCTGTTGACAGAAGATTTTATTTAAGACATAAGAACATAAGGACAAAAGAAGAAACGATCTTAAATATGTTCTTTTGTTCTTATGTCTTCCTAAATAGGTTACTTCAATGATCTCAGAAATCATTGCAGCAATCATTTCAGAAATCATTAGAGCAATGATTTCTGAAATCATTCAAAAGAGCCTGTAGGCCTTCCTCAACTGCCCATTCCTCGGATAAACCAGAAATAAAATATAAATAAGTGATATGAACAGAATTATGATTTTGTTGGCAGGATTGGTGCTATTGGCATCGGCCTGCACAAGCAGCAAGCAGGCAGGCGAAGCCACAGCTTCGGGATTGAACCCTGCTGACTTCCGTACGGAAGTGGATGGCAAACAAACGGACTTGTTTGTACTAAAGAATAAGAACGGTATGGAAGTCTGCATTACGAACTTCGGCGGACGCATTTTGTCTGTGATGGTGCCGGATAAAGACGGCGTCATGCGCGATGTGGTATTGGGCTTCGATTCTATTCAAGATTACGTCAAGTATCCTTCTGATTTCGGTGCAAGCATCGGGCGCTATGCCAATCGCATCAACCAGGGTAAGATGACGATAGAAGGAGTAGATTATCAGTTGCCGCAGAATAATTTCGGTCATTGCCTGCATGGCGGACCCAGAGGTTTCCAATACCAAGTGTATGATGGTCATCAGTTAAGTGATCAAGTCCTGGAACTGACTTATCTGTCGAAAGACGGAGAAGAAGGTTTCCCCGGCAATCTGAACTGCAAAGTCACTTTCTCGCTGACGGACGACAATGCCATCGATATCCGTTACAGTGCTGAAACAGACCGCACCACAGTTGTCAACATGACGAACCATTCTTACTTCAACCTCGATGGTGACCCCTCCAAGACCAACAGTGATTATCTGCTGACCATCGATGCCGATGCCTACACCCCCGTAGACAGCACCTTTATGACTACCGGTGAGATTGCTCCCGTAGAAGGCACGGATATGGATTTCCGTACTCCTACCGCCGTCGGAGCCCGTATCGATAATGACTTTATACAGTTGAAGAACGGTTTGGGCTATGACCATAACTGGGTACTCAATACCCAAGGAGACATTACCCGCCCGTGTGCCACCCTCGAATCTCCTGCCACAGGCATTGTCCTTGATGTTTATACCAACGAACCGGGCATCCAGGTCTATGCCGGCAACTTCCTCGATGGTACACTAACCGGAAAGAAGGGCATCGTGTACAATAAACGTGCCTCCGTCTGTCTGGAAACTCAGAAGTTCCCCGATACCCCGAACAAACCCGAATGGCCTTCTGCTTTGCTGAAACCGGGAGAGAAGTACGACAGTCATTGCATTTATCGGTTCTCGGTGAAGAAGTGAAATTATCTATAATCTTAAAGCAGGTTATAAAGACCTGCTTTGAATTTCTTTTCATTGTATATCTATTAACCTTAAAATTGTAAGAATGACATCTGCACCTGTTCCACCAAGCATTTATTCCTGATGCGTTAACTTTGTATTCTTATCGTGTCAGAGAGATTTTACAGAGCGACACCAGTATTTGTTGCTATTATTTATATAATTATATATTAACCTCTAATAATGTGAAAACATGAAGAAACTATTATTTTTTGTTTTGAGTGCACTAATGAGTGCATGTAGTGAGAGTAGCTTAGAGCCCGTTTTGGTTCATGAAGATGAAAATTGTACTAATGTCTTGGATAATCAAGATTTCGTATCAATTAGCCAAGCCTCTGAAGTAGCGAGCTTATTTATGGCTCAAAATGTACAAGCGTTGGATGCAGAGACAAGAGGAGTCCCAGCATTTGATAATTCTAAAAATATTGAGTCTATTAAGACGGTATATGGTGAAGATAAAATGCCATCCATGTATGTGATTAATTATGAAGGAGGGGGATTTGTAATAGTAAGTGCTACCAAAAATTACTATCCGATTTTGGCCTATTCTGAAACTAATTCAATAGATGTGGAAAAAGCTAAGCAGAGTGGCTTTTCTATTTGGATGGATGAAACAAATTGGGCTATTAAGGAAAGCGATATGCAAAATGCCGAAACTTTGGCAAATATGCGCTCTATGTGGGAGGCTTACGAAATACTGCCTGCCACAATAAGTGATGCTACTTCTGATCATTACCGTGATGGGACAATGTTTCGTGAAAGGTTAGGCGAATTGTATACTTTGTGTCCGGGATACTCGTTTGGTCCTTTAAGTTCTGCACGATCTTTTCTCTCACAATCAGATTATGAAAGTCTTGTAGAAAAGGCTGATTTATATGGTTCTCCTCTTGAGTTTACAATAGTAGGATATAAAAGTAATAACAGAAAAGTTGGGCCTTTGATGAATACAATATGGGGACAGGAGGGAGGATATAATGCATTATGTCCAAATGAATATCCTGCTGGCTGTGTTGCCATTGCTATGGCTCAGATTGAGAAGTATCATGAATGGCCTCGATCCTTTGATTGGAGCAGTATGGCAAATGATAGACCGACTTCTGCATCTCAATCTCTAATAGCGATGATTGGTAAAGCCGTGAATATGGATTATGGTAAAGACGAATCCGGTGCTTCCTTAGGTGATACCAAAAGAGGTTTTGAGGCAATGGGATATACAGTATCTAAAAGGGATCATGATATGTGGGATGTAGAAAGTGAAATTTTTTTTAGAGGACGTCCTGTATGTATGGCAGGTGATAGGAAAAATTTTATTGGAATAACTTGGAAAGGACATGTATGGGTTTGTGATGGTGCGGAAGAATATGGAAGTTCCTGTAGCTATTTTGTGGAGTATCTTGTAAACCGTTCTACAAATCCGAGTTATTCAAGTTGTGGATTCCCTAGTTATATGGGCCCCGCTACTTCTTCTGGTTCTGGTCGCATATATTTTCATATGAACTGGGGGTGGTCTGGCACTGGTAATGGCTGGTTTGGTGGAGATAATGTGAATCCTACAGATGACAGAAACTATCAATATGGCAGAGAAAATCTGTATGTTTCACCCTTAAAATGATGCATTATGAGAAAAGTATATATCTATTCATTGTTATTGCTTGCAATATGCTTTGCCGGTTGTGAACATAAATTAGACTCTTACCCGCCTTATCTCTATAGATACTATTTAGCATTCATAGATAAATCGGGTAATGATTTGCTTGCAGATGTACCATTTGAAATAAACAGCGAGAGGGATTCTGTTTTATTACGCGGAACTTATACTTTTGAGTTTATCAAACCAACGGAAGATGATTATTTTGATACCACATTAATACTACAAAAAGTAAGTGGCTATCAATCGCTACGCATTGATGTCTGCATGGAAGACTGGTATGGTCATAAGAAGCCGGAAGTCCTTACTCATAAACTTGCCAGTAAGCATATATTCGGTGATGAGAAAGTACATACGATTGTTTCTTATTGGAAGTTTGATACTGATTATCGGGAGGCAGAACTTATCCGTCTTACAATAGATGATGTGGAGAGTCCGATTCTTGAAGGTCTTGGCAAATTTTATTCTCAAGTTCTTGTTAGCTTAGATAAATAGAGAGTATCTGGAATGAATGATGCAAGGCGATAAAAAGGGGCTACACCATCTGCTCCGGATGGTGTAGCATTTTCTATGAAATGGTGTAGCTTTAACTACTGAATGGTGTAATCCTTATTGTTATGTCCTTACACCCTCATAGCCAGCGCCTTATTTTCCGCCTCTTCCATAATTTCCCGTTCCCCCGGGCCCTTGTCATTGATGCCGCACAAATGCAGAACACCATGGATAATGACGCGATGCAGCTCCGTATCGTAATCACTGCCAAACTGTTCTGCATTGGTGCGTACAGTGTCGAGGCTGATAAAGAGGTCACCGCTGAGGCGGTTGCCTTCGCAGTAATCAAAAGTGATGATGTCGGTGTAGTAATCGTGTTGCAAATACTGGCGGTTCACTTCGAGTATCTTCTCATCCGAGCAGAAGATATAGGCGATTTCACCGACTCTTTTCCCATAAGTGGCAGCAACGGATTTAATCCATTCTGTTGTTTCGCGCTTTTTAAGGACGGGCATTTCTACGCCGTCTGTTTGATAAGAAACCATATCGATTAAGAATTAAAATTAAAAGAAGAACATGTAGCTGATGATGATAGCGGCGATAATACCGGCAAGGTCTGCTATCAATCCGCAAGTCACGGCATTTCGCGTCTTGGTGATGCCTACACTGCCGAAGTAAACGGCAAGGATATAGAACGTAGTGTCCGATGCACCACGGGCTACACAACTCATGCGCCCTACAAAGGAGTCGGCTCCATATTCTTTCATAGTGTCAATCATCAGTCCGTTGGCACCGCTACCGCTCAACGATTTCATCAAAGCAGTGGGCAAAGCACCTACAAAACTGGTATCTACACCGAAAAGGCCGACTACATAACCAATGCCGCTAACCAGTAAATCCATTGCACCGGAAGTGCGGAAAACCGCGATTCCAACGAGAAAAGCTACCAAATAGGGAATGATGCGTACGGCAGTAGTGAAGCCTTCTTTGGCTCCCTCAATAAAAGCATCATATACATTGATTTTCTTCCATAGCCCCCATACGATGAACAACAGAATGATGGAGAACAGTATGACGTTGGCAATCAATGTGGAGTATGTTCCCATTTCTTCGCGTCCCAACCGCGTAAACAGATAAATCAGCCCGGCAAAGAAAAGACTGATGCCGCCAATCAGAATCAGAATAGGTTTATTCAGCAGATTAATGCGCTGGGCAATGCTGACGGCAATGACGCCTACTATGGTTGAAATGGCTGTTGTAATCAGTATCGGAATAAAAATATCGGTAGGCTGTGCCGCTCCCATCTGTGCGCGATACATCATGATGCTGATAGGGATAAGTATCAGCCCGGAAGTGTTGAGCACCAGAAACATCACCATCGGATTGGTGGCTGTATCTTTTTGGGGATTCAGCTCTTGCAATTCCTTCATGGCTTTCAGTCCCATGGGCGTGGCGGCATTGTCCAGTCCCAGCATATTGGCGGACAGATTCATGAAGATCGATCCCATAGCCGGATGCCCTTTCGGTATCTCAGGAAAGAGACGGCAGAACACAGGACTCAGCCAGCGGGACAAGGCATTGATCATGCCACTCTTCTCACCAATCTTCATGATGCCTAGCCAGAGGGCCAGTATTCCCGTCAGTCCCAGGGATATTTCGAATGCAGTTTTCGAGGAAGTAAATGTGGAGTTGACAAGCTCCGTGAAGATCTCAGTGTTGCCCATAAACAGGAGTTGGATGAGTGCCACAATGAAAGCAATTACGAAGAATGCTACCCAAATGTAATTTAAAACCATAAAATAACGCGTTGATTTTCTGCAAAAGTAGGAATATCTTTTCATTTAGCATGATAAAAGGGCAGATTATTGCATTTTCCAAAAGTTGATTCCACTTATTATCGGTTGTAATTTATTGATAATAAGTGAAATTTCTTTTTAAGATTAGCTGTTTATCGATGCTGTAAGAGATGAAAAAGGTTGTTTGTTCGCGCCAAATACTTATATTATGTTTATTTTCTACAATGAAAATGTAAAAAACGTCAATTCTGTAGGTGTATGCTATGGAACAAGCATCCTCTTTGAAGATAAAATATATCTTTATCACTATATAACGTACAACAAACAAAGAACTTATGCAGAGAAAAGCTATTCTTGTCTATCTCTTTTTACTATTGTCTGTAGGAACTATTTATGCCCAAAAAGTGGATTCTGCCTTTCTTAATAAGATGCGTGCTTATTATGATAAGAACTTTAATGATCCTACTAACCCCATCGTATTGACGGCTTCGGATACATTGCTGGATATGGCAATCAAAGCTAATGATACCGTGATGACCAAAATGGCTTTGGGCGCCAAACTGGATTACTATTACTACGGACAAGGTGAGAATCGCACGGATAGTGTCATAGCCGGAGTGAACCGATTGAAGCAATATGCCAGGAGTATCAAGAACCCTGAACTGTACTATTGGTCGTGGTCGGCCCGGCTGATAAATTACTACCTCATACAAGGAGAATACAACATCGCTCTTCTGGAGGCCGAAAAGATGTTGCAAGAGGCCGAGACGGAGGGAATTTCATCGACCGTTGCCGAATGCTATTCTGCTTTGACTAATATTTATTCTGCCAAAGGGTTGCCGAGGAAATCTCTGGAGTTTATGCTCAAGGAGATACAACTCTTTGAGAAAGGGGTTACGCGCTATAACATTTCTTTTCAGTACAGCGATGCAGCAAAGATATACATAGACCTGGGCGAAGAAGAAAATGCCCCCGAGCTGCTGAAGAAAGCACTTACCACGGCCAAATCTCCTTATCACAAGGTGACGGCCAAACTTGTTTATGTTTCACTCTATCTTGCCCAGGACAATATACAGGCTGCCCAGCAGGCGTTGGAAGAGTGCCGTCAGATATATGCGGACGAACCGTCATTGAGGCGGCACCTGCATTACCTCTATGATGTAGAACTGGATTATTATTGGAAAGTGGGCAATTACACGGAAGCCCTCGATGTGCTGAGTAAGCAGGAGGCCGAACTCAGGAAAACGAATTCTCTGACAACCTTAATCAGCCTGATAAAAAGGAAGGCAGATATTCTTTGGGAAATGGGGCGCAAGGAAGAATCGGCTGCGCTGTATCGCGAATACCTGGATGAACAGAAGAAAGAAAAAGAAAAAAGTGAGGAAATCACTACCAGCGAGTTTGCTACGATGCTGAACTTGCAGCAACTCAGTGCCGAAAAGAGTCGGTTGGAGAAGATTTCCCAGGAAGAGCAGCTTCAGAAAACCCGGATAACTCTGTTCTTTGTGGTGGGCATCTTGTGTCTGGTCTTCTTCTTCTGGCTGAAGCAGCGAACGCTGAACGACAGGCTGCAACGGTCGAAAGATAAACTGGATGAGAAGAACCGTGTACTGACCGAGGCCCGCGAAGAGTTGCGCAAAGCCAAGGAAGTTGCCGAACAGAGCAGTTGGATGAAAACGATATTCATTCAGAACATGTCCCACGAGATTCGTACTCCGCTTAATTCCATTGTCGGATTCTCCGGGGTACTGGTCGACATGCTCGATGACAAGGAAGATATCAAACTATATGTCTCGCTCATCGAGAGCAACACTAAACTGCTGTTGAAGCTGGTAGGAGATATTCTGGATCTTTCGGCGCTCGAGACGGATGTGGAGATTAAATACGGTGCCGTCGATGTTAATGTTTGCTGCGAGACTTCGTTGGAAATAACCAGGGAACAGTTCTCCGAAGGTATAAAGCTCAACTTCGAACCGGCTTGCAAGGAACTGACGATAGAAAGCAATCATCACTACATAGTGCAGGTGCTCGAAAACTTGTTGAGCAATGCAGCAAAGTTCACCCAGCAGGGATCTGTTACGCTGGCTTATGAAGTGAAAGAGGAAGAGAAGCAACTGATTTTTACGGTTACCGATACCGGGATAGGCATTCCGGTAGATGAGCAGGAGCATATATTTGAACGCTTCGTCAAGTTGAATGATTTCAGCCAGGGAACCGGGCTTGGTTTATCCATCTGCCGTATCATTGCCGATAAACTGGGCGGTTACCTGATTGTCGATAAAGAATATACTCAGGGAGCCCGCTTCATTTTCTGTGTGCCGATGCAGGGAGTGTGATAGAAAAAGGGTACTTTTGCACCTCACTAAATTAAAGAACATGCAAAGTGCCAAAGAAATCCAGCAAGAACTGGAACAATACATCGACCCCGTGAAACGGGAATACCTGCCCCGCTTCTTCAAGACCGGAAAAGGACAATACGGAGAAGGCGACAAATTCCTTGGTGTCGTAGTCCCCAATACCCGTAGCGTGGCAAAACGCCATAAAGATGCTCCTTTCGAAGTAATGGCAACGTTGCTGCAAAGCGAGTGGCACGAGTGCCGTCTTTGTGCCCTGCTGATGTTGGTGGAGCGTTTCAAAAAGAGCGATGAAAAGGGGCGAAAACTAATCTATGACTTCTACCTTTCACAAACCTCCCGTATCAACAACTGGGATTTAGTAGACTTGTCCGCCCCCGGTATTGTGGGTGAGTATCTGAAAGACAAATCGCGCGAAGACCTGTACCGTCTGGCCGGCAGTACGCTGCTTTGGGAACAGCGCATAGCAGTCGTTTCCACTTATACATTTATCAAAAACCGTGATTTCATCGATATTATTCGGCTTTCCGAAGGGTTCATTGCACACAGTGTGCACACTGGTGCACACAAACCTGCACACTCTTTTTCTGCCGGTGCACACTGTGTGCAACCGCTTCACGACCTGATGCAGAAAGCCATTGGCTGGATGCTTCGCGAAATGGGCAAGCGCGATAAAGACCTGTTGGTGCAATTCCTGGAGAAGCATTGCAAAACGATGCCGCGCACTGCGTTGCGCTATGCCATAGAGAAGTTCCCGGAAGAAGAACGGCAGGAGTTTATGAAGCGTTGACCGTTGAAGAGGCATATACTGTTCGACACCCCTTTGCCTGCCACGTTGCAGAATCCCAGATATACAGCCAGTTCGTACTCTTTCCATTCCTGGGGATATCTCATTTCCGCTTTGCATGAAGGGCGCATGGCTTCTGCTGTTTCATAGACAGCTTCGTTTCTTTCCTTGTTGTACACCAGCAGGAATACGGCATCGTCTTCGGTGGCGTTTCCCTGCCCGCAGTTGTTATCCCAAGTGAAGCGTGCGCAGCCGTTCTCTAGTGTCACGGCAGCATTCTCGGCTTGCGTCAAGGTGCCGTGCATCACCAGTACTTTGTTATAGTCCAGGGCTAAGTCTTCGCCCTCGCCGGTAAATGCATTTTTCATGAGATAGGACATGGCGGCATTGAAGGGCGTTTGCTTCTCGGCAAACTCCTGATATCCGTAACGTATGAAAGGGGCGATGGGGCGGAGGAAGTTCATGGCTATCGAGAATCTTCCGCGCTGGTTTTGCTGGCTTGTTGTGCGTGGGTTGGTCATGTGGGCGGGACGTGTACGCATGTAGGGGATTCCCTTCCATGTGCAGCCTACTAGATTTCCTACTTTTCCTTTTACTTCTCCGAATACTCCTTGATTTATTTTTCCCATAATAGTTTTGTTTTTAGTTCTTGGTGTCTTGTGCATTTTTGTGGATATCCACATTGCAAATGTAATGCTTAATTTTGTCTTTTATCGGTATTCCGATTTTTTGTTTTTAATATTTGTTCCGGTACGGAGGATAGGGAGTTTGGTTATGGTTATTGCTGTGTCGAAGCGCTCCTTTTACTGACTTTCTCCTTACTATATGTATGGAGTATGTAAGGAGTAGGTAGGGAGAAGGTAGGGAGTAAGTAAGAAGAAGATTAGTCGTGCGGAACGGGAATGGCAAATAATTTTTTATTTCTATGTCATTTAAGAGCCCTATCTCAAAATAATTTCTTTATTTTGTAGGAAACAAAGAAATTAGGCTTATGACTATTTACAGAAGAAGCGGGGATACATTTAATCTTTTGTACCATTTATTGTTGGCATTTGTGCTGATGGCAGGTGTGGCGGGATGTTCGTCCGACGATGCTCCACCGGTAGACAAGTTGGAAGGACTTGAACACAATTACCTTTTACTGGGAGAATGGACTGCACAAGTGGAGGGTGGAGAGGAAAAGTTGTATCTGTCCGCTGATGGGACGGGTTCTTGCATTCGTCCGGAGAAAACGGAGTCCTTGAAGTGGGGAAATATATGGAAAGAGGAGGGAGAGGACTACGGGAACTATCTGCTGTTAGAGTGGGAGGATGGTTCCGTTTCCGAGAAACCTTATCGGGTGGATGGAGCAACGCTTGAGTTCGATGGAAAGGAATATCTGTTGGATATGCCTATTCTGGGAACGTGGTTCATCCACCAGTTGGAGGAGGGGAATAAGCAGAATTATGTATTCTCCGTCAATTTCTTGCCGCATGGTCAAGCCTATATCCAAAACTTCGATGCTATGGGAATCGTGAAAACTGCTTCTACCTATTCTTGGCAACGTGCAGAGGATGGCGGTATTTGTTTATGGGTGGACGGCAGAGAGCAGAATCTTTCCTATCATGTGGAGGGAGGAGTGCTGACACTGGATGGCAGCGGGCGATTCACACGGGAGAATCCGTGCGACTTCTACGGTGATTGGGTGTCCGTTTATTCGCAGGAGGGGGAGGTTGTAAGCGGGAAATATCCCTACAGCATCCTTGACATAATCCTTTATGGGGCGGATGACAAGAATCATATTTACATCAGCTACTTCACGGAGGATGGGCATAAAGGTGGTCGGGAGTTTATTTGGAATAATTATAACGACTCGCTCTTGGTGCTCTACACGGACGGGGATACGTATGCTTTGAACTATCGTTTCCGGTACGATTTCACCAAAGAGAAATTCTTCATGGAACTCTCCGAGGAGGAGGATTTCAGTCGATACGTGGGCTATGCCAGAGAAACTACTAATCAGTAAAAAGAAATTAAACCTATCAGTATGAAAGCCATTTTACTCTTATTTTTCATTACACTTTTCGCCTCCTGCTCGTCGGATGTGGACGAGGAGATACTGCCGGATGTACCCGGTACCGAAAACCCCGAACCGGGGGAGCCCGGGGATTCTTTCGGACACTATAAGTTCAGACTGTCTGCCAAAGAAAATACGGGAAATATCTTCCACCTTTTTGAGTTCCATCTGCTTAATAGAGATAAGGATGGTTTGGAATATAATTCCGGTGAATTGAGCCAAGTTTATGATTCCATCACTTGGGTGGTACCTTCGGAAAAAGGAAGTTATAATGTCTTTTCCACCACATCGGGCGAAGGCTTTGAAGGGACTCACTTGTCTTTGCAGTGGGGGCATACTTTCTATTTGCCGGGTGAGTACGAAACGAAGCTCCTCTGCTACAAGGGCGATGAGGTGGTGCATAGTAATGTGTTGAAAGTGGAGGTGACTAATGAGAAAGACTTCCTGATGTACAATTGGGAAGAAGTGACTATATCTGACGACTCTTCCATCGGATTTCACAATGCTTTGGACGAGGACTTTACATTTTGCGCTATCCGGGAGGCCCACGAAGAAGCGGTTGGTATTACGCTCTTTTTATGGCCGGGCGTGAATGAAAGCGATGAATTTGTCGAGCAGAACCTTCGTACGCTTTCTGAGTATCTGACTTCCATCTACGGGCAGCCGGACTACGGTCGTGGCGCTTCCGATTTGGTGGAGAAATATGAGGCATTATTCTTGCATCGGGAGGCCTACGAAGTCCCCGAAAGCATTTGGCTTACGCCTAAGAGCAGGATTGTGCTATTGACTCAGGAACATGAAGGAATGAAGAAAGTGTTTGTGCGTGCGGAGCCGCACTGATGGTCCTGAACGGACAAGTGAAGAGTGCATGTTATCTTTTGCGCAAGGTCCTTATCTTACTATTTACATGTCCTTTTACGTTTAACAATATCCAAAGATGCGGTAATCTCTTTGAATAGGGCATATCTTCGTGCCCCAAAAACAGATTTCTTTGTTCAACTGGCGCCTAAATCAATATTTATATGTAAGTTTGTCACACAAAACGAATTTGAAGGGAATGGATAGTGAGAAGCAGACAACTGAGTATAAGAGTCTTCTGAAAATCAGGACGGGCGATAAAGGATTTAAAGACTTGTCCGTGACATGTGTCGCTTTGGCAAATGCACAAGGCGGAAGAATCTTTATTGGCTATGATGACAAGAAGAAAGCGCCTTTGCCGGACCAGCACGTCACCCTTGAAGAGGTGAACGAGGCTGTGACAAAGTTGCGTAGTCTTTGCTTTAATGTCGGGCTTGCGGCTTCCGAGATTTGTGCTGATGATACCGGCAGCCAATATTTCGTTGTCTCAGTTTCCCCTTCTATGCATTCTGTAGCCACTACTTCGGATGGACGTATTTATATCAGGGTAGCTGATAAATGTGAACCTGTGCGTAGCGAGGATTTGCAGCGTTTGGGTGAAGAGAAAGGAGCATATCAGTGGGAACTGGTACGAACGAAATATCTGCTTGATGAGGCTGCCCTGAGTGCTTTACGGCAGTTGGCGAATGATATTCGCAGGTCATCTCGTGTACGCCAGCATATCAAGCAGATGGACGATGTGGAACTGGCAGAAAACTATCATTTGGCAGATGAAGGTTATCTGACGAATTTAGGCGTCCTTTGGTTGGGTACGGCAAAACAGAGAGGGGTTATCTGCTATCCGGTTACGGTTCAATACATTGTTTACGATGCGCTTGAGCGGAAAGTTCGAAAAGAGGAATGGCATGATAATCGGCTGAATCCTAAAGAACTGCTTCTTGATATAGAGCAGAAGGCTATTGAATTGACTTATTCGTATGAGTTCCCGAATGGTCTGTTCCGTAAACAGATACGGCATTATCATCCGAAGTTGGTACGCGAACTGTTGGTGAACGCTTTGGCACATAAGTCCTATACGATTTCCAGTGATATAATGATTAAAGTCTTTCCTGACAGGTTGGAAATCTCTAATCCGGGAGGATTGCCATTGGGCATAACAAAAAATAATATTCTGCATGCCAAGCATCGCCGCAATCCTAATATGATAGAGCTGTTGAGTGCTTTGGAGATGATGGAAGGTGAAGGTTCCGGCTATGACTTGATCTACGAATTGAATGCTATGGAAGCAAAAGATCCTCCTGTGATAGAATCTTCGTACAATGAAGTTACGGTGATTCAGAATGCGGAAATTATAGATGCTGAATTGCTTCCTTTATTGGACTTTGTTTTGCAGAACTATCAGTTGACGCAGAAGGCCTTTACGGCTTTTGGCATAATTGCCCGTGAGAAGAAAGTGCTCAGTACGCAACTTTCTGCCATACTTCAGCTTCAAGATGAAGACCGTTTGCGCAGTTATACGGATAAGTTATTGAAAGATAATATTATAGGGAAGAATGGAGCGAAGAAAGGTACTCAGTTTTTTGTAAATCCTCAGTTGATAAAGAACGCAAGGGTAAATCTGAAAACAACGCTGAAGACGGTAGAACCTTATGTGCTGAAGACATTAATCATGGAAGATTTGAGAGCACATCCCAAAAGTAAGATTTCAGAAATTGCAAGCAGATTGCCGGAGGTGGACTTGCAAGAGTTGAGAAAGATGGTTTATTCGATGGTGGATGTGGAATTAATTACGGAAGGTTCTCGTACTGATAGGCGTTATCTTCTAAAATAGTGGTAAAAAAAAAAAGAAAGAAAAAAGAAATAAGAAAAGAAATGATTTAAATTGCTGATTATCAGATTTATTTTATTTCCTGTTCTTTTTCTGAGAAATTAAGAAAAGAAATAAAAGTTGGAATGGAACAAGACGATTTTGACATACGCAACCAGCAACCCGTCACCAGCAAAGAGCGTGATTTTGAGAACGCATTGCGTCCGTTGAGCTTTGAAGACTTCAGCGGGCAGGATAAGGTGGTGGAGAACTTGCGTATTTTTGTGAAGGCGGCCCGCCTGAGAGGGGAGGCACTGGATCATGTATTGCTTCACGGCCCTCCGGGACTGGGAAAGACGACGCTTTCCAATATTATTGCTAACGAACTGGGAGTTGGTTTTAAGATTACCTCCGGCCCTGTGCTCGACAAACCGGGCGACTTGGCAGGAGTACTTACTAGCCTTGAGCCGAATGACGTACTGTTTATCGATGAGATTCACCGTCTGTCTCCGGTGGTGGAGGAGTATTTATATTCCGCCATGGAGGATTATCGCATCGACATCATGATAGACAAAGGTCCCTCGGCACGGAGCATACAGATAGATTTGAATCCTTTCACCCTGGTAGGTGCAACCACCCGTAGCGGACTGTTGACAGCTCCTTTGCGTGCACGCTTTGGAATCAACCTGCATCTGGAGTATTACGATGATGATGTGTTGAGCGGCATTATCCGCCGTTCGGCAAGCATCCTCGATGTACCTTGCTCCACGAGGGCAGCGGCAGAGATTGCGAGTCGCAGCCGTGGTACGCCGCGTATTGCCAATGCACTGCTGCGCCGTGTACGCGACTTTGCCCAGGTGAAAGGCTCCGGAAGCATCGACACGGAGATAGCCAACTTTGCACTCGAAGCGCTGAATATTGATAAATACGGTCTGGACGAGATAGACAACAAGATACTCTGCACCATCATCGACAAGTTCAAGGGTGGTCCGGTAGGTTTGACTACCATTGCCACTGCTTTGGGCGAAGATGCCGGTACTATCGAAGAGGTCTATGAACCGTTCCTGATAAAGGAAGGCTTCCTGAAGCGTACTCCACGTGGGCGCGAAGTGACGGAACTTGCTTACAAGCATTTGGGACGATGCCTGTACAATAGTCAGCGTACCTTGTTCGGCGATGAGTAGAGGGGGAGTATCTGTCATTCTGAATGACAGGCACTAAATGATATAAACCAATTTAATCACCTACTTAGTTATAAGCAGAATCTGAAAGCTGCTTGTTGATAGGAAGAATGAGTAACTTAAAATCTTTGGCAAAAGAAACTGCCATCTATGGAGTAAGCAGCATTGTAGGGCGATTCCTTAATTACCTGCTGGTTCCCGTATATACCATGGCTTTGTCTGCTCAATCGGGCGGGTATGGCGTTGTAACGAATATCTATGCCTGGGTAGCATTGCTGCTGGTACTGCTGACGTGCGGTATGGAAACCGGCTTCTTCCGGTTTGCCAATAAAGGGGAGGACGACCCGATGCGGGTATATTCCACCACGCTGCTCAGCATAGGTACGGGTGCGCTGACATTCCTCGCACTCGGGTTATTGTTCCTTCAGCCCATTGCCCGCTGGCTGGAATATGGCGAACATCCCTGGTACATCGGCATGATGATGATTGTAGTGGCGATGGATGCTATCCAAAGCATTCCTTTTGCCTATCTCCGCTATAAGAAGCGCCCTATCAAGTTTGCGGCACTGAAACTGCTGTTCATCTTCCTCAATATCTCACTGAACCTGGTTTACTACGTGGGGCTGAAAGGCGATGATGTGGGCTATGCTTTCCTTTTCAATCTGATATGTACTTCGGTGGTGATGCTCTGCATGATACCCGAACTGCGCGGCTTTGCATACGTGCTGGACAGACAACTGCTGAAACGAATGCTCAGCTATAGCCTGCCGCTGCTGGTGCTCGGCATAGCGGGTATCTTGAATCAGGTGGCAGATAAGATCATCTTCCCCTTCGTTTATCCCGATGAGGCGGAAGCTACCGTACAACTCGGCATTTACGGGGCAGCCAGCAAGATTGCCATGGTGATGGCGATGCTTACGCAGGCTTTCCGCTATGCCTACGAGCCTTTTGTGTTCGGCAAGAGCCGCGACAAAGACAACAAGCAGGTGTATGCACAGGCCATGAAGTTCTTCATTATCTTTACGCTGTTGGCATTCCTTGCCGTGATGTTCTACATGGATGTGCTGCGCCATATCATCGGGCGAGACTATTGGCCCGGTTTGCGGGTAGTCCCCATTGTGATGGCTGCGGAAATCTTTATGGGCGTTTACTTCAACCTTTCCTTCTGGTACAAGCTGATTGACGAAACGCGTTGGGGAGCCTATTTCTCATTGATAGGCTGTACGATACTCGTACTGATGAATGTGCTGCTGATTCCCCGATACAGCTATATGGCATGTGCTTGGGCGGGCTTCTGCGGGTATGGCACGGCCATGCTGTTGTCCTACTTCGTCGGTCAGAAGAAGTACCCTATCCAGTACGATTTGAAGGCGATAGGCAGCTATGTGCTGCTTGCAGCGGTGCTTTATGTGGCTGCAGAGTATGTGCCGGTTGATAATATCTACCTGCGTATGGTGTACCGCACCGTGCTGTTGCTGCTTTTTGTGGCTTATATCGTGAAGCGCGACATGCCGTTGAGCCAGATACCGATCATTAACCGTTTTGTCAGAAAATAGACAGACTTTATGGAAACAACCAATCCTGAAAACAGAAACACGTTTGCCATCAAGAACTTCCTGAAGGATTATCTTGACTTGCGCAAAGACAAAGACAATGAGCTCGAGACCGTCGATTCCATCCGTAAAGGGGTGGAGTTCAAAGGTGCCAATCTGTGGATTCTTATCTTCGCCATCTTCATGGCATCACTGGGGCTGAATGTCAACTCTACCGCCGTGATTATAGGCGCCATGCTTATCTCCCCCTTGATGGGGCCTATCATGGGTGTGGGGCTTTCGGTGGGTTTGAACGACTTCGAATTGATGAAGCGCTCCCTGAAGAGCTTCCTGATAACGACTTTGTTCAGTGTGACGACGGCTACTATCTTCTTTCTGGTTAGCCCCGTTGCCGAAGGACAATCGGAGTTGTTGGCGCGTACTTCGCCTACCATTTACGACGTATTCATCGCCTTGATGGGCGGACTGGCAGGTGTAACGGCGCTCTCTACCAAGGAGAAGGGAAACGTGATTCCCGGTGTTGCCATTGCCACCGCTTTGATGCCTCCCCTTTGTACGGCCGGCTATGGCCTGGCTACGGGCAATCTGATTTACTTCCTGGGTGCTTTCTATCTTTACTTCATTAACTCTGTGTTTATCAGTCTGGCCACATTCCTCGGTGTGCGGGTGATGCACTTCCAGCGTAAGGAGTTTGTGGATAAGAACCGGGAGAAGAGGGTGCGCAAGTACATCATCCTGATAGCTGTTCTTACCATGTGTCCTGCCGTCTACCTGACGGTCGGCATTATCCAGGATACCTTCTTTGAGAGTGCTGCCAACCGCTTTGTCAACGAGCAGCTTTCTTTTGAGAACACGCAGGTGCTGGACAAGAAGATACACCACGACGGCAAAGGGCACGAAATACGCGTAGTGCTGATAGGTCAGGAGGTGCCCGAAGCCTCCATTGCCATAGCCCGCGGCAAGATGAAAGATTACAAGCTGGATAATACCAAGCTGATTGTGCTGCAGGGAATGAACAACGATGCGATAGATATCTCGTCCATTCGCGCCATGGTGATGGAAGATTTCTATAAGAATAGCGAGGAGCGCCTGGTGGAGCAGAAGCAGAAGATAGCGGACTTGGAGCAGAATTTGCAGAGGTACAAATCATTCGATGAATTGGGCAGAAAGATCGTCCCGGAGCTTAAAGTACTCTATCCGTCGGTGAAGACACTTTCTATCTCTCATGCCATCGAGTTGACGATAGATTCGGTACGGGTAGATACCGTGACCCTGGCTGTGCTGAAGTTTGGCAAGCATCCCAATGAACATGAGAAGGCGAAGATTGCCGAATGGCTGAAAGCGCGTACAGGGGCCAAGCAGTTGAGGCTGATTGCGGAGTGATGGGGAGAGTAGTAAGTAGATAGTAATAAGCAGTTGGTAGAATACTGTGATTTATCAATTTGTAATGAGATTGTAGAATGAAATTAAGAACTGTGATTATAGCCATTTGCTGCCTTTTCGCACTGGCCGGGCAAGCGGATGAAGGGATGTGGATGCTGGGAAACCTGAACAAGCAGACGCGCCAGGCGATGAAAGAACTCGGCCTGCAGATGCCGGCGGACAGGCTTTACAGTCCGAAGCGGCCTTCGTTGAAAGATGCAGTGGTCAGTTTTGGCGGCTTTTGTTCCGGGGTGGTGGTGTCGGAAGACGGGTTGGTGTTTACCAACCATCATTGCGGATTCAGCAGCATACAGCAGCACTCTTCCGTGGAGCACGATTACCTGAAGGACGGCTTTGTGGCACACAACTACAGTGAAGAACTGCCCTGCCCGGAGCTATACGTGCGCTTCCTGCTTCGCCAGGAAGACGTGACCCGGCGGGTGCTTTCCGCCGTGAAGCCTGCGATGGATGAAGCGGAACGCGCCAATGCGGTAGACTCCGTGATGCTGGCCATCGGCGAGGAGGTTTCGCATAAGGATTCTACCCTGATAGGTATTGTAGATGCTTACTATGGCGGCAATGAGTTCTGGCTTTCTGTATACCGCGATTACAATGATGTGCGCCTGGTGTTTGCCCCTCCTTCCTCGGTGGGCAAGTTCGGCTGGGACACGGACAACTGGGAGTGGCCGCGGCATACGGGCGATTTCTCCGTATTCCGCATCTATGCCGACAAGCACAACCGCCCTGCAGATTATTCGCCCGATAATCGTCCCTACCATCCCGACTATGTAGCCCCGATATCCCTGGACGGTTACCATGAAGGTTCCTTCTGCATGACGCTGGGTTATCCCGGCAGTACGGAGCGCTATCTTTCTTCTTACGGCATCGAGGAGATGATGAACAATACCAATCAGGCGCAGATAGACGTGCGCGGCCTGAAGCAAGCCATCTGGAAGCGCGAGATGGACCGGCGCGACAGCATCCGCATCAAGTACGCCTCCAAGTATGACGAAAGCTCCAACTACTGGAAGAACAGCATCGGCATGAACCGGGCGATACGTAGGCTGCACGTGCTGGACAAGAAGCAAGCCATGGAGCAGGAGCTTCGCCGCTGGATAGGGCAGACGCCCGAAGAACGCGAACGGTTGCTGCAACTCTTCCCCGACCTGGAGCTGAACTACAAGAGCCGTCGCGAGGCCAACCGTGCGCAGGCTTACTTTGTAGAGTCTTTCTTGAATGGTCCCGAGCTGGTGCAGCTTGCCCTGTCCATCCTGAACTTCGACTTCGAGGGAGAGGAGAAAGCCGTCATTGCCAGCCTGAAGGCTATTATAGAGAAGTACGCCAACCTGGACCTCGGCATCGACAAAGAGGTTTTCACAGCACTACTCAAAGAATACCGCTCAAAGGTAGACTCGGTCTATCTGCCCGAGGTTTACACTACGATAGCCGAGGAATACGGCGGCTCCGACCAGGCATACGTAGACAGCCTTTACGCCCATTCGGAGCTGACCACCCCCAGGGGATTGAAGCGCTTCCTGGAGCAAGACAGCACGTATCAGATATACGATGACCCTGCCATCACGTTGGGCATCGACTTGATTACGAAATTCTTTGAGATGAATATCCAGATGCAGCAGGCTTCCGGCGAGATAATTCGCAATGAACGCTTGCTGAATGCAGCCGTACGCAGGATGTATGCATCCCGCAACTTCTATCCCGACGCTAATTCCACCATGCGGCTCAGCTTCGGCACCGTCTGCGGTTATGCTCCGTTCGATGGGGCGGAGTATGATTACTATACCACGACAAAGGGCATTTTGGAGAAGGCCCGTGCACATGCGGGCGATGTGGACTTTGAGGTAGAGCCGGAGATCGTCTCTCTGCTTTCTTCCGGTGATTTCGGCAGATATGGCGATGAAAAGGGGGAAATGAACGTCTGCTTCATTTCGAACAACGACATCACGGGTGGTAACAGCGGCAGCGCCATGTTCAATGCCCGGGGCGAATTGCTGGGCTTGGCTTTCGATGGAAACTGGGAAGCAATGAGCAGCGACATTCTTTATGAACCGAAGATGCAGCGAACCATCGGGGTGGATGTCCGCTACATCTTGTTCATGATGGAGAAGTATGGAGGGGCGGAAAACCTGATCCGGGAATTAAAGATAAAGTCATAATGAAAAAACTCCGACAATCCTTTTGTGCTGTCGGAGTTTTTTGTTTACTTTGACGACTCTAAAAATGTGTGTATGAAAGCAAGTTTTAACATATTAGATTTGGTTATGTGTGAGATTCAGTTAAACACACACACACACACACACACACACACACACACACACACACACACACATTTAGTAATGTAGCCTATTTACTTGATATAACATCATTGGTGCGCCCCGGGCGTCCTCTCCCGACATTGTCTTCTGAAAACAGACAACGTCGGGAGAGGGCGCCCGGGGCGCTTTGTCTTTATCTGTCCATCCATCTAAATATTATTGCCTATGAAACGAATTGATAAAAGCCTGAAGAAGGGCGACCGTATCTGGGTACAGACTTACAACTCCTGGGGCGAACCTTTGCGGCTGCGTGTTGCGGAGGTGATAGCCGTAATGCGCATTTCCGTTTATGCGAAAGATGCTTCTTATGCGGCAGTTCATTTCCTGGATAACAACAAAATAAACTACGAGTGTATCTCCTTCGAACAGGTCAAGGGATTTTGGGAAGAAGGAGATCCTGCTTACTAATTAATAATTTTATAAACTTAAAACACACATGAGAAAGATTAAATCTTATGCAGTGCTGCTCGTGATGGCACTGGCGATGTTTAGTTGCGGCGACGACTACGACGACACCGAACTGAGAAATGATGTGACTGACCTTCAGTCGCGAGTAGAGAAACTGGAAACGTGGTGCAACACGACGAACTCCCAGATTGAAGCCCTGCAGGGGCTGGTTTCCGCTTTGGAGAAGAATGACTACGTGACGGGTGTAACTCCCATCATGGAGGGAACTACCGAGGTGGGCTACACCATTAACTTTGCCAAGGGCAAGCCCATTACCATTAAGAATGGTACGAACGGCAAAGATGGTACCGATGGTAAAGACGGTGCCGATGGCAAAGATGGCGTGAACGGTACGAACGGTAAGGACGGCGTAACGCCCCTTATCGGTGTAAAGAAAGATACCGACGGACATTACTATTGGACGATTCAGCTAGGCGACGGCGAAGTGAAATGGCTGACGGGTGCCGACGGCCAGAAGATTCGTACCACCGGTGATAACGGTAAAGACGGAGTTGATGGCACGAATGGTAAAGATGGTGCTGACGGTAAGGACGGCGTTGATGGAACGAATGGTAAGGACGGCGTGAATGGCAAGGATGGCAAAGACGGTCATACTCCGGTGCTGAGCGTTGACACTTTCGAAGGCAAGCTTTATTGGAAAGTAGACGGCGAGTGGCTACTGAACAATGGTGCCAAAGTACCCGCCACCGGTGCTGCCGGAGCCAAAGGCGATAAGGGTGATAAAGGCGACACAGGTGCTACCGGCGCAACTGGTGCCACAGGTGCCACCGGCGCTACCGGCCCGCAAGGCGACGCCATCTTTAAGAAAGACGGCATCACGGTGAACGCCGACAACGTAGTGTTTACCCTGGCCGACGGTACTACCACCATCACTCTGCCGCTGCTGAGTACTCCCATCAGCTTCAAGGACGGATACGCCCCCTTGCAACTGAAGGCTGTGAACAAGACAACAGCCATGAAGATTGAACTGAAACTCTCCGAAAAAATGACGAAGGCCACTTACGCTGCCATGAAGGCCGAAGTAACTCAGACGGCCGACAACGTCGACATCGTGACTCGCGCTGGCAGCAGCCCCTGGAAAGTGAAACTCACCGCTCCCACTTTCGAACAAGACGGCAAGGTAGCCACACCACCCTCGGTCGCAGTCACCGTCCCCGCCGATGTGCAGGAAGGCGACGTAGTGCTGCTGAAGGTGACGCTTATCGACTCCGAAGGTGCTGAAGTATCGGCCACGCGCGCCCTTTTCTACAGCACGAAGGCCGCACCCGAGAGCATGACGCTAAACAAGACAACCCTCGAACTGGTGGCAGGTAAAACAGAAACGCTGACCGCAACCGTGACTCCCGCCGATGCCAGCCAAGACGTGACCTGGACCAGCAGCGACGACAAAATAGCCAAGGTAGACGCCACGGGCAAGGTGACCGCCGTGAAGAAGGGCACCGCCACCATCACTGCCACGACCAAGACGGGCGGAATAACGAAAGAGTGCACGGTGACCGTAAGCAACATTGTCCTGACAAACGTGGCGCTGGCGGATGTTACAGTCTTCATCGGCACTCCACAGACATTGACCCCCACCTTTACGCCTGCCGATGCCACCATCCAGACCGGAGCGTGGACGAGCAGCAACACGGCCGTGGCTACGGTTGACGCTGCCACGGGCGAGGTGACCGGACTTACGGAAGGCACCACGACCATCACTTTCGTGTCCGATGAGGATGCTACGAAGACAGCCCAGTGCACAGTGACCGTAGCAGCAGCTCCGAAGACCAATATCTATACGGCCGAAATGGACGAAGACACCTACGTGGCCACCGAACCCGTCACCGCTGACGGCAACCCTGCTTCGGAGACGAATCCGCTCATCATCGACACAGCCTCGAAGCTGGCATGGGTGAAGCAGCATCCGGAAACTTCTACCTGGTATAAGCTGACCACCGACATCACCATCGCTCAGGAGGGCAAAAACTGGAAGCCGATAGGATATTACAAGATGCCGGATCCGAAGTACTTCAAGGGATTTTTCGATGGAAATAATCATAAGATAGAAGGAATGGTTATAAAAGATACCGATCCTACTGACGTCACTGCTAGCTATATCGGCCTCTTCGGATCGATAGAATCAGAAAGTGTGGTGATGAACCTGAATGTAGAAGGAGACATTAAGACAGATTACTCTACCAATGTTGGCGGTATAACCGGAATACTTATGGGCAGAGTAGAAAACTGCTCCTATAAGGGTACGGCAACCAATAAGAATGGACAGACGGCTACAGTCGGTGGCATAGTAGGCAGCCTCCAGGAGAGCGGAAAAGTGATAGCATGCCGCAATCTGGCTTACGTGTACGGCGCCTATTATGTCGGTGGTATCGTTGGTTCTTGCAATGGCAGGACCAGTAACGACCAAATGTACATCGTAGGATGCTACAATACGGGCGAAGTAAAAGGTTACAGTAAGAAAAGCACGGGCGGCATAGCAGGTGAAGTTGGAACATCGAAGTCCGGCCCTATAAGCTATGCAGTAAGTGGCTGTTACAGTATAGGGAAAGTTTGGAACGCCCTCGATGAAAGCAAGACCGGCGCTATCGGCGGAGAATTGGCAAACTCCGGCACCAGCCAGCTCTTCAACTGCCTGTGGGTAAAGGCTGCCGGCATGACGATTGATGCCGGCATCGGTGGTACCAACCCGGCCCCGGCCGTAACCAAGGTAGACGACCTGTCTACGCTGAACTCTGGCGGTAGCGTCGAAACGCTGAACGCCGGAATCAAGAAGTGGAACGAACTGAATAAGGGAACCTGCAACTGGCACTTCGAAATAGGCGAGGGAGACGACAAGACTCCGATACTGCTGTCCGGCGCCCCCACCAACTGATAACGAACTCCCGCGGAGCCTTCCGGGCGCTCGGATACCCCGCCCGGAGCTCCCGCGGCCCCTTCCGAGTCCTCGGAAGCCTCCACGGGAACTGCCGCGGCACCTTCCGAGCCTCTGGAACCTCTACGAGAGCTTCCATGCCCCCTACGGGGTAGGCGGACACCTCCGCAGGAACTCTTTCCTTAACGGATGTGAACAGGAATCCTCCGAGGGAGCTCTATTACTAACGGCTGTGAAATATTTCACTTTCACAGCCGTTTGATTGCTAACAAATGTAAACGAATCCGCTCTCCCTTCCGTTCGAGAAGAGCACAAAAAGAAAAAAGTTATGGCTACAAAAATCAAAACTCTCGGCATCACGTCGCTCACCATTGCGGCGCATGCCAAATTCCACGGCGAAGTCCTCGAACTCATCACCATCGCCACCCCCGAAGCCCTCCACCTCGACGTCATCGCACCTGCCTATCAGGACGCCGCCACGGCCGAGAATGGAGTGGTGAACCGCCCCTCGGCCTATGCCGAGACCCGGCAGATGCAGACCGCCGACCATGCCCGCGACCAGGCCGTCTCGCTCCTCTTCAACCTGACCGACGCCTACCTGCGCAGCCCCAAGGCCTCGCACGCCGATACCGCCGAGAAAATCGCCGTCACCGTTGGTCCCTACCGCAACATCCAATCCCACGAGATGAACCGCGAGACGCAGGAAGTGAGCGGCCTCATCGACGCCCTGGCCGATAAAAGCATGACCGAACCGCTGAAGTCCCTCGGCATGGACTTCATCGTCGAAATGCTGGACGAGCTGAACGCTGACTTCACCTCCGCTGTGGCCGCCCGCGACGCCGAAGCCCTTAGCCGCCAGCCCGTCAAGGAGGCCGACAGCCGTCAGCTCCGCTCCGCCTGCGACGACTTCTACCATCAGGTGGTGGACACGGTGAACGCCTACGCTCTCATCCAGCCCACTAAGGAAATCACTGCCTTCGCCGAGAAGATGAACGTTCTCACGGAGAAGTATAAACTGGTGATAGCCAACCAGGGCAAGAAAAAAAACGAAAAGCCGGAAATGCCCGAAGAGGGGGGAGCCTGATAAGGAAATAGGGTGCTAAACTCTGTATAGTCTGAACGTATTGAAGAATCTCTTCTCCTGTCATAAAGGAAGGAGATTCTTCAATACGTTCAGGATGACAGGGCAAAATGATAGCAGAAATCTCTTCTTACTCAGAGAAAACACCCACCATTCTTTGCGAAACCCGCAGAAAGCAGGTATCTTTGCCATTACCTTGTTTATAAGATAAGTATTCACCCCGCTAAAGCATACAACAATGGAAGAACTGATACTCCCCAACCGTCGCCGCATCCCCTACGGGATGATGAACTTCGCCCTTATCCGCAGCGATAACGCCTACTACGTAGACAAAACCCACTTCATCCCCCTGATCGAAGAAGCAGACCGCTTCTTCTTCTTCATCCGCCCCCGCCGCTTCGGCAAGAGCCTTACGATGAACCTGCTGCAGCACTACTACGACGTGCGCACCCGTGATCAGTTCGACGCCCTCTTCTCCGGCCTCTACATCGGAGCGCACCCCACGCCGGAGCGCAACTCCTACCTCGTGCTCTACCTCAACTTCTCCGGCATCACCAGCGAGCTGGGCGACTACCGCCAAGGACTGGACGCGCACTGCTGCATCATGTTCGAGTTCTTCTGCCGGAAATACGCCGACCTGCTGCCGCCCGACGCTGTGGAGAAACTGAAAATCGGCACCGATGCCGTCAGTCAGCTCGACGCCCTCTGCCAAATTTGCCAGGAAGCCGGACAGCAGCTGTACCTCTTCATCGACGAGTACGATCACTTCACCAACGCCATCCTCTCCAGCCCCGAAAGCCTGGTGCGCTACACCGACGAGACCCACGGCGAAGGCTACCTGCGCACCTTCTTCAACAAGGTGAAGGCCGGTACCTACTCCAGCATCGGACGCTGCTTCATCACCGGCGTCAGCCCCGTCACGATGGACGACCTCACCTCGGGATTCAACATCGGCACCAACTACTCCCTCTCGCCAAAGTTCAACGAGATGATGGGCTTCACCGAACAGGAGGTGCGCGAGATGCTCACCTACTACTCCGGGAACAGCCCCTTCCACCACACCGTGGACGAGCTGATAGAGATGATGAAACCGTGGTATGATAATTACTGCTTCGCAGAGGAATGCTACGGCGACACCACGATGTACAACTCCAACATGGTGCTCTACTTCGTCAAAAACTACATTGACAATGGCCGTGCTCCGAAAAGCATGATAGAGAGCAACATTCGCGTCGACTACGAGAAGCTGCGTATGCTCATCCGCAAGGATAAGGAGTTTGCCCACGACGCTTCCATCATCCAGACCCTCGTCAGCCAAGGCTTCATCACTGGCGAACTGAAGGACGGCTTCCCTGCCGCGAGCATTACGAATCCCGATAACTTCGTCAGCCTGCTCTACTACTTCGGCATGCTCACCATCAGCGGGCTGCACGAAGGCAAGACCAAGCTTACCATCCCCAACCTCGTAGTGCAAGAGCAACTCTATACCTACCTGCTGAATACCTACAACGAGGCCGACCTCAGCTTCAGCAACTACGAGAAGGATAAACTCGCCAGCCAACTGGCCTACCGCGGCAACTGGCAGGCTTACTTCGGCTACATCGCCGACTGCCTGAAGCAATACGCCTCACAACGCGACAAACAGAAAGGCGAGTCGTTCGTCCACGGCTTCACCCTGGCCATGACCGCCCAGAACCGCTTCTACCGCCCCGTCTCCGAGCAGGACACGCAGGCCGGCTACGTGGACATCTTCCTCTGCCCGATGCTCGAAATCTATTCCGACATGCAGCACAGCTACATCGTCGAGCTGAAGTACGCCAAGTACCGCGACCCCGAAAGCCGTGTAGAAGAGCTTCGCCAAGAAGCCATCGCCCAAGCCAACCGCTACGCCGACACGGAAACGGTGAAGCGTGCCATCGGCGCTACGACGCTGCATAAGATTGTGGTCGTGTACAAAGGCATGGACATGCCGGTGTGCGAGGAAGTGTAAGAGGGGGGGAGCGTTATTTGCTCCCCGACAAGATTCCCGTATCGACGTCCTTATTATTGATTCTCCGCCCTTGACTGTCCTTTCTCTTTCCGAAATCCAGGCTGAAGGATACATTGATCATAAACATCGGACTTAAGTTCTTGGAGTACGCCAGTTGTCGGTAGGGAGCCAGCTTCGACAGGTTCTCTATCTCCTGCTCGTACTTCTTGGTGAACGGGTTCAGTACTCCGGCAGAGACGTTCCACTTCTCCGTGTTGTAGCCTGCCATGATGGTGTGCAGTTTCTCTTCTCTGGTCAGCGTCTCTCCCCATAGAGTATGGTTGCTTGTATTCATTTCTGCCATGAGTACCCAGTTCTTATACATGGCCATGAGGCTGCCGCGCAGTCCTGCGTTGGTATGCGTATGGGTGTAGGCATTGCCGTAGCTGACGTAGCGGTTCAGGAAAGGAGTGATCTTGAGGGCGATGTACTCTTTGTAAGGACGAAGTTGTATGGTTGTCTCCAGATTCATCCGGTGAAAGCCTTTATGGTTCTCGGTAGTGCGGATAAAGTGCCCGTCTTCATAGTAAGTGCTTTCCATTATCGGCTTGCTGTCGTAGCTGTATCTTCCGAACAATTCTACGGAGATATACTTACTTTGCCAGCTTGCCGTCAGCGTGTTTGCTGCAAACGTAACGGAGTTTAGGTCGGGGTTTCCTTTACGGATCTGATACTTGTCCATCGCTTGCGAAATGTCATTCAGGTCGGAGAGGGAAGGAGCGTAGCCCGATACATATCCGTTATATCTGAAGAACCATTGCCCGTTTATCGAATAGGACAGACTCAGGGTGGGCTTGAATATGTATTTCTCGGAAGAATACTCCTCCTGGCTGTTGTAAGTCCTCATAGCGCCGATTCCTACCGTGTAGTTCAGGCCCTTTATCTTCGACTGATATTCGGCAAACAGGTAAGTTTCTGCCGTATTCATCGTGATTTTATTCTCTACATTGCCCGCATACTTGTTTTGCAAGTAGGCTTGTGTATGCTTGACGCCTCCGGTAAACTTGCCGTCGTTGAACTGCTTTTCATAGATTCCTTCGCCGATAATGGAGTACTTCTGTCCTTTGGTATTGGAGTAGATGTCCGTATCGTCCTTATCCGGCATCTTCTGTACGAACGTCCGTTCATTCTTGCTGTCCAGATAAGAGGCTACTACGTCTGCATAGATGGTCTGCTTGTGCTTCAGGTTCCGTTGGTAGTAGATGTCCAGTGAGGGGATGACGACTTTGGAGGAAGAAAGGTCGGATATGGAGTAAACAGCTTCCCCTTCGTGCAGCGTACTGATTCTGTCCGCCATGGAGTGGGGAGTATCATTATAATTGTTTCTGAGGGCGATGTTGAGAAGCTGTTTATCATTGTCTTGGTAACTGTAATTGAGGTTAAAGTTGAGGGCATCGTACTTTACCTTGGTAGGTTCGCCTATCTCTTTGTTTTCCTGGAACAGTTCGGAGAAGCGGAAGCTCTCATAGTTCTCGCGTGTCCACTTCAAGTCCCTTCGTCCCCAATAGGCGGTGGTGCTGATTTCCGACTTGTTGAAGTTGTATTTGGCTGAAAGGTTGTACTCTCCATATCCCGTTTTGGAGGATATTCCGTTGGTCAAATCGGTTGAGATGTTTCCTCCCGATTCCCTTCTCTTCACGATGTAATTCAGTACGGCGGCAACGTTCCCGTAGCGTGCTCCGGGATTGTCTATATACTCTATGCGGATGACGTCGGCAGGGCGGATGGCTATGACTTCGGCTTGTGTCACCTCTACGCCGTTGATGCGGAGCTGTACGTTCTCTCCGCCGGGAGCGCTGATGTTGTTGTTTACCGGATTGATGATGATACGCGACAGTTGGAGGTTTCTGAGTAACGTAAGTCCGTTGGAAGCTGCTTTGGCTTGCATTTCGGTGGGAAGGATAATCTGGCGGTCGGTCTTCTTGATTACGGGGCTTGCTGTGATGGTAACGCCTTCCAGCAGTACACCGTTGGCGGATAAAGGCAGTTCTCCTAATTGTAGGTTTGCTTTCAGATTCCGGATGGAGAGGTAGGAATTGTCATATCCGATGCATGAGATGCACAGAATGTAATCTCCGTCTTTTACTTCTTTCAGCAAGAAGTTGCCGCTGTTGTCCGTGGCGGCTCCGGTGATGAAAGTGGAGTCTTGCGCCATTAGGCTGACATTGGCATATTCGATGCCCTGATTGGTACTGTCATCGGTAACTTTACCGCTGATCTTGTTTGCTGCTTCGAGGGAGATACATAAGAATAACATCCCTAAAATGATACTTAACTTTTTCATTTCTTCTTATAGTTTATAGTGATTATTTCGTTCTTCGAACATGACAAAGGTAGGGTGGAAAAGCCGGAAATACGATTTATATCTACCACTAATTAAAGTGCAACGTGTTTTGCAATCTATTGGTAATTAGTAAGTTTTAAGTGCGGCCTTATGAAAAAGTTTATATCTGCCTGCCACGGCTTTATATATAAAGAAAAGTGCAAAAAAGTATCCTGTCTTTGCCCCCGTTAATCAGTAAATATCTATTTTTGCAGAGAATCTAAAATCCGGTTCGCTTAAAGATGATGGGAAACTATATGAAAGCATTGAAGCACGGCTTGATGAGTTTGGCATGTATGCTGGCATTGGCAGCATGTACAGACCAGGTATCGTCGCAGCGCCTGCAGATAGAAAAGGCAGAACAGACGTTGCAGCAGAATGCAGAGGAAGCCATTGCCCTGCTTCAGTCGGTGAAAGATCCCGATGCATTGCCCGATTCCTTGCGGGCACGGTTTGCACTCGCCTTGGGGCAAGCACACTTCACTGCCCATTGGGTGATGAACGAAGATACCCTGTTACCGTATGCCTTGCACTACTGTGGGGGACAGGATGTGAAAGATACCCTGCAATTACTGCGTGCCTACAAACTTTCTGCATACTATCTCTATGACAACGAAAGGTATAAAGAAGCTACGGAAATGCTGATTGAGGGGGATAGTATTGCAGCTTTATACAATGATACGGCTGCCCGTATCCGCCTGCTACAATCTGTACTCGACATAGGGGAAGGTAATGACGATTTTAAGGGATTGCTGCGCTTGCAGAAACAGTTGATGGCGATAAGGTGTGATTCTACCAAACGTTGCGCCGACTACAACAGTTTGGCAGTGCTGTATTACAGCGAGAATCAGATAGACTCCGCACTGATTGCCCTTCGCAAAGCATCCGAATGCCAATACACACCCGAAGACTCCGCATTGGTGTGGGGCTATGTGATGCGCAACTATGCCGATATGTTGAGCGACTCCGGAAAGAATCAGGAAGCCATCAGCCTGCAACGTCGCGTTTTGCAGAAGTATGAAGAAACCGACAATCCTTTTCTGAGTTTGTCTTGTCTTTCGCTTGCCCGCTATTTCTTGAACATGGGGCAAATGGATTCTGCCCGCTATTATATGCAGAAGGGTGATAGTACGCGCCTGCCTTACATGGACCAGGACTTATGGTTTAGTACCTATTACTTGATGCAGAAGACCTTGATGAACTATATCGACAGCCGTTCCTTTACAATCCGGGACGTTGCATTCTTCTCTAACCGGACATATAATGACTTTATACGCGATCAGCGGGTGATAATGCAAAAAGGCAAGACACAGTTGTTTCTTCAACAGCAGAATATGAACCTGCAACTGGAGAAGCAGAAAGAGCGGACTTTCTTTGTAGGGCTGATTTCTCTTTGTATCTTGCTATTGATAGGTGTTATTTGGTATTTGCAAAGAAGAAAGCGTCTGCTTGTAGAGAAAGAAGAAGAGCTGGAAGCGCTGCGCCGCTTGTTGAACGAGACGGAAGAAGTTGATAACGGCAGGAACGATAAGTTTGTCAAGAAGATGCTGCTTCAACAATTGGGTTTGATACGCATCGTGGCTACCAATCCTACTTCCGATCATCAAGAGTTGTTGGTACAGATGGGGCGGATAGCGAATAAAGATGTAGTAGCAGACGATTTGCTGGTTTGGAAAGATCTGTATAAGACGATTGATATGGTGTACGACGGCTTCTATACGCATATCAGTAGCAAGTATGGCAATATCCTGAATGAAAAGGAACTGCAACTCTGTTGTCTGCTGAAATCGGATTTCTCCACCAAAGAGATCAGTGTCGTTATCCAACAAAGCGTTCGGACGGTCTATCAGCGTAAGACCGTCATCCGGCAGAAGCTTGGTATGGAGGAGAAGGAGGATATTGCCGAATTCTTATCAAGAGCTATATAGCAGTTTCAAGAAAACTCCCGATATTCTTTGTGAAACCCGCAGAAAGCAGGTATCTTTGTCATTGTCTTTGATATAAGTATTCACGTAAAGCATACAATGATGGAAGAACTGATACTCCCCAACCGCCGCCGCATCCCCTATGGCATGATGAACTTCGCCGCCATCCGCCGCGAAAACGCCTACTACGTAGACAAGACCCACTTCATCCCCCTTATAGAAGAAGCCAACCACTTCTTCTTCTTCATCCGCCCCCGCCGCTTCGGCAAGAGCCTTACGCTGAACCTGCTGCAGCACTACTACGACATCCGTACCCGTGATCAGTTCGACGCCCTCTTCTCTGGCCTTTACATCGGAGAGCATCCCACACCAAGCCGTAACAGTTACCTCGTACTGAAACTTAACTTCTCCGGTATCAGTGGAGAACTGAATGATTACCGCAAGGGGTTGGATGCACATTGCCAGACTATGTTCGACTATTTTTGCGATATCTATGCTGACTATCTGCCCCAGGGAATCAAAGAAAAACTGGACGAAAAGCAGGGAGCAGTCGAGCAATTTGAATATCTGTTTACGGAATGCAACAAGACCGGGCAAAAGATATACCTCTTCATCGATGAATACGACCACTTCACCAACGCTATCCTTTCCAGCCCTGAAAGCCTGCATCGATACACCAACGAAACGCATGGCGAAGGCTACCTCCGTGCCTTCTTCAATAAAGTGAAAGCCGGAACAGACTCTAGCATTGAGCGTTGTTTCATTACCGGCGTAAGCCCCGTGACTATGGACGACCTGACTAGCGGATTCAACATCGGTACCAACTATTCCTTATCGCCGGAATTCAACCAAATGATGGGTTTCACGGAAGAAGAAGTGCGTGAGATGCTGACTTATTATTCAACGAACAGTCCTTTCCGTCACACCGTGGACGAATTGATAGAGATGATGAAGCCCTGGTACGACAACTACTGTTTTGCCAAGGAATGCTATGGTGAGACTACTATGTATAACTCTAATATGGTACTCTACTTCGTCGACAACTATATCCAGCGTGGCCGCGCTCCGGAAAAAATGGTGGAAAGCAACATCCGCATCGATTACGAAAAGCTGCGCATGCTCATCCGCAAGGATAAGGAGTTTGCCCATGATGCTTCTATTATACAGACTTTGGTCAGCCAGGGCTTCGTCACCGGAGAACTGAAGGACGGCTTTCCTGCCGTCAGCATTACGAATCCTGATAACTTCGTCAGCCTGCTTTACTACTTCGGTATGCTCACCATTAGCGGTACGTACGAAGGTGAAACTAAACTCACCATCCCCAACATGGTGGTGCAGGAGCAGCTCTATACTTATCTACTCAATACTTACAATGAAGCCGACCTCAGCTTCAGTAGTTACGAGAAAAACGGACTATCCAGCGCTTTGGCTTATCGCGGCGACTGGCAATCCTACTTCGGCTACATCGCCGACTGCCTGAAGCGCTACGCCTCGCAGCGCGACAAGCAGAAAGGCGAATCTTTTGTCCACGGCTTCACCCTTGCCATGACGGCTCAGAACCGCTTCTACCGTCCCATCTCCGAGCAAGATACGCAAGCAGGCTACGTTGATATCTTCCTCTGCCCGATGCTGGAAATCTACTCCGACATGAAGCACAGCTACATCGTAGAGTTGAAGTACGCCAAGTACCGCGACCCCGAAAGCCGTGTAGAAGAACTTCGTCAGGAAGCCATTATCCAAGCCAACCGCTATGCCGACACGGATACGGTGAAGCGTGCCATTGGTACCACACAGTTACATAAGATTATAGTAGTATATAAGGGTATGGAAATGCCGGTGTGCGAAGAGATATAAAACTCAATCGCTACACCACCCCGCGAATCCTGTCATCGAATGCCGACAGCGCCGCCTTGGCGCCTTCGCCCATTGCAATGACAATCTGCTTATAAGGAACGTTCGATACATCCCCTGCGGCATAAACTCCCGGAAGCGTAGTGCGGCAGAAAGCATCTATCTTGATTTCTCCTATCGGCGTCATGTCCAGCATATCGCGGAAAGGAGCGCTGTTGGCAGCCAGTCCGATTTGTACAAAGATACCATCCAACGGGAAATCGCGTTCCTCGCCCGTGATGCGGTCTTTGATGCGGATGGCTGTTACCTTCTCGCCGTTACCGATTACTTGAGTCGTCTGCGAAGAAGTGAATATCTCCACATTCGGCAGATTCCGGGCTTTTTCCTGCAACACCTGGTCGGCCTTCAGCGTATCGGCAAACTCAAAAACGGTTACCTTCTTGCAGATACCTGCCAAGTCGATGGCTGCTTCTATGCCTGAGTTCCCTCCGCCGATAACAGCTACATCCTTGCCTTGATAGAACGGCCCGTCGCAATGCGGGCAGAAAGCAACACCGCGTCCGATGTACTCCGTTTCGCCCTCCACATTCAGTTTCCGCCAGCTTGCACCCGTGGCGATGATGACCGTGGGGGCAGTAAATACCTCTCCACCAATGACGCTGACCGTCTTTTCTTTGCCTTTCAGCTCTACCTTCTCTATCCGGCGTTCTTCAAAGATCTCTACCGGATAGTGTCCGATATGACTTCTTAGCGCATCGGCAAGTTGTGCGCCGGTCGTCTGCGGAACGGAAATAAGGTTCTCGATACCTACCGTTTCCTTCACCTGTCCACCGATGCGCTCGGCAACGATGGCAACGCGCAATCCCTTACGGGCAGAATAAATGGCTGCCGATACTCCGGCAGGTCCGCCACCAAGGACAATGGTATCGAATTCTCTTTGAACAGGCGTCTCGCCTTCCTGCGGCAGGCTGCCGAAGGTTTCTTCCAACTTCTGCAGGAGTTCGCCCAAAGAGCCACGTCCCACGTGCAACAGCTTGCCATTGGCATAAACAGATGGTACGCCTTGTATCTTCAGTGCATCCACCTCTTCCTGATAAAGAGCTCCGTCCACCATCTCGTGCGTGATTTGCGGGTTCAGAAGTGCCATGATGTTCAGGGCTTGTACCACGTCCGGGCAGTTGGTGCAGGTCAGCGATACATAAGTCTGCAAGCGGATGGGACCTTGCAATGCCTTGATACGCCTGCCGATTGCTTCGTCCGGCAGATTTTTCCCCTTTCCATCGGCGTTTAGCACTGCCAACAACAGGGAAGTAAACTCATGTCCGTTCGGTATGCCACGGAACTTGATGCCGGTTTCCGTACCGTCTTTTACGAGGGTGAACTCCAGTTTCGGTTCTTCAGTCTGCATCAGTTGGCAGGATAGATTGCCGGAACAACTGGCTACATCGTCCAGGAAGGACACCAGTTCTTGTGCCTGCTCGTGCTGAGGGTTATAGGCGATGCGGAAGATATAGCGGGCTTCCAGATGCTGGAACAACGCCCGCACTTGGTCTAATATACTTGTTTCTAACATAAATAATAGGTGTTTAAATGGAGTAGCAATACTTCTTTATCTCTCTGTAATATAGCGCGTTGTAGTTTCCTGCCTAAGGGAACGCGCGTTTCTTAATGCAGAAACGGCAGTTTCCATCGTATGGAAACAAGCGTTTCCTATCGTTGGAAACTGTCGTTTCCTTATATGGGAACTGCTGTTTCTCCTTATGGGAACTGTCGTTCCCTCTTATGGAAACGGCCGTCTCCTCTTGCAGAAACGGCCGCTCCCCCTTGTGGGCAACGAAATAGAGTACCGTTTCGTTAGATCTTGCCTACGAGATCGATGCTCGGCTTCAACGTTGCGCTGCCTTTCTTCCACTTGGCGGGACAAACTTCGCCGTCGTGTGTAGCTACGAACTGTGCAGCTTCTACTTTGCGCAACAGTTCGTCGGCATTACGTCCGATGCTGTTGTCCTGTATCTCGGCAAGTTTGATTTGTCCTTCGGGATTTACGAGGAACGTGCCGCGGTAGGCTACGCCTTCTTCTTCAATCATTACTCCGAATGCGCGGCTCAGGGCACCGGTATGGTCGGCCAGCATCGGGTATTTGATTTTGCGGATGCTTTCGGAAGCATCGTGCCATGCTTTGTGCACGAAGTGTGAGTCTGTACTTACAGAGTACACTTCTACGCCCATTGATTGAAACTGCTCGTATTTCTCGGCGATGTCCACCAGTTCGGTAGGGCATACGAAGGTAAAGTCTGCCGGATAGAAGAAGAAAATGGCCCATTTGCCTTTTACGTCTTCGCTTGATACTGTCTTGAAACTTCCGTTGTGGAAAGCCTGAACTTTGAATTCAGGGAGTTGAGAATTGATAATTGATTCCATAATCATAACTTTTTAATAGGTTTAGTACTTTGTTTTACTGCTACAAAGATTGTGCAAACCGAATGCAGAAGCAAGCTCGCTTGATTATGCCGAGGTGCCGCCAATCTTCGCGTTTGCAAAAATATAGCAATATTTCTCGATAGAACAAGAAATCCTATTGAAAGGTTTTATGGGCCGATAGATAGAATCTATACGGCTATCTGAGTTGCCCGTAGAGACAGCATTTCCTTGGGTACAGCACTCTGTATCTCCTTCGTTAATGTTTCTAATAAAGTGTAACGGATAAAGTTCTTGTTGGTCAGCATCACAATCTGCCGCGTAGGGCAGGGGATGGCAAAGGGGCGTATCAGTTCTTTCTGAACCTCGCTCAGTTGCAGCACTGCCAGTTCGGGGATAAATGTAACGCCCTTACCGCTCTCCACCATGCGCATAAAGGTTTCCATGCTGCCAAGATGGTAGGCAAGCTGACTGGTGCGGGCAGCCTTCATCTGGCAGAAGCGTACCAGTTGGTCGCGAAAGCAGTGCCCCTCGTCGAGCAGCCAAAGCTGTTCACCGTTGACGTTAAGGTCGGAAGTACGGATGACTTCATTCTGGGAGAGGGCGTCTTCGCGTGCCACGTAGGCAAAGAACTGTTCGTAGAACAAAGCCGTCTGCTGAAACTCTTCCATACCTGCCAGGCTGGCCACGATGCCGGCATCTACTTCTCCGGTCTGCAGGGCTTTCTTTATGTCGTTTGTCTTCATCTCCACTACTCTTATATCCAGTCCGGGATACTTCTTCATCAGCTGCGGGAAGAAGCGGGGAAGGAGGTATGGGGCGATGGTAGGGAGTATGCCCAGGTTGAATGTCCCGGTAAGGGAATGCTTCTCTTCTTCTATAATGTTCTTTATACGATTGGCCTGAACTAATACATTCTGCGCTTGTTCTATGATGTGGATGCCGATGGGAGTGGGGCATACGGGCTGCTGGCTGCGGTCGAAGATACGGGTGTCCAGCTCTTCTTCCAACTTCTGAATCATGGCGCTCAGTGTGGGTTGTGTCACGCGGCAGTATTCGGCTGCTTTGGCAAAATGGCGGAACTGATTGACGGCAAGGATGTATTCTAATTGTTGTAAAGTCATGATGAATAAGGCGTTTGAATGTTATATATAGAAATGGTCTATGCAAAGATAGAAATTATCTGTTTGACAAGCGTTGCTTTGGCCCTTATCTTTGCATCACAGAACAAAAGAAAATAGTATAAACCTTTAAAATAAAAGAATTATGAAGACTTTAGATTACTTACATTTGAATGAAGAGAAAGTGAACGGCGTAGTAGCAGCATTGCATCAATTATTAGCCGATTTCCAAGTACATTACACCAACCTCCGCGGTTTCCACTGGAACATCAAGGGACACGGTTTCTTTGTATTGCACGAGAAGTTCGAGAGCATGTACGATGATGCCGCCGAGAAAGTAGACGAAATTGCAGAACGCATCCTGATGTTGGGTGGCGTGCCCGAAAACAAGTTCAGTGAATACCTGAAGGTTGCAAAGATTAAAGAAGTGTCCGACATTTCTTGTGGCAGCGAAGCCGTTGACCATATCCTCGAAACTTACGGTTACCTTATCAGTGAAGAGAGAAAAGTGATTGAACTGGCCAACGAAGCCGGAGACGATGTTACTGCCGACTTGATGACCGGTTACCTGAAGGAACAGGAAAAGATGGTTTGGATGCTTGTGGCATTCAGCACGAAGAGCTGTACGAAGTAATAGAGAATGATAAATAGAGTGATAGGGTGATAAGGTGATAATATATGGCCTTATTACCCTATTACTTTATTTATTTCATTATTTAATCCTGCCTTAACCCCTAATTAAGCGTTTGCTTAATCCGCAAGTTCTACATTAGCAGCAAAAATACCAATTAACAATTTTATTAATTAAACTGATGACAGAGTAATACTTATGAAAAAGTTAACTTGCTGCTTTTATCTTGCTCTTTTGCTTGCTTCTTGTGGGCAAAAGACACAGCCGTCTTTGACGGCTTTGGTGAACCCTTTGATGGGAACATCATCTACCTACGAGTTCTCTCATGGCAACACTTATCCGGCGGTAGCCGTGCCTTGGGGAATGAATTTCTGGAGTCCGCAAACCGGAGAAAACGGCAGTGGTTGGATGTACATGTACACAGACAGTCTGATAAGAGGCTTTCGGCAAACACACCAACCCAGCCCGTGGATTAACGACTATGGGACTTTCTCCATTATGCCTCTGTTCGGAGAGCTGGTTATGGATAACAAGCATCGGGGCATGCGCTTCAGCCATGAGAATGAGGTCGCTGCACCGAATTGTTATAGGGTGAAGTTTGATAACGGAGTTACTACAGCTTTATCTGCCACTTCCCGTGGAGCCGTATTGGAAGTTACCTATCCTTCGGAAGCAGAACAATACGTCGTAGTCGATGCCTATCGGCATGATGGGAATCTTGCTTGGGACAAAGAAAAGAACTGTATTTATGGAATCACCCGATACAATAATGGCGGAGTTCCCGATAATTTTGGCAATCATTTCATTGTAGAGTTCGATAAGCCCGTTGTCGAAGCCGGTACCGACGAAAATGCTTGTGCTTACGTCAGGTTTCATCTGAAGGCCGGCGAGAAATTGACCATACGTACGGCTTCTTCTTTTATTTGTCACGAGCAGGCACGTTTGAATTTTGACCGTGAGGTTGCCGGACGTTCACTCCAAGATATTTCGGCAAATGCGGCGAAAAGCTGGAATGAGCATATGGGGCGTATCAAAATAGAGGGAGGAACGGCTGAGCAGCAGAGAACGTTTTATTCTTGCTTGTACCGTACTCTTCTTTTTCCACGCGAGTTCTATGAGTTCGATGCAAATGGGGAGCCTGTCTATTACAGTCCTTACGACGGGCAGGTACACCAAGGATATATGTATACTGACAATGGATTTTGGGATACTTTCCGTGCTGTGCATCCCTTGTTTACCTTGCTGTATCCTGAGGTGAGCGAACGCATCATGCAGTCCATTGTGAATGCTTATGACGAAAGTGGTTTTATGCCCGAATGGGCGAGCCCGGGACATCGTGGTTGTATGATAGGGAACAATTCTATCTCCATACTGGCCGATGCCTGGATGAAAGGCATACGAACCTTTGATAAAGAAAAAGCACTGGCTGCGATGTTGCACCAGACGCAGGCGCGTGATGCGGATATTTCTTCAGTGGGACGCGACGGCTATGCAGAATATGACAGTTTGGGTTATGTGCCCTATCCTGAAGTGCACGAAGCTACTGCCAAGACGTTGGAATATGCTTATGCCGACTGGTGCTTGGCACGTTTTGCCGAAGAGACAGGCCATAAGGAGGTAGCTGAAGCTTACTATAGGAAAGCACAGAACTATCGCAATCTGTTCTATCCTGAAAAAGGCTTTATGTGGGCGAAAGATGCTTCCGGCAGGTGGCGTGAAAACTTTGATGCAACGGAATGGGGCGGCCCTTTCACGGAAGGATGTTCCTGGCACTGGACGTGGAGCGTGTTTCATGATCCTGAAGGACTATCTTCATTGCTGGGCGGTCATACACAGATGGCGGCACGTCTCGACTCTATGTTTACGGCTCCCAATACTTTCAATTACGGTACGTATGGCTTCGTTATCCATGAAATAGCCGAAATGGTGGCTCTGAATATGGGACAGTATGCTCACGGCAATCAGCCCGTACAGCATGCTATCTATTTATACAACTATGCCGGTCAGCCTTGGAAGGCACAATACCATGCCCGTAATGTGTTGAATAAACTCTATAATTCCGGTCCTGCCGGCTATTGTGGTGACGAAGACAATGGACAGACCTCGGCATGGTATGTATTTACGGCACTTGGCTTCTATCCGGTTTGTCCGGGGGCTTCCGAGTATGTCTTGGGCAGTCCGCTGTTTCCGAAAGCTACTCTTTCACTGCCCGGTGGCAATACGTTTGTAATTGATGCGGAAGGTGTTTCGGACGAAGCATGTTATATTCGTTCGGCAGAATTGAATGGGCAGGATTTCACTCGCAATTATTTGAAACATGAAGAACTGTTGAAGGGAGGGCAGTTCCGTTTGGTAATGGATAGTGTCCCTAATATGAAAAGAGGTATAAACCCGGAAGATTTTCCATATTCTTATAGCAAATAAGATTCAGTGGAACTATAATGAAAGAAGCGGAGACCATTCGATTGGTTTCCGCTTCTTTTATGATTTAATATTTGTACCGTTTGTCTACCTTACGGCCTCTATACGGAAAGCATATTGATATGTGCTATCCTTCTTTATTTCGTACTTCGGGCGTGGGCCGGGGCCGCAACTGGCGTTTCCAATACCACGTTGTATGCAATCCAGGTTCAGCACTATTTCATTGCGGCGGATGTTTTCGAGGTCGTGCCCATACTTCACTTGCCATAATTCGCGATCGGTGTAGTGCAAGGCCGAGAAGTCAAATGTGCCATAAGCAGTGATTTTAATGCCTTGGCCGTTGTTGTCCGTCAGAGTCAACCAGCGGGTGTCGCATCGCCCTCCCATAGTTTGGGCGCGGGCATAATGTTCGCCCATATCCTCTACCATAGAGGAATAAAGACCTACGTAGGCCGCATTCTTGCGATCCTGATAGTTCTCTATCGGTCCGCGTCCGAACCATGTCAGATTCTTCAGGACAGGGTTGAGGCTGGTCTGCAGAGCCAGACGGGGCAGATTGAAGTCGGCTCCGGTCTTGAAGCTGGCGTCTACATCGATGGCGCCGTTACCATGAACGATGTATGTGACGGTGTGTGGAACGCTTATTTTTCCTACAATGGCTTCCAGTTCGGCAACCACGCGGGCAGAGCTCTTGTCAGCAGAAAGTTCCCAACTGAAATCTTGAAGGTTGATAATGGTATTGGTCCAATTGCGGAAATCGTTATTAATGGCACGATACCAATTCAACTCGGGACCTTGCTGGCGATGCAATATTTCCTGTTCACCGTCGTAGCGTAGGCCGATGAGTTTTCCTGTAGTCATGTCGAAGGAAACCTCACAAACCTTGTTCTTGAGGCGGAGATAGCGGCGTTCTTCTTCATAGGCTTTCAGCTCTTCTTTGCCCGGGGTATCGGGAGTGATCTCGGTGGGGCAGTTCTCCTTCTTGTTCAGGGCGAATTGCTCGGTGGCTACCACATGGCCTGCGGGTGCCCATACACAATCGTGTTTCAATTTTACTTCGAAATTTACAAAGTATTCGGCATCGGGGTCGGTGAGGTGACGTTCCAGCGGGACATAAATGGTACGGCGCTCGGTAGGTTTGGCATCGGGCAGCCCGAATTCTTCTTCTTTAATTATCTTTCCGTCTTTCTCGAGTGTGTAATGCAGGTTAAAGTGTGTCAGGTTGTGGGAAGTGTAGCGATTGTGTAACTCCACACTGTTTTTGTCGTTCATCTTGAAGGAGATGTATTGATACACCTTTTTTACTTCCAGCAATTTTGGAGTGACGCGGCGGTCGGCGGTGACGAGACCGTTACAACAGAAGTCGTTGTCGTTGGGTGTATCGCCGAAGCTGCCACCGAAGAAGAGGCGGTTCTTTGCTTCGCCGGGCTTATTGAGTGCCTGGTCTGCCCAATCCCAAATGCAGCCGCCTATCATGCGGTTGGAGTGGTATTCAATGTAATCCCAATACTCCTCGAGATTACCGACAGCATTACCCATGGCGTGGGCGTATTCGCATAGGAAGTACGGTTTGTTTCTCGGTAGGCGATCCTGTTCTATCATACTTTCGATAGAGGGATACATGCGTGAGTCAATGTCTGCTTGATCGTTCATCCCCTCGTAGTGGATGGGACGGTCGTCAATGGCTTGGACGGCGTTATATTCGGCTGTGATGTTACAGCCGCCCCCCGATTCGTTTCCTAAAGACCAGAAGATGACGGATGGATGGTTTTTGTCACGCTGTACCATACGGACGGCACGATCTACAAAAGCGGTTTCCCAGGTAGGGTTGTCGGTGAGCGACATATTGCCATGACATTCCTGATCAGCTTCATCCATTACGTAGAGACCGTAGTAGTCATAGAGGGCATACATTTTCGGATCGTTGGGATAGTGGCTGGTGCGGATCGTATTCAGGTTGTGGCGCTTGAAGAGGAGGATATCCTCGATCATGCTTTCCACCGGAATGGCTTTGCCGTATTGCGGGTGAATATCGTGACGGTTGGCACCTTTGAAAAGGGTGAGCATACCGTTGATATAAACCTTGTTGTTGCGGATTTCGATGCGACGGAATCCATACTGTTGGCTGGTAGCTTCGGTTACCCGGCCTTGCTCGTCAAGGAGTTCTACGTTGACGGTGTAAAGGTAGGGTGTTTCAGCACTCCACAGTTTGGGGTCGCGGATTGTTCCGCGGCTGTTCACGGTAACCTCCTTGCCTGCAGGCAGAGTGCCGGTAGGGGTGGTGGATTGTCGCAGTTGTTTTCCGCTTCCATCGAGTAGAGAGATGCGGACAGAGGCGTTGGCAAGCGTCTTGCCATGGTTCTTGATTTGGCTCTTTACGTTCAGTTCGGCTTTATCATAGCGGGGGCTGAGGACAGAAGTCAGATGCAGGTCACGGAGTTGTACTTTTGGTGTTGCCACAAGATAAACATCACGGTGAATACCGCTCAGACGGAACATGTCCTGGTCTTCTAAATAACTTCCATCCGACCATCGATAGACTTCCACAGCGAGAAGGTTTTTACCCGGGCATACGTAGCGGGTAATGTTGAATCGAGCATCGTTGTTGGCACCTTGGCTGTAACCCACTTTCTTTCCGTTGACCCACAGATACATGGCGCTGTAGACGCCGTCGAAATGAATGAAGACTTCTTTATCAGTCCAGTTGGCAGGCAGGATGAACTCGTGGCGGTAGGAACCTACAGCATTGGGCTCATCTTTCTCTACAGTATAGCCACGCTGACCCTGAATGAAAGGCGGGTTATTACGGAAGGGGTAGGTGATGTTGGTGTAAATGGGTGTGCCGTAGCCGTGCATTTCCCAATTGGAAGGGACAGGGATTACGGACCAAGTTGACGTATCATAATTTGTTTTATAGAAGTCTTTCGGCCGATCTTCGGGTTGCTTTGCCCAGTTGAATTTCCAATTACCGTTTAGCAAGAGGTAGCGGCTGGAGTGGGTTCGTTTCCACGGGTATTGGTAGGCAGGATCCGCTTTCATTTCCTCCATACTAGCGTAGGGGATAAATGTTGAGTGCCCGTCTTCTTTGTTGATGCCGATGACATGCTGGTTCTCCCAATCATTTTTGCTGCTGGTTTTCAGAGGATCTGCTTTCACTTTGACGGAGGATTTCACAAGTACCCATTGTTGGTTGATCTGACTGACGTCAGGTTTTAGTTGGAAGATGGGTTCACCCACCAGTCCGGCATCGGGGAAGCCGAGGTTGTAACCACTTGCCAAGCTGGTGAAGGTATAGTGTCCATTAGCTTGTTTTTCCACTCTCCAACGCTGGTTGGAGTTGTTCGAGTCGCTGCTCCATTGCAAGACGCTACGTTCTATGGCCCCACTGCCACCGTTGTCGATGGCTTGCTGGGAGAGGGGGCTGACAATACAATAGATGTCTTTTTCTACCGGCAGGAATTGCCATACCTGCGATTCCTTACCTGGTATGCGTTTGGAAATGAATATCTTGGAGCCGGTATCTACGCTTTCCTGATTGTCTATTGCCAAACCGTTCAGTGTATGGATTTCGTAAACCTGACTCGGGTCTATGGTCTGTGCTGTAATGCTGAGCGTACAGAAAACAGCGAGACCGAAGAGGAGTTTCTTTATAGTTTGCATAGCTGTTGTTTTAGTTGAAAATTTCTGCTTGGCGATATACTCCGAATGTGTGGATAGCGGGGCAGGCGCGACCATCTTCGATTCGGAGGCGTACATACTGGGCTGTCACCGGGGTAAACCGTACAATCCATTTATATCCGATACATTGTTTATCGGTAGCTTCGGGGATGCTTTTCCAGTCTTTGCCATTGTTGGAGTATTCCACACTCCAACGTGAAGTGCGTTGTCCCAGTTCGATAACTTCTTCTGCCATCAGGCAGTCGAAGGTGGCAGGGCGAGGCAGAGTGAAGGTAATGTCGCTTTTCACACGTCCGTCTTGTCCGGCATAGTAGGTTTTTTTATCGTTATCTATAAGATAGCGGGCATCGAATTTACCGCCCCGATTGTTGCTAGCACTCACACGACTGTCTGCGAGAAGGTTCTTACTGAAGGTTTCGCGGATACCTTGGTTCAGTTGGGCTACATGCAGGGAGTCTTTTGAATGTAACAAACCGCGGCGGTCGGGTGGGAGGTTGAGTAGCAGTACGCTGTTGTGACCTACGGAGGTGCAGTAGATGTCCCAAAGCTCTTTAACGGTTTTTACGCGGATATCTTCTTCTTCGTGATAGAACCAGCTGGGGCGGATGGAGACGTCTGTTTCAGCGGGAATGTAGGCATTTCCTTCGAAAATACCGTTGTTCAGTCCTTCATAGTAGGCAGCTTCATCGCGGATGGCAATGGAGTCGGTGGTAGCCCAGCAAGGATCACCTGCTTGCCCTGCCTCATTGCCCATCCAGCGGACATCGCCGAAAGGATAGGAATTCTTTGTACCGAAGATGACGCAGTCGGGTTGTTTCTCACGAACAATTTTGTACCAATGGGTATAGATGGGGGTAGTGAGTTCGTCAGCTCCGGCACCATCCCACCAGGTTTCCCAAATCTTTCCATAGCCTCCCATTAGCTCTTCCAGTTGGGCGGCATAGTAGTGCTTGTATTTCTCAGTGGTGTAGTCTGGACGCAGATGCTCGTGGCGGTCATGGGGGCCGAGGTAGATGCCGGCTTTGATGCCATATTCTTCACAAGCATCAGTGAATTCGCGTACAACATCACCTTTCCCGTTTTTCCAAGTAGCGTTTTTCACGCAGTAATCTGTATATTGACTAGGCCATAGGCAGAAGCCGTCGGCATGCTTGGCAGTGAGGATAGCAGCGGGGATGCCTGCTGATTTCAAAACTTGCATCCATTGAGTGCAGTCGAGGGCGGTAGGATTGAAGAGAGCGGTAGATGCTTTTCCATCGCCTTCGTTGACAAAATCTTCAAAGGTGTTGAGGCCAAAGTGGAAGAACGCTATCATTTCACGGTTATACCATTCTATCTGTCGTTCACTGGGGAGCAAACCGCAAGGTTCGGGGGCTTTCTGGGCTGTGATCGATGTACAGGCTGCTGCGGTTAGTCCGGCGGTAAGGAATAATTTTTTTAGTTTCATGATCTAATTGGATTAATAAATATAAGAATTGATTATGTGTGTTTTAGAACCGTAGGCAAAATTAAGAAAAGTAGGTTAGTAATTGGGTTAAATATAGATTAGGGCGAATATTAATAGTCGAATTTCTTTGTTAACCGCAGATTCTTTCTGTTTCTTTAGCCTATTTTGCATTTGTCATTTGACGTAATCAATATTATTCCTTTTGGGACTTTATGAAGGTTAATAAAAAAACGGAGAGGTTAACGGTGGCATTAATCGTTGTTTAATCGCCTATTTAAGATGTGCTTAGTAGTTTTGCCTACGTTTTGGAACCTTAGTGGGAAATACAGAGTCCCACATATATATTAATAATACTAAATTAAAAAACACAGTATGAAAAGACTTGGAGTTGTAGAAAAAGCCGTTAGGGCTTCAGGGCTGATAGTCCTTCTCACGGGTGTGGGTTTTCAGCCATGCCTTGCTTCGCAGAGTGTTACCGTATCATCACTCGAAACGGTAAACATCGCACAACAGAGCATTCTTATAAAAGGTAAAGTCATTGATAAAACTGGTGAAGGTTTGCCGGGAGCTACCGTACGGATTATAGGAAAAGACCAGGGAGCTATTACCGACTTCGATGGTAACTTTACGATTGAAGTAGCAAAAGGAGCAAAATTGGAAATCTCGTTCATCGGTTATATTAGTAAGGTAGTGTCCATTGCTGATCAGAATAACCTGACTGTCACTTTGGAAGAGGATAGCAAAGCTTTAGATGAAGTAGTTGTTGTCGGCTATGGTACACAGAAAAAAGTTAATTTGACTGGCGCTGTAGCCAGTGTTTCGTCTGAAGTATTGGATAGTCGTCCGATAACAAATTTGAGCCAGGGGCTGCAAGGTATGATTGGCAATCTGAATATTACAGCCAGCAATGGTTCACCGGGAAAAGGATATGGTTTTAATGTGCGTGGTACTACTTCCATTAATTCTGCCGGACCGTTAGTGTTGGTAGACGGTGTACAGATGGACCCCAACCTGATAAATCCTGCCGATGTAGAGAGCGTATCAGTTTTGAAAGATGCTGCTTCTGCATCTATTTACGGAACACAAGCTGCTTATGGTGTAGTACTTATCACAACGAAGAAAGGGAAAAAGCAGGAAGCCAAGGTTTCATTCTCAAGCAATTGGTCATTAAATAGCCCTACAAAAATTCCAGAATACATGGATTCATGGACTTTTGCTAATTTTCATAATCTGACTAACCGTAATTCGGGTGGCGGTGATTATTATGATCAAAACTATATGGATCATATTTATGCTTATTATACTGACCCGAAACACAATTTACCGGTGTTTATTGATCCGTCTAATCCTGATAAATATTTGTATTGCGGTAATACGGACTGGATTGAAGAAACCCGAAAGACTACGACTTTATTACAACAGCACACATTGTCCATTAATGGTGGTGCGGGAAAGACGAACTATTATGGTTCGGTAGGTTTTATGGACCAGGAAGGGCAACTGAAGCATTACGATGATGAATACCGTCGTTTTAATGTGGCTCTGAATGTTAATTCAGAAATACGGAAGTGGCTACAGATTGGTATGAAGATAAACTATAATCATACGAAGCATGACACTCCTTACGGTCATAACAGTAACGATATGGAAGCGGCTTTCTATGGTGCCGACCTGCGCCCCTTCATGCCTGTCTATCATCCGGATGGTAATTACTCCGGGCAAGGTAGCTGGACCAACATGGTCGCTACTCAGGCTATCTCGGGTAGCCGTGTACATAAAGAAAATGATTTATGGCTGACTGGAACAATGAAAATCAATCCTTTGAAAGGGTGGAGCATCAATATGGACTATACCTTCAATATGTATATGTTGAACAAGAAATATCATGGAAAAGAGATTATTGAGCATTATGCAAATCCTGACGTAACCACTATTTTCCCGCATATCACTCCCAGTACAGTGAAATATACGGCAGACGATAACTACTATCAAGTATTTAATTTATATAGTAACTATGAACATGGTTTTGGCAAACACAATGTGAAACTTCTGGTCGGTTACAATTATGAGCGTAAAGATTATCGTTGGTTTGATGCCGAGCGACAGAATCTGATTAGTCAGGATATTGCCTCATTAGGAATGGCGTATGGAGAGAAATATAATGGTAGTGGTGAACATGCTTGGGCCACTATGGGCTATTTTGCCCGCATCAACTATAATTATGATGAACGTTATTTGTTGGAATTGAATGGACGCTATGATGGTTCTTCCAAGTTCCCTAAGGACAACCGTTTTGCATTTTTTCCCTCTTTCTCTGCTGCATGGCGTATTTCAAATGAAGCATTCTTTGAAGGTGTCAAGAAATATGTGGATGAACTAAAACTCCGTGCCTCTTATGGTTCGTTAGGTAACCAGACAGTAGGTGGTGATTATCCTTATATATCAACGATGGGAGCCAATGGTGAAATGGGCTATTTGGTAGATGGCAAGAAAATAGCAAGCGTAACTCCCGGCGGTATTGTCAGTCCGATTCTTACTTGGGAAACTGTTCGGCAAATGGACTTCGGAATAGATTGGGTATTACTGGATAATCGTCTATATGGTACATTTGATTGGTATCAGCGTATGACGTATGATATGGTAACGAATGGTACTCCGCTACCTGCAGTATTGGGTACGGGAGCTCCACAGGCCAATACAGCCGACCTTAAAACTACCGGTTGGGAATTGAATATCGGTTGGAGAGACTGTCTTGAAAGCGGATTCTCTTATGACGTTAGTTTTGTATTGTCTGATTATAAAGCGAAAATCACGCGATTTAACAATCCTGAGAAATTACTATTTAGTGGTGATAAGGCTCAAAACTATACAGGTAAGCAATGGGGAGAAATTTGGGGATTTGTAACAGAAGGCTTATTCCAAAGTGAAGAAGAGATAAAGAACCATGTTGACCAGTCAGAAATTTATGGTGGCAATTGGTATCCGGGAGATGTGAAGTACAAGAATCTGGATGGCGATGACAAGATCTCATATGGCAAGAATACAGCTGATGATCCGGGTGACCGTAAAGTCATTGGTAACAGTGAACCACGTTATTCTTATGGCATTAAAGCTGATGCACAGTGGAAAGGTTTTGATTTAAGTATTTTCTTCCAAGGTGTGGGTAAAAAGGATGTTGAATTAAGTGGCAATCAGTTTTGGGGCTTTGGCAATGAATGGCATGTTCCATTCCCTCACGCGTTGGATAGTTGGACGGAAGACAATCGTAATGCTTATTTCCCACGTTCCACTTACGATAACGTAACAGGAAATCGTGTAACTCAGACTCGGTATCTGCAAGATGCCTCCTATCTTCGTTTGAAAAACCTTACTATAGGATATACATTGCCGAAGGCATTGCTGGAAAGATGGAAAATAGACAACATACGTCTGTATATGAGCGGACAGAATCTGCTGACGTTCGACCATCTTTTTGATATCTACGATCCGGAGACTGTTAATATTGGTGCATATCCATTACAGAAATCTATTTCATTCGGTTTAAATATAACACTCTAAAAATCTGATAATTCATGAAAACAAAAAATCTATCTATAATTGCAGCTTTATTTATTGTGCCGCTATTTACTTCGTGCGCAGATATGCTGGACCTATATCCGGAAGATTCCGTTTCTGATGAGAACTTTTGGAAAAGTGAACAAGACTTGGAACTCTTTGCCAATGGCTTCTATGGAATCTTACCGGGAGCACAGGGGCCGGGTGCTGATGATCAATCAGATTGTTACGTGAATGAGAAACCAAATACCTGGTTATTCAATCAAGAAACGATTCCTACTTCAGGAGGTGGTTGGAGTAGCGGTGACTGGGGTAATATTCGTTCTGCCAACTACTTTATGGCTCGCTATACACGCGTATCTGGAAATGAAGAGAATATTAATCGTCAGGTAGCTGTAGTACGTTTCTTCCGTGCTTGGGAGTATTTCTATAAAATAAGACGTTTTGGTGATGTACCTTGGTATGAAACAGAATTGAACGTTGATTCGGAAGAACTCTACAAGGGGCGTGACAGCCGGAAGGATGTGTTTGTACATATTCTGGAAGACCTTGATTTCGCTATAGAACATCTACCGGATGCTAACTCTGTCTCTACAGGTCGTATGCATAAAGCTGCTGCTTTGGCATTTAAGTCGAGGGCTTGTTTGTATGAGGCCACTTATCGTAAATACCATGGATTGGGAGACTATGAGCATCTGCTCCGTGAAGCTTCCGATGCTGCCTGGCAAATTATTGATAGTGGCAGATATGCGATTTGGAGCAATGAAAAGCCTAAAACGGATTATTATAATCTGTTTATTCAGGAAGACCTTTCAAGTAACAGTGAATGTATTATGCCTCGTGTATACGAAGCTAAGTTACTGATGCATAATAATACCCGCCAGCTCGAAGAATCATACACAGGAATGAGCCGTGCCATGTTTGAGCAATATTTGTGTGCGGACGGTTTACCCACAGCAGTCAGCCCGCACTATGGTAGTGAAGCTGCTATGCCTATAGACGAACTTGCCAAACGAGACCCCCGTCTTGCGCAGAGTATTGATAATCCTAATTTGCCGTTTAAATTGTTGGGTGACGGTACTCCTTCTTTCAATGCAGTACCTTCTCTTGATACTAAATATTGTACAACAGGATACCATGTAATGAAGTACCATTCACCGGATCCTGAACAATGGAATATTGGCCTGTCAACACTGGATGTTTTTATTTTCCGCTATGCAGAAGTGTTGTTAAACTATGCCGAATCTAAGGCAGAATTGGGAGAATGCGATCAGAATGTGTTGGATGTTACGATTAATCAGTTGCGTGATCGTGTGGAAATGCCCCATTTGACAATAGAGGTAGGTTTTGAGGACCCGAACTGGCCAAATTATGGATATGAACTAACACCACTCCTATATGAAATACGTCGTGAACGTGCTGTAGAACTTTTGGGTGAAGGTTTCCGTTGGGATGACATTGTGCGTTGGAAAGCCGGTAAACTACTGGAAAATCCGAAAACAATGTTAGGGATGAAAGTTTCAAATCAATTGAAAGAAGCTTATGGAGACTTTCCGCGTACTTTGGATGAGGAAGGATATCTGGTTGTTTATCCTGATAAGAAGTCCAGAGTATGGGATGATAAACTTTACTTGCATCCGCTGCCGATTGATGAAACCACAATGAATCCTAATCTGTTGCCTAATAATCCGGGTTGGGGAAAATAATATGAACTTTTAAAAATGAACAGAAATAATGAAACGAAATATATTTAAGTCAATATGTTGGTCATTGGGGTTATTGGTTACTCTTTCTGCCTGCAGTGATGATGAGAGTGATAATACTATCTATATCCCTAATGCGGGAACATTAGTAAAGGTTAATTTTTATATTGAAGATGAGCCTCATGTCGAAACCTTTACGATAAAAGTTACTCCTGAAAAATATCCTGATTTGAATCCCTCGGGATTGAATGCTGATGCGATTGTGCATGTGGAGGCCGATCCGGATAAAGTAGCAGAATATAATGCTGCTAAAGGTACTGATTATCCTGTATTGCCGGTCGGCTCATATACAGTCAGTTCTACTGCTGTTATTAAGGCGGGGACAGTGGAATCCGAGCCTGTGACAATTACCGTTAATGCAAAAGGAAATGTTGAACCATTTATTGAATACCTGTTACCGGTAAGCATTGTTTCGGCAGAAGGCATAGTTACAGACCATTGTTGCCAAACTGTATATTTCCTTTATCGTGGCGCTATGGATGCCAGCAATATGGAGTTGCTCGACCGTAGAGGATGGACTGTACTGGAGGCCTCGTCCGAAGAACCTAAAGAAGGAGACTGGGGAAATAGCGGGCTGAAAGAAGCATGTATAGATGGAAATATAGGCACTTTCTGGAGTACGGATTGGGCACAGAGCCATCCACAACCTCCTCATTGGATTTCTTTTGATCTGGGACAGTCTGTTTATATTCAAGGTTTTGCTATTCAAGCGCGTAAGGAAGGAAATGATGGTCCCAAAGTTGTAGTGTTTGAAGTAAGCGAAGATGGAAGCACTTGGATAAATGCCGGAGAGTTTAAGGATATTCCGGCAGCAGGTGAATATAGATCTTTTTTGCCGCAGGCAGTTACAAGCCGATTTGTTAAACTGACTATAACAGCGGTAAATGGTGGCCCTCATGTAACAGTGAGTGAGTTTAATTTGTTTTAGTATATTTATGCCACGTTAATTAGATTGTTTTCAGCCGTAGATGAGGTGGATATATGGATACGAGGGGATTACCCGGAAGTATCTGTTATATCCACCTTATTTTTTGGAATATATTATAATCGTATATTATTGATGTCGACTTCGTCAAAGGCTATGGGATAGTCTTCACCCATTACTTTACGATAATCTTTAGTGAAAGCATTATAAAGTTGCATCGCTTTGTCTGATCTGCTTTGGCGGCGATAAGTACATACGGCATAGGTCATGGCTTGATCAGATAAAGGGTCTATATCAAACAAGATGTTGCAAATGCGTATTGTAACAGAATTCCGCCCATTCTTGTAGTATGTATGAACTTGTTCGGAAAGAACAGAAATGGTGAATGCCTCCGCTTGCTGCTTGGAGTAGTCAAACAGACTCGTTTCAATGGTGTTAAGGAATTTGCCGTGTGAGAGAATGGTGTGCAGTTCTGCTGACTCATCTTCTGTTGAAGGAGCTTGTTTTATTCCGCCTGTCAGGAAGAAGAAGCGCTGATAATCACAATAGCATTCTTCTGTAAATGCCAGTTTGAAATACCCTTTCTGATGGGTTAGCTCTATACCTTCCAACTCTTGCAATGTTCTGCGGAGATGATTTATAGTCACATTTTTCAGGTTCTTTATCTTGTCATCCGGTTTGTCCGGCCAAAACAAATTGTTTAGGTCCGAAGACAATACACCATCTTTGGTAATGCTGTTGATAAGAATGTATAGAAACAAGTGCCTTATTTTAGGACTGAACATATAGGTTATGTCCCGTCCATTCTTATCTATAACTGTGAAGGTGCCGAAGAGGGAAATACTGTTTTTACGTAAAGCCATTGAAGCTGATAGAAGCGGTTCATCTGCTTCTTCATCAACTATCTGAGTAAGAGAAGAGAGCTTTGCTCCTGTCGGTTCTGTATTGGCATAAGGATTATCCTGTGATGTAATGGAATACTCTTTGCTGTGGTCGATAGAGCGTTTTCGTTTTATAATTATGATTACGCTTGCAGATGCAATGATGAACAATGGAATAAGGAGATAAAACCATGTAACCGGTTTATTTGAGTTGTTGGTTTGTTCATCATAGAACTTCATGGCTGCCAGTGATACCGGAGGATTGGATAGTGAATATATGCGTGTGGAAGACTGTCCGTATTTCTCGAACTCTTGGGTGACGCAGTAGAATTCATCCAGATTGGGATTATAATATAAATTGGCATTGGTTGCTATCTCTTCCGAAGTAAGCGGAATGCTATCTCCTAAAGCTTCATACTTTCCGTCGGATATGGATAGACGGTATAGTTGCAGATAGGTTTGAGGCTTGTACTCAGGATAAGCTAAGAGGTATATATAGTTCTCGTCATCGGAAAGTATCATGTCTCTGGTGGGAATGCGTTGGCTCTTCGGAGCTTTGTGTTCCCATAGTTTCTTGATTTTCTTGTTCTCGAAATCCAGCTTGTAACAATCATAGTAGTACTGGATGCCTACATTCTGGTCACCGGCTTCATTCCCTTTTCCGCCGTAGATATAAGCATGTTTTCCATCAGCAGTCATTGCTATGCCGGCAAAGAATCGGGGAGGGATAGGATCACCGGAGAAAGCAAGAGTGTCCCATCGGCTTTGCAGAAGGTCATAAGTTATAAAGGTATTGTAATACTTTCGGTTTCCATATCCTCCGAAAAAGAGTAATTGGTGCTTTTCAGGGCGATATAGTCCGCAATGATGATGCAGTTGTAGAGAAATGGCATCTCTATCAATCGTCTTCCAATTACCGCTCTCCAGATTCATTTCTGCAATATACGTTTCTTTCGAATTCAGCTCATAGGCGTAAATTGTTTCTTGAGTCTCATTTATAAAGTTCATCCCCAGACGAATCGGCAGGCTGCCGCTTTCCGGTGTGTAGGGGAATTGTTCTGAACTTTGTTTGTAAATGTCGTAGGTGGTAATCGAATCTTGGTTGTAGATATAAAATTTCTGTTTTTTGGGTGCAAATACAAAGCCCGATGGAGTGGGAGAGTAAGACTGGAAGACAGGTTTCCAATAATAGGAATGGTTGATGAGCCAAATAGGATTTGTAATGTGACCGATAACTTTTCCTTTACTGTCATGCACCTTTTCTCCCTGGCTTTCATTCAAGGGAAACTGCCAAGTCTCTTTACCGTTACTTATGGTGAGGTTCCGTATGGAAAAAGAAGCTGTTTCCAGAATATGGTTACACATGCCGAAAAAAGGCTGTGGGGTGAAAGTCTTTCCCTTCAGACCGATGTCTTTAAGAATTGTCTTATTGCCTCCTATGTTGATTTTAGCTTGATTGTTCGTAATGTCCATGTCGATTGAGATTGGCATCCACTTTCCCTGTAGTTTGCTGTCGGCATATCGTACAGTATAATAGATTTGCTTACCGTCTTGAGCAAACATGAAACTTCCTTTAGTTTCTTCGTCATACACGTATGTCAGGTTGAAAGCTCCTTCTCCATCGGCATTTTTCAGGTAGAGAATATATCCGGGACTTTCTATATTATGTATAGCGTATTCAAAGGAAACACTGAACTTACCGGTTGGAGCAGGAATGTACTCTTTAGAAAATACGCGGAAGGAAGAACGTTCAGAGATTCGTCTCTCATTACCATAGAATTGTAGTCCCTGTGAATAGCCTTCGTTGACAATACCGAGTTGTAGGAATAGTATGATATAAAAAAGGTGTCTCTTCATAATGTATTTGATTCCATGATATGAAGGACAAAAATATAAAAAAAAGTAAAAGGAGTAGTCCGTTTGGTGATAAATAGTTTCGCTTTGCTGTTTATGAGAGGAGAATACTTGATTATCTTTTTAATATAATAACGGTCACAGCCGAGATAATCAGCAGAATGCCTATGGCAATACTGTTTGTGAAAGGCTCTCCGAATACCAGGATGCCGACACCGACAGCCGTAACGGGCTCCATTGCTCCCAGTACAGAGGTGAGTGTGGAGCCTATGTTTTTGATGGCACGTACCAGGGCAAGATTAGAAATAACAGTAGGCACTAAAGCAAGCATCACCAGGTTTCCCAATGTTACGCGGTCGGGGATGGCTTGCAGCCCGATGCCCGATGCTTGTATTCCAATAAAGAGGAGCATGCCACCAAACAAGAAGACGTAGAACGTCATTTTAAGCCCTTTCATTTCCAGCTTTTTCAGTTGGCTGACGGTAACCAGGTAAAGGGCATATCCCAGTGCAGACAGCAGAACAATGAATATTCCGAACCATGTTATCGTTCCCGTTGTATCTCCCTGAGAGAGGAAGAATACTCCGCTTACTGCTAGCACAATGGCTCCCATACGCCAAAAGGATTTCTTTTCGCGGAAGAAAATCATCATGATGAGAGTGGTAAGTACCGGATACATGAAGTGTATGGTAGTGGCCACTCCGCTTGCCATGAACTTATATCCCCAGAAGAGGAATACGGCGGAAGTATCGTAAAGCGATGCCAATAATAAAAGTGGTAATATCTCTTTCCTTCGGATGCGGAAAGACTGTTTGTCCAGCAGCAGTATGCCTGCTAGTGCCAGCATGGCAAACAAGAAGCGATAAAGCAGGATGGACCAGAAGTCCATCCCCTGATGCATGGCAGGAATCGTGAACAACGGGATGAGCCCGAAGCTCGCGGAAGAGAGTAATCCGTATAGAAAGCCGTTGATCTTGTTCATTGCTGCCTGTTACTTCTTCTTCGTCCGTCTTGCCCAACCCTCTTCGCTGAAGTCCGGTTCGGCATCGCGGAAGTCGTTCTTCTCACCTTGGAAGAATTGTTTCCAGTCGTCTTTCTTACCGCGGGCTTTGGTGTAGCCACGCTCTTCGCGACTGGGTTTGCTCTTTTTCTTGTTGTCACCGGCTGTGCTATCAGGCTTGTCGTTGCGACGGCCGGTGGCATCGCTCCGTTTATCGTCCTTGTAGCTGCGCTTCTTGCCGTCATAGTCCTTCTTTCCGTCGGAATCTTTTCTGCCGTAGCCACCGCCTTCGGTCTTGCGTCTGCTTTTCGGGGCATCTTTGCCTTCCTCTCCGGCTATTTCTACAGATACCTTGCGTCCGTTCCAGTTGGCACGGTTCAGTGCTTTCACTACGTTGCCGGCTTCCTTTTCTTCTACTTCAAAGAAAGAGAACTTCGGCATCAGGTCGATACGTCCCAGCTCTACGCGTCCGCGGGTATTGCTGTTCAGGAGACCGATTAATTCGCTGGGGAAGAAGTTGTCCATCTTGCCCAGGTTGATGAACAGACGGGTGTAACCCGGTGCTGCCTTGCGGCTGCCCTCGCTGCGTCCGCCACGTTCTCCGGTACGTCCGGTGCGTTCGCTGCGGTCGGCAGTGGTGGCAATCTCTATCTCTTCGCGGTCGCGGTAGTATTCAAGGAAACGGTTGAATTCATGAGAAACCATGCGCTTGATCAAGTCCTCCTTGCTCAGCCAGTCCAATTTGCGGTAAATGTCCGGCATGAAGTCCGCTATCTCGTCCTCGTTAACCTTTACCTTTTCCAGTTCGTCTATTACCTTGAGCAACTGCTTCTCACAGATCTGCTTGCCGGTAGGCATTTCTCCTGCGATGAACTTCTTGCCTATCATGCGCTCTATCTCGCGCATTTTGCCCTTCTCGCGCAGGTTGATGATGGCGATGGAAGTTCCTGTCTTTCCGGCACGTCCCGTACGTCCGCTGCGGTGGGTATAACTTTCGGTATCATCGGGCAGGCCGTAGTTGATGACGTGCGTCAGGTCGTCCACGTCCAGTCCGCGAGCGGCCACGTCCGTGGCAACCAGCAGTTGCAGGTTGCGGATGCGGAACTTCTGCATCACGGCGTCGCGTTGCGCCTGGCTCAGTTCGCCGTGCAGGGAGTCGGCATTGTAACCTTCCTGCATCAGTTTGTCGGCAATTTCCTGCGTCTCCTTTCGGGTGCGGCAGAAGATGATGCCGTATATCTGCGGATAATAGTCCACGATGCGCTTCAGGGCGGCATATTTGTCTTTGGCATGAACGGTGAAGGCAACGTGCTTCACGTTGTTGGTACTTTCGTTTTTGCGTCCGATGGTGATTTCCTTGGCGTCGCGCAAGTATTTCTTGGAGATACGTGCTATCTCCGGGCTCATGGTGGCGGAGAAAAGCAAGGTATTACGCTCTTGCGGGACATCGGCCAGGATAGCGTTGATGCTGTCCGTAAATCCCATGTTCAGCATTTCGTCTGCTTCGTCCATTACGACGTTCTGGATGGTGGTGAGGGAAACGGTCTTGCGTTCCATCAGGTCCAGCAGTCGTCCCGGAGTGGCTACGATGATATGCACACCCCGCTTCAGGGCGCGTATCTGGCTTTCGATGGACGAGCCTCCGTATACGGGCAACACCCGCAAGCCATCGATGTATTTGGAATAATCGTTCAAGTCGCCTGCTATCTGCAAACAGAGTTCGCGGGTAGGGCAAAGAATAAGTGATTGGGGAATTCTATTGTTGACGTTAATCTTCTGAATAAGCGGCAGACCGAACGCTGCGGTCTTTCCTGTTCCTGTCTGTGCGAGGGCTACTACATCATTATTTTCTCCTAAAAGGTAGGGAATTACTTCCTCTTGTACCGGCATGGGACACGCATATCCCATCTCTTCAATGGCACGGCGTATCTCCGCCGACACACCGAGCTCTTCAAATGTCTTCATTAAATCTTTGTATATCTTTATAATTCGGCTGCAAAGATAGAGAATAAAAATCAGATTATCTGAAATATGGCTTTGAAAACACGCTATATTCGTGCGAATTACTAAAAAACTGTTTTAATTTTCTCATTTGATTCTGTTTAGCATAATTTGTATCATTGTTAGGTGTGTTATATTTTGTCATTTTTGATGCTTTGCAGGTATTGTGACGGAGTTATACCAAATTCTTGCTTAAAATGTTTAGTAAAAGTTTTCGGAAGAACATATCCTAGCTGATAGGCGACTTCCGCCACCTGCATCTGGCTTTCGGATAGCAGTTGCTGGGCACGCTTCATACGAATGATGCGAATGAACTCCAGGGGGGACTTTCCTGTTATCTTAAGTAACTTGCGGTATAGATAGCCACGTGATAAATAGAGTTGAGCGGCCAAATCCTCAACTGTAAAATCGGCATTAGAAAGATTGTCCTCTACTATTTTAATGGACTTTTTTACGAACTGAGTATCCAAAGGGGTAATCGTGATTTTACTTGGTTCGATGTGAACTTGCTCCTGAAACATCTGATGATTCCCGATACTGTTTTCGATAAATTTATTGATTCGCATTTTTAAAATATCCATGTGAAAAGGCTTAGTAATATAGTCATCCGCTCCATGGCTAAGACCTTCCAGCTGAAACTCCTCACCGGCTTTAGCTGTGAGCAGAATCACAGGAATATGAGAGGTCGCAAGATCATTTTTTACTGTTTGGCAGAACTGTATTCCATCCATTTGGGGCATCATCACATCGCAAATGGCAAGGTCTATTTCTTCCGTATTAAGCAATTGGAGTGCCTCCATCGCACTCGAAGCTTGATAAACTTTATAATCGGTCGAGAGACTTTCACTGAGGAAGTTCAGAAATTCTAAATTATCGTCAACCACAAGTAACGAATAAGCGTTGTAAGGAGTATGGCTCGGCTCCAATGTTTTTTCTGTCTCCGCCGTGTCATTGAAAGAAGATGAAGAGAGGTTGATCTGAGCTTTCAATGGCAAGGTAACAGTGAAAACGGTACCGGTAGGATCATTATTATCCAGCGTTACATTACCACCATGCATTTGGGCGTACTGTTTGACAAGATACAACCCGATGCCGGTACCTCCCTGGGTGGAATCTTCTCCCTTTACTTGGACAAATAGATTGAAAATTTTCTCCCTGTCCTCTGCCGGAATACCCAGTCCGGTATCACTTACCTCCAATATCAATTCATTCTCATTTCGACTAAGTTTAAGTTCGATTGCACCTCCGTCAGGAGTAAATTTAAACGCGTTGGAAAGTAAGTTATGAATGATTTTCATAAACTTGGAGTTGTCACAATCCATCTTGATTACCGATGGCCGGGCGTTGAATGTATAGTGTATCCGATGTTTTTCAGCCATTTGCTGGTAAATGGAATACAAATCTTGAGCTGTGCGCACCACATCAATATGCGAATAATCCATTGTTTCACCTCCTGAATCTATTTTACGGAATGACAGCAATTGATTTATCAGTTCTAGAAGATATTTAGCATTTGAATGGGCCGTGCTCAACAACGAGGTTGATAATTGCGGGTAACGCTTGATAAACTCTTCCAAAGGGTTGATGATTAATGAAAGTGGTGTACGCAATTCATGGCTTACATTGGCAAAAAAGGTCAATTTCATGTCCATGAGCTTCTGTTGCTGTTCGGTCTTGCGCTGGATGCGCCTTGTGTGCTCTTTGCGTTGATAATAACGATAAAAGAATAAAATGAGACTTCCGATGACAATCATGATTGTGAACCCATAAATAATATAGGCAAGGGTGGTGCGATACCAAGGCGGAAGTATATACAGAACTAATCGCTGCACTTTGGATGCCCACTGTCCCTGCGCATTGCAAGCGGTAACTTCTAAGTGGTAGACTCCCGGATACAAGCTTGTGAAATAAATAGCATTTCCATTCATGAGATACCAGTCATGCGCTCCGTTAAGACGATAGTAGTACGAGATATTGTTTAATGCAGCAAAATCAAAAGTGGAAAAATACAAAGAAATAGGTAATTGGTTGATTTCCAATTTTATTTCTTTCTTGTTGGGAGAAAGGTATTGATCAATATTGTGTCCCGAATTCCCCGTAGTGTATTTGACGGAGGTAAGAAAAACAGAAGAATCATAAGCAACAGAGGATTTTTGCTTGGGACTGATGACAATTAATCCCCGAGGAGTACCGAATACAATATCCCCATTACTCAATGAACAAATAGCACGCTGATTGATTTCACTAGTAATCAATCCATCAGAGGTTTTATAATTGGTGATGTGGACAAAATCGTCAAGGTCAATGCACGAGATGCCATTGTAAGTGCCTACCCATAATTGTCCGTTGTGATCCTCGGTAATGGAAGTTATGAGATTGGTCGGTAACCCGTCGTCGGTAGTAAGGCATCCTACGCTGTCTGTTTCCTGATTCCAGTAGATAAGTCCGTCAGAAGTTCCTAGCCACAGTATTTGCTTGCTGTCTTTATAAAGAGTATAAAGATACGCCTGAGGTATAGACATATTGTTATGCAGATTTTTAGTCACGTAATGTCCCTGCTCTGTGTAAGTGTCGATAGCCAAAAGCCCCTTGCTGGTGGCTGCGAAAAGTCGGTATTTTCCGTCACCTATCATTTCTCGTATATTCATGCTGGTATCTTCGTATACAGTGACTATCCTGCCTGTATTCGGATCGAGTTTCTGTACAATGCCATCGAGTAATGCTATCCAGATATTGCCATTGGCATCTTCTTCAATACCATATACATTATTACTCCGCAATTCACTGTTTTGGGCAGTATATTGCGTCCTTTCTCTCTCTCCCATACAAATTATTCCTGACTGGAAAGTACCCATCCAAAGACGGTTGCGACTATCTTTATGCAGGCATACCACGATATTGGCTTGTGTCTGTACCGAAGTTACCGCATCACCCAATCTGGATTGTTCCAATAAACCCGCTCCATCGGTTCCAATAAACAAGTGATTGTCTTTTTCACAGAACGATAATACATCATTCTCGCCGCCCAGTGAATAGCCCAAAATAGTTTGTGTACCGGGCATATAATAAGAGACTCCTTGCTTATTGCTACCTATCCACACAGTATTGTCCTTGTCAATAAACAAGGAGGTAAGGTTATTGCTGACCAATGTATGATACCTTAGGGGATCATGTGTCAGGTGGTTCATCTGTTCTGTGTCAGATTCGTAGACAAAGGCTCCATGATGGCTGGTAATAATCCAGATATTGCCATCGGCGTCTTCGTCAATTTGCGCCACACGATTGAACTGATCGCCATGTATAGGTAAGGCTATCTTTTGCCAGGAAGAAGATTCAGAAGATTTATGCAATAAAAGACTATTTGTGAATGTATACAACCATAGTCCTCCTTTATCATCAACATAAACACGTGGATATTGGTTTGCAATCTCATCTTTGTAGCCCTCAAGACAAGGCAACGTCTGGGTAAAAGCACTTTTCAGGTCAATAATATGTATCCGACCGCTATTATTACATAAGGCATAGAGAAGTTCACCTTTTATATAAACCTGAGAAAGCTGAAAACCGGCAGGCAAGGCAAAATCCCTTATACATTTCCGGGTATGGTCATAAACGCAGATACGCTTACTGTCGCTGCCCCACAAATAATGGCGGTCCTTACTACAACCAATGTATGCAGCCATCTCGGGCTGGAAGCCATATTCTCCCAGTAAAGTTTTCACATCATTATTAAAGTTTCCTGTTTCATAATCATAATAAGCATAACTGGTATTATCACAATAAACCCAGACACGACCCGCAAAGTCCTCAAAAATAGAAATGACCGTATTGCTGGGTAATCCATGAGAAGAGTGATAATAGGATTTGAAATTGTGAGCATTCCATTGGTTCAATCCGGATGATGTTCCTATCCATAAATAGCCTTTGATATCACGATAAACAGCGGATATGTTATTGCTGGACAAGCCATCCGCTATCGTTAAGGAACGAAACATCATTTTTTCCGGTTCAATTACCCCTGCCATTGACAAGAGTGAATATGAGACACAGACAATAAATACCAGAAATGTTTTCTTTCTCATAAAATGTATAAAGTGTTTGATTGGAATACGTACAAAAATATGCAATATATTTCTCATTAATAAAGTGCAGACTGCTTTTTTTTGAAGCAGATTAGTTACATATATGTCTCAAAGAGCATAATTGGATGGGGTGGTCACAAATAGTACGTTTAATAAGTACAAAACATGCCTATAAAATAGTGATTGTATTAAAATTTATATCATAGTATTCACCTAATTTTGTAATGAAACAATAAATACTAATAAAATGATAATGAAACGCACATTTCTGTTTATCTGCTTTTTATTTGCTTATTTATTTAATATGATAAGTGTACTACCTCCTGAGAAGGATTCTCTATGTGATAGTTTGAAAAGTGAAATAATATCAGACCTCATGAATAATATTCTTCCCTTCTGGGAAAAATATAGTCCTTCACCTGACGGAGGATTTTATGGTACTATATTGCGTGACGGTACCCCCATAGTCGATTCTCCTAGAGGTTGCATTCTGAATGCACGCATACTATGGACATTTGCACGTGCTTTCCGTTGCACACAGAACGAAAATTATAAGAAGCTGGCAGACCGTGCTTATGAATACTTTGACACACATTTCATAAACCGGAGGCAAGGTGGAGTCTATTCAGTGATTACGGCACAAGGGCTACCCTTGGACAGTACAAAATCAGCCTCACCGTTAACTTATACTATCTACGCTTTAGCGGAATATGCCAATGCCACAACTTCCGAGTCAAGCCTGAAATGTGCCAAGATGCTCTATCGGTTTGTCGAAGACCATCTTGCTGACACACATGGAACAGGATATTTCGATTCATATAACAAACAATCTGCTGAGAAAACGCGTCCTACCAGAACATTGGATACCCATCTGCATCTGATGGAAGCTTACACTAATTTATATAAGATATGGCCGGACCCCGAATTAAAAGAGAGCCTGCGGAAAATCGTGATACTACTGAACGAACGTTTCTTCCAGCCAGAAACCGGCCATTTGTACACTTTGTTCGATATGGACTGGAAACCTCTCGAGCGAATCGACCGTTACGGACATGATACGGAGACGGCTTGGCTACTATATGAGGCGGCAAGCGTATTGGACGATGAACATTTGAAAGACCAATGCAGGGATGTGGCTTTAAAACTGTGCCGTGCTGTCGTACGTGACGGAATTTTACCACAAGAAGCTATAGCTACGGAATTCAACCATGATACGAAACAAATGAATCTTTTCTTGACATGGTGGACACAATCCGAAACTATAAGCGCTTTTTTGTATGCATGGAAATTAACAGGAGATACAGAGTGGTTGCAACATGCCAATCGTACGTGGCAGTTTGTTAAAGCCCATTTTATCGATCATGAAGCAGGGGGATGGTTCAAAAGCTGCACTCCTGAAGGTGAACCGATAAAGCAAGCGCCGAAAGGAAGTTTATGGAATTGCCCCTATCACGGTAGTCGCATGGGATTTATTACCTATGAGCTTTTAGTTGGTTTGCCAACTGAAAACATATTTCTTCATTATTAATAATTAACCTGTTTACTTATGAGAAACAAAATGAATCAGAAATGGACATGCCTTGTCTTTGTAGCGGCTTTGTCCGCAGCGCCTTGGTCCTACGCCCATGTAACCAATGGGGTGAATAAGGATATTGTGCAGGCTGTAGAACAATCTTTTACGGTCGGTGGTACAGTAGTCGACACTGCCGGAGAGCCTGTTATTGGAGCCAATGTGCTCCTAAAAGGAACAACTATTGGTGCTATTACCGACATCAATGGTACTTTCAAGCTGAATGTCCCCACAGCCGGCATGTTACAAATATCTTTTGTGGGATATAAAACTGTAGAGTTGAAAGTAACACAAGGTACGAACAATTTGCACATTGTGATGGAAGATGACTCGGGTATGTTGGATGACGTTGTGGTCATAGGTTATGGCTCGGTAAAGAAATCAGATTTAACAGGCTCTGTCACTACCGTAAAATCAGACGAGATGATGAAGCGTAACCCTATTGATATCGGACAAGGACTTCAAGGTCTGGCTGCCGGTGTACAGGTAATGCGTAATTCCGGAGATCCACGTGGCGGAACCACCATACGTATTCGTGGAGTAGCTACTGTAAATGGTTCAGCTGACCCTTTATACGTGATTGATGGTGTACAAGTGGGTACAGATATTGATTTTCTGAACCCGGCGGATATTGAAAGTATTGAAGTGCTGAAAGATGCCTCCGCTACTGCCATTTACGGTTCTCGTGGTGCCAATGGCGTTATCATGATAACGACCAAAGAGGGTAAAAAAGGCAATTCGCGCATTGACATCACGGCCAATTGGGCTATCAGCAGTAACAGCAATACCCTTGATGTAGGTACCATCCGTGACTTTGTGAAGGCGGTGCGCGGGGCCAAGAAGAACGATGGCGGCAGTTTCACGCAACTGGCTTGGGCCGATCCGTCATTGGACAGCAGGCTGAACAACATAGACTGGCAGAAAGAGATGACGCGCACGGCCTTGCAACAGAACTACAACGTCTCTATATCAGGCGGTACGGAAAATTCTCAGGCACGTCTTTCTGTAGGATATCTCGACAATGAAGGTATTGTGGTGGCTTCAGGATTCCAGCGCTTTACGACCAGAATCAATGTCAAACACAATATAAAGGACTTTATTCATACAGCGGCAAGCATTGCCTTCGTGCATGGACGTTTCTCAGGTTCGGGCAATGCCTATAGTTTTGCCGGTGCCATTCCCTCAATGGATACTCTGGATGAGAATGGACAGCTTGTTAACGTTCCTATCCGCTGGCCTGACGGCACATGGGGACACTACAAGAAAGAGAGTGACGGTGACCTGGAGAAAGGCACGGACAACCTTTATGCCGCCGCAATGGAGCGCGACAGCCGGAACCGCTTCAACCAAGTATTGGCTAATGCCAATGTGGACATTGACATTCTGAAAGGGCTGAAGTATCACACAGTGCTCAGTTATAACTATAACCAAAGCGAGGATGACGCATATAGTCCGGTGAACCACCGTACATTTATTACGGACACGACTCCTGACAGTTTCACGATGGGTAAGCGCAACAATAATACACTGGCTCTTGAAACTTATCTCACTTATGACCTTACGGCAGGCATACATCGCCTGGGATTTATGGCAGGGTATTCAGCCAGCCGTATGAGCAGTAGCGACCTTTACGGACGCGGTGAGGCAATGCCATCATCCGTCGTACGCCGCATTGAGCTGACAACCAACCCCTCCTCGCGTAATGTGACCGGTGGCTATGGTATTCCTGTACGGTTTGTTTCATGGTATGGACGTGCCAACTATAGTTTGATGGATCGTTACCTCATTACGGCTACCATACGCCATGACGGTTCGTCAAACTTCGGTGCCGGAAACCGTTGGGGAACCTTCCCGTCAGCCTCATTCGCTTGGCGGCTCTCTGAAGAGTCGTTTATTAAAGAACTGGATATTTTCAGTAATCTGAAGTTGCGTTTAGGCTGGGGACAAACCGGCAATGCAGGAAGTGCTACCAGCCTTTCTGTCGAACAGCTCACTTCCCAGTATATGATGTATTATTACTATTTGAATGGCACACCCGTCAACGCACCAGGTATTGCCCAGGCCAGAGAGGTGGACACCAACTTGAAGTGGGAGACCAACGAACAGACCAACATAGGTCTGGATTTCGGTTTGTTCAACAACAAGCTTAATATTTCATTAGACTATTTTGTCCGTACTGCCAAGGACTTGTTGCTCTACAAGGCTGTCCGTCCTTCAACCGGCTTTGAAAACGTTTATACCAATGCGGGAAAAATCCGTAATAAGGGTTTTGAGTTTTCTGTCAACTACAACACTCGGATAGGCAAAGACTGGAGCTTCAACGCATCCCTGAACGGTTCTACCCTTAGCAACGAAGCCGTGGAAGTGGGTGATGACATCTTTGAATCGGGCAATGTGGACGCCGGTTACTATTGGGAAAACTATAGCATCACACGCAATGGACATCCGGTAGGTGCGTTCTACGGATGGAAGGTGGACGGCATCTTTAAAACACAGAGTGAAATAGACAATCTCAATGCAGCGGCTGCCGCCGCAACCAAAGGAGAAGTGAGGTACTATCAGGACCCGAACACCAAACCCGGTGACTACAAATTCCGCGATGTAAACGGCGACGGCTACATTAATGATGACGATCGCAGTATCATCGGTAACGGATATCCCAAGCTGAATTTCGGCCTGACACTTGGAGCCAGTTGGAAATCACTTGATTTCTCGGCCAATATCTATGGAGTGCTCGGACAGGACATTTTATCTTATTCCGCCGCCCGCCTGACAACTATTTACAATCCCCGTGGCGGTTATCAGAACGGTCTGGCCGAATATCTGAACAATACTTGGAGCGAAGAAAATCCAAATACGCCTTACACCCGTCTGACGCGTAATGACGCCAACCACAATGTACGTGTGTCGGATGCCTACGTCAAGAACGGAGACTTTATCAAGATAGGCAATGTACAGGTTGGTTACACCTTGCCCAAGAACTGGGTAAAGAGTGTCCGCATGGAAAATGCACGCATTTACCTCAGTGTGGACAATCTGCTTACCATTTCGGGCTACAACAAATACGGCAATCCCGAGGTGGGTAATTCCAATGTGCTCCGCACCGGATTTGACAGCGGACGCTATCCTTTCCCGCGGGCATTTAACTTAGGTCTCAGCCTTCAATTCTAATCATTTACATAATACTAAAATATATATATGAAAAAGATATATTTTGCAGTTGCCCTTGCTGCTTCGCTTACCCTCTCTTCCTGTGGAGAGGATTTCCTGTGTGTTCCACATTATGACGTTCTTGCTCCCGACCTGATAAGCTCTTCCGAAGAGTATGCTAATCAAGGCCTGAATGCGCTATATGATACCTTTCTGCCCGACAAGCATGCCGGAAGCTTTGATATAGATATCGCACAAAGCTGGAATATGAAGCCTCAGTTTGCCTTTGCCAACTATCCGGCCATGGATGTAGGCGGAGGAGGCTGGGACCGTGAATTCTGGACCCACTCCTGGGTGGCCGGAAAAGATATGTTCCAGGTGGCATGGAAAATCTGTTACCGTGCCATTAGCCGCTGCAATACCTTCCTTGCGGAAATGGAAAAGGCAGCCCCTTCCATCTTCAAAGGGGGCGAAACGGCAAAGGATAAGCTGATAGCCCAAGCACGTGCCATCCGTGGTTATTACTACCTCTATCTTTCACAGAACTTTGGACGCGTTCCTATGCTTGAGACCGGAGAGACTTACTCGACATCGGCCTCCAAGCCTCGCGCGGAAACCGTGGCCGACACTTACAATAAGGTAATAGAAGACTTGCAGTTTGCGGCCGACAAGCTGGACTGGAAACCTGAAAACGGAGAATACGGACGCTTTACAAAGGGAGCCGCGTTGGCATATCAGGCTCTGACGTATATGTATCTCAAAGATTTCCAGAAGGCCAAGTCAATCTATAAAACCATTATGGACAGCCATACTTATGAATTGTTGCCCTGCTTCGGCGAACTGCATCAAATGGATCATTACTGGAGCAAAGAGAGCATTTGGGAAGTGGCTTTCTACCATTGGAGTGATCTCGGATGGGGGGCGACAGGAAGTACTGAAAACCTGTGGTGGGGATACTACCTGACTGCTCCGGGTGAATATGGAGGTTGGGGAGGCACTTTCGTCTCTTATGAATTCTGCCGTTCCTTTGAACCGGGAGATAAACGTAGAAGCTACTCTGTAGTGCCCAAAGGCGAAACCAATCCTTATACCAATCAGACAATAGGGGCTAGTCCGGGCTTTGAAAGCGATTGGGTGAATGCGGACAAGCTTCCCAATAACTACTGCCTGAAGTTGTGGAAACAGGCCGGTGGCAACCCGGTATATACTCCCATCTCAGCCATCCATCTACGTTATGCGTCCGTACTGCTCAACTATGCGGAATGTTGTTTTGAAACGGGCGAAGAGGGAACCGGCTGGGATATGATATATCAGATCCGTAATCGTGCATGGGGGAATATGGAGGTGAACGAGACTCCGTCCGAACAGTTCAAGGCTTCTTCCTTGAAGTATAACGACGCCATGGTCGAGGTGCCTGACGCCAAAGAGTTCTACACGAAATACCGCTCGGAAAAAGGTTATCATGCAGAGGTCTGGAAAGTGGCCCTTACCATCGAACGCCGTCATGAGTTCGTGTTAGAGTACGAGTTTTGGTATGACCTCTGTCGTTCAGGCATGGCCAAGGAATTCTTAGATGCTGAATATCCCAAGAATAACGGCGAGTATTATACTGCCGACGGTTTGCCTCGCACACCGCGCATTTTTGATTATGATGCAAATCACGAACTGTTCCCCATTCCTACACTTGAAATTCTGACAAATGGAGAGATTGGTCCTAAAGACCAGAATCCGGGATATTAAGGTGATAAAGATTGATAATTTTCTTATGAGAAGAGGCTGTGCAGGCAGTAACTTTATGCCGGCCTCTTCTTTTTCAAAAGATTAGTTATGAAACGACTACTATTATTAATGCTTTGGACGGCTATATGTGTTGCCTCCAGTGCAGTCACAAGCCGGTCTGTTTTCACACAACGGCCCGATGACCCTGATGCTGTTTACTTCAACCCCACTAAAGGAGATGTAACTTCGGCATTACAACAAGCTATCAATGCTCTGAAAAAGCGCGATAATTACGGCATTGTTTATCTGGCTCCTGGCGAATACCGCATATCCGGCACTATATATGTGCCGCCTTCCATTCGTTTGATAGGATATGGCAAAGAACGTCCTGTCGTGATATTGAGCAAGAACTCACCAGGATTTGATCAGTCTTATCCCGACGATGAAGGTGACGCCAAATATATGTTCTGGTTTATATCAAATACAGCAGATGAAGAGGTAGAACCTGCAGAGGCAACATCCGGCACTTTCTTCCAGGGATTTGAAAATATTAATGTTAAAGTGGAGAATGGCAATCCGCAAGCTGTTGTATTTCGCACACACTATGCACAACACAGCTTCATTGAACATGTGGAAATGCAAATTGGTAATGGGAAAGCTGGTATTTTCGAGGCAGGCAACGAGATAGAAGACGTGGTATTCTGCGGAGGAGACTACGGTATCTATACGCGTAAAACATCTCCCGGCTGGCAAGTCACAATTTTGAATACCCTTTTTGAGGGGCAGCGTAAAGCATGTATTCGAACAATGGAGGCCGGCATGACGCTGGTAAGGGTGACGATGCGCCATTCCCCCATCGGATTGGAAATATGGCCGGGTTATACAGATGTAGCCTTTATGGAAGATTGCACACTGGAAAATCTTAGCGAAGCAGGAGTGATGCAGAGTGGTGTATTAACCCCCACTAACCAGTTCAATGCACTGAATGTAACTTGCCGCCGCGTACCTTGTTTTTTGAAGTTTCGTGAAGGCGATCAGCGTAAAGTGGAAAACAAGTCTGCAATATATTGCGTCGATAGCCTTTCACTGGGTCTGACTTTCGACTCCATGGAATCGGATGGAAATCACGCATTGCGCTATAACCTCCGTCCGCTGACCCAAATGCCGACGCCGCCCCGCAACGATATACCCACTCTGCCGGATATGTCACAATGGACAAATATCATGGATTTGGGTGCCGTGGGCGATGACAAGACAGACAATACAGAAGTATTTCTCAAAGCCATCGAAGAACATGATGTCATCTATCTGCCACAAGGCATCTACCGAGTGAGTAAACCGATAAAGTTCAAGCCGAACACGGTCATGATAGGTATGGACCCTGTATCTACACGAATCAAGTTGGCAGCACATTCACCTGCATTCAGTGGCTTTGGCGAGCCTGTTCCTCTGATTGAAACACCTATGGGGGGGCGATGTATTCTCTCCGGTATCGGACTGGATGCCATGGGATTCAATTATCGTGCGGTAACCTGCAAATGGATGGCCGGTGAAGAATCGTATATGAACGATGTGCATTTCTCCGGGTGGGCCACAGTCAAAGGGCCGCAACGTTTTCCCGGTTTTACACAAGAGATGAGCAATAGTATGATGCGTCCGCGTATTATGGATAGAGGGGTGGAAGAGAGTTGGGATAACCAGCATTGGAACCTGTGGGTCACCCGGCAAGGTGGTGGTGTATTTAAGAACATCTGGATTAATAATACTTATGGCAGTTGTGGTTTGTTTGTTGAAAACACCTCCACGCCCGGCCGTATCTACGAAATGTCCGTGGAGCACCACTTGCGCAGTGAAGTGCGTTTTTCCAATGCTTCAAAGTGGAGAATATATGCTCTGCAGTTGGAGGAGGAAACTCGTGAAGGAAATGACGTTGTTCCAATGGAGCTGACCGGATGCAACGATCTTCGCTTCTTTAACTTTTTTGTTTTCCGTGTCATCAGTATTGTGCGTCCTTTGCCTTATGCAGTACGCATTTGGAATAGCAGTGATATTCATTTCTATAATTTCCATAACTTTACTCAGATGCGTTTCACTATCAATAATTCGGTGTATGACCCTAATAAACGTATTGCTGTCCGCCCGTGGGAATTTGCTCGCCTCACCATCACGGGAAAGGAAGCACAACGTCCGGAACGGCCGTGTGAAGACAATGTGGAATGTCTGCAAAGCGGATTTGAATATGCCGAAGGCATCGTACATGATAACAATGGAAATGTCTTCTTCTCTGAGGAGCGCTTACGTAAAGTCTATATGTGGAATGCAGCTACAAAAAAACTTTCTCTATTGCTTGATTTGCCGTGGCAGCCTCTTTCTTTGGCCACCGATACGGAAAATCGTCTACTTGTGATGGTGAAATATTATCCACAGCCGAAGCCTCGTCCTTCCAATGCTTCCGGTAGTGGGGCCGGAGGAGCATGGTCCACTCTTCCGAAACCTGATCAACTACCCGATCATAAAGGAACCACTTATAGTTGGTGGGGTAATTTCGGATTCGAACCTATGGTTTATTGTGTAGATACTTCCAATCCGAATGCCACCATTCAGACTCTTCCTCTTAGCAAAGAACTTCCTGTTGCTGGAAAAGTCGAAAAGATTTACTATGCTACACACCGCTGGCGCGACTTGCACGATTTCGACTCAGTCTGTATCTATCGACCGAAAGAGTATTTTGTGGCTCCTGACGGTTGCACTGTGATTCCTCGGCAATATGACTTGCTACGTTCTTCGTCGCTTCAGTCTGTCGTTCCGGGCAGCACCATCTACCAAGTGGACGAGTTTGCCCATCGCGTAAAGCGATTTAAGGTAGATGCTCAGGGCTTCCTGAGTGAACCTGAGCTTTTTGCCGAACGGGGCGAACATGGCGTTACCACTGACCGTAATGGAAATGTGTATATAGCTGAAGGTAACATTTTGGTATATAACTCCAAGGGAGACTACCAACGGACCATACATACTCCTGAAGGTCCCAATTCTTTGACTTGTTCCGGGGATTATCTCTATTTCACAACCCGCAACTCATTCTGTAGAGTGAAGATTGCAAACTAAAAATCAACGACCTATGAAAACAAAAATACTGCTCTTGCTTTGTTTGTTCGGCTTAATGGCTCCCATACAAGCTAAACACCGTAATTTTACCGTATCGGTCTATGTCCGCGCTTACGAAGTGGAAAAGATGAAAGATACAGAATGGCTGACGTCCACTTGGAATATTATTTCCGAGCAACTTGATGTGGATAAAATCTATCTGGAAACACATCGTGACCTGCTTATTGTGGACGATGCCACAATAGAAAAAGCTAAAAAGTTTTTTATGGAACAAGGCATCGAAGTAGCGGGTGGTATCACTTATACCATCAATGAAGCCAATAATTTTGAGACTTTTTGCTATTCCGATCCCGAACACCGGCGCATTGTACAGCAGATTGCCGAACATACAGCCCGCCATTTCGACGAGTTCCTGCTCGATGACTTTTTCTTTACCAGCTGCAAAAGTGAGGCGGAAATAGCCGCCAAAGGCAACCGCTCATGGACTGAATATCGTCTGGCGTTGATGAACGAGGCAGGGAAGAATCTGGTTGTAGATCCTGCGCACCACGTGAATCCCAAAGTAAAGGTTATCATTAAATACCCCAACTGGTACGACCATTTCCAAGGGCTTGGCTTCAATCTTCAGGACGGGCCGCAAATCTTCGATGGGGTATGGACGGGCACCGAAACGCGTGATCCTGCAGGAGCCCAGCATTTGCAGAATTATTTAAGTTACAACGTGATGCGTTATTACGAGAATCTCTCAGGCGGACGGAACGGAGGTGGCTGGGTGGATGCCGGAGGTATCAGCATGAGCATGGACCGCTATGCCGAACAGCTGCACTTGACTGCCATTGCCAAGGCACGCGATGTAATGCTGTTTGCCTACAACCAGTTGATCGACGTAAAACTGTCGCCTCGGTTTCGCGCTTCATGGCAAGACGGAAAGACCAGTTGGAACTATGATGAAATGACTTCCACTTTCCGGTCGGACGACGGCAAACGCCAAATTACTCCCACCACCATGGCGCGGATTGCCGACGTAGTATTGCGCCAAGCAGATAATCTGGTAGGTAAATTGGGGAATCCTGTGGGCATTTGCAATTACAAACCGTTTCACTCTTCGGGCGAAGGTTTTCTTCAGAATTACCTCGGTATGATAGGGCTACCTATGGATATGCGTTGCAGCTATCCTGAAGAGAAGTGCAATGTAGTACTGCTTACAGCACAAGCTGCCGCTGATGCCGACATTATGAGTAAGGTAGAACAAAGCTTGCGACAAGGCGGAAATGTAGTGATTACAAGCGGACTTTTGAAAGCTATTCCCGAAAAGATTGCCGAGGTGTGCGAACTACAATGCGATGACCTGAAAGCATTGGTTAACGACTTTGGCAATTACGGACAAAGCACACGTGACATTCTTATTCCACAAATACGTTACTTCACCAACGACAGTTGGGAGATAATCAGTGCCGGACGTCCGCTACAGGGTGGTGTTTCAGGGTATCCCATTTTGCATAGAGCTCTTTATGGCGGTGGCAATCTTTATGTGCTGACTATTCCCGATGACTTCGGTCAGCTCTATGACTATCCTGCAGGAGCTCTGAATGCTATACGGCGAGTGCTCAGCCAAGACTTGGATTTTAGTTTGGAAGCTCCTTCCAAGGTCGGTCTTTTTCTCTATGACAACAAGACAGTGATCGTGGAAAATTTCAACGACCTGCCGGTAGAAATCAGTTTGGTATGTAATGGCCCGTTCGAAACGCTTACTGATCTAGAAGATTCTTCGGCAAAGCCTATCTCCAGCCAAGCTGGTAAAGTATTCAGTGGATGGAGAGCAACGGATGTACGTCGTTTCACGTTAACACTTCCGCCTCACTCTTATCATGCTTATAAGTATAAATAACAGATTTCTCAGATAATCTATAAACAAAAAGTATATGATGGAAACTATTAGAAAAACTCTGCGGTGTATGATATGGATATGCATCCTATGTATGGCATCCGGCGTTTGTATCTCATGCACTCGTTCATCCGAGCCTACAGTATTTGAAATTAAACAAGGTGTAAACATCGGTTGCTGGCTGTCACAGTCTAACATTACAGACGAGCGGCGTAAGCAGATTTTTAATGAAGAAGACATTGACTTACTGGTGAAAGCCGGTTTCGACCATATCCGCCTGCCGGTAGATGAGGTGCAGCTTTTTAACGAAGATATGTCCCTCAATGAGGAAACACTGAGCATTTTGCACAACACTATCGACAATTGCCTGAAACGAGGACTTAAGGTCGTTTTCGACTTGCACATCATTCGTTCGCACCATTTCCTGGACGAACATGCTGCACTCTGGAGCAATGTGGCGGAACAAGACAAACTGGTAGATATGTGGCGTGTTATTCAGCAACAGTTGTACTGTTATCCGGTGACGGAAGTAGCTTATGAACTACTAAACGAAGCTGTGGCCCCTGACGACGAACAATGGGCGGCTTTGATGCTGCGCATTGTGGAGATGATACGTGAGAAAGAACATGATCGTGTCATTGTACTTGGCGCCAACATGCAGAATAATGCGGCTCATGTAAAGAATATCCGTGTGCCTCAAGACGACCGCAACATTATGCTTTCCTTCCACTTCTATGAACCGTTGCTGATAACGCATTACCAAGCTTTATGGACTCCTTTGCGCATCCTTAACTTCAGTAAGCCCATGCAATATCCCGGTCAGCTGATACCTGATGATCTGTATGCCGAATTGTCTGATGAAGAGAAGGAGGTGGTCGAGCCCTATCACCATTCTTATGATAAGGACTGGATTCGTTCATACTGGAGTGAGGCTATAGAGTATGCCAAGCAAAAAGGATTGAAACTTTATCTGGGCGAGTTTGGATGTCTGGTCAATTGCGGCGAAGAGGTACGCATGGCTTGGCTGAAAGACGTAGTCGATGTAGCACGCGAACAAGGCATTGCTTATTCACTTTGGGAATATAACCAGCAATTTGGTTTTGCCGACCGTTGGAACAAGGGAGTAATTACCAACAATGACCTCATGAAAGTTGTTACTCAATAGGAACTGGGCTTATGAATAAGCCATCAACTCTCTCCTGAGTTTGCTTTAGATTTTTCATCTTATTCTTTTATAGGAGTGTGATTAAAAATAGGAAAGCGAACTCAGGGGAATGTTAGACGCCTTGATCCACTTGTTTCCTTGATGTGTGTTGCGTTTGAAAACTTGTTTGTTAATGGCATACGGCCGAATAATTACTAAAAAACGGATTATTTTCCGGCTGTTTCTTCACTATACATCTTTCGCAACAGTCGGCGGGCCGGTACGGCCTTGATTTTTCCGTCGGGCGTGCCTTGTATCACGTCTTCGTTTCTCAATGCTTTTTCTTCAAGCATTCTCTTCTCGGCCAAAGCCAGTCCGTAGTGCAACTTGCGGCTCAACTCTTTTCTTTCATCATTTGACATAACTCTGTATGGTGTTAAAAAGTTCTGTATGGTGTACGTCTGTTACTGTATTGCGTCCGCCTTCGGCGACAATGACACGCGGGGTGTAACTGTTATCGGCCAATAGCCAGTAGTCAACGCACGGCATATAAATGTTGAATAGATTGTCTATTCCGGCTTGGTAACGTCGCAGGACGACGTCTCTGGGTATATCGTGTCCGCCATTGCTGACACGTTGTGCAACACGGTTGATTGCCAGTTCCGGTGAATTCAGCCAAAAGTAAATCAGGCTCACCTTGTAGCCTTGTTTCTGTGCTTCGGAGACGAGGCGGGTGTAAGAACGGGTGGCAAGCGTGGTTTCTATGGAGAAACTTTCCCGGTTTTTCAGCAATTCGTTGATGCGTTGCAGCATCAGCCTTCCGGCTTCGATACCCATACTCTGTGGGTTGAAAGGAGACAAGCCGCGGGCTATCTCGTCCGCATTGACAAACTCCTTGCAATTCAGAACATCGGGCAACACCGTATAGGACGCAGTCGTCTTACCGGCTCCATTACAACCACTGATTATATAAAGTTGCCTGTTGCTATCCATGCTCTTCTGCATTGCTTTATTCTGCAAACTTACGACAAAAATGTTGAAATAGAAACGATTGGCTGTTATAAAATAAAAAAAGGCATTCCTTTTGTCTACCTGCAACCTTCCCCGGAGGAGGAGAATGCGGAGACAGTGTTTCTATCTTAAACTCATGTTATTTGCTGTCTGTCAGCAGAATGCTTTGCAGTTGCTTGATTTCCTCTTTCGTCAGTCCGATGCCCTTCTCCAGGTAGGTTTCTACATCTCCATACCTTCGTTCAGCCTCTTCTTTGGCAGCATTCAAGAAGTCTTCGCGCGCTGAGAATATGGTCGTAATAGCTTCCTGCGAACGTGCCGGAAGCCGATAGGCATACTTGGAAGCCGTAGGGATGTTGAAGTAATCATTGCTGAGGCGGTAATCTTCCATGATGATGTCCTCGTTCACACCCAGGGCAGCAAGTATCAGGGCCGATACGATGCCTGTCCGCCCTTTGCCGGACGAACAATGTATGACTACGGGGTAGTTGTTTTTATCGAGCAGGACGTCGAAAATCTGGCGATATTCCCGGGTGTAGTTGGCTATAAGGTCGCGGTTCATCTGCTCTACCATCCGGTACACGGTGTCGCTCTTGATCTTCTGTTCCTGAATACCTTTCAAGATATTCTCCATATCACCGGTTACAATGGGAATATGAACAGTCTTGAATTCTTGCTGCAACGGATTCTTTCGGTCTGCTTCGGTAGAAGAACGCAAGTCTATAATCGTTCTTATCCCGATATTTTTGAGCTCCTTGCGCGAAGACCATTCCAGACTGTCGATCTCGGCCGAACGGTAGAGCATGCCCCAACGCATCTGCTTCCGGGTGGAGTAGGAGGGATAACCTCCCAGGTCGCGGAAGTTCTGTATGCCGGGGATATTGATGTTGCGGGTAGCTACCTTCACCCGGTATTTATCGTCGAATACAAGGGTGTAGTAGTAGCGTCGCATAGGGTCGTTGGTGACGATGGTCATCTTCTGGTCGGAGATGTTTGCCAAAGCTACGGGAACATCTTCGGGGATGAAGTCCGGGTTTGTTGAAGCGTATACTTTCACATTTCCCTTGATGAGGGGGGCCATTTCCCATTTTACAATGCAGTTGCCTACGTTGTTTTCTTCACATACCACGGAGATGCGGGGAGAAGTTCCACTGCACGAGGGAAGCAATACTGCCAGAGCAAGTAAGTTCAACAGGTTTTTGTACATAGTTCGTAAACTCTCTAATGTCGTTTATCACAAATATATGTAATTTCATTACAGAGCATACCGCAAGCACGAAGCTTTTATATTTCTTTTTCTAAGTTTAATTTTTCTGCAAACTCCTTTGACACTGAATTATTAAAGCTTTTGCACACTTCTGCCGCGAACTCCATGCCGCACCGGATGATTTTGTCCCACGTGGCCTCGTCCATCGTATTCAGCTCTTCATAGCGTACGTCATATTTCAGCAGCCCGAAGATGATACCTGCATTGAAGTTATCGCCCGCACCGATGGTACTGACCGCTTCCAATGGCGGTATGGCATACTCTTTGGCAACAGTGTTGGTACGCAGCGAAATCTGTTCTGCTCCGGCTGTACAAAGGAAGTTTGAACAGTAGAACTTGATTTTATCCTTATATATCTTGTCCGCGTCGCGCAAGTTGTACATGTAGTAGAAGTCTTCCTGCGAACCACGCACGATGTCGGCATACTCCAGATTCTCAATGATGGTAGGCGCCAGTTTGATGGCCTCCTCCTTATGTGAAGAGCGGAAGTTAGGGTCGTAATAGACAATCGCTTTCTTTTCGCGTGCCTGGTCGAGCAGTTCCAGCACTTTGTCGCGCAACACCGGATTCAGGGCATAGTACGAACCTATCACCACGATATCGTCTTCTTCCAGCTTCGGATAGTCAACGTCCAGCCGCTGTTTGGGATAGTCTTTATAGAAGATGTATTCCGCATCGCTCTGCTCGTTCAGGAAAGCCAGCGATACGGGAGACTTCCCGTCAGGGAATACGTTGACATGCTCGGTGGAAATATGATTCTCCTGCATGAATTTGAGGATGATATTGCCTACCTGGTCATTTCCCGTCTCACTGATGAAGCAGATGGGAACTCCCGCACGGGCCAGTGAGACAATGCCGTTGAATACCGAACCACCCGGAACGGCCGCAGTGGGCTGTTCGCCACGGAAGATGATATCCAGTATGGTTTCTCCGATGCCGATTACTTTACGCATAATGATCTTGATTTTTCTCCGAGGTAACCACCGTGGTGGCGTTTGGAGTAGTCTTCAATGGTGAATCCGGTTTCTTTCATGGTCTGTACCACCAGAATATCGCCGATGACGGTCATGGCGGTAGTCGAGGTAGTGGGCGTCATACCCAGTGCGCAGACTTCTTTAGGCTTTCCGGTGCTGAGGCATACGTTGGATTCGTTTGCCAGGGGGCTGTCCGGGTTTCCGGTGATTACGATGAATTTCAGTTCCGGGTTCAGGTTATGTGCCAATTGGGTCAGCTCCACGATTTCGCGGGTCTTGCCTGAATTGGAGATAAGTAGTAACAAGTCGTTCTCCTGAAGGATACCGAGGTCACCATGCTGTGCTTCGCTGGGATGCAGGAAGACAGAGGGGATGCCGGTAGAGCAGAAGGTGGTAGCGATGTTCATGGCAATTTGCCCTGCCTTGCCCATGCCCGAAGTCACCAGTTTGCCTTTTTTGCGGTACACTTGTTCTACGATAAGCTCTACAGCTTTTTCATAAGCGTCTGTTACAGGGATGTTCAGAACGGCTTGCGCTTCTTTCTGCAAAAGCTCTTGAATGGATGCAATCATTATATCAATGCGTTAATGTAATTAGTAGCTGCAAATATCTGCAATTTTCCATAAATGGCAATAAGTTTTATTGTATTTTTGCGCCCGCTAATAGTTTGAAACGTCAGAATGAAGAGATTAGAGGAAATATCATCAGGATATAACATGCATACTTTGCCGAATGGCTTGCGCATTATTCACGAACCGTCCTCCTCCAAGGTGGCTTATTGTGGATTTGCCGTAGATGCCGGTACGCGTGATGAGCTTGAGAACGAGCAAGGTATGGCGCACTTTGTGGAGCATCTTATCTTTAAGGGTACCCGGAAGCGCAAGGCATGGCATATCCTGAACCGTATGGAGAATGTGGGCGGCGACCTCAATGCCTATACCAATAAGGAAGAAACGGTGATCTATTCAGCTTTCCTCACCGAGCACTTCGGCCGTGCTTTCGAACTACTGACGGATATTGTATTTCATTCCACCTTCCCGCAACGGGAGATTGAAAAAGAAACAGAAGTCATCATCGACGAAATACAATCATACGAGGACAATCCTTCCGAACTGATTTTCGATGATTTCGAGGATTTGATATTCCGTGGCCACCCGCTGGGACGCAACATTCTGGGTAATCCGGAACAGTTGAAGGCGTTTCGGAGTGAAGATGCTGCTGCATTCACTTCGCGCTTCTATCATCCCGGGAATATGGTGTTTTTTGTTTTGGGCGATTTCTCTTTCAAGCAGATAGTACGATGGGCAGAGAAGTTGTTAGGCGATATTCCGGCCGTCACGGTGGACAACCGCCGCACTTTGCCGCCTCTCTATGTTCCCGAGCACCTGGTTGTACCCAAAGATACCCATCAGGCACATATCATGATTGGTGGGCGGGGGTACAATGCTTACAATGAAAAGCGGACGGCCCTCTATCTGCTGAATAATATCCTCGGAGGTCCCGGCATGAACAGCCGGCTGAATGTTTCGCTCCGCGAGCGTCGCGGCTTGGTCTACAACGTAGAGTCTAATCTTACCTCATATACTGATACGGGCACTTTCTGCATCTATTTCGGCTGCGATCCTGAAGATATCGACCTTTGCACCCGCCTGGTCTATAAGGAACTGAAGCGTATGCGCGACCTCAAAATGACCTCCTCCCAGCTTGCCGCCGCCAAGAAACAGTTGATAGGGCAAATTGGAGTTGCCTCGGATAATAACGAGAACAATGCCTTGGGCATGGGGAAAACTTTCCTTCATTACAACAAGTACGAGGCTTCCGAAGCCGTGTTCCGGCGTATCGAACAGCTTACTCCCGAAGCCTTACTGGAAGTGGCAAACGAGATGTTTGCGGAAGATTATCTCTCGACGCTTATTTATCGCTGAGAAACTTTGTGCACTTTCCGACAAATAGAACAGTTTGCACTTCTTCCTACCTCCTTCTTACCCGGTTCTTATCCGAGTCTTACCTGGTTCTTGTATTCTCTCACCCTATAGACAAGAAGAAAACAAGAATGTGGTAGGGAGAAAAAGAGAAATAGAACAAAACAAGGTATGTGCGATGAATGATGTGCCAAATTATCATTTGCTTAAGTAGAAAATATTTATAATTAATTTTCTTTAGCCTTTTGTTTGCTTTTTGGATTTTTAATATTACTTTTGACGCGAAAACATAAAACTAAGATTCATTATGAAAAAGATTCTTGTATTATTGGTATGTTTGTGTGCCTGTGTTGCAACATCATACGCACAGAAAGGTGAGTCGTCATTGGGAGTTAACTTAAACTATGGTAACGATACCAACATTGGTTTGGGCGTTAAATATCGTTATGGGATTACTGACCAGTTGCGTATAGAGCCTGCTTTCAACTACTATTTCAAACACGACTATGCATCTATGTGGGATTTGGGTGCCAATCTGCATTATGTATTCCCGGTAGCGGATGTCGTTTCTCTTTATCCGTTGGGAGGTTTGAGCTATGCCCGTGCAAAGGCTTATCTCTCGGACTTAAATCTTGGAGATGACGTCAGCGATGGAAAGATAGCTGTTAATCTGGGTGGTGGTGTTGACTTTAAGGTAGCATCCAACGTGGTAGTTAATCTGGAACTCAAGTATCAGATTGTGGAAGACTATAACCAGCTGGTAGTAAGTGCCGGCGTTTCTTTCGCCTTCTAAATAAAGGAATAAGTAAGCCCGAAAGGCAAGTATATTTTAACCTCTGAGTTTTTACTCAGAGGTTATTTTTTTATCCAGTCGCTGCATGCTGAATTCGCATCCGCAGTACTGCTGGTTGTAAAAGTCGTATTCTTTGAGCAGTTGGTTCCTCCGGTCCTGAAGTCCTCCTTTGCGCCAGTTTTGTTCCCAAAAGATTGTGCCGGGGTAGAGGGCGGCGGCACGTCTTCCGGCTTCGTTGATTTGTTCGAGGCTCTTCCAGCGTGAAGAGGCGAGGGTGGTGGTAAATACGGAGAAGCCATGTTCGGAGGCATAGCGGGCAGTCTCCGTGAGGCGCAGCGTGAAGCACTTCAGGCATCGGCCACCGCGTTCCGGTTCGTTTTCCAGTCCTTTTATAGTGTGCAGCCAGTGTGCATAATCATAATCTGCATCGATGAAATCGAGGTTTTTGGAGGCTACAAAGCGGATTGCTTCATTTTTCCGTATCTCATACTCCTCTTGCGGATAGATGTTGGGATTGCAGTAGAATATAGTAGGACGAATGCCGTTGGCCAGCATACATTCGATGATGGCAGAAGAACAAGGTGCGCAGCAGCTATGCAGCAGCACCTTGTTGTCACCGTTAGGAGTTTGAACTTTCAACATTGTGAATCGTTAATCACTAAAATTATACTTTCAGTTTTATTTTTCCTTTTACCAGTAAGCCCGTCAGCTGTACAATGATGAGCGAGAATATCAGGGATTTGAGCAATCCCGGAATGCCGCTTCCCAATGCTTCCGGATAGTTGAGATGCAACAGTTGCTGCACGGCATACCAGATGTAAGGGATAATATAGCAGGTTAGGGTTGCCGTACCTGCAGGTTTGATGATGTCGAACCAGTTGGTTTTGCCTTTCACGTCCGTCAGCCAGTAGAAGAAACCGAATAGCGGGAAGAACATGGCGAGGCAATAGAACAACCACGTCGGGGTAGCCTGTATCTTGGAGATAATCCAGCATGGATGCGAAATCAGTGCCAGGACAAGCATCCCTACGCCGAGGGCGCAAAGCATGCCGATGAATTTTCCCGGTCGTTCGCGGTCGGCATACCGCTGCATCAGCAGGGAGGTCAGTACGCCGGACATGCCGAAAGCATGCAGCGTCCAGTCACTCGGGATGAAAGGAAGCAGGATTATCCGGCTGCCATATTCTCCCGGTATGAGGTCGGAGTGGCTGATTACGGCAAGCAACACGACTACAAACCATGCAATGGCATTCTTGCGCAAATTTTCGCGGGTAAACAGATAGATGCCTGCACAAACGGCATACGTCCAGCCGATGAGTCCGAGGATGCCCCACCAACTGATCTGGAAAGGCTTCCCGTTTATATCTTTATAGATGACGAGTGCGGCAAGCAGAAGCACACCTGCCACTTTCATTGCGGTGAAAAGGGCCTTTTTCGTTCCTTCCGCTTTGGGATAGACGCCCCAGGTGAGGAAGAAACCGATCACCATCAGGATGGAGAACCATTGGTGCGAAATGCCTCCTTCGATGCCTCCGCTGTTGAGTGAGAACAGTCCCATGGCAATCAATGCCACGGTGCGCCAGAACATGTGGGCAACAACCTGTAGCGTGGTATCTCCCTTCTTATACCGGTTTTGTACGGCAAATGATACGGACATACCCATGCAGAACAGAAAGGCGGGGAAAATGGTGTCGGAGAAGCCCATCATGTCTTCGTCTATCTTGGCGTGCATCAGCCAGTGGGGAACGTTTTTCAATCCGGGAATGTCATTGACAAAGAGCATCAGGAACATGGTGAGTGCGCGGAATACATCGACCGCGGCAACCCGTTGGGGTGTTAAGCTTTTCATAATAGGTAATTTGTTTGGGGGTTTAGAATACAAATATAGGAAAGTATTTTTTCCGAAGCTACGGCTTTGCAGGATTTCTTGCTATATTTGTTGCCATGAAAAGAAAATTGCTGTTCTTTTGTCTTTTCATTGTAGCTATTGTGCAGAATATAGTCGCTTCTGCCGATACGCCGACCATTGCTGCATTGACGGCTTCTTTGGATGAAGCAATCGGTGCGCACGAGCACTCTGTGGCCGTACGCGAAAACCGTATTGCCGGACTGAAGCGCCAGTTGATGGATGCAGATACGGCAGGCATCTCTTTTTTTCGATGGAATGGGGAAATTTATAAGGAATACAAGGCTTATATCTGCGATTCGGCCATCCACTATCTCAATATCAATCTGGATTGGGCAGAACGCCACAAACAACAGGATGCCGCTCATGAGACTCGTTTAGAGCTTGCCTATCTGATGGCTTCCGCGGGGATGTATGAGGAGGCTAGCTACCTGCTGGGGCAGATAGACAGAAACACATTGCCTGCCCGATTACTGCCCGATTGTTACCATTGTTACCATAAACTTTATGATGAACTCAGCATTTATACGCTGGACGATACTTTCAAGAAACGTTATCAGGCATTGGCGGTTTCTTATGATGATTCGTTGATGCAAGTGCTTCCGCCTACTTCTGCTCTTTACCTGGAACGGAGAGAAATGCGGGAAGCAGCAGCCGGAAATCTGGATGAAGCTTTGAGCATTAACGACACACGTCTGGCAAATGCCGAACCCAATACCCCCGAATATGCTCTGGTGACCTATCATCGCTCTCTGCTTTATCACCGGATGGGAAACCGGGAAGAAGAGAAGCGCTACTTGGCATTGTCGGCGCTTACCGATATCCGCCTGAGCATCACAGATCATGCTTCGCTCTGGACATTGGCAGAACTGCTTTATGAAGAAGGCGACATTGAGCATGCTTACCGCTATATCCGCTTTTCGTGGAGTGAGACAAACCGGTACAATGCCCGTAGCCGTAGCCTCCAGACGGCAGGTATTCTCTCCCTGATAGACCTTACTTATCAGGCCATGCGCGAGAAACAGAATGACCGGCTTCGCCTTTATATCTGGCTTATCAGTGCCCTGACCTTATTGCTGGTTGCAGCAGTAGCCTTTATCTATCGGCAGATGAAACGTCTTTCTGTGGCCCGCAACCGGATGGAGCAGGCAAACGAACAACTGCATATCTCAAACCACATCAAAGAAGAGTATATCGGCCGCTTCATGAACTTATGCTCTATCTATATCAATCGCCTGGACACCTACCGGCGTATGGTTAATAAGAAGATATCGGCAGGGCAGACGGAAGAACTGCTCAAGATGGTGCGCTCTCGTGAAGTGCTGGACACCGGACTAAAAGAGTTGTACGAGCACTTTGATACCGCCTTTCTGCATCTCTTCCCGAATTTTGTCGATAAGTTCAACGATTTGTTGCAACCGGAAGAGCGTATCGTGCTTCGCAAAGGTGAACTGCTGAATACGGAACTTCGTATCTTTGCCTTGATACGTCTTGGCATTGATGACAGTTCTCAGATTGCCGAGTTTCTACGTTACTCTGTAAATACCATTTATAATTACCGCGCCAAGGTAAAGAATAAGGCTCGTATTTCCCGTGAAGACTTTGAAACACAGCTGATGCTGATACGTTAACAATACGTCAAAAGGACTTTTGTAGTCCACTTTTTGCCTTTCTCTGATGATGTTTATCTTCTTGTGTGTTAGATGATTATATGCTATTATGACCTCACACCCTCCACCTATTTCCTATTCGTCAGTGCAGGATGTCTTTATCTTTCCTATCTTTGGGAAAGTTTAAGTAACCATTAGAGACAATACCATGAAATTAAAATCCCTTTTCTTTGTAGGATTCTGTATGTCTGCCACAGCGATTGCTTGTGGTAACAGTTCTATTCCGGTGCTGGACACTCCTCCTTCACCGATGGCGCCTCAGGGCGAAGTAACAGCGTACACCACAACTGCCGACCGTTCACAGAGCTTCACTAAAGCTACTCTGAAGTTCTCTAAAAAGCCTAAGTTTGATACTGTCATCAAGCTGGACCCGACTGTGCGTTATCAGTCTATGGATGGTTTCGGCGCTGCCGTCACCGGCTCTACCTGCTACAACCTGATGAAGATGGCACCGGCCGACCGGGCTAAGTTCCTGACTGAGACTTTTTCGGATAAAGACGGATTGGGTTTCAGTTATATCCGTATTTCAATAGGATGCTCGGACTTCTCGCTGAGTGAATATACCTGCTGCGATCAACCGGGCATTGAGAACTTCGCCTTGCAGAGTGAAGAAAAAGACTATGTAATACCTATCTTAAAAGATATCCTTGCTATTAATCCTGCTATTAAGATACTGGGTTCTCCCTGGACTTGTCCTAAGTGGATGAAGGTGGACAATCTGGTGGACAAAAAGCCTTTTGACTCATGGACAAGCGGTCAGCTGAATCCTGACTATTATAAGGACTATGCCACTTACTTCGTGAAGTGGGTAGAGGCTTTTGAGAAAGAAGGCATTCCCATTTACTCCATTACACCTCAGAATGAACCGTTGAATAGGGGCAATTCCGCTTCTCTGTTCATGGGTTGGCAAGAAGAACTGGCGTTTGTAAGAGATGCCCTTGGCCCTGCCTTCAAGACTGCCGGACTGGATACAAAGATATATGCTTTCGACCACAACTACGATTACGATAGAATGCCCGACCAACAAGGTTATCCCGTCAAGATGTACGATGATGAAGTGGCTGCCTCTTTCCTGACCGGTGCTGCTTATCACAACTATGGCGGTGACCGCAAGGAGTTGAATGAAATCCAGCGCCAGCGTCCCGATAAGGAGCTTATCTTTACCGAAACCTCTATCGGTATGTGGAACGATGGACGCAATCTGCAAAAGCGACTGACAGCCGATATGCGCGAAGTAGCCCTGGGCACGGTGAACAACTGGTGTAAAGGTGTTATCGTATGGAATTTGATGCTCGACTCTGAACGTGGACCCAATCGTGAGGGCGGTTGCCAGACTTGTTACGGTGCGGTAGATATTGACAAATCGGACTACAAGACTCTCACTTACAATTCGCATTATTACATTATCGGCCATCTGTCGGCAGTGGTGAAGCCGGGTGCTTTCCGTATCGAAAGCGATGGTGTTACGGGTAGTAACTTGATGTATTCTGCTTTCGAAAATCCCGATGGAACCGTGGCTTTTGTGGTGTCCAACGGAAGTGAGAGCATGGCTCGGGTAAGCCTGACGGTAGACGGAAAGAATTATGTAGATTGTACAATTCCCGGCAACTCGGTTGCCTCTTATTGCTGGAAGAAGTAACTTAAAATAACAATAATACCATGAAACATTTATTAGCAACAAGTATTTCCATTGCCCTACTGTCGTTGGGCATAGTGGGATGTAGTGAGAAACAAGCCTCGGAGACAGTATCTCCCGATGCATTTGTAACCATTCAGGGACCGGATTTAATAAAACCCGATGGTTCGAAGCTCTTCATCATGGGCACGAACCTGGGCAACTGGTTGAATCCTGAGGGCTATATGTTCAGGTTCAATAAAACCAATTCGGGACGCTTCATCAACGAGATGTTCTGCCAGTTGGTGGGCCCAGACTTTACAGCCGACTTCTGGAAGGCATTCAAGGATAATTATGTGACGCGCGAAGATATACAGTTCATCAAGAATACGGGTGCCAATACCATCCGCCTGCCTTTCCATTACAAACTGTTTACGGACGAAGATTATATGGGTCTGACGGTCAATCAGGATGGATTTGCCCGTGTAGATACGCTCGTAAACTGGTGTCGTGAAGCCGATCTTTACCTTATCCTGGATATGCACGATGCTCCCGGTGGACAAACAGGCGATAATATTGATGATAGCTACGGCTATCCTTGGTTGTTCGACAGCGAGCAGAGCCAGCAGCTTTACTGCGACATCTGGCGCAAGATTGCCGATCATTACAAGAACGAGCCGGTCATCTTGGGTTATGAACTGTACAACGAGCCTATCGCTCCTTACTTCGAGAATGTAGAAGAGCTCAACGGAAAGTTGGAAGATGTATATAAGAAAGGTGTAGCGGCCATCCGCGAGGTAGATAAGAACCATATCATACTCTTGGGCGGTTCGCAGTGGAACGGTAACTTCAAGCCCTTCAAGGACTCTAAGTTCGATGACAAGATTATGTATACTTGTCACCGCTATGGAGGTGATCCGACAAAGGCTGCCATTCAGAACTTCATCAACTTCCGCGATAGTGTGAACCTGCCGATGTATATGGGTGAAATAGGTCATAATACGGACGAGTGGCAGGCTGCTTTCTGCCAGACGATGCGCGAGAATAACATCGGTTATACCTTCTGGCCGTACAAGAAGATGGACGGTTCGTCTTTCGTAGGCATCACTCCGCCGGAGAACTGGGCAAACATTGTATACTTCTCCGAAGCGCCGCGTACTACGTATAAGGAGATTCGTGAGGCTCGTCCCGACCAGGCAATGGCTCGTAAGGCGATGATGGATTTCATTGAGGCTTGTAAACTGAAGAATTGTGTGGTGCAGGAAGGATATATTCAATCGTTGGGAATGAAGAAGTAAGTTCCCATTCATCATCCCTCAAAACTATTATGTAATTCAAACAATAGATTATAAAACATTAAAGTAGAATGAGAAAAGTTTTATTTGGTTTGGCTCTGGCTGTTGTGTTGCCTCTTTCGGCACAGCAGAAGCCTGTTTATCTGGATGAGGCGCAGCCCATTGAGAAGAGAGTAGAAGATGCATTGAGTCGCCTGACCTTGAAAGAAAAGGTGGCGATGGTACATGCACAGTCAAAATTCAGTAGTGCCGGGGTGTCTCGTTTGGGAATTCCTGAGTTCTGGATGACCGATGGTCCTCACGGAATACGTCCCGAAGTGTTGTGGGACGAATGGGATCAGGCTGGCTGGACCAACGACTCTTGCGTAGCCTACCCGGCATTGACATGCCTTGCCGCTACCTGGAACCCCGAAATGTCCATGCTATACGGAAAGAGCATCGGCGAAGAAGCCCGCTATCGTAACAAGACCGTTCTTCTGGGTCCTGGTGTAAACATCTACCGCACACCGCTGAACGGACGTAACTTTGAGTATATGGGTGAAGATCCTTATTTGGCCGGCCGTATGGTTGTTCCCTACGTACAGGGTGTACAGCAGAACGGTGTTGCCGCTTGCGTAAAGCACTTCGCGCTGAACAATCATGAAGTGAACCGTCACAACACCAATGTCATTGTAGACGACCGTGCTCTGTACGAAATCTATCTGCCTGCTTTCAAAGCTGCCGTGCAAGAAGGTAATGCATGGGCCATCATGGGTGCTTACAACCTTTATAAAGGTCAGCATGCCTGCCACAACCAATATCTGCTGAACGATATTCTGAAAGGCGAATGGGGCTTCGACGGCGTAGTTATTTCCGACTGGGGAGGTGTGCACGATACAGACCAGGCCATCACCAACGGAATGGATATGGAATTCGGCAGCTGGACCAACGGTCTTTCCAACGGTGCCAGCAATGCTTACGATAATTATTACCTGGCTATGCCTTACTTGCAGCGCATCCAGGAAGGCAAGGTAGGCACCAAGGAACTGGACGACAAAGTACGTCGCATCCTTCGCCTGGCTTTCCGTACCACGATGGACACGAACCGTCCTTTCGGTGCATTGCTCTCTCCCGAACATTACGAAGCAGCCCGCCGCATTGGTGAAGAAGGCATCGTACTGTTGCAGAACAAGAACAATGTGCTTCCGATAGACCTGAACAACGCAAAGAAGATTGCCGTGATAGGCGAAAATGCTGTTAAGATGATGACCGTAGGTGGCGGTAGTTCTTCTTTGAAGGTACAACGTGAACTCTCTCCGCTGGACGGCATCAAGCAACGTGTAGGCAATAAGGCAGAAGTCGTTTACGCCCGTGGCTACGTGGGCGATGCAAGCGGTGAATACAACGGCGTAGTAACCGGTCAGAACCTGAAAGACGACCGTTCTCCCGAAGAATTGATAGCAGAAGCTGTGAAGGTGGCTGCTGATGCCGACTACGTAATCTTTATCGGTGGCTTGAATAAGAGCAACGGACAGGATTGCGAAGACTCCGACCGCGAAGGCCTTGGCTTGTCTTACGGACAAGATGACGTAATCTCTGCTTTGGCAAAGGCCAATAAGAACCTGATTGTTGTCAATATCTCCGGCAACGCCATTGCCATGCCTTGGGTGAATGAAGTTCCTGCCATTGTACAGGATTGGTATCTGGGTTCTGAGGCAGGCAGCGCTCTTGCAGCTATCTTGATGGGCGATGTGAACCCCAGCGGCAAGCTGCCTTTCACTTTCCCGGTGAAACTGGAAGACTGTCCGGCTCATAGCCTGGGCGAATATACCGGCAAGAGAAGCAGAGAAATCATAGACGTGAAGTATAACGAAGGCATCTTCGTAGGTTACCGCTGGGCGGACAAACAGAAGAAGGTGAAACCGTTGTTCTCCTTCGGTCATGGTTTAAGCTACACTACCTTTGAATATGGCAAGCCGACTGCTGACAGCAAGACTATGTCTGCCGACGGTACGCTGACCGTAAAGGTTACTGTAAAGAATACCGGTGCGCGCGAAGGTCAGGAAGTTGTCCAGCTGTATATCAGCGATAAGAAGTCTTCTCTGCCTCGTCCTATCAAAGAACTGAAAGGTTTCCAGAAGATAAAGCTGGCACCGGGCGAAGCGAAAGAAGTAACGTTCACCATTGATAAAGAAGCTCTGAGCTTCTTCGACGATGCCCAGCATACATGGGTAGCCGAACCGGGTAAGTTCGAAGCCATCATTGCCGCTTCGGCTGCCGACATCAAAGGTGTAGTTCCTTTTGAATTGAACTGATAAACATCAAAACAATAAGTTTTTTTCTTTTCATTAGTTATTATCAAAGATTGTGTAAATAGGGCAGGGCGTGACCGTGAGGTTACGCCCTGCTTGCTGCTGAACTATTCACTGCAATATCTTAAAGTAATGGAAAAAGGCGTTTTTCTTTCATATATTAATAAATTTAGAATGATTTCTTTAATAAGTTTCGTATTCTGAAACATTCTGAATTAATTTATTCGCATATCGAAAAAAGAGTTTGAATATTCTGCCTTTTTTTAATTTCAGCCATTTTTCCTCTGAACAATAACGTAATTAGTTGTCTTCCCGCTTTTTCAGTGCTTATAACAGAAATTGATATCATCCTCAATCTTCTTTATTACTCCGATATTTGCAATGTGGATTTTCAGGCTGTTTTGGATGCTTAAATAGCATAAATCCAACCTGTACCGTAATTGTGAAATAATAAAAAGTAATAGATGAATAGAAAAATACTGGTATGTATATTACTTATGATAGGTTTACTGCCTACTGTGAGTAAAGCACAAAAACTTGCAGTAAAAACGAACTTACTTTACGACGCCACTACTACAATGAATCTTGGACTGGAAGTATCGTTGGCACGTAAGTGGACACTGGATATTCCGGTCAACTATAACCCCTGGAAGTTTGATGATACCCGATTGAAACATTGGGGCATACAACCGGAAGTGCGTTACTGGTTCTGCGAAAGCTTCAACCGTACGTTCATCGGGGTGCATGCGCACTATGCCGACTTTAATGTAGGCGGATGGCCCGACTGGCCGTTCGTCAGCCAGAATATGCAGGATATGCGCTATCAGGGGCATCTGTATGGAGGAGGTGTTTCAATCGGACATTCGTGGATATTGAAGAAGCGCTGGAGTATAGAGGCTTCCCTGGGAGTGGGGTATGCACGGATTGTATACGATAAATATCCCTGTACCACCTGCGGCACCAGGCTGAAAGACGCAAGCAAGAACTACCTGGGTCCTACCAAAGCGAGCTTGTCACTTATTTACCTAATCAAATAGATTGAGAATAATGAAAAGAAATATGCTATTCGTTGCACTGGCAATGATTGCCTTGTGCCTGAATGTGAACAGCGTTTTGGCTCAGGATCGTTCTTACGAAGGAACCATCACCTTGAAGCCTGTACGGTTGGAGCAGCAGGGCGAAACCCTTTACGTAGATTTCGATATCGTGATGGAGGATGTGAAAGTGAAGTCGGCACATGGAACGGACTTCATTCCACAATTGGTTTCCGGTGACGTCACACGCAATCTTCCGCGGGTATCTGTCAAAGGTAAGAATGAGTACCTGGTTTATGAACGCAGGCTGGCGCTGATGAGTGCCAAAGAGAAAAAGAACTACGAGGCACCTTATGCGATAGAGAAAAGCGACGGGAAGAAAAGCGGCGTTATCCGCTACAGATATACCTTACCCTACAAACCTTGGATGGAGAATGCCCGACTGGACATACAGCGCGACGAGTGCGGTTGCGGCGAAAGTACGCTGATGAATGTAGAACATGTTTTTGATGAAGTTGCGCTTGAGCGTATGCTGGAGCCCTATGTGGTAACTCCCTACCTCTCGTATGTGGAGCCTGTGGTAGAAGAAATCAAGAGCCGTGATATACAAGCTGAATGTTCTTTGGACTTCGAGGTGGGCAAGACGGATATCCGTCCCGAATACATGAACAATCCTCGGGAGTTGGCCAAGATACGTACAATGATAGACGAGCTGAAGTCCGATGCCGATGTGCAGGTGAAGCGCTTGGAAATTACCGGTTATGCTTCGCCCGAAGGTACGTTGGAGGCAAACAAACGCCTGTCCGAAGGCCGTGCCATGGCACTGCGCAACTATCTGGCTGCCCGCTATGACTATCCGCTCAATCAGTACGGCATTGTTTTCGGCGGTGAGAACTGGGACGGGCTGGTAAAGGCGCTCGATACGTTCGAGATGGATTATAAGGAAGAGGTACTGGACATCATTACGAACATCCCGATAGAAAAAGGCAGGGAGACGAAGTTGATGCAGCTTCGCGGTGGTGTACCCTATCAGTTTATGCTGAAACATATCTTCCCGAGTTTGCGCGTAGCCATCTGTAAGGTGAACTACGATGTAAAGAACTTCAAGTTGGAGGAAGCGAAAGAAGTGATAAAGAAACGCCCTCAGAATCTGAGTCTGAACGAAATGTTTGTGGTGGCTAACAGCTATCCGAAAGGTTCGCAGGAGTTTATCGACATCTTTGAGACAGCCGCCCGCATCTATCCCGAAAGTGGGATCGCCAATATGAATGCAGCTGCGGCAGCTCTTTCACGCAGTGATCTGGTTTCTGCGGAGCGCTATCTGAAAAGAGTGAAGGCGGATGATTGTCTGCCCGAATATAACAATGCAATGGGAGTATTATCATTAATGAAAGGAGATTATGAGTCGGCGGAAAAGTATTTGAAGATGGCCGAGAAGCTGGGGCTGAATGCTGCCAAGAGTAATTTGGAAGAGTTAGCCAGGAAGAAGGCGAATATTGCTGAGATAGAGAAAAAGAGTAAATAACCATGGCAAGCGAATCTTGCTATTAACGTGAATAATTAACAATACTAATTTCTAATAAGTTTTTTTATTATGCTAAAGATCAAATCAATTTTAGTGTCGATGCTGGCTGTGGCTGCATTGGCGAGTTGCTCGGAAGACAATGACATTGGTGCCGGTGGTGACGGAGACAAAAACTATGATGTGGCCTATGTATCGATCAGCATGTCCAGTCCTAAAAATACAAGGACGCGTGCGTCTGGGGAACAAGATGCCCGGCCGGAAGAGAGTGCCATCAATGAACTTTATGTGATTACGTTCGATAAAAATAAGGTGGTGGTTAAGGACGCGAGTGCTACCAAATATGTTACAGTATTGGGAAGTGGCTCTTTCGGGACAAATACCAGTGGAGTTACTACTCCGAACACTCCGATCAGAGTAGCTACGGACACTAAATATCTTCTTGTAGTTGCCAATCCGGGTAAGAAGATAAAGAAACGTTTGGATGACGAGATAACGGTAACTACAACTTTTAATGATATTAATGCTGTAGTCACGGTAGATACAGAGAGCGGTAAACCCGATAATTCTTATCTCGTAGATGAGGTGGTACATGCTGACGGTTGTACAATGATTAATGCCGGGTTCTTCGATGATTCTGATCCAGATCCTACAAACCACCAATGGAAGTCTGATTGTTTGCTCGATGTAGAGAACTTCATTATTCTGGCCAGTGATTATAAGACTGAAGCGGAAGCCCAAAATGCTGCGAAGAGTAAGCCGGCTACACTTGAGATAGAACGCCTTGCCGCTAAATTGGAGGTGATGGTCAGTGCTTCGTTGAAAGTTGGCCCTTTTGCAAGCGATGACGTGAGTCAAACAAATAGTCTTGGCCAGTTTGAATTTGGAAATTGGACTATCGACTACTACAACTCTCTGTTGTTTCCTTTTGCAGAGAAAACGACTACAAAGTCGTCTCATAGTGGTGGATTCTATAAGAGTAACTTCTATACTGTAGACCCGAACTTTACAGCGGGCGGTGGAACTGACTATCTTACAGGTATCATCAAGAATGAGGTCGTCAGTCGCGAGCCTCATGCCGATTGGACTGCTCAAAGCGCGACTTCGGGTGCTAACTATAAATACTGCATTGAAAATACCATGGATGAGACTTATCAGAAGTTCGGTGCGGCTACGCGTCTGGTACTTAAAGGGAAGTATGCGCCTTGGCTGGCAGGTGATTTTACTTTGGGTGATGATTGGTACCGCTTCTCTAATGGAACGAATTCTGTAAACTTTAAGAGCCTTAGTGATTTACAAGCTGCTTATACGCCTGCTAAAGCCAAAGCGGAAGCTGACAGAACTGCTGCCGAAAAACTCTTGGTTAATGCATGCGAGAAGTTTTATGATCAAATAAAGGGAGAACTTGCTTCAGATCCGGGTAGCTTTGCAGCTCTTACTCAGGCTGCTCTTGATAATTCCAATATTGAGAACGGTGGAGAACTGTGCAAGGTAGATGGTTGTATCTACTGGTATCCGAAGAGTCTCAACTATTACTACTATGAGATTCGCCATGACAACGAAGCAGATCCTTACATGGAATATGGAAAGTATGGTGTAGTGCGCAATAACTATTATACGCTTACGCTGAACAAGGTGAATGGAAACGGTACCCCGTGGTATCCCGGTGATGGCCCGGAAGATCCGGACGAAAAAGAAGACATTGACAAGTTGGGTGCATATCTCCACTTTGAGCTTAAAGTTGCTCCGTGGATATATTGGACTACCGGTTTCGAAATCTAATAATCCTCCTCTCTATATAAACGAACAAGGTAGTGCAAACTGCCTGCCTTGTCCGTTTTTAAACATTTCTTGCGGAATTACTTTCCGCGCCCTCTGACAATATAAACGGCAGCTTGATAATGCTGCCCCATAGAAGAAAAAGATATGATGTTCGGAAAAACCAAATCGCTGTTCCTTATCGTAGCCTCGATGTTCTGCATCGCCTCATGTGACAGCATACGTGAAGATTTGCCCCGGTGTGAACTTTGGTTGGAGTTCGCATTCGATTATAATATGGAATATGCGGATGCGTTCAATCCGCAGGTGAAATCGGTGGACGTATTTGTGTTTGGTAGTGACGACAAATTGCTCTTCACCAAAAGAGCAGAATCTACTGCATTGGTGGCCGGAAACCGAATGCCACTGACTGATGAACTTGATTTTGGCAACTACAAAATACTTACCGTTGGTAGCTTATCCGACAATTTCCGCATTCTGGATAATGACGGCCATGAATTGCTTCCGGGAACAACAACTCTCCGGCAAGTCATTGTAGCCTTGAAGCGTGAGTCGAATATTGTAAACTTTGAATTCCCACACCTTTACTTTGGCGAAGTGGTGGAGGTGAATCATGTGCCTTTCAACATCGACCACAAAGTATACAAGGTGAACCTGATGCGCAACACCAATCGGTTTAACGTTGCCTTGATGAAGACCGTGGAAAGCAAAACAAACGGCACGCAATATACTTTTGCGATTCAGGCGCCGGAGCCTGCCGCTTATTCTTGGGAAAACGAACCCACAGACCAGGGCACGGTCACTTATGTGCCCCACTATACAGGCCCGGGCGAGGCTTCTGACGTAATTGTATCTGCCCGCCTGAACACCATGCGCCTGCTCAACCGAGAAGGCCGGAACTATCGGTTCATCATAAAGAATGCTGATACCGGAGACGAAATATGGAGCTATGACTTGATGAAACTGCTGAGCATTGCCCGGCCTACCCACCGCCAGGACGGGACGGAACTTCCTTTCCAGGAATACCTCGACCGGCAGAGCGAATGGAACTTGGTGCTTGCAGTTACCGAGAAACCCGAAGGAGGAGGCCAGGGAGGATTCCTGCAGATAGGCCTTGTTGTGGGTACTTGGATATATTGGCTTCATGATATTGAAATATAAGAATGAGATATAGACTATTACATATACATATCATTTGTTTAGCAATCACCGCCCTTCTGTTTTCGTGCAGTAGAGATGCAACCGACGGAATGCCTCCTCTTGTCCAGGCCCGGCTTAGCATCGAACTGGCGGACGATAGGGATGCAGACAGGCAGGAGGAGATACGCTCCATCCGGTTTATTGTGTTTAGTGATGTGTCCGGTTCTGCGGAGCTGGATGTGAACGAACGTATCATACTGGACAATCCGACTACGGCTACCGACATCACAGCACGAGATCTTCGGGTGACGCCCGACAATGATATTATGGTTATAGTCATTGCTAACGAACCACAGAGTCTCACAGACGAGCTCAACGGTATCACCAGTCTGGGGATGCTACAGAATATGAAATATAATATCGCTGCTATACTGAACAGCGACGGAGAAATCGTTTCATCCACCGGCATGCCCATGACGGGAGTTGTTCGCGATATATCCGTAGTGCCCGATGAAACAAAGAGTATAAGAATGGTTATCGAACGTGCTGTGGCCCGGGTCGACATCTTTCTCGAAGCTACAAACGGTGGAGCAGTGACCGGATATACCGCCAACACTACCAAAGTCACTTTGCATAACCTTACCCACAACAGCTATTTCGTGATGGGAAATGCAGAGAACGGTACACGTGATAATGCCAATGCTTCAAAGAATTACGGCAAAGTGATTGAGAACGTATCAACAGGCGATTTGCTGGAGAAGACCTGGGTGGCTGGAGAAGACAAAATCTGGGCATACTCATCTGCCGCCGGAGCCGAGAATCGGAAGTTGCTCTGTTCGTTCTATACAGCTGAGCGCATTTTCAGACAGGATAAATCCGACAGGCTGGCCGTCAGTATGGTCAATGTCTTGAAGGGACCTCCTGATACTACCGGAATAACCGGGAAAGTGATAGAGACAATTACGAAAGTCGATGATAACGGCAGTCCGGTGCCACAGCCATTTATGGAGATCCGGCGGAACAATGTTTATCAGATAACGGCTCGGGTAGGAAAAGTCGGCATCCAGATACTGGCAGTGACGGTAGAAGATTGGGGTGAACGACAGGACATCAACGTGAATATGGATTTGTAATAGCCTTTGCCGGATGTTTTTTGAATTGCGGATATGTTTTTAATTGCGGAAAGTGAATAAGATGATAAAGTTTAGAAATAGTATCAGGATGATTATGACAGCGACGGTTCTTCCGTTCGTCTTCTCCTCGTGCATCCGGGAAGAGATGATGTGCGAGAAGCAGATTGTTGTGCAACGTATCGGGGAAGGTGGAAGTGCCGGTACTCGCGGTGCAGTAATCTCCTCGAATACCGACCTGAAAGGGAAAGATTTCGGTTTCTCAGCCTCCCTGACGCCCAACTCATCTACACCGCAAACATACTTCAGCGCACGTGCCACGGTGAACACTGACTTGACTGCGACGATATCACCGCCACAATACTGGCCGGGCATGCTGGGTGCCAGTATGAAATTCTTCTCATGGTATCCGAGCGGTACGTATGCACTTGTTGCAGACTTCTCTACTACTCCCGGGCAGATGGCGCTGGACTATACGGCAGATGCGGCAGCCGCCAATCATGTCGATGTGTTGGCAGCGGTATCGGAGCCGGCATGGGGTGAAGGCGTGAATATACATTTCTATCACACCCTGACAAAGGTAACCTTCACGTTCCAGAAGCAAGATCCGGCACCCGATGAGGTTATCATCCGGAAAATAGAGCTACAGAACGTAGGGAAAAGCGGAAAGCTCACCGTGGCCGATATACCGGTTGCGACTACGATAAATAGCAAGCCTAAATTTGTGTGGAGCGGCATCACGACGGGAGCGGTTGCCTCTGCTCCCGGCAGTAACAATACGGTGACCAAAGAAGCTACCATGATTGGCGATACATTCCTCATGTTGCCGACAGATGCTTTCTCTGCTACGGCCAAGATAGTTATCACCACCAATTTCGGTGACCGGGAGTTCTTGCTCAAGGATATTGCCGCTGCCAAACCGCATACTTGGGAGTCGGGTGAGTACATCAACTATAACATTACCATCTCGAACGATACCTATCAGATATCTGCCACTCCTCTTGCGTGGGATGAAAGTCCGGTGAATGTTATTCTCGATAAGCAGTATTATCTCAAATTGTCGCAGACCAAAGTCGTGACGGCTGCCAATGCTGCTACGGTCGACATAACGGTCCAGACGAACTATGATGCAAATCCGAATACGGGCTATTCTGCCGGTGCGTCGTTGGATAAGAGTGACATGGATTTTTGGGCAGCGGCCACCATGAGCTCAATTTCTACTACAGGAGGTGTATATACCTATAATGTCAAAGTTGAGATGCCTAAGTATAACTCCGGAGATGGAACCGAACGAAAGACGTGGTTCTATGTCAATGCAGGTAACCTGCACCACCGGGTACTTCTGCATCAGTATGGTGGAGACGGAGTGTGGATGACTGCAGAGGTACAGTTGGATGCTAATGATATCGGAACCGGAATCATGCAGCGTCGCAAGCTTGTATTTACTTCGGGCAGTCCGGGTACATGGGGTTGGAAAATAACCCAGGTGAATGATCCGGATAAGATTCTGCTCAACAGCGAGACGATAGTTGAATCGAGCGGTGTGAGTGGCGATGCGGTCTACTTCTACTTCAGGGCTAATGCTGTATCCGGTGATAAAGCTACGCTTACGTTGACTAATACCAATGGTGATAATCCGCCCATAACGGTGACATTGACCGCACCGTAGGGATGAAAATAGATGTTTAAGAAAGGAAATTAGAAAGATGATATATAAGACTTCAATGCTCAGAAAGAGCTTTCTTCTGCCGATGTTGCTGGTGGCCGTATGGCTTAGCGGATGTGTGCAGGAAGAGTTTGACACAATGCCTTCAACGACTGGGAAGGGGGTGGCCTTCAGCCTGACAGTTCCCGATGTGGGCATTCCGTCCGTCTCTTCGCGCACAATGGCCGGAACGGGAACGGACAGCAAGGAGGATGAGGTGAAAACCGTAGATGTGCTTGTTTTCGATGTATCGCAAACGCCTGCGGTATTTCTGGAACGGGTAGAGGGTACAGGAATTACACAGAACTGGGCCGGGGGCGATGCGATGGTAAACTTCTCGGCCGTACTTTCTCCCACTACTGCATTGACCTGCATAGTGGTTGTAGCAAATAAACCGCTCAGCAGCATTGCGTCGGGTTTTACAAAAGGGAGCACCACCAAGGTTGAAGTTATGGAGGCGTTGACTCACACCTTAACCGGCAAATGGCCGGCTGACGGATCGACCGCCGGCGGCTACACGCCGATTCCCATGTACGGGGAGAAGACGGTGACTAAAATAGAGCCGTCAATGAATCCAATAACCGGCATCGGCATGAAGCGCATGCTGGCGCGTATCGACATACGCAACTCGACGCCAACGTCTAATAACTTCACGGTGGAGGAAGTTTACCTGGCCAATTATAATACCGCCGGTTACGTTGCCCCTGCCTGGAACACGAACGGACAGGTGATTGAGCCGATGCCGGATGTCCCTAAGATTCCGGGAGATAGTGGCAAGCAGACGGGCGAATCGGTTGTACTTCCATATACTGTGGGTGGCAGCAGGACATACGATGGAGAGATTTACACGTTCGAATCTCCTGCGGCGGCGGATGCCGGTGATGCATCGCAAGACGGGGCTGCAAGCCGTAAGGATGCTGTCTGCCTGATTGTGAAAGGAAAGATAGGTAGCGGTGAATCGACTTTCTACCGGGTAGACTTTACTAAGGCGGGAACGGCGACGGGCGAGGAGGTAACGTATTTACCCCTCAAGCGGAACTACAAATATATTATCAGCATTACGGAGGCTTCGGGTGCGGGCTATGCAAGCCTTGGCGAGGCGCTGGCTTCCTACACGGTGATGTCCAATCTGAAGTTCCGGGTGATACATTATAACCGGGATAAGATTAAGGATGTGGTCTATAACGGGCAGTATATGCTCGGGGTGGGCGAACCGGAGGTCAATGTAACGCAGTATCAGGATAATAATTATACTATAGATGTTTTCACCGATACTCCCGGCGGATGGAAGGCTTCCGTTACGCAAGGGGGTGACTGGCTCAAGTTTGCCGACGGAGCTGCTACGGCATCGGGCATTGGGAATGATGATACGAAGCTCGCACTGAAGATTCCCTATTTCAATAATGATATAGTCGGAGATTCGCGTACGGCGACCGTTACGCTGACAGCAGGGCGGTTGACCCACGAAATAAAGGTGACACAAAAGGTGATAGACCCTGGCATTATCAGGTTTGTCGATGCATACGGGAATATATTGCCGAATGGTCTCTTCTTCCCGATTAGAAATCCCGATGGTGACGACCTGCCCATCGAGCCGCAGACTGTGTATGTGATGTTCTCCGTAGACAGGATTGGCGGATTCCTGGAAAGCAGAGTGAATAATGATTATAGGAAACTGATACAATATCCTGCCAGCAACGGTATAATCCCTCAGTTGGAGATGGGAGGAGATGGCATGAAGATGTTCAGTGAAAGGGTGCAGGCGTTTACTGTACATCCAAACCCAAGAATGTCGGGTGATGGTACTAATGTTACAGATAATATTGGCTGGTGGTGGCGCTGGGATGCAATGTACTTTAACCTGTATGATAAAGAGCACTATTTGAAGACTGTATCGTTCCCTATCAATCAGGGAGAATTGCAGTTCTCGCTTCGATATTATCCCACTACTGTGAATAGCCGTACCTATAAAGTCTTCCTCGGTGCAGAGCAATATCTGCAATTGTTTGTCAACAACAACTGGGAAATCATGGGTGTAGAGCAGTTGAATGTGGTGAACGATGACGGCAGCGGACTGATGCGTCCCGACCAGGATAATGATGTTATTGTGGGCAGGAAGAATGCGGACGAGAAGATGTATAAGCAATCCCTTGTAGGTTATGATGATGGTAATGGAAATGATGTTGTGGGGCATGGATATGACTTCCGGCTGAAGCTCCACCCCGGCAAGTGGAAAGAGGGGAAAAGTGGAACGATAAGAATCACGTTCAGGAACGTAATGCACACGGTAGCGGATGATCTCTTTCCATTCTACCGGACGATTGACCTCCAGATGGTATCTGAAGACAAGTCCTATACGACCTCTGGAGAGCCTCTTTTCTATCTCTACCCGCTTCGGTTCGACAACCGAATCTTATATCAAACGAACGATGGGGGGGGACGGACCTACATGGGCCGCAAGGAGAGCCTGACCAAAGCAGTCGATGTATGCAAGGAGATAGGCGATGGTTGGCGCCTGCCCAACGTCAGCGAGCTGCTGATGTCCTATGTCTATACCGATGCCCTGGGCGGCAATGCGAACGGGGGGAGCGACGAAATGGGCCAGAACATATATGGCTGGTATCAGAACTGGACGGGCGACTACTGGTCTTCATCGTACTATACGGCGGCTGCAGATTCCTATTTCCGGTTGGAATTTTCATCGGGCTTTTTGGGCACTACTCCTGTCGGCAACGATAACTACTTCCGTTGTGTGAGGGACAACACTTATAGCGGAAAGAAGTACCCCTATCTTGATGTGGCCTCGTCGGGAGTTACCATCGTCTCCCGCGAAGGTGGCGTAGGAACAGATACCTCGGTACTGTTAGCCTCAGGCGAAACCCCGGATACTAGTGAAGCGATGAATAAGGTTGCTCCGAAGCTTCTGATAGAGAACACCAGTGGTACCGGTAAGAGCTGGGAGGATGCGAATGCGGCGTGTGTGGCTAAGGGGGACGGTTGGCGATTGCCCACTCAGCGTGAGATGTTTCTGCTGCTCAGCCTTGGCGGGTCTACGGTAGAGATGGAGAATCAGGGGTTCGGCAGTTCGATGGATTGGGGAAGCGACTTTCAGAAGATAGATGCCGTGCATTGGACGCTGACCGGGCGTAATGTCGATGAGTTCTGGTTGGTTGGATATACTTGGGTGCCGGAACGCAATCGCGGTGAGTTCGGAGCGTGGAGTCAAGATAAAACAGTGACTTGGTCTAAGTACCGCTGTGTGAAGAGTGTGAATTAATATTCTGCCATTCAGAAGCGGGCTATCCGTCATTCAGAGCGAAGCGAAGAATCTCTTCTCTTTATGCACAACTATACTATGCAAAGGGGAGTAGATTCTTCGCTTCGCTCTGAATGACGGATAGTCTTCGCTCTGAATAACGGAATGATAGACTAACTTCTATTTTAAGTTTTTATTCCTTAAAGACAGACTTTGCAATCCCCATTTCCAGCCCGCGCAGTTCTGCCAGTCCGCGGAGGCGGCCGATGCAGGAGTAGCCCGGATTGGTTTTCTTCTTCAGGTCATCCACCATCTGGTGTCCGTGGTCGGGACGCATGGGGATGGAGACACCACGCTTCTGTTGCAGTTCGAGGAAGGCCTTCATAACGTGATACATGTCCACGTCGCCCTCCAGGTGGTTGGCTTCGTAGAAGTTGCCTTCGGCATCGCGCTGCGTGCTGCGCAGGTGGACGAAGTTGATGCGGTCGGCAAACTGCTGCATGATGGCGGCGCAGTCGTTGGCGCTGCTTACGCCGAGCGAGCCGGTGCAGAGGCAGAGGCCGTTGCTCTTGTTGGGTACGGCATCAATCAGCGCCTGGAAGTCGGCGGCAGAGCTCATGATGCGGGGCAGGCCGAGGATGGAGCAGGGAGGATCGTCCGGGTGGATGACCAACTCTACGCCGGCTTCGTCGGCAACGGGGGCTATTTCCCGGAGGAAGTAGATCAGGTTGGCGCGCAGCCGTTCGGGCGTGATGTCCTTGTAGCGGTCCAGTTCCTGCTGGAATTGCTCCAGGGTGAAGCTTTCTTCCGAGCCCGGCAGACCGGCAATCATGTTGCGGACCAGCAGTTGCTTGTCGGCTTCGGTCATCTGCTCGAAGCGGGCGCGGGCTTTGGCTCGTTCTTCTTCGGAGTAGTCGGCTTCGGCACCGGGACGTTTCAAGAGGAAGAGGTCGAAGGCAACGAAGGCGGCACGCTCGAAGCGGAGGGCGCGGCTGCCGTCGGGCAACTCATAGGCCAGGTCGGTACGCGTCCAGTCCAGAACGGGCATGAAGTTGTAGGTGACGATGCGTACACCGCACTGTCCGAGGTTGCGCAGGCTCTGCTTATAGTTGTCAATGTACCGTTGGAAATCTCCCGTCTGGGTTTTGATATGTTCGTGCACCGGCACGCTTTCTACTACAGACCAGCGCAGGCCGACGGCTTCGATCATTTCTTTCCGTTTCATGATTTCTTCTACTGTCCACACTTCGCCGTTGGGGATGTGGTGCAGGGCGTTCACGATGCCGGTGGCTCCGGCTTGCTTGATGTCCCATAGGCTGACGGGGTCGTTAGGACCATACCAGCGCCAGGTTTGTTCACATAGTGTCATAATGAAATTCGTTTTAAAGTTTGTAATGGGGGGGATTTCAGTTTCTCTCCTTACCAGGGTAGGTGGCCTTCCCTTACCAGGGTAGATGGTCTTCCCTTACCAGATTGACTCTGTTTTGACAGGAATATGAGCAAGAGTATCTCCAACTCCTCCGCCTGAAAGGGGAGGTGCCCGTAGGGCGGAGGGGTTTTACATCCGAAGGGACTTATCTATTGCAAAGTTACTCTCTGCTTATGTAAGACCCCCTCCCCCCTACGGGGTACTCCCCCTTTCAGGCGGGAGAGTTGGAGATACTTATGTTTATCATTTCATTCATGTCTATCATCCTGCCGAACTCACGTAATTTTAAATCGAGAATGCGTCAAAACCGCCGTCTACCACTGACAATGCTCCCGTGACGAAGCTGGATGCATCGCTGATAAGGTAGTGTATGGTGCCGAACAGCTCTTCCGGCTCGGCAAAGCGGCCGCAGGGAGTATGGGCAATGATGGTCTTGGCACGGTCGGTATAAGAACCGTCTTCATTTGTCAACAGTGCGCGGTTTTGGTTGGTCAGCAAGAAGCCGGGAACGATGGCGTTTACGCGCAGCTCGGGGCTGAACTTGACGGCCAGTTCCGTAGCCATGTAGCGGGTATAGTTGGCAATGGCAGCCTTAGCAGAGCCGTAACCTACCACACGGGTCAGCGGGCGCAGGGCAGACTCAGAACAGAAGTTGACGATGGCGCCCTTCTTGTTCCGGGCCATGACGTCTACAAACGCCATTGTAGGCAGGATGGTACCGAAGAGGTTGAGGTCGACTACTTTCTTGAATGCATCTACATCCAGGTCGAGCACGGTCTTATCCGGTGCGATGGTGGCGCCGGGCATATTGCCTCCGGCAGCGTTCAGCAGCACGTCGATGGTGCCGAAGCGTTCGAGGATGGCCTTCTTGTTATCTTCCAGGATATCTTTGTTCAGTACGTCGGTGACGAGGAACAGGGCTTCTGTCTTTTGGCTGAGTTCAGCTTCCAGTTGTTTGCCGAGCTCTTCTACACGGTCCAGGATGACCAGTTTTGCACCTTGCTCTGCCAGGTAGCCTGCAATGCTTTTACCTAAGATACCACAACCGCCGGTGAGGACGATTACTTTTCCCTTAATGTCGAATAAGTTTTTCATGATTCATGTATTTTAGTTTATCGTTTCTGCAAAAGTACGGAATAATCCGGGGTACTTTTTACTGGATTGCACATAAAAATTATCAAAATTGTTCAATACTGATTTAAAGGGTGGCAATTGTCGTCATACTTTGTATCCGTTTGCCACTGCCGGCACTGACTGCAATCGGTGTTTCTCCTCTCTTTACGCAGATACTTGCCCGTCCGTTGGCGGCTTGTATGCGGCGTGAGCCGCAGGAGGTTCCCTGATTCTGTAGCAATGCCTTGCTGTCCGTGCTGCCAAACTCGATGAAGTCGGCGGCATCCAGGCAGCGCACCCCGTTCTTATCTACCAGTTCGGCTTGTACCAGTACCGTTTCAGCATCGAGGACGCTTTGCGTCAGGCGGATTTCGGCCGGTTCGCCCCATGCCTGCGTCTGGTATTCCTGACTGATTTCGTCTTTCAGCCGCAACTTTCCGTTGTACCCGATGGCTTCAATCTTGTTTTCTCCTTCTTTCAGCACTACGTTCCAGTGCAGGCCTGCTGCCGGGAAGTCCTGGCTGTTCCGCTGTTTTCGCCCTTGCGATGTGCCGTTGACGAACAACTCTACTTCGGGACAGTTGGAGTAGACGAGGATCTCTTTCGGCTCGTCCGCACGTCCCCAGCGCACGGGCCAGGTGTGTCCGTAGATGTGCAGCATGGGTTCACGGCTCCAGTAGGACTGGAAGACGTAGTAGCTCTCTTTCGGCGTACCGTCGCGCTGCACCACTCCTTTCTGGTTGACGTAAGGAATGGGATTCTGCGGGCGCAGCGGGGTGGAGAAATCCTTGAAGGTCCAGAAGGCAGCTCCCGTAAGCCAGGGCATGTTCTCTTGCTCCTTCAGGTGCCAGTCGAAGAGGCGGACGATGTACGATTCACTCCAATCACCGTTACGGTCGCCTGCTTCGATGTCGAAGGAGGAACGGCCTTCGGTGATTATCTCCTCGGCATGGCGCCCGGCATGACTGTCGCCTCCCCATTCGGCATGAATAAAGCGGGGCGTACTCTCGAAGCCTGCCCGTTCCATCTCGTGGTAATTGCGGAAACGGCGGCCGTACCAGCCTGCCCAGATAGTAGGGGAATAGACGTCTACGATATCCTTGCAGAAGTCGCAGCGACGGATGACGGTGGAGCGTGTAGGGTCGAGGTGGTGGGAGAGGTCGTTCAGTTCGCTCATGAAGGCGCGTATGCTGTCCTTGTCGAAAGTCTCGAAATCGCCCGGCCAGTCGTTCTCATTGCCCATCCCCCAAAGGATGATGGAGGGGTGGTTGCGGTGCTGGCTTATCATATTCGTGAGCATACGGCGTGCCTGGTCTTTGTACGTCTCTCCGCCCAGTCCGCCGCGGCACCAGGGAATTTCTTCCCAAACCAGCAGTCCCAGTTCGTCGCACAAGCGGAGGATGATATCCGATTGTTGGTAGTGCCCCAGGCGGATGAAGTTGGCGCCCATTGCCTTGATTTGCTGCATTTCGGTGCGCATCATCTCTTCGGTCAGGGCGGCGGCAACGCCTGCATGGTCTTCGTGGCGGTGGGTGCCGCGCAGCAACAGTCGCTTGCCGTTCAGGTAGAAGGGGCCTTTCTCTTCGAAGCGGAAGTAGCGGAAGCCGAAGCGTTCGGTGGCTTGTAGGGTATCACCGTTGCAAATCAGCTCGGCGATGCAGGTGTAGAGTGCAGGAGAGTCCGGCGACCACAGCTGCGGGCGCTTCAGGGAGAACTGATACGCGGACGACACGGACGAAGCGGATTGTATCTCTTTTCCATCGGGCGAGAGGATGCGGAGGTTGATTTGCCGGGCTTTGTCCGATGCATCGTCCGGCATTTGGAACTGCACCGATACGCTGCCTTCCCGTCCTTTTTCGTCCGTCTCTGCATCTATACGAATACCGTCGAAGTGCACGGCAGGTACATATACCAGGTTTACATACCGGTAGAGCCCGCCGTAGAGGTTGAAGTCGGACATGTCGGAAGGTATCATCTCCGTGTCGCGACTGTTGTCACAACGCACGGCGATGGGCACTTGCCCCTTGAAGCGCTTCCGGCAGACGGGGTCTTGCTTGAAACGGGCTACGGCGTCGGTGATGTCTGCCTTCCATCCGTCATATCCGCCGGTGTGGGAGGCAACGCGGGTGGTGTAGACGTATACTTCCGTCTTCTGGCCCGCGCCTTCAAACTCCAGATAGGTACGCCCGTCTTCGTAGGGATTGTCTATGCTGAGTGTGGTGCGATACCAGCCGGGCCCTTGATAGTAGTTCACATCTGGATCTACGGCATCTTCCGCATTGAAGCAGTGGGGCAGGGTGACTGCTTGCCACAGGGGTACGGTTTCGGGCTTTCCGGCTCCGGTGATGGGACGCATTACTTCCCAAATACTCCCCATATCCTGGCGGATGAATTCCCATCCCGCGGTGAGGCGCTGCTTGCGGTCGGTGGGGATGAGTGCGAAGGTCTGCATGGGGAGGAGCAGCCCTAACAATAAGATTAACAACTGTTTCTTTGGTTTCATAGGAGTGTATTTCAGGGGCATTTCTACCCCGTTTGACAGACACTGGTGTTCATCGTGACAGACACCAGTGTTTGTCGTGACAGGGGCCAGTGTCTGTCATGACAGAGGCCAGTGTTTGTCACGACAGAGGCCAGTGTCTGTCGCGGTGGGTTTTAGCACTTGCGTTGCATACTGCTTATATTATTCTAAATCAAGCTTTTCCTTTCGAGCCAGCGCTTCCAGATAATAGTAGTCGGCATAGTTCAGCGGCACGTCTATCTCACTGCCACCGGGATGGTGTCCTGTGGAGTGTAGCAGCAGGAAGCCGTAGTGAGTGCCCGGTTCTGCTTGGTAGTGCTTGTTGAGGCTGTCTACTATCTTGTCAGCCGTGGCGCGGTACTGCTTTCCCTTTTCTGGCGATACATACGTGCAGAGCTCGTAGAGGGCAGAAGCTATAAGTGCGGCGGCGGAAGCGTCGCGCGGCACGTCGGGATTTACCTTTTCGGGCGTGCAGCCGTTGATGACGTCCATCTTCATATCCCAGTAGGGTACGCCGTCGGCGGGCATGTTAGGCAGGTTCAGAAAGAAGTCGGCGATGCCCTCGCTCTGCTTCAGGTAGGCAGGATCGTGGGTGAAGCGGTAGCACATGGTGTAGGCATACAGTCCCCAGGCTTGTCCGCGGCTCCAGAAGGAATCGTCGGAGTTGCCCTGGTGTGTCTGCTTTGCACGCACTTCGCCGGTTTCAGGGTCATAGTCCACCACGTGGTAGGAAGAGTAGTCCGGACGGAAGTGGTTCTTCAGGGTGGTGTTGGCATGGGTCACGGCGATGTTCCAATAGACGGAGTCACCGGTCAGTTGGGTGGCGCGGAACAGCATTTCCAGGTTCATCATGTTGTCGATTATGACGGGATACTTCCACTTGTCACGGTTGTGGTCCCAGGAACGGATGCTTTTTACCTTCGGGCTGTAGCGGGTAATCAGTGTCTTGGCGCTTTGCAGCACTACGTCCAGGTAGGAGCGCTCGCCTGTCAGCTCGTACGCTTTGCCGAAGCTGTCGTACATCATGAAGCCCAGGTCGTGGGTGCCTTTGTGCCATTTGGCTTCTTCGATGGGCCACGTCCAGCTGATGGCAGACTGGCGCCAGAAGTCATCGTTCGTATAGGCATACATCTGCCACAACGAGCCGGGAAAGAAGCCCGAACACCAGTCGTGCGGATGTATCATGGCCAGCGAGCCGTCCTTGTTGATGCTGCGGGGCTCTACACGGCGCTTGGCTGCATTCTTCTCTTCTTTCCGTGCCTTGTCGGCGCATTGCATGGCCAGTTTCAGCTGTCCGGCGGCAAAGGCGTATGCATTGTCCGTTTCGGAGGCCTGCACATAAAGCAGGTTGAAGGGGTCGCGCAGGTTCAGCACACGGTGTGCGTCATAAAGTCGCAGGTAATCCTTGCGGGCAGGATTTAGGTAGACAGCCGTGCGGTAGAGGTCTTTGCAGAAGTGCTGCTGTGAGTTTTCCCATCCGCTTATCTGCTGGTAGGGCCATTCGTTGAGGCTCTTTCCCAGGTATGGAGTCAGGAAATCCATCGCTTTGTAGAAGTTCCGTCCGTCGGTGGAAGTGGCGTTGTCGATGTTGCTGCCCAGTTTCTTTGCCATCAGCATGATGTCGATGAAGTGCGTCAGGTTGTATTGCGAATAGTGGAAGGCGAGGGTACGGCGCAGTTCCTGCGGCTGGCTTCCGTCCGGTTCTATTTGCGGATAGATGCGCTTTTCGGGCAGGACGTTGATGACTTCCTGCGCTTTCTTTATATTGCCGGTGTAGAGGGAGAAGGCAATGATTTGTGCGTCGTAGGCCACGCTGTGATTGTTGGCGCCGGCACCTTCCTCTTTGCCTTGCTCGCTGGTCAACATCCAGTCGGTCAGCTTGGCAAACCATGTCTTCAACTGTTTGCTGTCTTTCGCTGTGAATGCTTTCGACTGCTCTAACAGAGGAAGAGCGTCCAGCATCTCCACGAAAGAATAAGTGTCTATCAGTCCGTAGCAACGACCTTCGTTGTTGTATCGGCCGGGAATGACTTGGGCATAACGCAGATTGGGATTCATACGCGTGTCTTTGTTGAGGAACCATACGCGGACCAGTTCTGTGGCTTTTTGCGCATATCGCTCGTCGTTGCTGAAGTACCAGGCGAGGGCAAGGGTAGTGATGCGTTCGGCGGTTATGCCCAGGCGGTTGCGGTCCAACTTCTCTAATTCGGGGTTGGAGAGGCCGTCACGGCTGACGTAGGGCAGACCGTCCGGTTTTGTAGGGTCGGGCCAGTAGTATCGTGCCTGGCTCATGTAGTCGTGCTTGTCGCCACTGGCCGGTGTCTTCTCTTTCAGCATGACGGAAAGGGGTTGTACATCCAGCAGTTTGTCTGCCTTTGATTGAAGCTCTTGATAAGCGGAGGCATAGAACGGCTCCCGGATGGACTGTTTTACGTTGGCAAGATGCGTTGCATCCCAAATGGACTGTGCTTGTGCAGAGGCTGTCAGAAGCAATAAAGCAAATGTCCATTGTGCTACTCTCGATTTCATGGGGTTTTCTGTTTTATCGGTTAATAAATATTTCGGAGTTTAATGCCATTCAGGAAACAGGTTCCACTGCCGGAGTGGAAGCGTATCTCGATATGGTCTTCGTTATTGGTGATGTAGTACTTCTTCCGCAGTGCATGGAAGTAACCGCTTTCCCGGCAGGGAGAAAGGCTTTCTTCCAGTACGGTTCCGTTTACGGAGATACTGAATGCGTTTTCGCGGTTCTCTTGCTGACCGCTGCGATCCAGCAGGTAGGCTGCGGTGGCGTTCTGGCGGAAAATGTCCGTAAAGAGAAGTTCTACCTCGTAGACTCCTTTCGGAGCGTCGAAGCGATATCCTTCGATGTCGGTTCTGAGGGTTTGGAACAGGGGGCCGTCGGCGGTGTTTCGTATCTCGGTCTGCGTGCCTTGTTCTTTACCGCCGATGAATCCCCAGCTGCCTTCTTTATAAGGTTGGTCGGGGAGCCAGGTCAGTTGGCTCTCGTCGGAGGTGTAGAAGCATTGGCTTCCTACGTTGACCGCCAGTTCCAGATTTTTCAGGTTGGCAGCGCTGTTCAGATTTGCCGGAATGGGGGTGAAGTGTACTTTCAGTCCATCTTGTACCGTCTTTCCCTGGTAGCTGCCTTGTGCGAAGAGGAAAGGTACTTTACTGTTGAATGGAACTTCGAAAGTCGTAGTCTGGTTCTCAACACTGCGTTTCCCTAAGGACTTTCCATCGATAAAGAGTTCTACTTCAGGAAGGTTGGTGTATATCTTTACCGGGAGCAGGACGGGAGCATCACCTTGCTGTACGCCGGTGCGCCGGGTCCAGTCGCGGCTGGCAATGTGCAGAACCGGAATATCCTTGCGCCAGGTTGCCTGGTAATAGTAATATACGTCTTTGGGGGTACGGTCGGCATAAACCAGCCCCTTATTGTTGATGCGCGGCATGGATTCATCCCGCAGGGCGGAAGAGAAATCGATGAAGTTCCAGTGGGTGCCTCCGCAGATGTAGGGTGTTTCTTCCAGCACCGGCAGGTAGTGTTCGAGGTACTTCTGCTGATATTCGATGCTGAAATCAAAGGCATGGGGAACCAGCGAATGTAGACGCTTGTCTGAACCGGCACCGTATTCGCTGACAATCATAGGATGGGTGGGATAGTCGCGGTGTTGCTGAGCCAGGTATTTTTCAAATCCGGTGACATCGCCGCCATACCATCCTTGGTACAGGTTCCAGCCTACGACATCGGTGATATTGCTCAGTCCGGTTTCGTTGTAACTGTTGCTGCCATGGAATGCCATGGTGCTCAGCCGGGTGGAGTCTTCCTCTTTCAGGACTTTCTCCAGCCTGTTGGCAAGTGCCAGGGTACGCTCTATGACGGGTTTCAGTTCTGCTTCGGTCTTGTACTTCCGTTGGGTGACGAGTAGAATCTCGTTCATATATCCCCAAACGATGACGGAAGGGTGGTTGTAGTGCTGGCGAATCATTTCCCGCAGATTGCGTTCGCAGTTGTCGCCATAGCCTGGAGTATCGGGCACAATGTCGATGATGGGAATCTCTTCCCATGCCAGCATTCCCAGTTTGTCGCACATTTCGAGCAGGGCATCGTCTTGCGGGTAATGGGAAATGCGGATGAAGTTGGCACCCATTTCTTTCATCAGTTTCATGTCACGGCGGTGCATCTCGTCCGTCAGGGCCACACCGATGGGCTTTTGGTCCTGGTGGCGACAGATGCCGCGCAGTTTGTAGGGCTTTCCGTTGAGGAAGAAGCCCTCATTGCTGTCGAAGCGGAACCATCGGAAACCGGTATGGTGGCTGCTTTGGTCCAGGACGGTTTTTGTCTTGCGGTTGCGCAAGGTCGTTTCCACCCGGTAGAGGGCGGGAGTTTCGGGCGTCCATAGTTGGGGATGGAGGATGGGGGAGCTTTCGTTGTGGAAAGCGTAGGTTTCTCCTGCTTTCAGTTGTATCGATTGTTTGAGCGTTTGCAGAAGGGTTCCGTCCGGTTGGTAGATGGAGTGTGTCAGTTCGAGAGCCGCTTTCTCTTGCGCATCGTTCTTTACTTCTCCGCGAATGGATACGGTGGCTTGTTCTTCAGATACTTGGGGGGTGCTGATGAAGATGCCGTCGGAGCCATGGTTCGCCAGATTGAAGTGCTGCTTGGGTACTGCCGTCAGCCATACATCGCGGTAGATGCCGCCAAAGAAAGTGAAATCACCCGAAATAGGAGGGATATCCATTCGGGAATTGTCCACACGGATAGCCAGTGTGTTGGCTTTTCCGGCGGAAAGGAACGGCGTGATGTCGAAGGTGCAGGCAGTATATCCCCCCGTATGTTCGTCCACTTGTTTTCCGTTTATATAGATGGTGGCTGCCTTACTGGCTGCGTCCAGCTTCAGGAATATCTGTTTCCCTTCCCAGCTGCCGGGGATATGGACGGGACGGCGATACCATCCGGTGCCACGGTAATAATCTTTTTCCGTATAAGCATCGGTGTTCCAAGTGTGGGGCAGATGGATGCTGCTCCATTGACTGTCGTCGAAGGCGCTGTCTGATGCGGCGGCGCATTCGCCTTTCAGGAACTTCCAACTGTCGTTGATGGTTTGAGTCTCCCGTTGCGCAATGCAGGGTGATACAATGAATGAAGCGAGGACAGTGGCTATGATCCATGTTGCCACTTTGTGTCTGTAGGGATGGTTCAGTCTCTTCATGGTAAAAGGTTACAGAATGATTAATAGGAGCAAAGTTACGATAATTGTATGAACTTTACATAAGTCAGAGTACATCAAAACTTTCTCTCTGTTCTCTTTTTAACTACATCGGGGATTTCTCTTCCGTTTCTCATTTTATTGGGAATGAAGTTGTTGGCATCAGTATGTAGAAAAAAGAGTGGTGGAACCGGAATTATTTCAGGTGCTTCCACCACTCCTACCTTGAATACAATCTTTCAATCCAAATAAAGAAAACGTGAAGCTATTTGATGTTCACCGTTACATAATAGTTCTCACTGAAGGCACGTACTTCATATTCGTTTGTCTTGGCGATGGTAGTGGTGCTTACATCTGTGGGATCAATCGTCTTGGTGGGATCAAAGGTTAGTACACGCAGTTTTCCCTTCTTTCCATTCAAGGCCTTGATGAAAACAGGTTGACTGCCTTGCAACGCATTGGGCCACGTCATGCTGTAGCCGCCGTTGGCGTCGGGAGTCAGGACCGTACCGCTTTGGTCCACTACCTGGTAGTCGGTGCCGCATACCAGTTGAGGCTCCGTATTCTCTTTGTTTTGAGGCACGGCGGAGGTATAGTAGTTCACTACCGGGCTGTACGAACGTTTGTAGGCGCTGAAGAAGTAAGTAGGGACTTCTACGATTTCTCCTTGTTCCACATTGTATTGCAGTTCGTTGCCACCGGGATATTTCACATTACCCAATCCGTAGTAATAGATGTGTTCCATGGCCGGATTGTTGTTGCTCCAGTCATCATCGCCACAACTGCTGAATAAACCGCAAGTGGCAACCATTGCCAAAAGTATCATAATCTTTTTCATAATCTTTCTTCTTATTGTTATATCATTAATCTTTAGCATTGCCCCAATTAGGATTCTGTTTGATGTTACCGCCGGAGGTACTGATTTCGTAAGTCGGAATCGGGTAGAGATAATCTCTTGCCGGGTCGAAGTTACGTGAACCGGCTTCTTCAATGACGAAGATATTGCCTTCATCATAAAGCTTTTCGCCCTTGTACTTGCCGTCGGCGTCGGTTAGTCGTCCGCCCAGTTCTTTCTCTTTGACGGGAGTCTCGTCGGCATTGTAGAGCAGGCCGAGAACAGCATTGGGCAATACTTTTTCGGCTGTTTTCCAGCGGATGATGTCGTCGTAGTGCAAACCTTCATCTATAAATTCCACCATGCGTTCCCGGCGGATTTCATCGAGCATGTTCAGGCCGTTGGCTTGTACAAAGGCGTTGGTAAGCATCGTGTTGAAGCCTGCACGACGGCGTACGGTGTTGATAGTTTCGTCCAGTTTCTCATCACTGATACTTCCGTTATATTCATAGAAAGCTTCTGCGTAGGAGATCAGGATTTCGGCATAACGGATAATCATCTTGTCCAGCGTCTCCTTGCTATTGGTTGACCATTCGCTCATGATGAAACCCTTTTTAATGGGATAGCCGTAGCCATGTGCCTGGTCGTCGGTCTTGAATGGTGTATAGGCTCCTTTGTAAGCCTGTTCGCCTACGGAGTACAGGGTCATGGCGAGACGTGGGTCACGGTTCTCAAGAATGTCGGCGTACTTCACTTCCGGACGTATCACTAAAGAAGACTTCTCACGGGGCAGTCCGTCCGTATAGAGGAAGTTGTCCACCATGCTGCGGGTTACGGCAGCGGTATTCTCCAGCCCACGTGAATTGTTGTGTGTGATGATGCCTGCGTCATTCGGTCCGTAAATCTTGACGAATACACTTTCCTTGTTTTTATCTCCCTCGCCGTCAAACAGGAACAGTTTCGTGAAGTCGGGGTAGAGGGAATGTTTCTTTTCCGTATAAATCATGGTTTCGGCAGCATCGACGGCTTTTTTCAAGTGTGCCTTGTAGTCGCCTCCGGTTGTCTGGTGGTATTTCTTGTGAGTACCTTCATACAGTCCGATGCGCACCATCATGCCAAGGGCGGCAGACCGGGACACACGTCCCCAGTCGGAACCGGTCAGCTTGTCTATCTGCGGCAGATGTTGCGCGGCAAAGTCGAGGTCGCTGTAGCACTGCTGAATCACGTCCTCACGCGGGTCGCGTGCACGTTTGACATCCGGGTCACTGGTAGAATCGAATACTTTGAGAATCAAAGGCACGTCACCATATTTCTTCACTAAGTCAAAGTAGTGGTAGGCACGGAAGAAACGTGCTTCGGCTATCCAGCGGTCTTTGGTTTCCTGGGCGATGGGGGCCGTTTCACCTTTGATGATGATGTTGTTGCACACGCCGATGCGGTTGTAAGGATATGTCCAGTCATTGGATGTGCCGGGCACACTGCGGTTGCCGCTGGACACTCCGTCCTGGTTGGGACCTACCAGCTCGTCCGAGCGTTTGTCGTGTGAGAAACCGGGCAGGTCGATATAAAGTCTGTTGCAGGCGCCGCGCAAGTCGGTTTCTGATTTCCAGAAGTTGGTGTCTGCCAATTTAGTCTCAGGCTCTACGTCCAGCGAGCAACTGGCAACAAGCAGAGCGGTAGCGAATAATGCATATATCTTTTTCATGATAATCATTGGGGTTTAGAATGTAACGTTTAAGCCGAGGGTCCAGGTGCGGAAGAACGGATAGATGTTTCTGTTTGCCTTGTTGCCTACTTCAGGGTCGAATACGGAAAGCATGTTGCTGTGCTCCCAGATGTCTTCTCCGGTGACATATACTCTGATGCGTTCCACGTACTTTTTGAGAACCGGAAGCGTGTAGCCTACAGTCACGTTCTTCAGGCGGATATAAGCGCCGTTCTGCACCCATCTGTCCGAAGTCTTGAAGTTGAAGTTGTCGCCTTTGTATTGGTAAAGACGCGGCCAGAAGGAATTCTGGTTGTCTTCGGTCCAATAGTCGCGGTGGATGGTCCACGGCATCATGTAGTCTTGATAGAGCGGAGCGAAAGCGGAGGGGTCGATGACCACCTTGCGTTTTCCCACACCTTGGAACATGACGGAGATGTCGAAACCCTTCCATTGGGCAGCCAGGTTGATGCCGTAAAGATAACGGGGATTGGAGCTGCCGAGGCATACCAGGTCGCCCGGATCTTCGGGAGTAGCACCACCTACGCCGATTTCATGGTCGGGGTTGCCTTGCGCTACGTACTTCACGTCGCCGCCGGCCACTTTTCCGTCGTTGAAGGATTTGTAGCCCGGATGGTCTTCCTTGTACTTCAGGTATTCTTCGCGGCTTTTCCAGAAGCCGTCGGTCTTGTAGCCCCAGATAGTGTTGAGTGAATAGCCTTCCAGCAGTTCGATAGAGCCGTCGTAAAGGTTGCTGGCACCGTCGTATTGTACAAGTTTGTTGTCGCTGTCGGAGAGGTTGAAGTTAACTTGGTAGCTGACCTCTTTGATTTTGTCTTTCCAGCCGATATTGAAATCCCAACCCCACGTCTTCAGTTTACCGAAGTTCATTTTGGGTACGTTGATACCTATCTGGTGAGGTAACTGAAGGGAGGCGAGCATGTCATTGTTGTACTTCCAGTAGTATTCAAAGCTACCGGTCAGGCGGTTGTTGAGAAACCCGAAGTCAAAACCGATATTGGTCGTCTCAATCGTTTCCCAAGTCTTTTCCTTGGATGCCAGGTCTGCCTGGTAGAACCATTTCTCGCCCATATAGCTGGCGGGCATGTCTTTTTGGCTGTCGTTGATTAACGGAATGTAATCGTAGAGTCCCAGAATGGCACCATTGCCCAGTTGTCCCCAAGAGGCGCGCAGCTTCAGTTGGCTTATCCAGTCCACCTTGAACCAGCTTTCTTCGCTGATGCGCCAGGCGGCGGAAACAGACGGGAATGCTTTCCAGCGCTTGTCGGGTGTCAGACGGGAACTTCCGTCGTAGCGTACGTTGGCTTCCAGCAGGTAGCGTTCCTTGAAGTTATAGTTGATACGTCCGAAGTAGGACATCATTTTCCATGGTTCGATGTTGTCACCGATTTTAGTATTGGTGTTTATGGAAGAGTCATAATAGTTGAAAGAGAAAAAGTCATTGGAGTTCATGTTGCTGGCAGTGGCATCCATTTCGTCCTTGCGGTATCTTTCGTAGGAAGTACCGGCCAGGATATTGAAGTTGTGCGTATTCTCCTGCAGGTTGAAGGTATAGTTTACGGTAGCTTCCACCAAATCATGATAATCGGAATTCTTTTTCTTGTAGAGTGAGTTGGGCGTACCGAAACTGCTGCGGACGCTGTTACCTACGCGGTCTTTCCATAATAAGGTACGCGTCACGCTGTTCTCCATGTAGTAACCGGCTTTGCGCGAAGCGCTCAGGTTGATGCGCAAGCCTTTTACGATGTCCTTGATCGCCACGTTTGCCTTGCCGGTGAAAGCTTCGTATTTGGTGCTTTTCATACCGCCGTTCTTCATAATGTCGATGGCGTTGGCCTGTAAGTCACCGTTGTATATGTTGCCGCTCTCGTCTCCTTCCGGATTATAGATAGGCTGACGTCCGCGGCTGGAATAGAGCAAGTTGAACAAGCCGGTAGATCCGTAGGAAGGCTGTTCCACTTCGGTGGATTGGTACTGTACGTTCAATCCTAAGTCCACGAACTTGTTGACAGTGGCATTGACTTTGGCAAGCAGGTTGTAGCGGTCGTTGCTGTCTGTGCCGTACTTCAGCAAACCGTTTTTGGTGTAGTAGTTGGCAGACATCATATAGTTCATATTCTTGCTGCCACCACTGATGGAAACAGAGTGGTTCTGCTGTGCCGTACTCTTCTTGGTGCCTTCAGCTACCCAGTTGGTTGCTTCGAAAAGGTCCCAGCGGCCGTTGGACAGCGGGCGTGAGTTGAAGTTCGGGTTTCCTACCCAGGAAGCCTTTTCCTCATTCCATTCCGTCTTGCCCGTGGTGGGGATGCGACTCTGGTCGATAAAGCTTTGCTCTTCCCAAGCCGTGAGGCGTTCGGGCATGTTCCCCGGAGTATTGATGGCATAATAGCCGTTGTAGGTGATGCGGGGCTTGCCTTCCGTTCCGTTCTTGGTGGTGACAAGCACTACACCGGCTGCGGCGCGTGCACCGTAAATAGCACAAGAGGCAGCATCCTTCAATACGGAGATGGATTCGATGTCATTGGGGTTGACCAAGGCCAGGTCGCCTTCTATACCGTCAATCAGTATCAGCGTGGAAGTCTTGTTGACGGAGGAGGCGCCACGGATCTGCATGCCCGACGTTTCGCTGCCCGGCTGTCCGCTGTTGCGTGTGATGGTGACACCCGGAAGTTCGCCTTGCAAGGCGGCCATGGCATTGCTGGACGGTTTGGCGGCAATCTTGTCTCCTTCAATGGCAGATACGGAGCCCGAGAGGTTCACCTTCTTCTGTACACCGTAGCCCACAACTACCACTTCCTGTAATGATTGGGAGTCTTCAGTCAGTTTAATGATACCCTTTACTGCAGTGGCTTTCATTTCGACTGTCTTATATCCTATATAAGAGAATACAATGGTGGATTCGGCGGGTGCATTCAAGGTGAAGTTTCCGTCGATATCCGTGATTACTCCATTGGCCGTACCTTTTTCCTGAATAGATACGCCGATAAGCGGTTCGTTGTTTCCGGCATCCACCACTTGCCCTTTGATGGCGATGCTACTTTGGGCAAATACCCCTAAGTCAGAGAGGGAAAGCATGCAGCAGAAAAGCAATAGTAACTGCATCTTTTTCCAAGAAAAAATCTTTCTTCTCATAATACGTAGATTTAATTAATTAATAAGTGTTTTTGCGTTAAAGCGAGGCAAATATAGCTTTATGCTCTGTTCGAAAAGTGTAAGATATTACATCAAAGTTTTCTCAAGGCTGTATTCCGATTACATCAGATAGGAAATTCTTGTTTTTTAATGCTCTGATAAATAGTGATTTAGTATTAAAAACAATTACATCAGACGTACTATTGCAGAAAGTCATTATCTTTGTTGCCATAACTCTTGAAATGTGTTTGCCATGAAACGAGAACACTCTTATCTTCTTTTTTTTCTTCTATTTCTGTTGATATCCACTTCGGCAAGAGCCGGCTGGCAATGTCCTGTTACGAATTATACCCGGCATGCCTATCAGGCAGGAACCCAAAACTGGATGTTGGAACAATATGACAACGGATGGATATACGTTGCCAACAACAAAGGACTGCTGGAATTTGACGGCATGAACTGGAATCTATATTCTGTTCGGAACGCCAAGATGAGAGCGGTGAAGAAAGGTGGCGACGGCCGGATTTATGTGGGGGGAATCGGGCAGTTCGGCTACTTCGAACCGGATAATCTGGGCGGATTGCGCTACCGGGCCTTGTCCGACAGCTTGCTGTCCTATATCAATATGGGTGTTGTCAGAAATATACTGGTAGACGGGATGCAGGTCTATTTTCAGGCAGACCGCTATATATTCCATCCGAAAGACGGACGTACGGAATACGTGGATTATGGAAACCAGATTTCCAGTTCCGCGCTTCTTAATCATAAACTTTATATAGCTTCGGAAGAAGGCTTGCTTATGCTGGAGGGGAAGGACTTTATACCCGTGCCCGGCACAGAACTGACCCGGACCTTCACGATTGTGTCCATGCTGACTTATAAAGGTAATATCTTGCTGGTGACGCGCAGTCACGGGATCTTCATCTACGATGGGGTCACTCTGCATAAGTATGCCACCGGCATTGAGGACTTTCTTTTGCAGAAACACATGTATGGTGCCGACATTCGCGGTTCGTTGTTGGCGCTGGGCTCCGTGCAGGACGGAATCTGTCTGCTGGATCTGGAGACGGGAGCGGCCAGACGGATTTCCACCGATTACGGGCTGCAGAATAAAACGGTGCACGGACTTCTGTTCGATGTGGAAGGCAATCTTTGGCTGGCGCTTGACAACGGTATCGACTACATACATCTGAATTCCCGCCTTTCCTCCCTCTATGGAGGTACCGATTTGCAAATAGGCTCGGGATATGCTTCTTGTTACTACCGCGGATCTCTTTATCTGGGCACCAACCAGGGCGTCTATCGCACGGAGTTTCCCGGTGCTTCGGACAGGGATACTCCGATGAACTTTGTTAAAGGAACCGAAGGGCAGATGTGGTCGTTCCTGCAATATGATGACAAGTTGTTCTGCGCCTCAGACGACGGCATCTTTGTCATCGGTGACGACCGTGGCACTGAGCGGATTGATGGTATAAAAGGAGTGCGCAGCATCGTCCCTCTGCCCAATCACGAAGATGTGTTGATAGCCGGTACGTACGGAGTGAACCGGGGACTCTATCTGCTGATGAAGAAGCAGAACCGCTGGACAGTAGTGACAAAGATTGAGAATTGTGACCTTTCCTGTAAGAGCCTGCTGGCAGAAAGCTCCACCTATCTGTGGATGACGAATAAGGGACGGGGTGTCTATCGGCTGCTGCTGTCGGATGACTTGCGCAAGGTCAGGCAGGAGAAAAAGTACAATCATTTTCCCTTCGATTACGATGCCCAGTTGTCGTGGGTAGGGAGTGAAATAGCGGTGGCCTCCCATTACGGACTGTGGAGGTTCGACCAGAAGAAGGACAGTCTGGTAGAATACCGGGAGATGGAGCGCCTGCTCGATGGAAAGACTGCATATTCCTATATATATAAGGATGACGGGAACAATATCTGGTATGCGGCGGGTGGAATCTTGAAACTGCTGCGCTATGACTGGGGTAAGAAGACGTATGCCCGGCAGGTCGAGTGTTTCTTGAAAGGAGCGCTGGTCGAGAACTTCGAGAGTGTGTCCGTGGTGGGCAACAGTGCCATCATCAGTACGGAAGACGGATTCTCCAAGCTGGAACTGCCGCTTGCCACCACCGGAAAGAACCTTTTATCCCTGCAAATCCGCCGGGTGTATCTCACGGGACAGCGGGACTCGTTGATATACGGACGCAGTTATCGCTATGACGATGAGGCGGTACTCATCCCATACGCACACAATTCGCTCCGCATAGAATACAGCGTGAGCGATTACGGATCGTCCCAACCCACTCTCTTCTCTTTCCGCCTGAGCAACGACAGTGAAAAAGGGCATTGGAGCGAATACAGCGAAAACAACACGAAAGAGTTTACCGGTCTGCCCGAAGGGAAATACACTTTTAGTGTAAGGCTGCTGGCGGATAAGGGAGAAGAGCCGCCGGTTACCTCCTTTACTTTTGAAATTTTGCCACCGTGGTATCGTACGTGGTGGAGCTATCTGGTCTACGCATCGGCGGCAGTTCTGCTGCTGTACTATATCTATCGCCGCATTGTGAGTTTTCGGAAGCATCTGCTGATGCAGAAGGAGTTGGAGCTTTATCACCAGAAGCAGGAGTTCAAGAAAGAGAGCGACTTGAAGGACCGGACGATTGACTCCTTGAAGGAAGAAAACTTGCAGTCCGAACTGCGGCATAAATCCGAAGAACTGGTGCGTACCACCCTGAACATCGTACGGAAGAACGAAATGCTGCTGGAACTCAAGAAAGGAGTAGACGGCATCTCCCATTCCCTGAACGAGAACGACCAGACAGCGCTTCGCCGCCGGGTACTGCGCCTGCAGGGACAGATTACAACGAACATCGAGCATGATGACGACTTGCAGGCGTTTCAGAGTACCTTCGACTCCGTGCACCATGATTTCTTCAAGAATCTGTCGGAAGCCTATCCCGACTTGAACAACAAGGAGAAACTGCTGTGTGCCTATATCCAGATGAACTTGCTCACCAAAGAGATTGCCCCCTTGCTGAATATCTCGGTGCGTGGGGTGGAAATCAGTCGCTACCGCCTGCGCAGGAAGCTGGACCTGGGCGAGAGGGACAATCTGACGGAGTTCCTGCAGCGGTTTTCGAAGTAGGGGATTTAACCGAGAAGTCAAGATCGGCTTCTTTAGTCGGAGATGTGGGGCTTTTTACCCTCCGGACGGGGAACTTTATACTCGTAAAGTGTCGTTTTTATTTCGTTAGATATATGTCTAACGAAAGATTAACCATGGTCGGGCGAAAGGTTAACCAAGGTTTAATGAAAGGTCGACTGAGGTCTAACGAAATAGAAATAGGGCTTTATAGGGTTAAAAATAGGGAGAATGGAGGATAAAAACAGGGCTTTACGCGTTTACTTATCCCGAACGTTATATTATAAAAAGAAGAGAGGACAGGAAACATATATGTTTCTTGTCCTCTCAAACAATTCATGAAAGAAAATTTATCTTTCGGCAGGTTCATTAGCTTTGGTAGGCCATCCCGGATTCTGGTAGATGGGTGAGGTACTTACCGTTGCACCGTCTGAAGCCGTAATCAGGAAGTGACTTTCAGCAATCGGGGTCAGATAATGTGCCTGGCAGAAAGTCAGCCCGTTGTAATAGAGGCCGGTTGTTGCCACCTGGTATGGACGTACGTATTCGCTCAGTTCCGGTGAAGAGATGGTATTTTCCTTATCACTCTTACCATAGATGAGGTTGTCCATCAATCCTGCCGCTTCATAATCCTTTATCATGGGGCCCCACAATTTGATACCCTCTATCTGGAAGCCGTTTAACTGGTCCATAGCACGCCAACGAAGCAGGTCGCTGTAGCGATATCCTTCGCCGATAAACTCGTTGCGGCGTTCGCGACGGATATTGTACAGGGTCTTGTCTATCAGTTGGCCGGTAGAGTAGGCACCCCAGTCATAGAGCGCTTCTTTGGACATATCGGTAGCGGCAATGGTCTTGGTATAATCGGGATCGATGCCGGCACGGTTGCGCAGGGCACGCCAGTATTTATCAGCTTTATCATCCAGCTTGTGGTTCTTCTCGTAGTAAGCTTCAATATAAGTAATGTAAGCTTCTGCCGCACGGAATATGATTGCAGCTGTCTGGTCTTTATTCAAATCCTGGTCTTTCAGGTCGTGGGAGTAACCTTTACCCAGCAGGTAACCTGTAGCAGTAGAATACTTCACGTCGTCCGAGTAAACCATCGGGGTAGCGGAGAAGTATTCGGGACTGGTGGTGTTGATAAACGTCTTCACTTCTCCGGGAGCTTTCATGAAGAGGCGCCAACGGTCGTCACGGTCTATCTTGGTGTCGCCGATGTAATCATCGCCTTTATAGCCGCTGCCTTCTGCATAAACGGGCAGGCCATTCTTCATCAGGAAAGAATGTTCCATCTGGTGTGTATAACCACGTGCATAACCGTAGTAGATGTGATGGTTATAGTCTGTACCAATGCTCAAATCACGGTTGTAGGGGCGGTACATCAGTACTTCGGAGTATCCGTTCGGATTCTGGCTGGCGAACATATCGTAGTAGTCGTTGGCAGCATCGGCTGAGGACTGTTGTATGACACCATTGTTGGATGTCAGCGTCACGCCCTCGGCTACTTCTTGTGATGCATTGATAGCCTGGTCGAGGAAGAAATTGATTTCGGCTTCGGCACTGCCACTGGGGAATTGATATCCTTTGTTGTAGTCTTTCTCTGCTCCGGGCCATCCTGTACCATTGGGTACAAGCGCTGTACCGGCATGGTATTTCTCCCAGGTGGCTTCGAACAAGGCTACGCGTGCTTTCAATACAAGCGCTGCATTTCTGGTGATACGTGCCTTGCCGCCATCGGGATTATTGGTCAGGTAATTGATTGCCTTATCCAGATCTTCAAGGATGAAGCGTGCTACTTCATTGCGCGGTTGGCGCTTGGAAGCTTCAATCAGCGCTTCTTTGTTATCGGGCAATACTTCTTTGATAATCGGAAAGTCGCCCAGCTTGCGCAAACGGTAGAAGTATTGATAAGCACGCAGGAAGTATCCTTCACCGATGTAGTGTTTGATGTTGGTGGCATTGCCTTTGATGCTTCCGGCTTCCAGATTCTTTTCGGAAGACTGGATGAAATAGTTGAGTGTATAGATTTTGTTGAAATCCCACTCGCCACCGCTTGCCGGAGTCTTCCATTCGCCGATAAGGTAGCGATTGTTGGAGTTACGGGTAGTAGCGTTGTCCGTTGCCATCTCCTCATCTCCATATTGGCCGTTCAGTGAGGAGAAATTATCTGTATAGTAACGGATGGTATAGGCAGCCAACTGGCTTTCTTCTACTAAGTAATTTTCGGGAGCTACATCAGAAGGCGGCGTAATATCCAAAAAATCGTCACAACTGGTTCCGGTCATGAGCATACATCCCAGAACGATTCCTTTTACGATATGTTTATATTTTATAGTTTTCATATTCTGCTCTTGTTTTAGAAGTTAACACTTAATCCGAATGATATTGTCTTTGCCAACGGATATACCGTGCCATTTGCCTGTTCGGTGTCTTGGTAACCGGCACCACATGTTTCCGGGTCCATAGTATCGCTAAGACTGGTAATAGTCAGCAGGTTCTCGCCCGAAACAAAGACACGCAGGTTTTGCAGCATAATCTTGCTGACCCACACTTTGGGGAAGGTATAACCGATTTGAATGTTCTTCAGACGCATATAGGCTGCATTCTGCAAATAGCGGGTCTGGGTCTTATTGTTCTTCGTATTGAATACAGGACGCGGATAGTAAGAGTTCAGATTCTCGCCCAGCGGGTTGTCCGAAGTACGGAAGTAGTCGAGGTGATCTTTGAAAGAGGTAGACCACCATTCACCGTCTGTTACACCCCAGAAAGTCATATTTCTGTCACCCGGCCACCAATCGCGTTTCAGTACACCTTGCCAGAACATCTGTAAGTCCCATCCTTTGTATGCGGCGTCCAAATTGATACCGGTCATGAAGCGCGGTGTTGTATTACCGATTTTCTTCATATCGCCCATGTCGTTGATGGTATTGCTTCCATTGTTGATTTTACCGTCACCATTGAGGTCGGCATACATGATGTCGCCGGCTGCCCATTGGTTGCCTAATGCGTTCTGTCCGCCATTGGGTAATGAAGCGAGGTGTTGCTGCATTTCTTCATCAGTCTTGGCAATGCCGATGGTGGTATATCCATAGATGTTACCGATGAGTTCTCCTTCTACATATTTGGAGAGAGAACCGGTAGGGTTACCATAGCGCAGAATCTTGCTTTGTGAATCGGAAAGGCTTAACTTGGCTCCGTATCTGAATTCGCCGATCTGGTCGCGCCAGCCGATTTGGAGTTCCCATCCGTAAGTCTTCATGTCGGTGTTATTGGTTGGCGGTACGCTGGTACCCAGTACGGCCGGCAGTTCGATTCCGGGACCCATCATATCTTCGGTTTTGCGTATGAAGTAGTCGAAAGAACCGGTCAGACGGTTATTGAAGGCGGCTACATCCAACCCCATGTTGGTATTCTTGATTTTTTCCCAAGTCAGTGAGGATGATACAAGTTTCGGTGCTTCGGCTGTATTGGGCTTGGCATTGTTGATGAGCCAGCTACCATTGGAAGCTTTTACGTTCATAGTCTGATAAGTAGGATACCAATTGTAGATGTTGGCATTGGCCAGTGTACCGTAAGATACTCTCAACTTTAAGGTAGAAATCTTATCGGCCAACGGTTCGAAGAAAGCTTCACGGGCAATATTCCAACCAAGTGAGAAAGAAGGCGTCAGAATCCAGCGGTTGTCACGGCGGAAACGGGAAGAACCGTCGTAACGAAGATTACCTTCTATCAGGTAGCGACCGGCAAAGTCGTAATTGACACGACCGAAGAAACCTGCACTGGCCCATTCTTGCACTACACCCGAAATGCCATAGGATTGGGAACTTGTAGTGAGGTTGAGTACAGGGAGATCGGTAGAAATCATGTCGGCACGTTGTGCACTTACATCACGGTATTTCTGGCGCTCAATCTGCATACCTGCCGTAGCGGCAATTGTGTGCTGACCGAGGGTGATGTTATAGTTTGTATATACATTAGGATTCAGGAAGAGGGATTTGTAGGCATATTCATATACCTTGTCTTCACTGGGGCCGGTCATGGTGGCCACATACGTTTTGTCGGGGTCATCGGCCATGTGCGAATATACACGTTTGTGCTCGTAGTGCGTCCAGTTATTGTCCGTTTTCAGATTGAATTCACCAATGATGTTCCAGTTCTTCATAGGGGTGATGGTGACACGTACTTGTTGGGAAAGTCCGTCGTTGATTTCATTCTGGCGGCCACCGCTTTGTAGGGCTTCAATGTAGTTGATGTCGGACATATAGTAACCGTTAGGGTCTTTCAGAGGACGAACCGGACGGCAACGACGCAGTACGTTATTATAGAAATCGTTATACATAACACTCGGACGGTCGTAGTCGGTACGTGAGTAACGGCTGGAGTAGTCCACCTTTACATAGTCTGTGATCTGGGCAGAAATCTTTCCGGTCAGGTTGTAACGCTTGTTATGGTCGGTACCGTAACGCATGAAACCGCTTTGTCCCAGGTAATTGGCTGACATGTAGTAAGTGAATTTCTCCGTACCGCCGCTGACGCTGGCGTTGTGTTCTTGTGCACTGGACCAATCGCGATAATACTCTTTCAGCCAGTCTACATTGCCCCACGTATAGTCGTAGTTCCATTTGCCGTTACCTTGCGCTTCTGCCACATCGTTGGGCGCCAGCTTACCGTCAACATAGTCTTTTACTTTTTGCTTATACTCTTCTGTATAGTAGTGGGTACTGTTTTTGTTGAACATGGCTTCGTCATAGAAGTTCACGTATTCCCAGGCATTCATCATCTTTGGCATTTTGACCGGTGTGTTGAAGCGGAAACTATTATTATAGTTGATGACCGGACGTCCGGACTTTCCGGATTTCGTAGTCACCAATACAACGCCGAACGGTGCACGCGAGCCATAGATAGAAGAAGCGGCCGCATCCTTCAGTACAGAAATACTTTCAATATCCTGCGGGTTGACGGTGTTAAGGTCACCTTCCATACCGTCAATCAGAATGAGCGGTGAACCACTGGCATAATCGTTGTTGTTGGCGTCTTTACCCACGGTACCGTTACCGCGGATATTAATGGATTTGCTTGCATTCAGCTCACCGCCATGTCCGCTGTTAGAGATGTTCAAGCCTGGAATCACACCTTGCAATGCTTGCACGGCACTGCTTACGGGACGTGCTTCGAGGTCCTTGGCAGAGGCTGTAGCTACCGAACCGGTCAGGTTCACCTTCTTTTGTGTACCAAAACCTACGACAACAACTTCATCCAGCGTTTGGGCATCTTCTTTCAGTTGAATGATACCTTTTACGTTACTTGCCGGAATTTCTTGAGTGACATAACCTACATAAGAAATCACAATGATAGAATTGGGAGAGGAGTTAAGGCTAAAGTTACCATCAATGTCAGTGATGATACCGTTAGTTGTTCCTTTTTCGAGAATGGAAACTCCGATGAGAGACTCGTTGGTGGTGCCGTCCACCACTTGTCCTTTAACAGTAATACTGTTTTGAGCAAGGACATTCAAGTTGATAAGAAGAAGCATACAGCAGAAAGAAAGTAGCTGTGCCAGCTTCCAAGAAAAAATCTTTCTTCTCATAATACATAGATTTAATTAATTATAAAATAGACGTTTCGTCGGCGCAAAAGTAATTGCATCGTGCATTGACTACGAGAGAATAGCCACATCAAAACTTTCTCAATCGGTTGTTATGACTACATCAAGACTTTCTCACTGAATAATTAATGTGTTGATAAACAGTGGTGTGCTATTTTTGAATGATACATCTTATTCTTGTTTGTGCTTTTCTTGCTTTTGGAACTGATAGGGTGGAAGCGTTTTTTTCTACTTGATTTTCTTATAGATAGCTTTCTTTTTTATGGAAAGGCGTTATATTTGTGCTTGTAAATGTGAAATGTTGACCACTATGAATCGAATATTGAGTCTATTCTGTCTTTTCTTCCTATTGATCTCTGTTCCTTTACGAGCCGATTGGCAAAGGCCTATTACAAATTATACAAGGCATGCTTATAAAGCTGCTAATCAGAATTGGGATATCCAGCAACACGACAATGGTTGGATATATGTAGCCAATAATAAAGGCCTTTTGGAGTTCGACGGGGTAGAGTGGAATACATATCCCATCCGAAACGCCAAGACACGTGCTTTGAAAATGGGGCATGATGGACGGATTTATATTGGTGGAATGGGGCAATTCGGATATTTCTCTCCTAATTCTGTCGGCGGGCTGGATTATACATGTCTTTCGGATAGTCTGCCACCAACCACCTCGGTAGGAGTAATCTGGAATATTCTGACCGACAAAGGCAGGGTGTACTTCCAGTCAGATCGCCGTTTCTTTTATTTCGAAGATGGCAAAGTGAATAAAATAGATGCTCTTTCGGATATCTACTCTTCGCAAGTAGTTCGGAATAACTTTTATGTGACTTCTGCGGAAGGTTTGATGGTACTGAATGGAACTGAGCTTGCGAAGATATGCAGTACATCTGAAATCGGGAATACGGTGAAAGTTGGCGGTTTGTTGCCTTATCAGGATAAATTGCTTGTTGTAAGCCGGGATAAAGGATTGTTTATTTATGATGGCACTTCCCTACAGAAGTATACGACGGCTGCAGACGAGTTCTGCCGTAAAAATCAGCTTTTCTGTGCTGCATTGAAAGATTCTTTGTTGGCATTGGGCAGTATTCAAAGTGGAGTTTGCCTGCTGAACCTGAATACTAATGAGGTGGAAGTAATATCTACCGGAAATGGTCTGCAGAACAAAACGGTATTGAGCATGGTGTTTGATGAAGCCGGACACTTATGGTTAGGATTGGATAATGGCATTGACTGTATTCATTTGAATGCACGTATTGCTTCACTTTATGGAGGTAAGTCTGTTATCGGTTCAGGATATACATCGCGTTGTTACCAGGGTCGTTTCTATTTGGGCACCAATCAGGGGTTGTATTGTACGGCTGTGCCTGCTCAGTTGAATAAGGAAGATCCGGTAGATTTTGTGCCTGGTACAGGTGGTCAGATATGGTCGCTTCGCGAATATGATAATAAATTGTTCTGCTGTTCGGATTATGGCATATTTGTAGTGGATGGCAATCGGTTGGAACATCTTGACGGTCCGCGGGGAGTATGGGATATAATATCGGTAGCAGGGCGTGAGGATGTATTGATAGCGGGTACATATAGTGGATTGTATCTGTTGAAAAAACAGGGAGTCCGTTGGATAGTAGACAGCAGGATAGAGGGTTTTAACCGTTCGTGCAAGGATATGTTGGTGGGGAATACAACTAATTCCCTGTGGATAGCGAATAAAGAAGATGGCGTATCCCGAATCATATTATCCGAAGACTTAAGGCAGGTAGAGAAGTTTAAAGACTATAATAGTGAGGCTTTTCCTCCGGGTTACGATGCTTGTTTGGCAAAAGTCGATAATGAGATTGTTGTGACTTCCCATAATGGCTTATGGCACTATAATCAGACACACGATTGTCTGGACCGCTTTACGTGGCTGGAAAACCAGTTGGACGGAAGGACTGCCTATACTTATTTGACGGCGGATTCTCTGAAAAACATCTGGTATGTAGCAAACGGTGTATTAAAAGTGTTGCACTATGATACGGCCAGACAGGAGTATTATCGGATAGATGATGAGGCTTTTTTGCGGAACTCATTAATTGAAAACTTTGAGGATGTGTATTTTGGTGGCCAGGGACAAGTGGTAGTGGGTACCGAAGAAGGCTTTTCATTGATAAGGCTGCATCAGTCGTTGTCACATCAGATGCCTCTTACCTTACAGATCAGGAAAGTATACTTGACGGGACAACGCGATTCACTGATTTATGGCCGGAGTTATTCGTATGATGACAGACCGGTGGTTATTCCATATACTCATAATTCCCTCCGTATAGAATATAGTGCTAATAATTATAATAAGATGCGTGCTGTCCTTTACTCTTATAGGCTAAGTAGTGGGAGTGAAGAGGGTGAGTGGAGTGAATATGGCGAGAACTACACGAAGGAGTTTACCGGTTTGCGCGAAGGCAAGTATGTGTTTAGTGTGAAACTGCTTGCCGATAAATCGGCAACTCCTGTAACTACTACTTTTGCCTTTGAAATACTGCCCCCATGGTATCGTACTTGGTGGAGCTATTTGATATATACAATAGCCATTGCTTTGCTACTCTACTACGTATATTATCGTATAGCCGATAGCCGGAAACGATTGTTGATGCGGAAAGAACTGGAACTTTACAGGCAGCAGCAGGAATTCAAGAAAGAGAGTGACCTGAAGGATCAGAAGATAGACTCGCTGAAGGAGGAAAACTTACGCTCTGAGTTACATCACAAGTCCGAAGAACTGATCCGTACTACTTTGAACATTGTGCGTAAGAATGAGATGCTGCTGGGCATCAAGAAGGAGGTGCTGGGCATATCCCACTCTATCAGTGAAGAGAATCTGGTTTCCCTCCGCCGGAAGACGCTTCGACTCTTGGGGCAGATTGAAACGAATATGGAACATGATGATGACCTGCAAGCATTCGAAAGCACTTTCGACTCGGTACATCATGATTTCTTTAAGCGATTGGAGGAAGCTTATCCTGAACTGAATAATAAGGATAAACTGCTGTGTGCCTATATCAAGATGAACCTGCTTTCCAAAGAGATAGCCCCTTTACTGAATATCTCCCTCCGTGGGGTAGAGATCAGCCGTTACCGCCTGCGGAAGAAACTGGGGCTGGAAGAAGGGGAGAACTTGGCAGAGTTCTTGCAGAAGTTCAGTAAGTGATGCTCTGCTGTAATACCAGCAAGCTTTCCGGTCCCATATTGAACAGCAAGTCGATGATGCTGAGGTTGGGCAGGAATCCCAGCCTTTCCTGGAAGACTTGATAATAGGGTTGTGGCAGGAACTCTGAATCTTCTTGCCGGAAGTCTTTTTTCGGATGGATGCGTTCGCGGAAGTCGGCTTCATCCGGGGCAAATGTGGTGCGATACTCGGCGGTGCGCTCCATATCGGGCTGAATATCTATGAGCGAACAGACAAGGCGGCATAATTCCTCGTTGAAATCGATTAAAAACGTATATTTCCTCTCGTAGAATGGGCGGAAATCGTCTTTGTAATACTCAAAGAAAGGAGTATGGTTGTAGGCCGATTCGATGGCATTCCAGTGCAGGTGCCGCCAGTTGCCGTGGTCGGAGATGCGGATATCGCGCATGGGGCATTTCAGGGAGTCCGGCTTGACGGTGGGGATGGAAAGAGCCAGTTCGCTATCCGGTGCAGCAATGGTGCAGCGGTTGCGGTAGGTCTGCTTCATATAATGGTCGTGCTGCTCAATGAACACCTTGTCATAAGCCAACAGTTTCGTATAATATTCTACGGGTGCCAAGTAGGCAGAAGAAAGAAATACTGTTTTCATTTGCTGTTTTTTTATTTATTCTACCGTCTTCCACATCCTGTCCCATCGATACCCGCTGAAAAGACCTGTTCCTTTCTCCTTCGAGAACCATATTACCGACGCTTTGCCAATGATATGGTCTTTGGGTACAAACCCAAAAAGCCGGGAGTCCGAAAGATTGATCGAGTTATTGGCACCTACCCAATAATAGTCTTTTGTGAAGTAGCAATGCTGCACGGGCTTGCCTTCCACATAAAGCGTATCATTCTTTATCTCGGCTTGCTTCTTCTCATGCAGTACCAAGGTATTGCGTAGCAACGTCCTGTTCCAGGGATAAACGCGTACTGCCCTCCCTTTCCGGGGAATAATCAGCGGTTTCAATACCTCTATGGAATCCTCTTTCGTGACAGGCTCTATCCAGCAGTGCCCGTTCATGGCTTGTTCCAGCAGATAATGCTCGTAACGGCTGAAACCGCGTACGTTCTTCACGGAATCCTGCCCTAACAATCTGTTGGGATTGATGGAGAGAATGGATAGTAATGAATCCAATTGATGCTCCTTTTCTTTGGGGTAGGAATAGAGAAACTTCTGGTCGGGTGCATTCTTCTCTGAAGGGACAACCGAGAAAAGCGAATCTATCAGTAAAGTATCTCCAGGAGTGCCGATGCAACGGCTGATGAAAACTTCCCGCCGGTCGATGGTCGGTTCCGAGAGGTTGGCGGGGTTATTGAATACCAGGATGTCTTCTTTCTGCACCGGACTGTCCGCCCAGCGGTGATATCCCCACAACGCCATGAACGGCACGCGCAGTCCGTAGCTCCATTTGTTCACCAGGATTCGCTCGCCACGATACAGGGAGTTCTCCATGCCGGAAGACGGAATAAGGTAGGAAGTCGCAACGCAACCCCGAAGCAATACTACGACGAGTATTACCCCGGCTATCGCACTTGCTGCCTTCCATCCTTTCTTCATTATCATTTAATATTATCTACCCACTTGAATATCCGGTTCCAGCGAATCTTGCCGTCGAACCAGCCGCGGTCTTTGTCCAGTGACAACCATACAACGATAGGCTTGCCCACTACATGGTCTTCGGGCACAAAGCCCCAATAGCGGGAGTCGGCAGACTTGTCGCGGTTGTCGCCCATCATCCAGTAGTAGTCCATATTAAAGGTATAGCTGTCGGTCTTTTGTCCGTTGATGTAGATACCGTCTTCTTTCACTTCCAGTTTATTGCCTTCGTAGGCCACGATGCAACGTTCGTAGATGGGCAGATTATCCGGAGTCAGCTGGATGGTAGCACCTTTGGACGGAATCCAGATAGGGCCGTAATTGTTGCGGTCCCACTTGGTATAAAGATTCAGCGGGTACATAGGTCCGGAGAACTCACCCGGCTCTACAACGATGCGGCTGATCAGTTTCTTGTTTCCGGAGAGTGTTTCGTACATCTTCTTGGTGAGCGGCAGGTGATAGACCGGAGTCAGTCTGCCTTGGGCGTCGCGGTTGTCCAGTCCCATTTGCACTAAATTCTCTTCCCAGCCCATGCCGTCCGTCATCAGTGTTTGGTCTTCATTGCTGATGCCCAATTCGCGGAACATATCTTCGGAGATGTACGGGCCTGTGGTTTGCACGAAGTAGTTGAACTGCATCTCTTCCGGGTTTTTCAGGGCTTTTCCGTCGATGTAGACTTGCCCTTCCTTGATTTGCAGCGTATCGCCGGGCAGGCCGATGCAACGTTTTACATAATTCTCGCGACGGTCTACGGGGCGCACCACGATGTCACCGTACATTTTGGGGTTGGAGCGTATCAAGTTGCGTCCGGCATTGTAATACAAATCGTAGACGGTGCGTTGCTGGCTGCGGGTCAGGCTGTCCATATTTACCTTGTTGGGGTACATGCGCTTTCCTTCTTCGTAGGCCAGGCTGTAGAAGTCCGTCTGCTGGAAGTTGGTGGCTACCGTATCGCCGGCGGGGAAGTTGAATACCACGATGTCATTCCGTTCCACCTTGCCGAAGCCCGGTACGCGCTTGTACTTCCATTGAGGCCATTCGATGTACGATTTGGTGTTGAACACTGGCAGTGTATGCTGCGCCAACGGCATGGAGAGCGGCGTGTTCGGCACGCGCGGGCCGTAGCTCATCTTGCTGACGTAGAGGAAATCGCCTACCAGCAGCGACTTTTCCAACGAAGAAGAAGGTATCTGATAGTTCTGGAACACATAGATGTTCACGAAATAGACGGCCACCAATGCAAAGACGATGGCATCTACCCAACTCATCACGCTGCGCACGGCAGGATTCTCCGATTTCTTCCAGAAGCCCCAGGGGATTTTCTTGCTGATATAGATATCGAAAATGAAGGGTACTACAATCAGTCCCCACCAGCTTTTCACCCAGACGAGGAAGATAAGGTATAGCAGAGTGATGATACCGAACTTAATCCATTGGGCACGTGTTGCTTTTCTCATAATGCTATGTTTATTAATAGTAACTCAATGAGGATAGTGTTATTTTAGAAATGGGAATAAGTCCTCTACTCCCAGGAAACCTTCGTGACAGGCTGTATATTCTGCCGCCAGCACAGCCCCCAGTGCAAAGCCTTTCCGGTTCTTGGCATCGTGAATGATGGAGATACTGTCGGCTTCGGAGTCATAACGGATGCAGTGGATGCCCGGCACTTCGCCTTCGCGGATGGAACTGATGGGCAGTTCGTCCGTTGCGCATTCGTTGGAGCCGGAGATGCTGCCGTCTGGTGCCTGGAGGGTTCCTTTCACCCATTTGTCTTTGCGGTCGATGTTTTCCAGGATTCCTTCGGCAAGGGTGATGGCTGTGCCGCTTGGAGCATCCAGCTTATGGATGTGGTGCGTTTCGCTCATCGTCACGTCGTAAGTCGGGAACTGGTTCATAATCTTTGCCAGATATTTGTTGACGGCCGAGAAGATGCTTACTCCCAGGCTGAAGTTCGATGCCCAGAACAAGGTCTTTCCGCCTTCGGTGCAGAGTTTCTTTACTTCGTCTCCATGTTCGGCCATCCATCCCGTGCTGCCCGATACGAGTTTCACACCGGCTTTGAAAGCTTTCATGTAATTGTTGTATGCCACCATGGGGTTGGTGAACTCTATGGCAACGTCGGCACTTTTGAAGGCGGCCGATTCAAAGTCTTCCTGGTTATTGACATCGATGATGCTGACAATCTCATGTCCGCGGTTGAGGGCAATTCTTTCTATCTCTTTGCCCATTTTGCCGTAACCGATTAATGCAATTTTCATTGTTTCTATCTATTATATTCAGTTTATCAACAAACTATAGGTCGCAAAGATAAGATTTTTCTTACATTTGCGCTCTACATTAACGTCTTGTTAACAATGGAACAACTACTGCATTACGTTTGGAAACACAAAATATTTCCCTTGCAAGTACTTCGAACCACCTCCGGGCAACCGGTCGAAGTGATAGATCCCGGTCTGCCGAATACCAACGCAGGCCCCGACTTCTTTAACGCCAAGCTGAAAATTGACGGCACACTCTGGGTGGGCAATGTCGAAGTGCACACGCAAGCTTCGGACTGGCTGCGCCACGGACACGACCGCGACCGGGCCTACGATACGGTTATCCTGCATGTTGTCGGGGAATCGAATTGCGATGTATACCGCACCAATGGAGAACTCGTTCCCCAGGTGCTGCTTCCTTGTCCCGAGTCTGTCCGCCAGCGTTACGATGAGTTGCGGCAGACGGAGATTTATCCGCCTTGCTATTCCATTCTTGCTTCCCTTCCCAAGCTGACGGTTCACTCCTGGCTGTCCGCCTTGCAGGTAGAGCGTTTCGAGCAGAAAGCACGTGCCATATCCCAAAGGCTGGAACGCTTTAACCGCCATTGGGAAGATGTCTTTTTCATCACCCTTGCGCGCAACTTCGGCTTCGGACTGAATGGCGACGCCTTCGAGGCATGGGCCGGGCGCTTGCCGTTTCGGGCGGTAGATAAACATAGGGATAACCTCTTGCAGGTAGAGGCATTCTTCCTGGGACAAGCCGGCTTGTTGGAAGAGGAGCTGCCGGATGCGGATGACTATTACCTGAAACTGCGGAAAGAGTTCGCTTACCTGCAACACAAGTTCGAACTGCCTGCTCCTATGACTGCCGATCAGTGGCGGTTCCTGCGTTTGCGTCCCGGCAACTTCCCGCATGTGCGCCTGGCGCAGCTTGCCTATCTGTATCACAAGGAACAGTCTCTCTTCTCCCGGATCATGGAGGCGGAGACGCTGGAAGCAGTGAAGAAGATACTCACCATCAAAGCATCGGCCTATTGGGAGGAGCACTTCAATTTCAAGAAGGCTTCGCCCCGGCAAGAGAAGCGGGTAGGAGAGGGGGCTTTGAACCTGATTGCTATCAATACGGTTATCCCGTTTCTGTATGCCTATGGGTTGCATAAAGCCGATGAAGTGCTTTGCGACCGTGCCACCCGCTTCCTGGAGTCGCTCAAGGCGGAGAACAACCACGTCACCCGCCTGTGGGATGGTGCAGGCTTGCCGGTATTTACAGCTGCCGACTCGCAAGCGCTGCTTCAGCTACAGAAAGAGTATTGCGATAAGAAAGATTGCCTGCGCTGCCGCTTCGGTTATGAATATTTGAAGTGTAAGTAACATTCATATCGATATAGAAATGAAGTAAATGATAAACATGAGTATCTCAAACTCTCCCGCCTGAAAGGGGGAGTACCCCGTAGGGGGGAGGGGGTCTTACATAAGCAGAGAGTAATTTTGCAATAGATAAGTCCCTTCGGATGTAAAACCCCTCCGCCCTACGGGCACCTCCCCTTTCAGGCGGAGGAGTTTGAGATACTCTTGCTCATAACCCTGTCAGGAGCGAATGAAATGTCAGCCAGTAGTAGCTCAAAACACCAAGTTTTGCGACTGAACCGTAAATGCCACAAGTGGGTAGTGACAGAAAGCCCCTGCGAAGCCGTAGCCTCGCAGGGGCTTTCTGCATGTTTTCTATTGTTTTTATAGCGTGGCAATCTTTTCGGCACTCAAGCCGGTGATATCGGCAATCGTTGCGTTGTCGAATCCTTTGTTCTTCATCTTCCGGGCAGCAGAGAGGCGCTCTTCTTCTTTTCCTTCTGCTCTTCCTTCTGCTATACCTTCCAGTCTCCCTTCCAATTTAGCAGAATCGATCACATCATTCTGAATCATCACCGCACTAAGATGTTCATCATACGCCCGGCGCTCTTGTGGCGTCATCGAGTAGTACTTCAGCTTCTCGCGTGCTTCTTCCAAGCCGGGAGCTGTAGTATCGGGGCGTATTATTCCGCTTTTCAGATACCTCATCCATTCTTCCAGCGGTGTAACCGCCACCTGGTTGAACTCATTGACACGGATCAGAACATATTCCGGGAAAATCTCAGCAGGCATACGCGTCACTATCGCATTCTTTTCCTTGACATTGATTTGCAATTTATCGCCGGTATGTACACCTATAAAATTATTCTGTCCGTAGTACAGGTAATCACTGCCGATGCCGATGTCGAAGTACAGTATGCTGATGGAATATATCTTCTTCACATGATAGTAAGTTTCGCCCAGCGAAATATGCTCGGTGATTGCTTTGGCCACGCCGTAAAGAATACGTTCCAGGTAATAGAGTTCGCGCGTGTTCTGTATTTCGATGATGATGATTTCATCCTTGCTGTTGCGCGCTTTGATGTCCACCCGGTTGAATTTATCATCGGCGGTCTGCTGGTTACCCTCACTTTCGAGTATCTCCAGGATGGTGACTTTTTCTTTCAGGAATACGGTCAGGAACCCTTCGAGCACACCAAAGTTAGCTTTCTGACGTAGCAGGCGCTTGATGGCCCAGTCAAATCGTATGTATTTATCTTCCAAATAAGTTTCCATGATTGCTTTCTTTTTTTAGAACTAAACAAAGGTATTGCTTTTACTTTAAAAAACAAGCAGTCAGGGTACATTTTACTTGATTTTAAATGAGATATATACAGAGATATTGTATCTTTGCCTGCAGAAAAATAACTAGCGCATTATGAAGACAATTCATTCCGTTTTTTGTCTGTTTGCGGCACTTATGCTGACCACTTTCAGCAGCGCGGCCGCCGGGGAGGAAGATTTCAAGGAATTCCTCCGGAAGTTCACATCCAGTGCTTCATTCCAGTATTCTCGCATCAAGTTTCCGTTGAAATCTCCCATTGCCCTGTTGCAGGATGATGGCGAGACGGAGCAGACTTTCCCCTTCACCCGCGACAAATGGGCGTTGCTGGACGGCGAGACGCTGAAGGAAGGACGTACCACGGAAGAAGAAGGAGGAGTCTACATCTCCCGTTTCACCATCGACGAGCCGGCACATAAAGAATTCGAAGCAGGCTATGATGAGTCCGAACCCTCCCTGCGTGTTGTCTTCGAGTTGACGGACGGCAAGTGGTATGTCACCGATTGCTACAACGACTGGTATAACTTCGACCTGCCCATCAGTGAACTGGAAGAAACGGTTCATACGGTGCAGGAAGAGAATAAGGCTTTTGAGGAATTGCATCCCTGAAGACATTGACAGCTGTTACATTTTTAGACTTCTTCTGTACGATTTATGCCCCTCTTTTTCCTGAAAGAGGGGTTTCTTTGCATCGTCCTTAATTTGTTCTAATCATTAATACCTTGAAATATGCGACAGCAACTTCTATTGACAACGCTTCTCTCTTTAATACTTCCCTTCATCGGGTCGGATGCCAGACTCTCCGACTGGGTATCGGAAGACTCCTCCGCGAAAGTACAGATCACTTGCATCGGCGATACCATGGATATCGTCTCCCCCGACGGTCTGTCCCTTTGGTACAAACACCGCCTGACGGGTGATTACGAAATCACCTACCGCGTAAAAGTTGTCATGGAGAGCGGTACGTACGACCGCCTCAGCGACCTCAACTGCTTCTGGGCCGCCAACGACCCCCAACATCCCGACGACTTCTTCTCCCGCAGCCATTGGCGCAACGGCGACTTCAAGAACTACAATACCCTGAACCTCTTCTACGCAGGCTACGGCGGCAACGAGAACCAAACCACCCGCTTCCGCGAATATCACGGAGAATACTACGGCATAGACGACGCCAAGGTAAAACCCATCTTAAAGGAATATACCGACGCCCCCCACCTCCTGAAACCCAACCACTGGTACGAAATCCGCATCCGTGTGGCCGACGGCGTCACCACCTACCGGATGGACGGCGAAGAACTCTTCCGCCTCCCAATAGAGCCCGGCCGGGGCGACGGTTACTTCGCCCTGCGTCTGTGGCAGAACCACGTACGCTTTGCCGGTTTTCAAGTGAATCAAATAAATACTAACCTTAAATAAACAGACATGATGCAATTCAGCAGTAAATGGAAAGTCGGGGCAGCAGCGCTCCTTTGGATGTTATCGTCCGTGGACGGACAAGCGCAAATAGTGAAGCACGAGCGCCTGCTCTCCTTCGAAGACCCGCAAGTCCCCACGTTTATCACCGCAACCGATGCACAGCTCGGCATCAGCGACGAACATTACAGAGACGGTGAACACAGCCTGAGCTGGACTTTCGAGCCGGGTGCCGTCCTCTCCATCAAGAAAGACCTCAAGTTCGAGAAGAAAGACCCTACGGGCGTGGACACTTACCTTTCCGCCTTCATCGTATGGGTGTACAACGAGCAGGCACAGGACAAAACAATCGAGTTCGAGTTCCTGAAAGACGGGAAGCGATGCACCTCCTTCCCCTTCGGCATCAATTTCACCGGTTGGCGCGGAGCCTGGGTGTGCTACGAACGCGACATGCAAGGCACCCCGGAAGAAGGGATGAACGAAATCCGCATCGTTGCCCCCGACGTAGAAGGCAAGCTCTTCTTCGACCACATGCTCACTGCCAGCAAGGTCGACGCCCGTCAGCAGACCGCCGACGTGCAGGTGCCCTTCGTAAACAAAGGTACTACCAATCACTGGCTTGTAATCTACGAGCACTCCTTGTGGAAACCGGAGATTCCCCTGTCCCCCATCAACGAATCTCAGAAGCAAGATATAAAGACCATGGAGAAGCGCTTCCGCGACATGCTCTACACCCCTTCCCGGCTTACGGACAAGGAGATGGAAACCATCCGCACGAAGTACGACTTCTACAAGATAACGTATAAGAACGGCAAAGTGACCGGCCTTCCCGTTTACTTCGTCCGCCAGTCCGAGGCATACGAACGTCTGATTCCCAATTGGGACAAGGATATGTTCCCAAGGATGGGCATAGAAATCAGCGAATACTTCAATCTGATGAAGCGCATTGCCACTGCCTACAACAATACGCAGGATGCCGCCTTGAGAGACGAGTTGAAGCAGAAGTTCCTTGCCATGTACGACAACATCACCGACCAGGGCGTAGCCTACGGCAGTTGCTGGGGAAACATCCACCACTACGGTTACAGCATGCGCGGCCTCTTCGTATCTTACTTCCTGATGAAGGACGTACTGCGCGATGCCGGCAAACTGGACGAAGCCGAACGCACGCTGAACTGGTACGCCATCACCAACGAGGTATATCCCAAGCCCACCGTCAACGGCATCGACATAGATACCTTCAACACCAAGTTGCAAGGCCGCGTCGCCAGCATCCTCATCATGGAAGATACGCCGGAGAAGCTGCAATACCTGCGTTCCTTCTCCCGCTGGCTGGACTACGGCTGTCGTCCTGCACCGGGATTGGCCGGTTCGTTCAAGTCGGACGGCGCCTGCTTCCACCACTGCAATGCCTACCCTGCCTATGCCGTAGGCGGACTGGACGGTGCCACGAACATGATTTATCTGCTGAGCGGCACCGAATTCAAACTGTCGGAGTTCGCCCATCAGACGGTGAAGAACGTGCTACTCACCATGCGCTTCTACTGCAACCTGAAGCAATGGTCGCTCTCCATGTCCGGCCGTCATCCCAACGGCGGGGGCGAACTGATTCCTATCCAATATGCCACGATGGCCATTGCCGGAACTCCGGACGGCAAGCAGAAGTACGACCCGGATATGGCTGCCGCCTACCTGCGCCTGGTTTCCTATAACGAAACGCCTGCTCAGGATGCTCCCGAATATCTTCCGAAAGCTTCTGCCCGTCATGAAATGGAGATGAAGCGCCTGCTCGAAGCACAAGGCTTCCGTCCCGAACCCGACCCGCAAGGCAACCTGGCACTGGGTTACGGCTGCGTGTCCGTACAGCGCCGTGACAACTGGGCGGCCGTAGTACGCGGACATTCCCGCTACCTCTGGGCTGCCGAACACTACCTGCCTGCCAACTTCTACGGCCGCTACCTGGCACACGGCAGTATGCAGATCTTGACCGGAAAACCCGATGAAATGGTCACTTTTGCCACCAGTGGCTGGCAAGAAGCGGGTTTCGACTGGAACCGCATCCCCGGTGTAACCAGCATCCACCTGCCCTTCGACCAGCTGCGTGCCCGCGTGCTCAATGTAGATGTTTTCTCCGGTATGGAAGAAATGCTCTACTCTGACGAAGCCTTTGCGGGCGGTTTGTCCCAAGGCCGGTTGAACGGTAACTTCGGAATGAAGCTGCACGAACACGATAAGTACAACGGTTCCCACCGCGCCCGCAAGTCTTTCCACTTCTTCGGCGGCACCATCGTTTGCCTCGGCACGGACATCGAGAACCTGAACACGGAATATCCCACGGAAACCACCGTCTTCCAGCTTGCCGCCCTTACTCCCGAGACGCACCAATACTGGGATGCTTATCAGAGCGACGGTCAGACTTACATCGACCCGAACGGCGTAGGCTATTACATCTCCAAAGCCTCCATGCGCGATGCGAAATACGAAAAGAACTTCCCGCAAGTCACCGTGGGCGAGCGTAGCACCAAGCCTACTTCCGGCGATTGGGTATCTCTCGTCCTGCAACACGGCAAGGCTCCGAAAGGCGCTTCTTATGAATATGCCGTATTGCCCCGCACCGATGCCGCCTCTTTGAAGGCTTTCGCCAAGAAGCCCACTTACAAGATTCTCCAGCAAGACCGCAATGCCCACATCGTCCGTTCCCTGCCGGAGCACCTGACCTCATACGTCTTGTTCGAAACCCCGCAGGCACTTCCTGCCGACGGTCTGTTGCAGAAAGCCGATACTTCCTGCCTCGTCATGATACGCGAGGACAAGGACAAGCTCCTGCTCACCGTCTCTCAGCCGGACCTTGCCTTGTATCGCGGTCCCAGCGACGAAGCCTTCGACAAAGACGGCAAGCGCATCGAACGCAGCATCTACTCCCGTCCGTGGATAGACAACGAAAGTGGTGAGATCCCCGTAACCGTTACCCTGAAGGGTGAGTGGCAGCTTGCCGAGACACCTTACTGTAAGCTTGTATCGGCAGATAAGAAGCAAACCGTATTGCGCTTCACTTGCCGGGATGCAGCAAGCTTTGATGTAGAGTTGAGGAAGAAATAACCTTAACGGCTGTTGCAGTATACCTTAGCGGTTATTACTCTATATCTTAGCCCTGATCACATTACTATTTAGCATACAGAAGATCCCCATGCTTTTTTCGAAAACATGGGGATCTTTTATACTATAACACCCGGATCTTTTACCCCAAAAGATGGGGATGTTTTGGGGTAAAACACCCGGATGTTTTGGGTGCTAAGTCCTGATGTGATGTACGCTAAGTCCCGGCAGGATGTAACCTGACTTCCAATGCGCATCACGCAAGGTCTTGACTTCTTGTCTTTATGAATCTTATGTGTCCGGCGGCCGGAGTAAGTAGCCGCCTTATTCTCAGTAAGAACCGAGCAGATTGCTGACAGCTGCCTGATAATTCGCCAGCTTGCTCGTCTTGTGGATTGTCTTCTTCGCTTTCCGGTCTCCGTCCGGCAACAGATATTCCCAGAAGCTTTTCATCTTCATCAGCAGTTGCACTTCTCCGCCTTGCAGCAGTTCCTGGTAGTTGTTGAATACCTCGGCGTGCAGTTGCCCCACCTTTTTAGCCATTTCATCGGAAGAAATCGGCTTTCCCTGCCGGTACTCCATGGCCAGGGCAGGATTGGCAAGCAGTCCGCGGCCGATAACGATGCCTGCCAGCCGGGGGAAGCGTGCTGTGATGGATTGTATATCTTCCGGCGTATGCAGATCTCCATTGTAAAGCAGCGGTTTGTTGCATTCCTGGTAGAAGGCCTCGAAGCCGTTCAGGTCTACTTCTCCTTTGTACTGTTGTTTTCCCAGGCGGGGATGGAGGATGATGTGCGATAGGGGGAGCTCGTTGAACAGAGGTAGCAGGGCAAGACACTCTTCGGCATTGTCCCAACCCAATCTCAGTTTGACGGAGAAACGGATGTCGGGATGCTTCTCGACGGCATTGGTCAGGAGGGCTTTTACCTCTTCGGGATAGGGCAGCATGCCTGCACCGTTGTGCCGTCGGGCTAACATGGGGAAGGGACAGCCCAGATTTATGTCCACTTCTTTGTACTCTTTTTCGATGAAAAGGGTCATTATTTGTTCTAACTTGTCCACTTCCGGCGCAATGAGCTGTGGTATCAGGTGCAAGCCTTGATTATGGCTTGGGTCGATGTCGCGGATGTCTTTCCGCCGTATCTCTCCACGCTCTACGCGCACGAAAGGGGAATAATAAGTCTCGATGCCCCCGAAGATGCGGGCATGTGCCTGCCGGTAGATGGCGTCGGTGTATCCTTGCAGCGGGGCGAAGTGTATGATTGTGTTCTCGTTCATGGCTGCAAAGATAGGGATTTTTATTTCTTGTCTTGTATGGGAATCACCATATTCCAGGAGCGGGAAGCATTCTCGAATCCTCCGGGGCCGTCCATGGTGGCAAAGAAGATGTAGGCAGGCTTACCGTCTTCGAAGAAGATGAAGGGGCGTTCCAGTTGTCCTTGCATCTCCACCCGGCCGTCTTCCCACTCTACGGTACGCGAGTAGGCTTTCGGGTCTTTGTCTACCGTCCAACGGATGCCGTCTTTGGAGTGTGCCATGACGCCGCCGCCCTGTTCGCCGGTAAACTTGGCTACGTGGTCTTTGAAGATGGCATGATAGCCGTCTGCATCTTTCCACAAGAAAGGGTCTTCGGCTTCGCCTTGGCCGTCTACCTCAAAGATAGGTCGGTCGTTGTTCAGCACTTGGTAAGGGCCTTCGATGCAGGGTGCGTAAGCCATTCCGAGGCTCATGGCCGAGTGCATGGGGCCGTCGAGGTAGTGGCGTCCTTTGAATATCATCATTACGGAGCCGTCTTCTTGCACAAAGGGAGAGGGGTTCGATGTGAGGAAGCTGTAGAAGGTGTTGGGTTTGGTCTTCAGGATAGGCTCGTCCTGGCGCTTCCAGGGGCCGTAGGGAGAATCGGCAACAGCCAGTCCGATGCGCTTGTTGGAGCGGGCAACGGTGCACCAGGGGCTGTCCAGGGTGAGTTGCTCGTAAGTAGGGTCGGCAAAGGGGTGGGTGGAGCCCATGTAGATGAGGTAGTACTTGCCGTTCTGTTTCAGTATGCGGGGGTTGTGCGTAGAGCGTCCGTCCCAATATTGCGCGCCGCGGGCGGGCAGTGCTACGTCGCTGAAGCGGTAAGGGCCTTGCGGCACGTCGGCTACGGCATGTACTATCTCGGAAGCTACCATCCATCCCGGATGGAACGGCAGCGTTTTGGGGAAGCGCGAAACAAACATGTGGTACTTTCCGTCTTCGCCTTTCACCACCGAACTGCCCCACGTCCAGTAGCCTTCGGACTCGAAAGCCGGCGTGCGGGGTGCTTTGCCCAAGCGATGAAACAACGGGTTGGCTGATGTCTGTTTCAGTTCCACCAGGTTCTCTATTTTCTGTGCGGATGCCGTCAAGGGTAGGAGGGCGGCAAGGAGGAGGAATAAGTGGTATCTTTTCATTGGAATGATGTTGTGAAGGTTATTAGACGCAGGCAAAGATAACCATTCTATTTATCCTCTGTACACCCTCTTGATTGTTCCGTACGAAAACAGCACCTATTCCGTATGATTATTGGTTCTCTGTTTTTATATTTGGTGTACAAAACTGAAAATAATCTTTTGGAAGTTGCTCAACTGATAAACTCTTTATATCTTTGCTGCATGAGCAGAAAGATAATAGCATACGAAAACTACTATAAAAACTTTTTTGATACCTTAGACAAAGGCACACAGGAGAAAGTTTTATATGGTTTGCTCTTATTGAAAACTCAAGATAGACTACCGGCTAAATATGTGAAGTTCCTCAAAGATGGTTTATATGAGTTAAGAATAGAGTGGCAAAGTAATATTTATCGGATTTTCTTTTGTTATGATGAAGGGAGCATTGTGATATTGTTCAACGGCTTTCAGAAGAAAACGCAGAAGACACCCGATAGAGAGATAGATAAAGCATTGAAACTAAAGAAAGAATATTATGAGCGAAAAAGAACTAAAGATGTTTGATGTCGATGCGCAATTGGATGCTGCATTTGGCAGAGAAGGAACCCAAGAGCGTAGAGCTGCTGAGGATAGGGCTAATGCTTTCTTTACAGGGCAGATCATTGAAGAAGCAAGAAAGAAAGCAAATATGACGCAAGAGGAGCTTGCTGAAAAGATAGGTACGAATAAGTCTTATATTTCTCGAGTGGAAAAGGGCAGAACTGAGCCAAAGGTATCCACTTTCTATCGTATTGTTTCTGCGCTTGGGCTAAATGTTGAGCTAACTCCGGCTATGTGATTTCCCTTTTGTTATTGTATATAAAGAAAGGGAAGAACCTCGCGGCCCCTCCCTCTCGTACATATCAAATTGATTAAGGTCTATTTGATTCCTTTGATAATAAGGTTAGAAAAAATTGTGTCAGTACGTTTCTATTAGTAACCTGCGTTGTTGGTCCATTGTGTCAGCTGAATTTGCTGATAAGGTATCGGGAAGTAATAGTGATTGTTGCTCTGGAAGGTAGAACCGCTCCAGGTTTCAGATCTTACTTCGCTTACCTTCTCCAGGCGAACCAGGTCGAACCAACGCTTCATTTCTGCGAAGAATTCCCAGCCACGTTCGTTGAATACAGCTGTTTCGAATGCAGTAGCATCAGTAGTCGTAGTCAACTGCTCCTTTGCGTAGCCAGCACGCTTTTGTACGGTCTGGATAGCTTCCAAAGCTTGTGAGTTTACGCTGTTGGTTGCGCGGGTAGAAGCTTCTGCGTACATCAACAATACATCTGCATAACGATAGATACAAGTGATACCGTTGGCTTGTGCACTCTTACCCGGAGCACCTTCGTCATAGTCGTAGTACTTGGAGATAGCGGGAAGTTTGTCGGCACTTTCCTTATAAGTGACGTGACCGTTTTTCGTGTCCCACTCCGTCATGTAGTTCCATGCCTTACGTGCATCGTCCGGATAGTTCAGGAAGAAGCTTTCATTGGCATAATAGTCAGACCAACCGGCGTTAGGGGCGAAATCGCTCGGATAGTATGATTTACCGTAGTTACTTGCAGTTTTCAATTTCGCACTGTGATGGATAGCGAACATTACTTCGTTGGCCTGTTCTTTATTGGCTTCTTTCCACAGTTCAGAGTATTCTTCTGTCAGGTGCAGACCGGAATGATCAATAATATCTTTGGCTGCAGCAGCTGCCAATGAGTAATATTCTTGTCCTCTCTTAAGAGGCCAACCTGCCATAGTCATGTAAGCATCGGCAAGGCATGCTTCGGCTGCCCATTTGGAAGGAGTAGAGCTAAAGCCGGTGCGGCTCTTTGCTGGCAATAGTTCCACAGCTTTTTTCAAACTTGGGATAACTGCTTGGTCGTAAATTTCTGCAACGGCAGTTCTCGGCATATAGGTAGAAGCATCTTCTTCTTTGAGGATCAAAGGTACATCACCGTACATGCGTACCAAGTAGAAATAAGAAAGTCCACGAAGGAAGTAAGCTTCTCCCAATACTTGTTCGAACTTCTTGGCTTGATCTGAGTTTTCCGGAAGCACTGTCTTGTTGATGAGCTTGTTGGAATTGTTAATAACAGTAAAGAAGAGCGACCATGTCGTATCAAAATCAGCAGTATTGGCTGTAATGCTTGGAGACAATCTGTAATAGTTTGCTAATTCATTGTTTGCCTTTGCTGCACGGTAGATGATGTCGTCTGAGCATACGTTTATACGTTGCAGACGGCAGTTGAAACCATAGTTACCATTCCACAGGTCGTTGTAGAGTGCTGTGGCGGCTTGTTGAATACCATTTAGGTCCATGCTGGCGATGTATTCTTCTTCAGTGATGAAGGATTGCGGCTCTTGTGTCAAGTCTACACAAGAAGTCGTCAGAAACATGCTGCTGGCGATTGTTGCTATATATGCTAATTTTTTCATATTATTCTTGTTTAAAAGGTAAATCATTAGAATGAGAAATTCAAACCGATCAGGTAGTTGCGGCTGTTAGGATATGAACCCCAGTCAACACCTTGTACCAGCGGGCTACCCATGGTAGCTTCCGGATCCAAACCAGAGTAGCTGGTGATGTGGAACGGGTTCTGAACAGAAACATAGAGGCGCAGGTTGGTAATGCCGAGTGACTTGCAGGTCAATTCAGGCAAAGTATAACCCAAAGTAATGCTCTTCATCTTGATGAAGCTTCCGTTTTCTACAAAGCGGCTGCTGAACATATTCTTATTTTCAGTACCACCAACGAATCCCGGTACGTCTGTATTGGTGTTAGTCGGCGTCCAACGGTTCAAGAAGTCGCGCATCGGAGTAACACCGGCCATAGTCTGTCCATTCACAGTGTTGTATCCCATCTGATGAGTGGCGTTATAGATATCGAAGCCGTGGAAACCTATTACGAAGAATGAGAAGTCAAAATTCTTGTAGTTGAAGCTGTTGTTCCAACCCCAGTTGAATGTAGGCTGACCACAACCGATGATACCTTGGTCTGCATCGTTTATTACTCCGTCTTTATTAACATCTACATATTTGGAGTTACCGGCTACTACATTATAAACTTCACCGTTTGTTTTGCCATTCGTGTTGCCGTTAGCGTCTACGAAAGGAGCATTAACTTCGTTTTCCTGCCAGATTCCGCCAAAAGTATATCCATAGAATGTACCCAACTTTTCGCCTTCGATCATTTGGAATAACTGGTTCTGGAAGTTACCGGCTTGTTGCTGACGATGGTTGGCGGTCGGTATCTTGTTGAAAGTACCTTTATTGTGTGATAAGGTAAGATCTGTATGCCAGCTGAAATCTTTGCTGGTGAACGGATCTGCACTGATGGTAAATTCAACACCGGTATTCTTGATTTCGCCGGAGTTCATCAACAGTTTGCTGTAACCCATGTGTGCAGGTTGTGCCAATTCCAATAAGATGTCTTTGGACAGTTTGTTATACCAATCGGCTGTCAAACGTACACGACCGTTGAGGATACCAAAGTCAACACCTACGTTGAATTGATCATTACGTTCCCACTTCAGATAAGGAGCGGCGGGGCGGTCTACTTTGTAAGAAGTCGATCCGTCGCTGTTTCTTACCGGAGTCATTTTAGAGAAAATACGGTAAGCTTCTACAGCTTGGTTACCTACAGAACCGTAGCCAAGGCGAAGTTTCAACTGGTCGATGAAACTGTTGTCCTTCAAGAAGTTCTCTTGTTTCAGATCCCAAGCCAAGGCAGCAGAAGGGAAGTAGCTCCATTTGTCTTTCAGACGTGAAGAACCGTCGGCACGGATAGAGGCAGTAACCATATAACGATTCATAAATACATAGTTCACGCGGAACATACCGGACATCAATGTATTAATGACACGGTCGGAACCGATTGCTGCAAGATTAGCATCAGACCATGCAAGGTTGTTGGTACCTATGCGATCGATGTAGTCCAGATTGTAAGCAGTACCTGTATGATTGTAATTGTTGTCGTAAGATTGCTCAAATACAGCTGTGGCATTAATACGATGGTTGGCATTGAATTCTTTAACGTAACTTAAAGTGTTGGTGTTTAGCCAAGAGGTATTCCAATAGCTACGAGATATACCTTGAGTCATGTTGTTCTTGTAGTTGTAATAGCTTTGTTCGTTTTCTACAGAGGTATTCAGTCTGTTGTCGAACAAAACACCCAGTTGTGAGCGGAAGCTCAAACCATCCATGATGTCGAACTGAACATAACCTTGGATGCGGTTATTTATCGTCTTATTAGAGTTATTGGATTCCCAGATATATCCCATCGGATTGTATGAAGGGCTGCCGTCAAAGAATGCATTGTTGTATCCACCCTCTTCGTTTTTCGGTTCGATGGTGTTGGGGAAATACATGGCTTGTTGAATTAAGCCGTCGTATTCGGTGATACGCGGAGATGTTGTTTCTCTGTAGTGACCGTAGATATTCATACCGGCTTTCAGCCATTTCTTGATTTTGGTGTCTACCTTCAAACGCCAGCTGTAGATTTGGCTGCTTGATTCTTTAATGATACCTTCATCGTTTTGGTAGCGGAGAGATGCCAGGAAAGTAGTTTTTTCACCGCCACCGGCGATAGACATTTCATAGTTCTGTGTAACGGCAGGGCTACGGAAGATTTCTCTTGAATAGTCGAAACCAGCTTTACCAGACTTGAAAGCAGCCAGCTGATCGGCGCTATAATATTTATTACTTTCGCCAAAACGTTCTTGTCCGTACTCGTTAAGCAAGTTTGCATACTCGTATGGAGAAAGGTTATCAGCATATTTTGCCACAGTCTTAATGTTAGCGAATGCGTTGAAGGATACAGTCAACTTATCCTTAGACGGATTCTTCGTACTAACCAGAATCACACCATTAGCACCCCGAGAACCGTAAACAGCCGTTGCAGATGCATCCTTCAATACTTCGATAGATTGGATGTCGGCAGGGTTCAGAGATTGGAGAGAGCCACCGATGAAACCGTCGATAACAACCAGCGGGCCAGTTTCAGCAGTGATAGAGTTGATACCGCGCACGCGGATGGTGTTGTCTTCGCTTGGGTTACCGGAACCGGAGAGAACCGATACACCCGCCATACGTCCTTGAAGGGCATCGGACACGTTACCGGTAGGAGTTCCTTTCAAGGCATCGGCAGCTTTTACCGAAGCAACTGCACCCGTCAAGTCACTTTTGCGCTGAACGCCGTAACCTACTACTACAACTTCTTGCAGCAGTTGGGTGTCTTCAGCCAGTTTCACGTCGATTTTGGTTTTGCCGCCTACAGCGATCTTCTGTGTCTGGTAGCCGATGTAGGAGAATACGAGCGTTGCGTTTGCGGGGACACCGGGAAGGGTGTAGTTTCCGTCGATGTCTGTGATACATCCGTTGCTGGTTCCTTCAACTTGGATGGAAGCACCAATCACCGGACCTAAGTTGTCAGTCACTGTACCCGTTACTGTGAGATTCTGTGCGTTTGCCTGCGTGGCAAATAGGACAGAGAGCAACATGATACCTAATGCTTTAAAGAAGCTAGATTTCTGTTTCATAAATATTAATTTAATTAGTTATTAATAAAGGTTGTTCTTTCGTTTGGTACCCGTTTGAACGATTAAATCACATCGCAAAAGTAGGAGATGAGTAGTAGAAATGTATTAGTTAATAGTTCGCAAAAAGTACGAATTCGTACAAAACCTGCGAACAACACCTATCTTGTACTATTTCCGTTCCTCCTGGTTCCGGGCGGCCTTCACTTCGTCCAGAAGGGTGGAGAGGGAGGCTACCTTGTCGGGATGGTCAGGTGCAATATTGTTCTTCTCGGATGGATCGACGGAAAGATTGTACAGTTGCGGATGTGGGTCATTGCCCATTTCCGTTCGGGTCCAATATTCCAGTGCGGGCTTGTCGCTGGGCTCGATATATTTCCAGTCTCCCTGGATGATGGACAGGGTGTTGTCAAGATTTTGCTGCACGATGTAACCACATCCGGTGGGGTCTGTACCGAGGAAGTTGTTCAGCTGGTCGCGGCTGTCGGGAGCGATGCCGGGGGCGAGCGGATGGTTCAACAGGGCGGCGAGCGAAGCATAAACATCGATCATGGAGAAGAGCGCTTGCTGCTTGCCGGGCTTGATGCCTTGCGGCCAGCGTACGATGAACGGGATGCGTGTGCCGGCATCGAAGGCGCTGTACTTACCGCCGCGGTAGTGCTTCATGGGAGTATGGCCGTTCAGCAGTTCGCGGGCTTGGTCCTGATAGCCGTCGTCGATGACGGGGCCGTTGTCGCTACAGAAGACGAAGATGGTGTTGTCGGCCAGGTTCAGGCTGTCCAGTGTGTGCATGATTTGTCCGACGGTCCAGTCCAGTTGCAGGATGACGTCGCCGCGGGGGCCGAGGCCGCTCTTGCCTGCAAAGCGGGGGTGGGGGACGCGGGGAACGTGGACGTCTTGCGTACCCATATAGAGGAAGAAGGGTTCGTCTTTATGAGCCGTGATGAAGCCTTGGGCTTGGGCGGTGATGACGTCGGCGATGTCTTCATCGGTCCAGAGGGCGGAACGTCCGCCGGTCATCCAGCCGATGCGGGGGATGCCGTTGATGATGGTATTGTTGTGACCCTGGCTGGGCTTCATCTTCACGAGTTCGGGGTTTTCGAGCCCGGTGGGCCAGTCGCCTACTTTATGGTCGTAGCTGACGGTGATGGGGTCGTTGGGGTCGAGGCCTACGACGCGGCCGTTCTGCACGAAGACGCAGGGGACGCGGTCTACGGTGGCGGGGATGATGTATTCGTAGTCGAAGCCGATGTCTTGGGTGTTGGGCTTGATGAGGCCGTTGAAGTCGGTGCCGCCTTTAGGGCCGAGGCCGAGGTGCCATTTGCCGATGGCGGCGGTGGCGTAGCCTTCTGCGCGGAACATATCGGCCATGGTGACGCAGGCGGTATCTATAATGAGTTCGGAGTTACCGGGGGCGATGCCGGTGTTCTCCTGTCGCCAGGGATACATACCCGTCAGCAGACCGAAGCGGGAGGGGGTGCTGGTGGAGGAGGTGGCGTAGGCGTTGGTGAACTGCATGCCTTGGCCGGCAAGGCGGTCGATGTTGGGGGTGCTGATGCGGGTGGCACCGTAGCAACTCAGGTCGCCGATGCCCAGGTCGTCGGCTATCAGGTAGATGACGTTGGGCTTCTGACGGGGGGCGTCCGAGGCGTCTTTCTTCGACGGGGAACCGCAGGCGGCCAGCAGGGCGGCGCCGGGGATCAGGGACCATAAAGGGGAGAAATGTTTCATAGCTCTTTGACTTTAGATTTCTAATTCGGAGGTCAAAGATAGGGAGCTGCCGGGAATTTTGCGTATATAGAAGTACGAAGGAAGGGAGAATTCGTACAAAATACGGATAAAACGAAGAAAACGGATGAATCTGTAAAAGCTCTCCTGTACTCTGCATATAGCCTTGCGAACGGGGTGAAAACTGCGACTCGACGGAGCGAAAAATGCGTCGAGTCGCAATTAAAACTCCGTCGGGTCGCAGTTAAAAATGCGTCGAGTCGCAGTTTTCGCTCCGTCGGGTCGTAGTTTTTGCTCAGATGCTTACTATTCTTCATAGCGCTGATAGACATGAGTTATATTTTTTAGACAGAAGAACATAAGAACAAAAGGATAAATGCAGCTCAGCTAAGCTGCATAAAAAAATATGTTCTTTTGTTCTTATGTCTAAAACAGATTCAATCCGCGTCTGAAAAATAATCACGTCGCAAGGAAACCTCGCAAGGAAATCTCAGCTTTCCTCTTCTTCCTCTTCCTCCCCGGTTCCGCTTTCCCCCTTGCGGTAGGCCAGCGGACTGACATGATAGACGTCCTTGAAGCATTTCGAGAAGTAGCGCGGCGAGCTGAATCCTATCCGGTCGGAGACTTCGGTAATGTTCAGCTCCGGATTGTTGCGCAGCAGCAGTGCGCCCTTCTTCAGGCGGATGGTGAGGATAAAATCGTTCGGCGTCTGTCCGGTGATGGCTTTCAGCTTGGTGAAGAGATTGGTGCGTGCCATCGCCATTTCGCGGGCGAAGGTGGCGACGTTGAATTCCGTATCGTCCAGATGCTTCTCAATGACGGCCATGGCCCGGTCCAGTATCTCCTTGTCGATGGGGTTCGTGGCGAGCATCTGCGCAAAGGCTTGCGGCTGCTTGCTGAACTTCTCTTGCAGGAGGATGCGCGAGTTCACCAGGTTGTTGCAGCGCGAGATGAGCAGGTTGGTGTTGAACGGCTTGGTGATGTAATCGTCCGCACCGATGCGCAGACCTTCGATGTTCTGCTCGATGGCGGTGCGCGCCGTGAGCAGGACCACGGGGATGTGGCAGGTGTTGAAGTCGCTCTTTATCTGCTTGCACAGTTCGGTGCCGGACATGCGGGGCATTACTACGTCGCTCACTACGATGTTGGGCATTTCCCTTTGTACCAGTTCCCAGCCTTCCACACCGTCGGCGGCCGTCAGCACCTGATAGAAGGGCTGGAAGATACCTGCCAGCATTTCGCGGATGGAGGCGTTGTCTTCCACGATCAGTATCTTAGCATCGGGCAGGCGCTTGATGGGAGCGTTTTCTTCGAGTTCGGCCTTCAGCAGGGCGTCGTTTTCGGGTTTGGGAGTCTCTATCTGATGCACGCTGTCGGTATTCTTGTTAATCTGCTCTTCGTCGAACTGGGCATTTCCCAGCCGGAGGCGGACGATGAAGCTGGTACCTTTCCCCAGTTCACTTTCCACATGAATGCTACCGTGATGCAACTCTACAATACCCTTTGTCAGCGCCAGCCCGATACCGGTGCCGGTCTTGCTTGCGTCGGCAGAGTCTACGGGGTCTATCTGGTAAAAGCGGTCGAATATCTTGTCCACTTCCTGTGCATCGATGCCCGTGCCAGTGTCGCTCACGCGGATGACGGCATCGCTGCCTTCGGTCCGTATGCCGAGGGTGATGGTATCTTCGGCCTCGGTGTGCTTGATGGCGTTGGACAGCAGGTTGTTCACCACCTTCTGCAACTGCTTCTGGTCGTACCACACCTCGAGGCTGTCCGTCTCTTTCTCGAACTTGAAGTTGATTTGCTTGGCGCTGGCATATTCCAGGAAGAGCAGGTAGTTTTCGTAGAGGAAGTTGACGATGTTGTGCGGGCTCACTTTAATTTTCATGTGTCCCTGTTCCTGCTTGCGGAAGTCCAGCAGTTCGGTGATGAGCTCGCGCAGCTGGATGCTGTTCTTGTAGATGCCCAACACCTTATTATATATAGCAGGTGTGAAGTTCTGGAGTTGCATCAGCGTTTCCACCTGCGCCACGATCAGCGTCAGCGGCGTGCGGAACTCGTGGGAGATATTGGTGAAGAAGCGCAACTTCGACTGGTTCAGCGCCTCCACGTCCTGAATGTGCTTCTGCTCGTACTTCAACGACTCGCGCAGTTTGATACGCGACTTATAGGTACGCACCAGGTACCATAGCAGGGCGGCCGTCGCTACCAGGTAGAGCAGCCAGGCAAGCGGCGTCTTGTACCAGGGCGGCAGTACGCGGATGATGAGCGATGCCTCCGGGCAGAGGCTTTCGTCCTTGCCGTTGGACTTGATGAGCAACTTGTAGGTACCGGCGTTCAGGTTGGTATAAGTGATGTTGCGCAGGCCGCGGGTACTGTTCCAGTCGTTGGAGAAGCCTTCGAGCTTGTAGATGATGTCGTCTTTGTTGGCCGCCACATAGTTGGAGGTGGCAAACTCGATGCTGAACATGGACTGGTCGGCATTGAGCGTTATCTTGGGCGTGCAGAACAAGGCTTGCTGCAGGATGCCGGTCTCGTCTCCCACTTGTATCTCCGCGCCGTTCACGATGAGGCGGGAGAGGATGATATTGTACGGTTTCGGGGTGAAGTTCAGTTCCATTTCGTGGAAGGAGATCATGCCTTGCGTACCGCCCAAGAAGATTTCGCCGTCGCGGGTCACGCAGAGGGCGTTCTCATTGACGGCGGTCAGCGGGAAACCGTTTTCGGTGCTGTAATTCTGGAAACGCTTGCTTTGGCAGTCGAAGATGGAGAAGCCTTCGTTGGTGATGAGCAACAGCTTGCCGCTGCTGGGCGACTCTTGCGTCTCGTAGATGCAGTCGCTGGCAAGGCCGTTCTTCGCCTGGTCGAAGTTCTCGAAGTCGTTCGTGTCGGGGCGGTACAGGTCCAGTCCGCTGCCCGAGGTGGCAAACCACAGGTTACCTTTGCTGTCTTGGGTGATGTTGTTTACGTTGTTGTTGCTGATGCTGTTCGGGTTGGCGGGGTCGTGGCGGTAGTTGGTCAGCCGGCCCGTGTCAAAGCGGTAGCTGAACACGCCTTCGCCGGTGGCGGCTATCCACAATGTGCCGTTGCGGTCGAAGGTGACGTCGGCCACCATCTTTATCCGCTTGCCTTCCTTGCTGTCTTGGAACAGTTGCCGGCATTTACCGTTGGCGGGGTCGAAGAGGCATACGCCGTACTGGGTTGCTACGACCAGACGGTCCTCGTAGGGGGCAATGTCGCGGACGATGTCCGACGGAAGTGTTTCGGGGTTATCCGCCTCCATCCGGTAGTGGGTGAAGCGGCCGGTGCGGATGTCCAGCTTGTTCAGTCCTCCCAGGTGGGTACCTATCCATATCACTTCCTTCTGCGGGTCGTAGTAGAGCGCCTTGATGTTGTTGTGCGAAATGCTGTTCGGTCCGTCGCCGGGGCGGAACCACTTGAACTCGCGGGTGCGGCGGTTGTAATAGTTCAATCCACCGCCTTCGGTGCCAATCCACAGGTTGCCGTCCTTGTCTTCGATGGTACGGCCTACTACCGGATTGCTCAGTCCTTTCTTCTCGATGGGGGAGTAGATGTAGCGGGTATAGATTTCGTACTCCGGATTGAAGTAGTTTACTCCGCCGAAGTAAGTACCCAGCCATAGTGTGCCTTGATTGTCCTTCACGATGCACCAGATGGAGGAGTGCGTCAGTCCGTCGCTCTGCGTGTCGCTCGCGGTATGGTTCTGAAACAGACCCGTACTCTTGTCGTAGCGGTTCAGTCCGTTGAAAGTTCCTATCCAGATATTCCCCAGGTTATCTTCGCAGCACGCCCTGACGAAGTTGGACGAAATGCTGTAAGGGTTCTTCGGGTCGTCGGTAAAGTTGATGATATTTCCGTCGGGTTGTACCTGATACAGACCCTCCTCCCAGCTACCTATCCACAGATTGCCTTCGCCGTCCTGGTAGATGCTGGTGATGTTTCCTTTGCGGATGGGGTGGCTCAGTTCCTTGCTGTCCAGGTGCAGGCGGTACACGCCGTCGGTGGTGGTTCCCATCCATAGCTGGCCTTTATCCAGGTGCATGCAGCATATTTCCAGGTTCTCGCCTGCCAGTTGGTAATACAAGTCGAAGTTCCCGGTCTGTTCGTTGTAGCGGTATATCTCGTTTCTTTTTCCGATGTAGAGGGCGTCGTTGTAGTAGATGCTGCTGACGGCTCCTTGCAGCAGGGTGGTGAACCGCTGGGTGGCGAGGTTGAATTCGGCAACGCCTTCGGTGCAGAGCAGGTATATCTTCCCGTTGTGGTTTCCGGCCATGCGCAGCACGGTGTTGCAGAAGAGGCTGTAAGGGTCGTTCTTCCGCAGCTTGTAGGTCTGTATGTCTTCTCCGTCGTAGCGGTTCAAGCCCTCGCGGGTGCCAATCCACAGTACACCATTTTCGTCGATGTAAAGGCTGTTTACAGAAAACTGGGACAAACCGTCGTCGGTAGTCAGATGATTGAAAGTGATGTTCTGTGCTTGCAAGGTTGTAGCAGCTATGCCCGCTAAAATAAGGAGCAGTCCGATGGTTAACTTTCGCACTTTTCAGGTTGTTTTTAAGGTTTCAGTTACAAATATAGGTATATTTTATGCAAGACTTCTTATTTATCCGCTTGTTTTTGCGGTTATGTCTGCTTAAATGTATAATTTTGGAGGCTCCTTGTACGATATCTGACTTTTGATATCGGGCGAAGAGCATATCTTTGTAAACAAATTAATGTATTAACCATCATGAAAGACCTTTTATCTATTGTATCTCATTTTCAAATGAATGGAACGGTCCGCGAAATCAAGCCCTTAGGCGCCGGACTCATCAACGACACGTACAAAGTAACTACCATCGAGGACGATGCTCCCGACTACGTCTTGCAGCGCATCAACCATGCCATCTTCCAGAATGTGGAGATGTTGCAGGCCAACATCGACGCCGTGACCCGTCACATCCGCCGGAAGCTCGAAGCAAACGGAGAGGCCGATGTAGAGCGTAAAGTACTCCACTTCCTGCCTACCACCGACGATGGCAAGACTTACTGGTACGACGGTGAAAGCTACTGGCGCGTCATGGTATTCATCCCCCGTGCCAAAACCTACGAGACGGTGAATCCGGAGTATTCTTACTATGCAGGTGCTGCTTTCGGTAACTTCCAGGCCATGCTGGCCGATATCCCCGACACACTGGGCGAAACCATTCCCGACTTCCACAACATGGAGTTCCGCCTGAAGCAGCTCCGCGACGCCGTGGCTGCCGATGCCGCCGGACGTGTGAAGGAAGTGCAGTACTTCCTGGACGAAATAGAGAAACGCGCCGACGAGATGTGCAAGGCCGAACGCCTGCACCGCGAAGGCAAGCTTCCGAAACGCGTGTGCCACTGCGACACGAAGGTGAACAACATGATGTTCGATGAAGACGGCACCGTGCTCTGCGTCATCGACCTCGACACCGTGATGCCCAGTTTCATCTTCTCCGACTATGGTGACTTCCTCCGTTCCGGCGCCAACACCGGTCTGGAAGACGACAAGAACCTGGACAACGTGAACTTCAACATGGAGATATTCAAAGCCTTCACCAAAGGTTACCTGGAATCGGGCAAAGCCTTCCTGCTGCCGATAGAGATAGAGAACCTGCCATACGCAGCCGCCCTCTTCCCCTACATGCAGTGCGTCCGCTTCCTGGCCGACTACATCAATGGCGATACTTATTATAAAATCCAATATCCGGAGCACAACCTGGTGCGTACCAAAGCGCAGTTCAAACTGTTGCAGAGCGTAGAAGAGCATACTCCGGAGATGCAGAAATTCATAGCATCATGTATCTGAGAAAGTGTTTAATGATGATAGCGGCGGTTCTTTGCGTCGCGCCGCTATCTGCCATCAACCCCCAAAACAACAAAATGAAAGAATTGAACGTAAAGAAAGTAAGCGTGGCAAACATACCGGTAGAATCGGTTCCCGCCTTGCTCGACAAAGAGAAAGTGGCTTTTCAGCCCATAAATACCGTAAACTGGGCAGCATTTCCTTACTGTCCCGATGTAGAGTTCCGCATTGCTCATACGGAAGATGCCATCTTGCTGCACTTCAAGGTGAAAGAAGCCAGTGTGCGTGCCGTGGCAGGCAAGGACAACGGCCCGGTATGGGAAGACGCCTGTGTGGAGTTCTTCTCCATTCCTGCCGGAGACGGAGTGTATTATAATATGGAGTGCAACTGTGCCGGTACATTGCTCATCGGCGCCGGTGCCGGACGTGAAAACCGTCAGCATGCCCCGCAGGAAGTGCTCGACAAGGTGCAACGTTGGGCTTCTTTAGGCCGCGAGGCTTTTGAAGAGAAAGTAGGGGAGTGCAACTGGGAAGTAGCTCTGGTTGTTCCTTATTCTGCCTTCTTCCTCCACAACATCACTTCACTGGATGGCAAGACGATTCGTGCTAACTTCTACAAGTGCGGTGATAAGCTTCAGACTCCCCATTTCCTATCCTGGAATCCGATTGGGCTGGAAAAGCCGAACTTCCATTGCCCGGAGTTCTTCGGTACGCTGAATATGGAATAGTCCTGAAGATGTGGTTTTATAAACCAGAGTTTTTAATGATATTTCCAGCACTCCGTCACTATGTCGTATAATCGTTTGATTATTATGATGATAGTGCGTGCTGGTAAGCGTGTAGGTAGCGTGACGGTAAATGATTACCGTCACGCTTTTTTGGGCAAATGTTTATCCAATTCTTGCTGTAGTTTCTTAATACATAGATATTTCCTTCTCTTTCTTGTATGCTTCTGCGAATAGGGGCAAATAACTTCTATTAACACGAAAAATGGAGGTTTTCGGAGTTTCCTTCAACGTTTATGGACCGAAATAAGGTAGTGGGATAGCTTAATCTTCTTTCAGACTTTCGACAGTAATAAACATGGAAGTTTTTGTAAATAAGGTGATTACAGTTTCCTATAGGTAGGAAACTGGCGTTTCTTATGCGCGGGAACTACCGTTTCTCCTCATGGGAACGCGCGTTTCTCTTAATGGGAACTGCAGTTTCCTCTTATGGGAACGCGCGTTCCCTTATATGGAAACGGAACTCATAGACTTATACTGGAAATGGTTGTCACTATTAGAGTCTGGTTACTAAATAAGTTGTCAGTTTGCATGCTTTGTTACTAAATGAGTTGTCACATACGGAAAACAATGGACAAATCAGAGTGTACTTCGGTTCTCGGTAAAAGTCAATAGGGCTTGATGCCCTATCGATTTTTACGAGACAATGGATTAAACCGTCACGTGACTTATACCTCTGAGTATATTTCACCCATTTTTTCATAAGAGGAAATAAAATGAGTAAATTTTTTTTATATTAAAAAAATGAATATCTTTGTGGTGTATTATTAATTAATAAATCTAATATTTATGAAAAGAAATTTCTTTTTTGTAGCATTAATGCTTTCTTTATCTCTGTTCTCTTGTAATCAAGATGATGACTTATTAAGAGATAAATCTGATGAGACTGTTAATTACGATGTAATTACCGGAAAAGATGAATTTAAATCTGATGATTCGGAGGGGGCATCTACCCTTAATGTACTTAAGTTTACCTATAAAGGCAAAACTTATATTTCTGATTGCATATTTGGAGAGGACTTTCAAATAAAAGATGATAGTATTAAACGTATTTTTGATGAGCTTAATAATATTCCTAATGTAGCCATTGAAATAAAATCAGATTTATCTGTTGAATTTTATGACTCCAAGGAAGAATTAGATTATGCAAGTAAATTGAGACGCGAGTTCCCTCTTACAAGAGCGGAATTCGCTCCTGATGGAACATATATAAGGAATTATGAGTTGAGACTTTGGGATCGTGCTAAAGGTCGTACGAAAGGAGGCCCGTATACTCACTTCTATTCAAATGGTATACAGGGAAATCAATCTCCTGCCCCATTGTCTATTAATGAAGCCTATTTGACTAAAATTGGGTTTAATAATAACATTTCTTCTTGTCAGATGTGGGGAGAAGTTCATATGACCACCCTTATGGGCTGTCAGCCAGGTCAATATAAACAAGTTGCAGTAACGTTTTATGATGGAAATTTTACGGGAAAAAGTTTAAACCTTCCTGACATAGATGTAAACAGAACGTATACATATAGAGATTATTTTAGTGGCTTCAAATTTAATGATCTGACAAGCTCTTTTGTTGTAACTTATTATTAAATGATATTGGAGTGATTGGAATTTAGATTCTCTTTTAGAAAAGCATTCTTTCTCAAGAATATCCTATGAATGCTCTTGTGAAAAGGGAAACTGGAAAATGGGGGCATTTTTTTTACCCTCCTCTGTGGGTTAATACGTTCATTGACGGTTTATTAAGGCCTATAAGAAGGGATATTCAGTAAATGTTCCTATTTTATATAAAATGAGAAGTAAGCTTGTCTCCCATCCAGCTTTACTTTTCATTTTTTATACTTTCCACCCTTTCCTGCTTCAAAAACTTTGATATGGGCATAACACTTCACAGGTAGTTCTTCCGACTGCCTGTTTTAATTTATATTTGTGATAAATCATCTATGCTGTTTTTTCTTTTGTATCTTTTTCAATCATACAAACAGCATTGGCGGTATATATTCCCTAAAAAATCCAGAGAATCTCTGTTTTCCTGTTTCTTGCTTTTATCCTTTGAAGTGAGTAGTGTTGCTTCTGTGTGGCTGTAAACGGATATAATCCTTCAAACGTGTACCTTCATTAAAAGCTTTGAAAGCGAGGTGTTCTATAAAAGAGATACTGCCTACCTGTATGTTATTTACCTCGGCTGCGAACTCAACATTCATTCTAAACGTTTCCAAGCTTTTACCGTAATTTTATTGTAAGCCATATTTGTGGCAATTTATAGAGGCTTACTCTGTAGAAAGAACTGAATGCTTTGTAAAGGATAGGAGGCATGCGTGCAAACTTGGAAGAAGACCGGATTGATTTGTTTCATGGATTGAGCAATGAGTTACCGCTGAATATCCATCGTGTCCGCGGCATGAAGAGTGCAGTCACTATTCATGACCTCATTTTTATGCATTTGCCAAGAACTCGTTTCATACTTTGAAACTCTCTTGAATGCAAATCTTACCATCTGAAGTACTTTAGTTGCCATCTCAACTTCAGTTTACGAAATAGGTTGAGAGGCTTGGCTTTGATACGTCCTCGGAAGTTAGCTATAAAGTCATCTACAGCATTTAGTACCCGGGCTGAATTTTGTCCGTCGCGATGACTTTCATGGTAAGAGGTGTATCGGTGAATTTCCTCTATTAGCTCAGTTGGGTGGCTAAGGGCTTTCTCTATTGCGGGACCTACTTCTTCCTTTGTTTGTACATCCAGCAGGAAAGGACCGGGGTGCGTGTTACGGAAAGTTACTACCGGCTTATCGAGCATCATGTATTCTACAATGAGTGAGGAACTATCACATAGCAACACATCACTCTCTCTGAAAGTTTCCAAACCTTTGTTCACTAAGCGAAAATCTACATTAGGGCATTTCTGTGCCAAATGCTTATATTGCTGCTGAAGAATGGGGTCATCCAATTTGGGATGGAAGGTGATAATCCAGTTCCATTCTTTTTCTTTAGCCAGTTTCTCAATAACGGGAGCCATGTCCCAAGCGGAAGAAATTCCTTTGGTGAAGGTAGGGGCATAGAGTATGGTAGGAGTTTCCCGGTGAGGCTCAGGTGGTAACTTTGGGTCGAAGAAGCTGTCTACCTTGCACCATCCGGTTTCGTATATTTTAAAATAGCGATGTTTTTTCTCTAAAAAACAAAAGTAAGGCGTGCTGCTTTGCCCTTGGGTACAGTAGATATCGAACCAGCCGCGCAAGGTGAAGTGGTCATCGATCTTTTCGATGCGCTTCTTCATGGGGTAGCCATGAAAAACTGCGACCTTTACACCTGGAAAGAAGTCATAAACCCAGTTGCCGGGAACGAATACGGCAATGGGGTTGAAATAAAAAACTTCATCGAATGTCTTTAGTTGTATCTCGTCCTTTTGTAATAGATTAGGGCATGAATCCTCTAAATACCAAGCAACAACATCATTACGCCGACGTATCTCTTCTTGTAAAGGCCGCAAGATACTATAGGCGTAAGTCAACGAAGCAAAAAAGAGGTAGTGTTTTTTCATTGCTACTTTTATGTTATACCTAATTTCTGAATTAAGCTGTGAAGATACATGCCCGATGCAGACGTTTGTATTTTCGGGGTAAATATAAGAAATTGTTTTAAATCTGGTCTTTATATGGGCGCTTTAAATCCAAATAATGAAATTCGTGTTGGCGTTGTTCTTCTTGTTTGGGAACAATCATGTAGTTTCCATATTTCTGCTTTAGATAGTAATCATACTTCTCTATGCCCCACACTTCTTTCCCTTCAAATAGGACCGGAGTAGGTTTTCCTATTGCTTCTTTGGGCATGATTCCTTTCCGTCCGTCATCATAATCACAAACAAACGGACTGTTATCAAAGTCATATTTAGTCATCACTTTGCGTATTCTTGTTTGTATTTCAGCAGATGCGAATAACTTGCGGCATATCAAAGGAAGCCACGAATTGACACCTTTCCCATGTTTATAGGGGTCGCGGTGTATCAGGTAGAGTAACTGCTTATACAGTTTGTAGCGGGTAAAATGCCACCGTTGTGATAATTGCCCCGTCGGCACACCATCTAACGGGAAGACGTCAAGATAAACGCCTCCTAGTCTGGAGTGTTTGCGTTCAATGAGGGTAGTACTGGCATCTTGTATTTTGGCAAATGGGAAAGGATATTCGCTATTGTTCTCAGCACATACCATTTCGTAAGGAGTCGGTAACCATTCGGAAGCATGTGCTATAAACTTATCGTAATCGGTCCTCGGCATACCTATGTCCAAATCGTCATCCCAAGGGATGAAGCCTTTGTGGCGAATAGCCCCTAATAGGGTTCCTGCCACGATATAGTATCTTAATTGATGCGTTTTACATACTCGATCGGTGGCAAGTAGGATGTCCAATATATGGAGTTGCAGAGGGCGGATGTCATATGTTACCATAAACTTATTAAGGATTAATAGAGATAGGGCGGTATTAATTGTTGTGCTTGACGAAAGTCATCTACGGTATCTAGTTCTATAGAGAAAAATTGAGAGGTGTCTGTTGCAAAGAAACTATATCCTTGTGGAATCAGTCGTTCGAATGCCCGCTCGTAAAATATATTGTCCAGATTCTCTTGTTTAATCATAATTTCCAGTTCCTGAAAAAGGGCATCGGTGTATGCTGCCGACATCTTTTCGATGCCTATGGATTCTCCTATAGCCTGACTGATGGAGCAGGTCTTGCTGATTTCCAGAATTTTTCCTTCAGAATCTGTGATGACTTTGATCTCTTCCTCTCCTAATTTATGCCGATTGACGGCAAGAGTGTCAGCCTTTTCAGAGTGAAGTAGTTCAGTGACAACTTGAGGATCGAAAAGAATATCGCTATCCAGTAATAATATTTCTTCTTTTGCGGCTTGTGAAGCGGTAAGCCATAAAGAGTAGATATTGTTGGTCGATGCATAAAGTTCATTATAGATGAATGTAATGTCTTGCTGCGGATAGTGTGCCCGAATAAAATCGACAATTAGCTGTTGGCAATAGCCTGTGACGATGATAAACTCTTTGATGCCATTATTGATAAGAGCGTTCATGGTGCGCTCCAGTAGGCAGCTTTCTCCTACTTTGAGGAGGCATTTGGGCTGTGTATTAGTCAAAGGGCGAAGGCGTGAAGCAATTCCTGCAGCTAAAATTATTGCTTTCATTGGGCAGCGGTCATTTTGATGGTGTTTATAACAATACGGTTTTGCTCCGGGCGCCCCAGTGTGATACGTAAATGGGTATCGATGCCTGGTTCATTCATAAATTTAATTTTGTAGCTTTCTTCCGCGAGAGCTTGTTGTAGTGCTTCCTTTAGGGCAATGGGGTATTTGATAAGGATGAAATTGGCAACGGAATGATAGACTTTAAATCCGGGTAATGCGCCGATTTCTGTTTCGTAGCGAGCACGGTCTTCGTTCATCATACAGGCAATATTGCGGTAATGGGCATCTGATTTCAGAGCAGCAATAGCTAGGTCTTCGGATATACGGTTATACCCCAAATACTTATTGCTGTATTTGATGAATCGTTCCAACTCTTTACTTATGAAGCCGAATCCCATACGCAGTCCTGGCAGGCCGTAGAATTTGGAAAGGGTACGCGCAATAATGAGGTTGGGGTATTTATTGATTAATACTCGGAGATATCCGGCATCTGCCGATACGAAGGAGGCATATGCTTCATCCACTATCACAGTTGTGTAGGATGGAATGTCCGCTAATAGTGTGTCAAGTTCTTCGGGAGAAATCCCATTCCCCGTAGGATTGTTGGGGGAGGCGATAAGTAGGACTTTAGCTTTTTCGTGCTTTACCACCTCCTTCATTGCTTCGAAGTCATACTTGAAAGTGTCTCCTTCTTCGTAAAGTGGATATTGCAGTGTATGACCGTTTACCTCATCGGCAATAGATTTATAGTACCACCATGAGAACTGGGGAATCAGGATGGTTTTGTTATCTTTATCTTCGGTCAAGAAGTAGTGTACGGCTTGTTTTAGAATATCTTCACCTCCGTAACCTAATAGGATTTGTGATTCTTCTATATGATATAATTCTGATAAAAAGACTGATAGTATACTTTTTTGCCCTTCATCGTAGATACGGGTATAGAAGCAAAGCTTATTTATATCGAAGTTTTTTAAGGCTTCCACAACTTCCTTTGACGGTTGAAAGTTAAATTCATTCCGGTCTAAAAAGTTTAATTCGTTTTTCATGTTATTTCTTAATATGATTTCTTGGACTTTGATATTATTTAAGTCCGCTTATAAAATTTCGCAAAGATATATATTTTATTTAGGAATGGCAAGAAAAGAGAACAGAACTGATTATATGGTATAGTGAATAGGGTGAAATATAGCATATTTTTACCCAAGTACTTTGTTTTTTCATTATTGACACTTACTTTTGTGCCATATCAATAATAAATTTGCCGGTTATGACCAAATTCTTAATTATCCGTTTCAGTTCGATAGGCGATATCATCCAGTGTATGGGGATTATCGGTGGAATACGCGAACGTTTTGAGGATGTAGAAATTCACTGGATTACCCGCAAAGACATGGTAGGGACCTTGTCGATGGATAGTAGAATTGATAAAATCTGGGCTTTCGATAAGGCGGCAGGGCTTTCCGGGCTGTTGAGTATGGCGGCTGATTTGAGAAAGGAACATTTTGACTATATCTATGATGCTCATAGCAATATCCGGTCTAATATACTGAAGTTGATATTGTCTCCTATCCCCTTTGTGAAGCCCCATGTAGCTCTACGGAGTAAGGAGAGAGGCAAACGCTTTTTGCTTTTCAATTTTGGTATCAACCGTTTCGATAAACCTTTCAGAGGAGTGGTCTCTTTTCAGAAACCATTGAAGAAATGGGGGATTACGCATTTCCCGAATGACTATAACGATTGGCACTTCCCGGAAGAAATAATCAGCAAGTACGAAAACTTTGTGACGAAAGATACCGTTACGCTTGTTCCGTCTGCCAATTGGGAGATGAAACGGTGGCCTGTCTCTCATTGGAAGGCACTGATTTCCTTGCTTCCCAATTATAAATTTATCATTCTGGCGGGGCCGAGTGATACTTTTTGCGAAGAGATAAGGAACATTGCTCCCGAACGGGTGGTGAACCTTGCCGGGCGCACTTCGTTGATGGAATCTTGCTACTTGGTGTCCCGTTCTAATCTTGTTATTAGTGCCGATACAGGCTTTATGCATGCAGCAGATTTATTTAGAGTTCCGGCTCTTGCATTGATGGGACCTACTGCTTTTGGTTTCCCTACGGGACCTACGGTAGAAGTACTCGAAATAAACCTGCCTTGCCGTCCGTGCACCAAAGACGGACGGGGCAAATGCAAGCAAGCGGTTTATCAGAAGTGTATGGTGGATATTACACCCAAACAAATTGCTGACCGGGTTATTGCTTCTCTTGGCTGATAGCACTTATCGTTTTAGTGGTAGAGAAGCCATCGACAAAAGGAATTGTTATCGTTTCTTTGGCATACTCCCTGCCTACGATATTCTCTATCGCATAGTCTCCGCCTTTTACCAGCACATCCGGGGCCACAGTCTTGATAATGTTCAGCGGGGTATCTTCTGTGAAGATCACTACGTAGTCCACGGACTGCAGAGCAGCAAGAACTGTAGAACGGGCATCCTCATCATTGATGGGGCGTGATTCTCCTTTCAGGCGCTTTGTTGACGCATCGGAGTTCAGTCCTACAATGAGTATATCTCCCATCCTTTTGGCTTTTTCAAGGTAGGTGACATGTCCTTTGTGCAGGATGTCAAAGCATCCGTTCGTAAATACGATTTTCCGTTCTTGTGCCCGCAACTGCCTTACGGTATCTGCCAGTTGGGAGACAGGGATGAGCTTGCCGGCAGGTCTCCCGGTTTGCAATTCGGCTTGCAGCTCTTTGAACAGGATGGGGCTGGTTCCCATCTTTCCTACAACAATGCCGGCGGCTTTGTTGGCAAGGTAGATGGCATCTGCAATGGGGATGCCGGCAGCCAAAGCCGCGGCCAAAGTAGCCACAACCGTATCGCCTGCACCGGAGACATCATAAACTTCTTTTGCTTCGGTTGGTATGTCCTGAAAGGTTTCCGGGGCAATGTAGGACATTCCTTTCTCAGAGCGGGTCACCAACAGAGAAGTCAGATTATACCCTTTTAGAATCTTGTCGGCTGCATGATGGATGGCTTCATCCTCATTCTTTACTTCCACTCCTGAAACGGCAGAGAGCTCTTTCAGATTGGGAGTGATGATGGTGGCAGAGCGGTATTTCTCCCAATTGGTTCCTTTGGGGTCTATAATGACTTGTTTCCCTTGCCGGGCAGAGGCAGCTATAACGTGCTGGCAGATGACGTCGTTGCACACACCTTTGCCGTAGTCCGAGATAACGACGATATCTATTTCGGGAAGTGCTCTTTGCACGGCATTCAGTAGTTTCTGTTCTGTCTCTTCGTCCAGGCACTCATTTTCTGTCTCGAAGTCCAGGCGTACCACTTGTTGGTTGTTGCCTATGATGCGGGTTTTGGTAATGGTGGGGTGCTTGGTGCAGAATACTTCGTTCTTGATAGATAGTTCGGAGAACATCTGTTGCATGATTTCCCCGTTATGGTCGTTGCCGAGCAGGCTGATGACATAAGGCGAGCAACCTAACCCCAACAAATTCCGTGCAACATTGGCAGCTCCTCCCAGTACGCTGTAGGTGCGGTTGATGCGGACAATGGGTACAGGGGCTTCGGGAGATATTCTTTTTACGTCTCCAATGTGGTAGGTATCCAGCATGATATCGCCGATGACGAGTACTCTTTTCCCCTTTATGCTATTTAATTCTGCATTCATAATAGATGGTTTGTTAATTGATTGGCCCAGTATAGAAGCGGATGCTCTGCGGTAACTAAGAAAGACTTGACATTGCTTCTTTCGCCGCATTCCACGTCAGACTTTTTGTCTCCGAACATGTAAGAGCTGGAAGGGTCTATATTATGTTTTTTGATTGCTTCCATTACCATGAATGGGGAGGGCTTGCGACAGTTGCAATTTTCCTCCGGGCTGTGAGGGCAGGTGAAGAAATCGCATAACAGGATTCCTTGCTCCTTCAGCTTCAGCGACATTGCCCGGTTGAATGCTTCGGCATCCTCCAGCGTGTAGTATCCGCGGCCTATGCCGGATTGGTTCGTTATGATAATCAGCAGAAAGCCCAGTTCTTGAAAAAGACGGAGTGCCTCGACTGCTCCGGGCAGGAATTCAAGGTCTTCAGGCTTATAGACGTACCCGAAGTCGACATTGATAGTACCGTCGCGGTCAAGAAAAATCGCTTTATTCATGGGAGCTCAGTTGGTTGTCAACGATGCCGCACAGTATATGTCCGATCGTTATATGTACTTCTTGAATTCTTGCAGATTCGGGATGGCGTATGATGAAAGAATAGTCGCAGAGATCTTTGCATCTTCCTCCGTCTCTACCTAAAAGTCCTACCGTTGTAAGGCCCATGGCTCGTGCTTTTTGCAATGCCCGCTCCACGTTGGGGGAATTGCCGCTTGTAGAGAGGCCTATCAGCATGTCCCCCTCCATCCCTAAAGCTTCTGTCTGGCGTTCGAAGATGTGGTCGAAGCCGTAATCGTTGCTGACTGCGGTCAGGATGGAAGTATCTGTTGTCATGGCGATGGCGGGAAGCCCCTTGCGGTCTGTTACAAAACGTCCCACGAGTTCGGCGGCGATGTGTTGGGCATCGGCGGCGCTTCCACCATTGCCGCAAAGTAATACTTTATGTCCTTGCCGGATTGTTTGTACTATCAGGTTGCCTACGCTTTCAATATCGGCAAGCATCCGGCGGTCGTTCAGGAGATCTTCTTTTAGCTTGATTCCTTCTATGATGGATTGGGTAATATAATCTTGCATAATTTTTTTTGTCTCATTATTGCAAAGATACGACATTTTGCTTAATTCTAATCTGAAAAGGTATAAAGCTGAATGCTTTTGAGTGTTTTTTAGAAATGTAGTTTGCGCTTGATGTACTTTTTAAGGTCTCTCTTTTTTCTCCACCTCAATCGGTTGTACAAGATGAAAAAGATACATTCTTCAATATCGAACCCTCTCTTCTCGGCATATTGGGGGACTACTTTCATAAAATCCTCGGGCTGTACATTCAACTGGCTGAATGCATTCATGGACACCCTGATGCCGGGAACTTTACCCAGTTTCAGGCGGTTGATGTCAATCAGTGCAAAATGATAATTGCCGTCTACTTTATGGCAGAATATATTCCTGGGGTTATAGTCCAAAGGCACAATCTTATGCAGATGCAGCTGGAGGGTGAATGAAACGAGATCATTTGTCAGTTTCTGTTTCTCTTCTTCATTTATTTCTGTCTCATAAATGTCTGCTACGAGTGGATAGGGAATATATTCGGAGATAAAATACCCGGTATGGAAGAAACCGTTCTTCTTAATCTCGATATAAGCTACCGGAAAGGCGGTATCAATGCCACGCTGTAGAAACAATTCTGCATATTCAAAAGCGCGGCGCGCCTTACTTTTGCGAATCCATGTATAAATGAAGCAATTTATAAGAGCGGGTCTTTTGTATTTTTTGATTACAAATTCTTTGTCGCCGAACCGCACTCTCTCCACGGTATTCCTTCGGTTGCAATAGATTTCTTCCTGTTCATATTCTCCTGATGGGATAGTCCGGATGAAACTTTCGTAAGCTGTATAATGTGGATGAATATGTATCTTCATGATTCCAGTTATTTTGAGTGTTTGCCCAGATAGTCAAAGCGTATCATCAGATCCGAAATGTCGTATGCTTTTTTAGCGAACTCAATATCTTCGGGCGTGGCATCTGTTCCTTCCACTTCCAACTGTGGACTGATGGCAAACCCTTTCTTTTGCGGGTCGAGGATGCTTTGCCCCAAGCCGCTCCAGTAGTAATCGTCCAGCTGCAACAGGTTCAGTAGGGTAGGATACATATCTATCTGCCCCATTACTTTATCATAACGCATACCTACAGGGGAGTTTACAACAATGAATGGAGTAAATGTTTTGTCGGACACGACGCCTTTGCCGCCGGGTGCTTCGCATAGCTCCTTGCGGTAAGTAGCCAGTCCTTCATGGTCACCGGTGATGACGATAAGGGTCTCGTCGTATTGGGGAAGAGTCTTCAGGTATTCAACAAACTTGCCTATCGCTTTGTCGGTATAACGTGCGGTGGTCATGTAGTCGTTCATTTTCTGCGGAATGGCAGATGAGAAGGAAACCTCTTTCAGCTCTTCGGGCAATTTGAAAGGTGCATGGCCGGAGTAAGTGACGAGCTGCATATATACATTTTCACCTTTCTTCCAGATTTCTCCGTTTTCTATCTTTTGGCGGCACTGTGCCAGGAAGGAACCGTCTCCGGTGCGTTTATGCGTGCCGAAGGCTTCTGTCAGTTCGAAATCATGATAGGCGATAATTGTATCGGTGCCGAAACTGTAGGCTATCACTCCCTGGTTCCAGGTAGATACTTTGTCTATGGTCAGCAGATAGTTGCGTGAATTTTTCTTCTGATGCATGGCCTTCAGCAGGGTTCCGTACGTATGGTCGGGATATTGGCTGCTGTATGTGCCGCTATTAATGGGAAGCATGCCGGCACAGAGCAGCAGCTGTGCATCGATGGAACGCCCTCCCTTTACCTGAGTCAGCATATGGGGCGCATACAATGTGGTGGAATCTTTCAGCAGTTTGTTGAGGTAGGGGGTGATTTCCTGTCCTTCTACTTCGGTTTCCAGTACCCAGCTTTCCAGCGATTCTGCCAGAATGACGATGCAGTTATTGCGTACACTTATATGTCCGGCAAGCGGATGATGTTCCGGTCTTTGGTTCAGCCAGCTCTCTATTTCATGCTGTATCTGTGGAGTAGGTTCCTGTTTTTGGTTTATCAAATCGTAATACAGATTGCCGAATACAGTATATATGGAAGTGGTACTTGCACATAAATAAGATTGTTGCCGAATTTTGTCGTACGATTCTTTGAATCCCCCTTTGGTCATGATGGTTATGGCAAACAGGAGAATGCAGAAACCTAAGGCGCCTTCGTAATAGAGGTGTGAGACATTCTTTGAAGAATGCTTATAGCGTAGATAAAGAGGAATATTAGCAATGGTGGAAATGGGGAAAAGAATATCATACCAGCGGAAGGAATCGTAGACGCTTCCGGTAAAATCGGCAAGATTCCCTGATAAGGCATAGCTGTTAAGGGGGATGGCGGTGTAGTATGTGCGGAAATACATCAAGTTGATTATCAGTAGTATATCCAGCAAGAACATGATGACGATTTCTGTCTTCCAAAGACGGAAAAACTTATAGGGTACAAGCAGTATAAGAGTTGCGATTATTTTCGTAGCATAAAATTCGATGGTCGAGAATGAAGCGAACGTAGTCGGTATGCTCCATATAAGATCGAATAGTAAGAATTTGAAAAAAATGGTGATTCCGAACAAAAGAGCCACTTTATCTGTTGCCCTTTGCTGGTTACCAGAGCAATGAAAAAGGTTTCTTATCATAAAACAACTATTTAGTATTGGGGTGCAAAGATAAATATTTTGAGGGACAAAGCGTTGCATATCCATAGGTTTTGATGAAAATATTGATAAAAGTCATTTTTTTTTCTGCTTTCATGCAGTATATGACAAATTCTTGTATTTACTTTGCAGACGTTTAAAGCAAAGATACAGGGCAACTATAGATTTTGAGATTTTGACTTAACGTTTTGTTCTATTGGTAACTTGGTGACGCTTGTCGTCGCTACGACATTTGTAGATTTATGAAGAAGCATTATTTATTTTTCGTTTCGGTAGCATATTCTTACCCTATCCTTCGTCCGCTTCAGGATGAGATTTGGAGCAGGGGAGATGATGTTGCGTGGTTTATTGAGCCTGATTGCCCGGTTATGTTAGAGAAAAGTGAAAGATGGTTGCACTCTGTCCAAGAGGTGATGGACTATCAGCCGATTGCAGTTTTTGCACCGGGTAACTATATTTATGACTTCTTTCCTGGAGTGAAAGTTTCACTCTTCCATGGCTACCCCATCAATAAGCGTGGCGACGAGAAGGACGACCATTTCTCTGTCCGCGGTTGGTTCGATATTTATTGCACGCAAGGCGAAACGAGTACATTGCCGTTTAAGGAACTTGAGCGTAAGTATGGTTTCTTCAAAGTATACGAGACGGGGTGGTGCAAGGCGGATACCTTTGTGAAGGAGCGTGCAAATACTTCTCATAATGCCCGTCCGGTAGTTCTGTATTCAACAACGTTCACGAAAGATATTACTTCTGCTCCCTATCTGTTTGAGACTATCAAGCGGCTGGTTAAGGAGAAAGATTGGGATTGGATTATTTCTTTCCATCCTAAATTCAATGATTCGGCTGTACTCAAAAAATATAAGGCACTGGCAAGTGCTTGTCCCAATGTGACTTTCCATGAAAACGGCATTGTGGATGCCAATTTGCTGAATCGTGCAGATGTGCTTTTGTCTGACGCTTCATCTGTGATTGTAGAGTTTATGATGCTGGATAAGCCGGTGGTGACTTATCGTAATACCATGCCCGGTAAGCATTTGCTGGATGTTACGGATATAAACGCTGTTGAAGGTGCTTTGGAGAAAGCAATCTCTCGTCCGGCTGAGTTGATGGAACAGATTCGTGCGTATGTACATAAGCATGAGGCACATTTGGATGGGGAGTCTTCTGCCCGTGTGCTGGACGCTGTGAATAACTATATTTGGTATTATCAGGGCAGAACCAGAACGAAACCATGGAATCTGGTGCGGAAATTTAAATTGAGATGGAAGATTGGTTATCCTCTGATGTCCACCTTGGGGCTATGGTAACCATCACACACAATAATGGGGAATACGGAAGAATTGCCTTTAATAAGCATTATAGTACCGGTCTATAATGTAAAAGACTATCTGAAGAAATGCCTGGATTCAATCTGCGGACAGACTTACAAGAATCTGGAGATAATCGTGGTCGATGATGGATCTACCGACGGTTCGGGAGAGATATGCGATTCGTATGCTCAATCAGATACTCGTATAAAGGTATTCCACCAGCCGAATGCGGGACAGAGTGTTGCGCGAAATAAAGGACTTTCTGTTGCTCAAGGCGAGTATCTCGGCTTTGTAGATAGTGATGATTGGATTGAACAAGATATGTATGAATCCTTGTACCGTTTGCTGGAAGAGAATGAAGCGGACATTGCTATTTCATCGCATTGGATAGAAAAATCAGGTCGTGCAATTGTAAAATACCAATCAAACAGTCTTACTGTATTTTCGCGTGATGAGGCTATTCGTGCTTTAGTGGAGGATAAACGAGTACGGAATTATGTGTGGGATAAACTATATAAGCGTCTATTGTTTGAGGATATTCTTTTCCCACCCAACAGAATCTTTGAAGACATTGCAATCTCATATAAGATATTTTACAGGACAAAGAAAGTGGTCATGCAGGAAACACCTAAATACCATTATGTAGTCCGTAGTGGGAGTGCAATGCAGAGTAAATATGATCCTTTGAAAGAACATAATCTTTTTTTGAGTGTATACGAACAAGCCAATTTTGTTCTTGAAAAAAGTATTTGGGATGAGGCTGCTGTATATGTATTACGTCGTGGCATACGTTTGATAGATCATACTTTGATGCTCAACTCTTCGTCTTCTATAGATGAAGTTATAAATGATGTACTTGCTAAAATGCATGAATTTGATTATGTTGGATATTCACGTTTGGGCATTGCTTTGTCGTTGAAACTCCATTTTATTTATTACCACTTGACTACATACAGAAAGATATACCGCTTCATAAGATCTTTCTTTAAATCGAAACGTTACAGGTATTAAGTTTTATTTTTTAAGAGCTATTGTACGTCTTTTTTGTATGTGCGTTCTTGTCAATAAGAAGTACCAGAAACTGCGTATATGATAGTATATGGACTCTTTAGCAGTTATTACATTCCAACCATATTGCCGGGCTATCGTTAGATATTGATTCCTATATGGACTGTCACAGCGATGTGACCAAGGTTTACGCTTGCCTGTGAAGTGGATGATACCCGGATTTTCGATAGCTGTGTGCAAATCATTCATTCTCCTCGTCTGTATTAAAGGCTTTGTGAATAGGAAAAAGTCCATAACATTCCATTTGATGGATAGAAACTTTCGTTCTTTGTATAATAAAGCATTCAATACATCTTGATCGTGTAGTTTTATAATATCGTAATTGTCAGCGATAAACTTCTTGCAACATTCCAGTAGGTTCTTTTCTCTCCATGCTTTCAGATTGACGAGCATGACACCTGAGTTAAAGTAAGAATATTCGACCGGGTATCCTAATGCCGTAGGTGCATCTATATCGTATGGCGGCCTTTCTTCAACGGCGGCTACGGAAACGTTATTTATATCTGTTTCCCATAAATCTTTAATAGAACTTGTTACTATTAAGTCGCAATCCAGATATAATATTTTATCGATATTTTCAGGAATAAGCGTGCTCATGAAAAGACGTAAGTAAGCGGCAAGGCTTAAGTGATCCTTTTCTTTAATAGGAAAGTCTTTTATGGATGAGAAATCTACATTATAGAAAAAAATGCTGGTGTTAAATTTTTGGCAGAATGTTGTCAGTCTGTTCTGCTGCGTTGAACTGATATTACTGTTTATAGCATGTATTCTGAAATCCTCTTGTGGATTGTGAATAAACAAACTGCTAAGCATTACACCGCAATACTCAACGTAATTTTCATCTATGTTGCAAACAATATCAATCATTTTTCTTGCCTATATATTCTATGCAATTAGTTAATCTTTGTAATATTAAGTCCCAATTGTAGTTCTTCTGGACATAACTGGCCCCTTTTTCTCCCATTTGGATTCTAAGTTTTTCTGAAGAGTCTATTTTATGCAGTTTTTTGATAAAGTCTTGTTTGCTGAAGTACGCTAGGGCAGCGTGTTTACTCTTCTTGCAATGTTCCTTTAATACATTGCAAAGTCCATTGACTAGCATGGCTTTTTTCATGCTCATTGCTTCAAGCAAAATAAGTGATAAACTTTCATACTTTGAGGGATTTACTACAATCTTTGCATGTTGAATGATTGCCGTCTTTTCGTGTTCATCAACAAAACCAGTGTATATGATATCGGGATGTACAAAAGGTTCTGTAAAAAGGCCGCCGACCATTACAAGCTTCAGTTTCGAATCTTTGTATGTTTCCTTGTAAGTAGTAAAATAGTCAAAAATGTGATGCAGTTTGTTGCGGTCTATTCTTCCTACATATAGCAGGTACTCCGGTGGAAGCTGGTATTTGGCAGTGGTTATAGTCCAGTCCGCAGGGCTTGCTACATCAATACCCACGCTGATAATTCCATGCCGAGACATGGCAGGACCAAAAATCCGTTTCCCTAATTTTTCTTCAGCCTTGGTATTGAAACCTATATAAGCAACTTTGGTAAATACGTTGGTTAGGATGGAACGGAATGAAACACTGTGATAATGCATGGTGGGAATAACCAATGTCCTTTCCGGCGCATACAGTGCAGTGTAATATACTTGAGGGTAATCTAAAGATATTGGAATAATTGCTCTATATTCCTTTTTGTGCTCTTTGATAAATGAAAAGAGTGCAGGTGAATAGAACACATTACTATTGAGCGCGTTTATTTCATATTTTCTTCTATATGTCCAAATAGGGAAAAAGAGCGAAACTAGCGGTAAAAGATATGTTTGATATAGAAACTTTCTTAATTTGCGCGCTCGCTTTGCTCCTCGCATATAGGAGTAAATTTTCTCTTTATTAATAGGGGCAGCTTTAAACCTGCGCACGATAACCCCGTTGATATTTTCTTCTCCTTCGGGAAACTCATTATCTCCGGTAACGTAGTTCTTGACACAAGTAGTCAGAACTTCTACCTGATATTTACCAACCAGCCTTTCAGCCAGCATTTTGCAATGGAATTCAGCACCTCCATTGATATCTTTTCCATATCTTACAACAACAAATGCAATCTTGTTCATATCTATTTCTTTTTTGAATAAGGAGTAAGACAATGCTCTTTAATGTATAAGAAGTATTTTTTATGTTTTCTGCTTTTGCGCAATGTAATCATAATATAAATTTTGCAGCGCAGGTATAGAAAGTAATTCCACTTTGCCCTATTTATTTTCCTCAGTGCTTTGTATAGCTTCTTTTGCGGAACACAATCTGTTAAAGTGAGAATGTCGGAGATAATCAGTTTAAGCCTTTCTTCCAGATTGAACGGGCAATCTTCCGGTTGCTGCGAGTAATAGTGCTCAAGCCAATTGAAAAAGTCAATGGTGGCGTATGCTCTTCTTATTTTTAAAGAGCTGTTGTGGCTTGAAGATATGTTTATGCCGCTATCTCGCCAAAGAATTTTGGCATTAGGAATAGTATAGATGCCTTTCTCTTTTGCACTTACTATTACAGTGGCATTATCTGAGCGATAAGCTAAATCGAAATTGATAAATCCGCCCGATTGATAAAAATGATCAGTTCTAAAAATAAACTCGGGCATTCGTGCATCAATCTGATAGGTATATAAAAGGCGCATATACTCCTCTACCGATAAAACGGAAGGATACTCATTGCATCGCTTTACTATCTTTTCATTGCCGTCTATGATGTCGATATCAAAGTGGAAAACATCAAAATCGCTTTTCTGTTTTAGAGTTTCGTGGAACTTCTCTATACATGTTGGTTCCATAATATCATCATCTGAAAATAAACAGAAAAATTCCTCATTTTGCATCAACTGAAGGCATCTTTCCCATTGTCGGACAAGATTCGTACCTCCTGAGTTAGTGTCGAAGCGTCGATAAGTAATGTTTAGCTTCTCTAAATATTTATTGACGATCTTCTCTAGCTCATAAGGACTATTGTCATCTCCGATATAGACAACGAAATTCTTATCAGTTTGTTGACTTAAAGAATTTAGGGTTTTGTCAAGGTATGCATCTTTATAGGCTGGAATGACAATTGCTAAATTATTCGACATAAATGTAGTTTAGTTTAGGTAAACATTTGATTAATAATGTGCAAAGGTATGATAATAAGTAACCCCCTCCAAATGTTTTGATTGTTTGTTTTCAGAAGGAGCTTTTATTCCATGTCTTTTTCCTGGTTAGAAGAAGTATCCCAATGATAACATCAGGTTACGGTTCTTGTTTCCGCCATTTTCTACGTTGTCAATCAGTCCCCAGTCATATCCGATGGAAAATTGATACTTTTGGCAGAATTCAACTCCGGCTTTTAGTCCGAGACCGAAGTCGAAACGCTTCATGGCATCGTCTCCGAAAACCTTAGCGGAATCATGAATGTTTGATTCGTCAATCAAATATCCAGTTGCCTTCACCTTGCCGAAGAGTCCGACTGCAAAGTAAGGGCCAAAGTTACCAAATACGGCAATGTTGTCATTCACGGCATACTTATAGCCCATGTGTATGGGTATTTCTAAATAGTAAGGATTGAACTTTAGGGATGCATCGTCTCCATTTACTTGTGCTCCTTTCAGGGACAGTAGTGCAGCCATGTCGAGATAAACACCTTGGGCTATCTGAGATAACTCCTTCTCTGCTTTGATGCCGACATGGAAACCTACCTTGCTGCTAAAACCATCGGTGGAGAAATCACTGGAGTTCATACCTGCCATTGCTCCCCATTTGAGACCTTCTTGTGCATGGATGCCAATAACGCCGGTCATCAGTAATACGAATAATACAAAAAACTTTTTCATTATAATATACTTTTGAGGTTATTAATGCCGCAAAATTATTGTTTCATTTAAAGCAAGGGTGTATAAAAAGTGTATAATCTGGGTCGTATAATGCCTTATATATGTATAAAATGTAAGGGAATCATCTAAATAGAACTTTTCAGGGTTTCTTTCAAGGAGGTTTCTTTGTGTGAGAGTCCCATCTTCTGCTCCAAAATACGATTTGCTTTTTTGTAGATGGTATCTCGGGTGCAATTCAGCAAGTAGCCCAAATGTTTAATCGGAAGGTTTGTCAGGTATAAACAACATAGGTGGATTTCTTCTTCTGTCAGATCGTATTCCGATTGCAGGCGCAAGGTAATATTATTCCAGCAACGGTCGGTTTCTGCAATCAGTTGCAGCCAATCTTCTTTTTCCATTGCTTCTTCCGATTTATCAGACTTTTGGTAGGAAAGGATGATGTGCTTCATCTTGTTGTTTACATCTGAATGGTTGAAGCTTTCTTTCAGTAAACTGTTTCTTTCTGTATTTAGTGTATTTAGTTCGCTACATAGCCTTTGTTTTTGTGTTTCGTCGTTATGGTATTTCTCTATTTCGTTTTGCAGATATATTATTCTTTCTTCTTTATGTTGCAGTTCTTGTCTGAGTTGTCTATATTGCTCTTGTATACTGGCTTGCTCGGTAGCTATTTTATTTTTATCTTTTTGTAGCTGTTTGGCGCGGTTACGATACCTTTTTGATGAAAAGAAGGCTATGGTAATAATGATTCCAACTGAAAAAAGGAAGAAGTAGGTACGTTCATTGATTGAAGAGTCGTACTTCTTTTTTTGTTGTGTGATTTGCTGTCTCTTTTCTGCATCAATGATGTCATGGGGCTGGCGGCTTTTTCGCATACTGTCCAAATAAGCAGAGTAATTGCGCTCCATTTCTAAGGAGGTGGCTAAATCTCCTTGTTCTTTGGCTATATCTGCCAGATACATGTAGGCTCCGGCCTTGGTGGCATAGTCTACTGTGGAGAGGGATTTTTGCAGATAGTAGAGGGCGGAATCATATTGTGATGTTTGGTAATATGCGCTTCCAAGAAATTTATAGGCTTCGTAGCATGTTGCACGATTTTTTTGTATGCTAAGATTCCGTTTGGCGAATTCTATTGATTTGTCTCCATCTTCCATCCAATTGTATAATTGACTTAGTGATGAAAATATGTTTCTTTTTAATTGTATGTTGGAGAATTTTTCGGCGATGTCAAGCGCTTTTAGCATCATTCTTTCGGCCTCGGGATAGAATGCTTCTCCCTTTTCCATTCGGATTAATCCTTGCTGTGATAGTGCCTCTGCCTGAAGTATGGAATCTTTCAGTTGGATGGCCATTTGTTCTGTCAATTGAAAGATAGAGTCTGCTTGCTCATTCCAATCTTGTGCATAATATAGATATCCTATATTGTTGTAGATAAGACTTAATAGACGTTTCTCTCCAGCTTCCTTGGCTAAAGGTTGTGCCATGAGGTATTGAGTCATAGCTTCTTTCTTCTTTTTGGAGTCCCGGTAGACACACCCTGAATAATAGTATGCTCTTGCCTGCTTTTCTAGATCGTTTGTCCTATTGTAGTAGGCCAAGGCTGATTGTATCAGGGAATCGTCGGTTTGGATAATGAAATTCTTGTCTTTTGCTTCCGTCATCAAAAGGGCATAATAGGCACTATCGGCTTGGGTTTGCAGGCTGTCCATCGGGAGTGTTTTGAGCATAGACAGAGCCGTGTCTGGTTTCAGCGTGATGAGGGAGTCTATCTTAATCAGACATTCATTGTAGTCTGCTTGATTATCACAGGCGATGAACAGAAGAATGAAAAGGACGGATATGGTTGTAATAGCTGCTTTTCTCATGTAGTAAAATAAGTTTTCGATTAGTCGGGTGCAAATGTACATCTTTTATATCATTTACTGACATACCGGGTGTGGTCACTTTCAACTTTCCTACCTTTTTCTTTGTTCCTCCGGTTGGAATTCATTAATATCGTCCCCAACAAGCAAGGAGAAGAAATCTATTATGTTCTGACCCACGCCAGCGTTTTTTATTGCAAAGTGTCCAAGAAATTTAAAGGTATGTTCGAGTGCATCTACAGGGTTTAAATAGAAATAATGTGAAACTCTTTTCCATTCCCCCGTTTTCTTGTATCTTTGCCCCCCATAATTCACTTAATCACAAGCAATGAAGGAATTCCTGCAACTGATGCGGCGCTTTGTGTCGCCTTATAAGAACTATATCGGCTGGGCAATTGTGCTCAATGTGTTATCCGCTATATTCAACGTTTTCTCATTTACGCTATTGATTCCTATCCTGAATATCCTTTTCAAGACGGGCGATAATACACAAGTCTATCAGTTTATGGAGTGGGGAGCCGGCAGCTTGAAAGAAGTTGCGGTGAATAACTTCTACTACTACGTCACCCGGATGATAGAAACACACGGGCCGACTATGACATTGCTGTTCATGGGACTCTTCCTTGCCTTCATGACGATGCTGAAAACATCCTGCTACTTCGGTTCCTCGGCCATCATGATTCCCCTCCGCACGGGCGTAGTGCGCGATATCCGTATCATGGTCTATTCCAAAGTAATGCATCTGCCGCTCGGCTTCTTCTCCGAAGAGAGGAAAGGAGACATCATTGCCCGTATGAGCGGTGACGTGGGCGAGATTGAAAACTCCATCACCAGTTCGCTGGATATGTTGCTGAAGAATCCGATTCTGATACTTCTTTATTTCTCGACCTTGATTGTCACCAGCTGGCAGTTGACGCTGTTCACCATCCTGGTGCTGCCCGGTATGGGCTGGCTGATGGGGAAAGTCGGCAAGAAGCTGAAACGTAAGTCTTTGGAAGCACAGAGCAAATGGAGCGACACCATGTCTCAGCTGGAAGAAACGCTCGGCGGATTGCGCATCATCAAGGCATTCATTGCCGAAGACAAGATGGTGGACCGCTTCAAGCAATGCAGCAACGAGCTGCGCGATGCAACTAACAAAGTTGCTATGCGCCAGGCACTTGCCCATCCTATGAGTGAATTCCTCGGTACGTTGCTGATAGTGCTGGTGCTTTGGTTCGGCGGTATGCTGATTCTGGGAGAATCTTCTTCTATCGAGGCTTCCACGTTCATCTTCTACATGGTTATATTATACAGCATCATCAATCCGTTGAAGGATTTTGCCAAGGCAGGATACAACATCCCGAAAGGTCTGGCGTCTATGGAGCGTGTCGATAAGATTCTGAAAGCAGAGAACCCGATAAAGGAGCCTGCTAACCCGATGCCTCTGCATGGCATGAACGATCGGATTGAGTTTAAAGACTTGTCTTTCAGCTACGACGGAAAGCGGGAAGTGCTGAAGCACGTCAATCTGACTGTACCGAAAGGACATACGATTGCTCTGGTCGGCCAGTCCGGTTCCGGCAAGTCTACGCTGGTCGATCTGTTGCCGCGCTATCACGACGTACAGTCGGGAGAAATAACGATAGACGGCGTGAATATCAAGAACTTCCGCATCCACGACCTGCGTGCGCTGATAGGAAATGTAAACCAGGAGGCTATCCTTTTCAATGATACCTTCTTCAATAACATCGCTTTCGGTGTAGAGAATGCAACGATGGAGCAAGTCGTCGAGGCGGCGAAGATTGCCAATGCCCACGATTTCATCATGGAGACGGAGAACGGTTATCAGACAAATATCGGTGACCGCGGCGGTAAGTTGTCTGGCGGACAACGCCAGCGCATCAGTATTGCCCGCGCCATCTTGAAGAATCCGCCCATACTGATACTCGATGAGGCTACTTCCGCACTCGATACGGAGAGTGAACGCCTAGTGCAAGAGGCTTTGGAGCGGTTGATGAAGACACGTACCACTATTGCCATTGCCCACCGCCTCAGTACCATCAAGAATGCCGATGAAATCTGTGTGCTCTACGAGGGAGAAATCGTGGAACGCGGCCGGCATGAGGAACTTTTGGCAAAGAACGGCTACTATAAGAGGCTGAATGACATGCAGTCACTCGCCTGATTGCACATCTTTCTCTCCATTTGTTTTTTAGAACTTTCTCCTACATCCTACACCCGGCAGACAATTCATTCACTTACTGATGATTACGGGTGTATAAGAAAACTTGAGGGTGTATAAGGATTATTTATTCCTTATACACCCTCATTGAATCATTGTAACATGCGTTCGATATAAGATATGTAGTTGAGATACTCTGCTTTTAAAGGTCCTGTGAACTTGTTGCAACGATCCTGTAGACTTGTTGCAACGACACTGCAAACATGCTGCAGTCCTGCTGCAAACTATATTGCAGTGTCGCTGCAACTTGTTTGCAGTACCTCTGTAATAGGTTTGCAGTAGTTCTGCAATAGGTTTGCAGTAACTTTGCAGAGGTTTTGCAGCATTAAACATGCATCTTATCTCTTCGTATGCATCTTATTTCCGTCCGAAGTCGGCAGGTACTTCTCCCCACTGCTTGGTCTCCCATTTCAGGATGCGGGTAGTATAAGTGTTCTCGCGCAGCCACTTCTCGGCGCGCTCTATCAATAAGAAAAGTTCTTCGGTCTTGGGTTCGCGTGGTAGTTTTGTCTTACACTTCTTCTGCCTTACCCAGTTGATAGCGTTTACACTATCGCTATAAATAGGCATGTCGAAGCCTTTCTGTTTGAGCAAGGCAAGGCCGTGGACGATGGCAAGGAATTCTCCGATATTGTTTGTGCCATACATCGGTCCGAAGTGGAAAACCTGCTGGCGGCTGCCCACGTGTACGCCTTGATACTCCATTGCTCCGGGATTTCCGCTGCAGGCAGCATCTACTGCAAGGCTGTTCTCTATGACGGCAGCGGGGAGGGGAGCATCTGCGCTTTTAGGGACGTTTGTAGGAGAGGCAGACCGCTTGATGTAATCGTATGGCGAAGCAGCAAAGGCCCTTTCTGCTTCTTCGCGTGTCTCGAACGACTTGAATTTCGCTCCTTCGTAGCCCTTGATTTGCAACTGGCACTCCGTCCAGGATGTGTAAATGCCCGGATTGACTCCTGCCCAAACGACGTAAAATTTCTCCTTCTTCATAATAGGCGACAAAGGTAAGAATATATTCTGCAAAACCGAACAACTTCTCCCCCTCACTTGTTCTATCAATATAGGAAAACAATAAATTAAGAAAACCATTATGAGAGAAAGACATATGAAGAGGACATTTGAAGAGGCTTTGGAGCATCGCCGTACGTATTATTCCATCAACAGTGACTCGCCCGTGCTGGACGAGGAAGTGGTACACGCCATCCGCGTGGCGGTGAAGCATGTGCCGTCGGCATTCAATTCGCAGACAACGCGCGTAGTATTGTTGCTGGGCGACGAACATCAGAAGTTGTGGCGGATCGTGAAAGACCAGCTGAGAGCCCTGGTTCCCGCAGACCGTTTCCAGAAGACAGAAGAAAAGATTGACGGCTCCTTTGCCTGCGGACACGGTACCATCCTCTTCTTTGAGGAACATGCCATCGTGACGAAGCTGGAAGAGCAATTCCCTGCCTACAAGCATAACTTTGCCACCTGGTCGCAGCAGACTTCTGCCATGCACCAATTCGCCATTTGGACCATGCTCGAAGACTTGGGCCTGGGAGCCTCCCTGCAACACTACAACCCGCTGATTGACGAGGAAGTACGCCGCACCTGGCATCTGCCCGAAACGTGGACACTCGTTGCACAAATGCCTTTCGGTACGCCCACCGCCGAGCCGGGTGAGAAGGAATTTGATGATTTGAGCGAACGTATCAAGATTTTCCTTTAAACAGATGAAATAATTTGTTTACCTTTGCCTGCAAAGGTAAGCAGATATGATACGTATTTTCTTGACCGGCTACATGGGAGCCGGAAAAACAACTTTAGGAAAGGCTTTTGCCCGCCAACTGAATGTGCCGTTCATCGACCTGGACTGGCACATCGAAGAACGTTTTCACAAATCAATCCGTGAATTGTTCGCCGAGCGGGGAGAGGCCTCTTTTCGTGAACTGGAACGGACGATGCTGCACGAGGTGGGCGAGTTTGAGGATGTAGTCATTTCCACCGGCGGCGGCACCCCTTGTTTCTTCGATAACATGGACTATATGAACAGTTGCGGACAGACGGTGTTTCTGGACGTACACCCCGATGTGCTGTTCCGGCGCTTGCGCATAGCTACCCAGAAGCGCCCCATCCTGCAAGGCAAGACGGACGAGGAGTTGCGTGCCTTCATTGTGGAGGCATTGGAAAAGCGTGCCCCTTTCTATTCGCGGGCGCTTTATCGTTTTGATGCCGGACGCTTGGAAAGTTATAGTCAGATAGCCGAATCCGTGCAACAATTGCGTAATCTTTTGAACCTTTAATCCCTTGTAAATGTGTATTTTTCGGCCAAAAGAGCGGGAAATATTATATTTATATGTATTTTTGTCCCCCTTTATATTTCAAATCACTAAACTGCAAAGTAACAAAAAATGAGAAAATGGCGTATTGAAGATTCAGAAGAGCTGTACAACATAACAGGTTGGGGCACTTCGTACTTTAGTATCAATGACAAAGGTCATGTTGTGGTAACACCGCGTAAGAATGGCGTTGCCGTCGATTTAAAAGAGTTGGTAGACGAGTTGCAACTGCGCGATGTGACGGCCCCTATGTTGTTACGTTTTCCTGACATCCTCGACAACCGGATTGAGAAAACTTCTTGCTGTTTCAAGCAGGCAGCCGAGGAATACGGTTATAAGGCGGAAAACTTCATCATTTATCCCATTAAGGTGAATCAGATGCGCCCGGTAGTGGAGGAAATCATCAGCCACGGCAAGAAGTTCAACTTGGGGCTGGAAGCTGGTTCCAAACCCGAACTGCATGCCGTGATTGCCATCAATACGGACTCCGATTCGCTGATTATCTGCAACGGCTACAAAGATGAGAGCTATATAGAGTTGGCTTTGCTTGCTCAGAAGATGGGTAAGCGCATCTTCCTTGTAGTAGAAAAAATGAACGAGCTTAAACTGATTGCCAAGATGGCGAAGCAGTTGAACGTAAGACCTAATATCGGTATTCGCATTAAGCTGGCTTCTTCGGGAAGTGGCAAGTGGGAAGATTCCGGCGGGGATGCAAGCAAGTTTGGTCTGTCTTCCAGCGAATTGCTCGAGGCGCTCGACTTTTTGTCGGATAAAGGCTTGCAGGATTGTCTGAAATTGATACATTTTCACATCGGTAGCCAGGTGACGAAGATACGCCGCATCAAGACTGCACTTCGTGAGGCTTCGCAATTCTATGTCCAGTTGCATGCCATGGGCTTTAAGGTGGAGTTTGTGGATATAGGCGGTGGTCTTGGCGTGGATTATGACGGGACCCGTTCTTCCAGCAGTGAGAGCAGTGTGAACTATTCCATTCAGGAATACGTCAACGACTCCATATCTACCTTGGTAGATGCCAGCGATAAGAATGGCATTCCCCATCCTAATATTATCACCGAGAGCGGACGCGCTCTGACCGCCCATCACTCCGTGCTCATCTTCGAGGTGCTGGAAACCACTACTTTGCCCGAGTGGGACGATGACGAAGTGGTGACGGAAGACGACCATGAACTGCTACGCGAACTTTATGGCATTTGGGACACACTGAACCAGAACAAGATGCTGGAAGCCTGGCACGATGCGCAGCAGATTCGCGAAGAAGCGCTCGACTTGTTCAGCCACGGTATTGTGGACTTGAAGACACGTGCGCAGATAGAACGTCTGTATTGGTCTATCATGCGCGAAGTGCATCAGATAGCAAGCGGACTGAAACATGCTCCCGATGAATTCCGCGGTCTTCCTAAGCTGCTGGCGGATAAATATTTCTGTAACTTCTCGCTCTTCCAGTCCTTGCCGGACTCGTGGGCGATAGACCAGATATTCCCCATTATGCCTATCCAGCGCCTGGACGAGAAACCCGAACGCTCCGCCACTTTGCAGGACGTGACTTGCGACTCCGACGGAAAGATAGCCAACTTTATCTCTACGAAGAATGTGGCACACTACCTGCCGGTGCACTCCCTGAAGAGCAAGGAGCCTTATTATGTAGGTGTGTTCCTGGTGGGCGCTTATCAGGAAATCTTGGGCGATATGCACAATCTATTCGGCGATACCAATGCCGTACATATCTCTGTCAGTGACAAGGGGTACTCCATCGATCAGGTGATTGACGGTGAAACAGTTGCCGAAGTGCTGGACTACGTGCAATACAGTCCTAAGAAACTGGTGCGTACCCTCGAAACCTGGGTGTCGCAATCGGTCAAGGAAGGGCGCATTTCGCTGGAAGAAGGAAAAGAATTCTTGTCTAACTATCGTTCCGGACTCTACGGATATACTTATTTGGAATAATGAGAGAAAAACTTACTGTAATCAAAGTGGGTGGCAAAATCGTAGAAGAGGAAGCCACCCTCTACAAGTTGTTGGATGACTTTGCCGCCATCGACGGTTATAAAGTCCTGGTACACGGGGGCGGACGCTCGGCTACCAAGCTGGCCGCCCAACTGGGTATTGAAAGCAAAATGGTAAATGGACGTCGCATCACCGATGCCGAAACCCTGAAAGTGGTGACAATGGTGTACGGCGGATTGGTAAACAAGAACATCGTAGCCGGACTGCAGGCGCGCGGCGTCAATGCACTGGGGCTTACGGGTGCCGATATGGATGTGATCCGCTCCGTGAAGCGTCCCGTGAAAGAAGTGGACTATGGCTTTGTGGGCGATGTGAAGCAGGTAAATGCTGCTTTCCTGGGCGACCTGATCCATAAAGGGGTCGTTCCCGTGATGGCTCCGCTGACGCACGACGGCAACGGACACATGCTGAATACGAACGCCGACACCATTGCCGGCGAAACGGCCAAGGCACTGGCAAGCCTGTTCGACGTAACCCTGGTCTTCTGTTTTGAGAAGAAAGGTGTATTGCGCGACGAAAACGATGACGACAGCGTCATTCCGCAGATTACACCTGCTGAATTCCAGCAATACGTGGCCGACGGAGTGATTCAAGGAGGTATGATTCCGAAACTGGAGAACTCTTTTGAGGCATTGAATGCCGGTGTGTCCGAAGTCGTAATTACCTTGGCTTCAGCGATTAATGGAAACAGTGGAACCCGAATCAAAAAATAATTCAGAAAAAAGTGGTGGTAAGCTGTAACTTTCTGTATACTTAACCGTCAATTTATTAGAGATGCAAGAACTCAGCTTTCGTAATGACATTCTCCCTCTGAAAGACAAGCTCTTTCGGTTAGCCCTGAGAATAACGTTCGATAGGGCAGAAGCAGAGGATGTTGTGCAGGAAACGCTGATAAGGGTCTGGAACAAGCGTGATGAGTGGACGCAATTCGGTTCTGTCGAAGCCTATTGCCTGACAGTGGCAAAGAATCTGGCGATAGACCGCAGCGAAAAGAAAGATGCTCAGACCGTGGAGTTGACTCCTGAAATGGAGGAGGCCTCAGATGCATCGAGCCCTTACGAGAAGTTGGTGAACAAAGAACGTATGACGTTGATACACCGGCTGATGAACGAGCTTCCCGAGAAACAACGACTGATTATGGAGTTGAGGGACATCGAAGGTAAGAGCTACAAGGAAATAGCGGCAGCCTTGAACTTGACCGAGGAACAAGTAAAAGTAAACCTCTTCAGGGCGCGGCAAAAAGTAAAACAAAAGTTTATAGATATAGAAGGTTATGGACTCTAAATATATAGAACAACTCTTGGAACGCTACTGGCAGTGCGAGACTTCCCTCGAAGAAGAAGCGCAGCTACGTACATTCTTTAGTGAAGGCAATGTTCCCGCACATCTGCTTCGCTACAAGGACTTGTTTGTATATCAGCAGTTTCTGCAAGAAGACCGTCTGGGCGAAGATTTCGACGCACGGGTACTTGCCGAAGTGGAAGTTCCGGTAGTCAAGGCCAAGCGCCTGACGTTGACCGCTCGCTTCATGCCGTTGTTCAAAGCCGCCGCAGTAGTGGCAGTGGTTCTTTCGTTGGGGAATGTGATGCAACATTCATTTTTCTCGGATGTGAAGGAGGTAGCCGCCGCCGATACCATCGGCAAACAAATTTCCGCACCGTCGGTCGCTCTTTCGGGAGAGGCAGCCGTGACGCACGAGAAGCAGCTGATAGACAGCCTGCGGCGTGTAGAGAAGGAAGCGGAAATCAAGGAATAGATGTTTTCATTTGCTTTTTAAAAATAACATTTTCATTTGCTTTAAACATAATATAGTTAGTGTGCTTTATTAAAACAACTTGAGGCTGTGAAGTTTCAATTCTCTCAAAATCTTATAAAAAACTAACTAAGATAGATGGGACGCCGCGTGATGCAGCGTCCCTTTATTTTTTTATGCCCTTCTCCAAGGAGGTGGTAAAAACACGAAAGGCTTCCTCCCGGAAGCCTTACGCCATTCATATAGGTTATTTTTAGAGAGAATCTAGTTTAGGTCTGTTTATTCATTAATCTTAAAATATATACAATCAATCCCAATTAGAGCTTATACAATCCTTTCTTCGGGTAATCCAGTTCCGGATTTCCTTTGTAGCCTACGCTTCCGCTTCCGGCAGTACGTACTTTCAGGAAATCGGTTGCATGGCATTTGATGTCGCCCGAGCCGGTTACGCTGGCAGAGATTCTCTTGGCTTGGAAGTCGGAAGCGAACAAATCACCCGATCCTGCTACGCTGTATTCTGCTTCTTCGGTGCTTCCGCTCAGTTTTACTGTACCCGAACCTGCTACGGAGGCAATGGTGGAAGCCGCTGTAACGTTATCCAACTTCATGTCACCCGATCCTGCCACTGAAACTTTAAGGTTATTGCAAGTAATATTGCTGCTATTGATATCTCCCGATCCAGCAACGGAAATGTTGAGGTCTGTGCAAGAGATGTTATTGCCTTCTATATCTCCCGAACCTGCAACAGATATTTTGAGTTCATCTGTCTTCAGTCCGTTGGCCAGTTCTATGTCTCCTGAGCCTGCTACGGCTATGCCGTTCAGTTTCTCGGCAGAAACGCGGATTTTCAACTTATCGTAAGATACACTGACATTCTTCTTGAAGCCTACGATGAGAGTATTGCCCTCTACGCGGATATCCAGCAAGTCTACGATGTTGTCCGAAGTATACACTTCTACTGACGGCTTACCGGGTTTCTGTGTATAGGTGACGTCCGGACTGCCGGATACACTCAGTTTGGTGAAGTTATCAACCTTGATATCTTTGGTTACATAGTTCTTGCTGGCTTTCACTGTTTTGCCGCGAGAACCGCCGGAACTATACGTGTGCTGTTGTGAACAAGCTGTTGTACTGAATGCCAAGATGGCGATTGTGAGGAATGCTGTTAAACTTTTCATATTCGTTCGTTTTTATAATTTGCTTTATATGTTAGACGTTATTTGTTTCAAGAAAGTTGCATGCCAAAATGCTTTTTTCTTTTGAAATGTTTAGCTGGTATTCTTTAGTCAATTCCCGTGCCATAAATATAACTTGCTGATTCTTAGAAAGAAGAACTTTGGGCCGGGTGTTCGTTTTCGGACACTTCGTTCGCTTTTGGCAGACAAATCCTTGTTTTTTCGGACGATTCTTCGTTCATTTGTCCATTCATTAAAGTAGATGGTGACAGAACGTATTTTAGAAGATAAGGAGCTGGGGCGTTTGTTTATCCGGGTGAATGCCCGGGCAAGGCGCTTGACTTTCCGGACGAAGGAAGACGGGGTGTATGTAACCGTACCTCCCGGCACTACGCTTGCCGAAGTAAAGAATGCGATAGAGCAACTTCGTCCGCGGTTGAGGAATGCCAGGCAGAAGCAGGTTCGTCCGTTGATTGATTTAGATTACCGGATTGATACGGAGTTCTTTAAGTTGAGTTTGACAAGCGGCCAGCGGGAACGTTTCCTGTCGCGTTCGGAGTTGGGTGAGATGCAGATAATTTGTCCGCCCGATGCCGACTTTACGGATGAGAACCTGCAAGCCTGGTTGCGAAAGGTGATTGAAGAGGCTTTGCGGCGCAATGCGAAGATTATCCTTCCTCCCCGTTTGTATATGCTCTCCATGCAGCACAATCTTCCCTATAAAAGTGTGAAGATCAATTCAAGCAGCGGGCGCTGGGGGAGTTGCTCGGCACGCGGCAATATCAATCTTTCCTATTATCTGGTGCTTCTTCCCAAGCATTTGATAGACTACGTTTTGCTCCACGAGCTGGCACATACCCGCGAGATGAACCACGGAGAACGTTTCTGGGCGTTGCTCGACAAAATGACGGATGGAAAGGCGCAGGCATTGCGGAATGAGTTGAAAGGGTATCGCACAGACTTCTGAAATAGAAGTCGTTCAAGCATATTTCCCGGATTGTATTCTTTACCTGTCTTCTTGTGCCAACTGCTTCACCTCTTCCCCTTCCTTCTCGAACCGGTATTTTCCTCCTTTCTCGCTCAATTCGAACAAGGAGAGTTTTTCGGTGAGGTTATCGACTATCATCAGTGCGCTTTGCTCTGCAAACCGTTTCACTTCGATAGTGAAAGGTTCTTCGGTCATTTTTTGGTTTACCAGCAGGCTGTCGTTGATGAAGATAGATGTGGAGTCACCGGCAAAGCCTTTTACCAGAGTGACGGTATAGGTTTCGATAAAGTTCCGTCCTTCCTTTTTCTGTTGTTGCAGCCTCATGCTCATATAGACGAAGATTACGACCACGAAAATCACTGCAAAGGCAAGGAGGCCGTTGCCTATCATAAATTGCTTGTTGGTATTGAGACGGTGTGCCATAAAAGCTGATTTTAAGAAACACTGCAAATGTAACGAATAAAATTGAACCGACAGACAAACTTTTGAACAAATAGGAAATAATGTTTTAGGGGTAATTCGCTAATATTGCAGTCATAAAACTAATTGTTAAGAATACTATGAAACTAAAATTCGTCTTTTTACTCTTGTTGTCTGTATTTGCTTTGCAGATGAAGAGTGCTGATGGAACTCCTGACGGACTTCCTCCTTTTGTTCGTTTTCCCGGGTTAGAGCAGGAAACTTATATTACGCGCGATACGTGTAAGAATGTCCAGGGGCGTTTTCCCGGTTTCTCTCCTTTTTTTCTTGTTTATCCCGATAAGCCTTGCGATGCTGCCGGAGCTACGGCTTTGATCAATGAACTGGGCATTGCGGAGTATGCCCATAAGTATTCGGGAACGGTTTGTGTTATGAATCCGTTGGGAAAGGAGTATGATGCGATTAAAGACTTGGAGGGGTATAAAAACTTCCTGAACAAAATGCGGATTTTTACAAATCTGAAGATAATCGGTATCGGTGCAGGAGCAACATTCGTTAATAAGGCCATAGCCGGACACGCAGGTGCCGTGGCAGGTATTGTTTCCCTGAATGGGCGGCCGGCTAAGGTGGGTAAGGATGTCGCTTCTGTTCCTGCGTTTATTGGCGGAGTGCGCAGTCGGCAGGTAGCAGCTGCCTATATTGAGCAGAATCAGGCGGAACTGGTACGAAAGGCAGACGGTTTGGCTTATTATGCCAATCGACAAGAACCGTTGCAGCAGGTCGTGGTCAGTACAAACAAATATGTTTCGTTGAAAGAGGCGTTTGCCGAAGCTTGGGAGGTTCTACTTTGCAAGAACTATCGTTTCAATAATTATAAGCATACCTGGTATACGGGGGCGTTATCCGATCAATATGGTGCGTATGAGTTGGAGCCTTATATAATGCCCGAAGACTGGGGAATCACGCGTCGGGTGATAGAAAAAGACCTGATAGGGACGGGAAATTTCTTGTGGTATGAGTTTCATCCGGAAGCTACTTTAAAAGCGGAAAAAGGTACTGTGCCTTTGTTGCTTCTGCTGCATGGCAACAATAATGATCCTCGTACGCAGGCCGAGACGTCTGGTTTCATTGAACTTGCAGGCAAGGAGAACTTCATTGTTGCGGAGCTGGAGTGGCAAGGCAATGGTTATGCTGCTATGGGTTTGGATGGCATTGAGCAGGTGGTATATCATTTATTGAAGACGTATCCTCAGATAGATCCTTCTCGAGTATATGCTGAAGGCCTTTCAGCCGGGGCAGCTACGGCTACGGGACTTGGCATCCGCAAATCGCATGTGTTTGCCGCCGTGGGCGCTCAGTCGGCAGGTCTGACTCCCAATCGGTATATGTTCGGTTATAATGGTGAAGCACTGATGAATGAAGCCGTACAGAAACGGGGGAATGTGGAAACTGCGTATTTCTCGGTTACCGGTACGGATGATGAGGTGGTTCCTTTTGTAAACGAAAGCAACTGGCGTACCAATGCCTTTTTCTGTGCGTGGACTGCCTATCAGACCATGAATGGCATGGAAGTGAGCAGTCGGCCGGATTTTTCGAAAGATGCAACTTTCGGTATCGAACTGAAAGATAGGAAAGTGCTTCATACAAACAAGCGCATCACAATGGAAGCAGGGGTACTTTACAAAGGCGATGTCCCTCTGATTAAAATGGTGGCTGTGAATGACTACGGTCATTGGAACTTTAAGCCGGATGCGCAGTTAATGTGGGATTTCTTTAAGCATTTTTCGCGCGATCCGTTGACGAAAAAGTTGATTTATAGTAAGTGCCCCTAACGATACTTATTGATATTCACTTGGGTTTACACCAAATTGCTTTTTGAAGCAGGTAGAGAAGTGGGAAAGGGTATTAAAACCAGTCATGTCTGCAATTTCAGAAATGGTATAGATTCCTTCTTTAATTAGTTCGGCTGCTCGGTTCAGTTTATAAGTTCTGAAGAAAACACTTGGGTTTTTACCGGTCAGCCCTTTCACTTTGTAGTAGAATTTGGTACGGGAGATTTTGAGTAATTCGGTCATTCGTGTGATGTCCAATTCGGGATTATCCAACTCATTTTCCATTAATTTATATAGTTCTGCCATAAAAGCTTCATCTTTTGGGGTAAGGACAAATTCATTCGTTTGGCTTGTCCGGGTATTTTGTACTAAGAAATTACGCACTTTGTCACGGTTTGTCAATAGTGATTCGATTAAAGCCAGTAAATAGGCCGGTTCGAAAGGTTTGGGTACGTATGCATCTGCTCCTGTGTGTAATCCTTCTATTTGGTTTTCCATGGTAGCTTTAGCTGTTACCAGAATAACCGGTATGTGGCAAAATTGTAGATTTGCTTTAATCTCCTTACAAAGCTGATATCCGTCCTTGTCCGGCATTAGTACATCGCTCAGTACTAAGTCCGGTGCTTCCTCGGCAATGGTCTGAAGGATATTATTGGAATTGAATCGGCTGATAATATGATAGTATGGGGTCAATAATATCTGTAAATAATGCATTATGGTTGGGTCATCATCTACTATTAATACCGTTTTCGGATTTATTTGATCTTTATGGCTGTCGTCCGGTTGTATCTCTGCAGGTTTTATGGGAATATTGTTTATGGGCGTTTTGGGGCCATAGCATCGCTCTTCTTTGGTGTATGAAAAGTCATCTGCGGGCAAGACCAGGGTGAATACGGCACCTCCTCCTTCCTTTCGGTTTGCCGCTTCAAGGTACCCATGGTGTAGTTTGGCAAGGCTGCGGGCATAATAGAGCCCTATGCCTGTTCCCCAGTTGTAGGTACCTTTATTTTCTTTAATCTGATAGAATCGTTCAAATATCTTTTCCAGCTGATCTTCCGGGATATTTTCTCCGGTGTTGGCTATAGAAATCTGGACGTATCGGGTACTTTTGTCTTGTTCTGTCAATTTGAAGGACTGTTCGATTTCTTGGCGCATGACAGTGGCAAATGAAACCTCTATTTCACCTCCTGCGGGAGTGAACTTCATGGCATTGGAAAGCAGGTTGCTTAGTATTTTTTCAACTTTGTCTTCATCTGCCCAGCTGAGAATATCATTGTGTAAGCCTTGAGGGATTATAGTTATGTTTTTACTTTGGGCGTTGATACTGAAAAAACTGATGATTTGTTTGATGGTAGAAGTGAGATTTGTCTGCTGCACTTCCAGTCCTAAACTATTGTTGTCTATCTTATTGAAATCAAGTAGCTGGTTGACCAATCGGAGCATCCGTAAGATGCCATCTTGTAGAATATTTAAAAGTTCCTTGTTGGGTGCAGCATTGGCAGGAACGGCACACAATTGCCTGATAGATCCCAGCATCGTTGTCAGCGGTGTACGGAATTCATGCGATATGTTGGTAAAATAGCTCATGTGTATTTTGTTCATCTTCTGCTCTTGTGCTTTCTCTTGTTCGGCACGATATGCGGTTTCTTTTTCAATTTTTATGCGCCGCCAACTGTGTATGAGTATGCCGGCTATTCCGATGATTGCCAGAGTATACAGGCATCTTGCCCACCAAGTATCCCAAGGAGCTGGTTTGATGATGATGCGTAATCGTTTTTCTTTTCCAATTATACTTTGGTCTTCATTGGTAATTTTTATTTTGAAGATGTAAGTTCCTGCAGGAAGGTTGGCATAATAAGCTTCCCGGTTAGTGTATGCGTGTATCCAGTAGCGGTCAATGCCCTCCAACTGGTAATGATAGTGTATTCGTTCGTATTCACTATAATCCAGTGCGGCAAATGATATGCTGAAACTGGTCTGGTCGTGTCTCAGATGTATGTCAGGTTGGCAGGAGAGGTCTTTTTCGATGATTGCATTTTCTCCGGGCTGTATAAGTTGATTGTGAATTTTCAGACTTTCGAATTTTAGGGGAATGTTGTATTTATAGAAAGCCTCCATAGGATTGAAGAATGTTATTCCGTGGGTTCCTCCGAATATCAAAGTACCGTCTGAAAGCCGACAAGATGCACGGTCATAGAATTGATTGCCCTCGATGCCGTCACTTGCATAATAATTGCTGACTTGGTTTGTCCGGCGTTCGTACTTGCTTAATCCGTATAATGTAGATATCCAGATATTTCCTTGTACATCTTCTTCGATACTGCAAACTTCTGTGCAGGCAATGCCGGGAATAGCTACTAACTTCTGATTTTGAGGGCTGTATCGTAAAAGACCGTTATAGGAGGTACCAATCCAGATATCTCCCTGGCTGTCTTCGTACAATGTGGTAGGGATAAATTTGGAACGTCGTATGCAGGTAGCACTGTCGGCTCTCGAAATGTTTATCATTTGACTTTTCCACGTATCGGGGTTTACTAAACGAATCCTATTGGCAAAGGAGGCGATTAAAATTTCTCCATTGGAGAGAGGACGTATGGCAGGAGTAAAGGTGAAATACGATTTGGGATAAAGGGATATGGGCGTGAAATCTTTTTCACCTTCTCTCAGAGCATATATTGTTTGGCTAAAACTGCCTACCCATATCGTTCCGTTACGGTCTTGTACTATGCATAGTGGATGAGGAATGGAGAAAGTTTTTGTTGCTGTTAGTTGATTGTTTTCAAAGGTACATTTTATTATTTGATTAGTGTTGGTAGCCACCCAAATATGTTGATCTTTATCATGGTAGATGTGCTTGATGACTATATTCCCGGAATTTTCAGCAGGTATTATTTTATTAATATCTACGGCTTTTATGTGTTGCGTATTTAAGTTGTAGATGTACATGCCGTCTTTTAGGGTTGATATATATAGATTATGTTGGTCGGCATCAATGGCAATAATGGATTTTTGACTGAAAAAGGAACGTAGATAATTGTTGCTGTTGAAGCGTTCCTTATAATGATACCGTACGGTATATCCTTGGTCTTGGGAACCTATCCATAGATTCTTGTGAGAATCGGTAAACATACAGTTAACTCCATATTGTGGAACTTCAAAAGGAAATTCTTTTTCTTTCTCATTTATGATAATGTCTTTCTTTTCGTTGTAAAGGAACATATTGTTTTGCGTACAGATTAGCAGACTGTTTTTTTCGTATGGATGTATGTAGTTAATAGCGTTTTTTGATAAAATGGGATGTCTTTTTATAGCATCAGGGAGTGCTTTGAATCGTTTGTTCTCGGTGTCAAATATGAAAAGACGGTTATTGCTCACCAACCATAAAGATGTACGATTATGCATGTAGGAATATGTAATCCTCTGATGCATTGGAATAGAGTCTCTCAATTTCATGTTCGAAGAATCATAACATCTTATGGAAGTAGGGTTGACGGCCCATAGATGATTGTTCCTGTCAATGTAGCAAGTTTGCTTATAGGTGTTGTCCGGGTCGAAGTTAAAAAAAATAGGATTGAAACTTTCTGTTTCGGGATTATATACGCACAGATGCACAATCATGTTTAAAAAGATTTTTCCATTTTTATTTTCTATCAGTTGATATCCATTTTTGTTGCTGTATGGTACGTTTATGGGAATCTGACGGAAGTTGTCTTGGTCGGTATATTGGCAGACACCGTTGGTAGTTGCTATCCATAAGCGTTTACGTGAGTCCATAAAGATGTCCTGAATTCTGTCCCCGGGCAGTTGAAGGGTATCGGAGGAACTATAATATTGCCGATACTCATGTGCATTGAATTTATTTAGTCCCCGGGCAGTACCTATCCAAATGTAACCTTGTGCATCTTCTTGAAAAGCCGTAATGTTTTGATTGGAGATGGTTGCTGAAATTTTCGAAACATCCGGATTGTTCGTTTCCTCTTTCACAGTGATTGGCTTGCATGAGATTATAGTAATTGCAGATAAAACTATGATGAATATGATATGTGTTTTCATGATAAAGATGCATTAAAGTAAATCTTACAATGGAACGGACAAAAGTAGAAAGAAAATTGGTAGGTAACATTTGCCGATGAAGTGATTTTCTGGTCAGAATTATGTTGTAAGACATCTTTTGAACATATTGACAAATTTTTGAACGTGCAAGAAACAAAGGTTGAACAAAGAGAAAATATTTATGTATTTCCCCAATACTATTTTAGAGGTTCTTTTGATAAAATTGCACCAAGAGTACTACAATATAAATGAATGTAGTTTTTTTATTAACAAGTCTAATTATTTAAGTATTATGGAAAACAATTTTAAGAGAAGGCTGACGGCATTTGGGTTATTCCTTTTAATAGGAATACCTTTTATGCTAGCGCAGAGTCCGGTGTTGATATCGGGACAGGTTGTAGATGATTTGGGGGAACCTATGATTGGTGTGAGTGTACTTGAGAAAGGTACTTCGAATGGAGTAATAACGAATATGGAAGGAACTTACTCGCTAAAGGTAAAACAAGGTGCCATAATTGTCTATTCATACATAGGATATGTGACACAGGAGCGGAAAGCCGTATCAGAGAAAATGGATGTAATAATGAAAGAAGATACGCGGACACTGGATGAAGTAGTAGTGGTGGGCTATGGTGTGCAGAAGAAGAGTGATTTGACCGGTGCCATATCTTCAGTTAAGGCGGAGGATATCCAGAACCGATCCATTACTCGGGTGGAGGAAGCTTTGCAAGGTAAGACTGCCGGTGTACAATTAATATCCACCACTTCACAACCGGGCGCTTCGCCTACTATCCGTGTCCGTGGTTTTTCCTCGAATGGGACTTCGGATCCCCTCTATGTTGTAGATGGATTGATTGTCTCCGATTTGAGCTCAGTGGATCCTAATAATATAAAAAGTATGGAGGTCTTGAAAGATGCTGCTTCAGCTGCTATTTATGGTGCACAGGCAGGTAATGGAGTGGTTCTTATTACAACAAAAAGCGGAAGTAAAGGAACCAGCAGCATTTCTTATGATTTTCAATATTCTATCAGTAGTCTGGCTCGGCGGCCCAAACTGATTAATTCACAGGAAGCTTTGCTGCAAAAAAAGGAGCAGGACCCTACTTTTACAGATGATAATATTCAGGAACTCATTAGCAGCGGTACATGGGATGGAGTATCAACTACCGATTGGTATGATGTAGCTTTTAATGCTTCACCGTCTTCTCATCATACCGTCAACTTCCAAGGGGCAAATGATAAGGGATCTTTTTTCTTGTCATTGAATAATCTTTATGATAATGGTATCCTTCGTGAAAATAAGGATACTTATAAGCGACTCTCGGTAATGTTGAATGCCGATTATGACATTAAGTCCTGGTTGAAGGTGGGGGTTACGGCCAATTATGCCAAATATACGCAGAAATCAATCAATGATGGAAGTGCAGGCAATTCATATTCCAGTATGATTGCTACGGTGATGACTATGGCTCCTTATTATGCAGACACATATTCTGCCGATGCACTTCCCAAGCAGATGGAAGCATTGATTGCCAACGGTTTTACTTTGTTGCGTAATGATAAAGGCGACTATTATAGTTGTTTAGGTTCCATGGAACAGATACACCCTATGGTAGCTATTCGCATGAGTGATAAGAAAAATTTCGGTAATAGTCTGATGGGGACACTGTATGCTAATCTGACTCCATTCAAAGGACTTGTATTTACTACCCGTTTGGGATATAGAGAATTGAATGCAAACACTTATCAGTATAATAATTTATATTATGGTTCGGCATCAGCCAACAATAAAGACAAAAATGGAGCTACTCGTACCAATACTTCCACTACCTATTACCAGTGGGAGAACTTTGTCAACTATAGTACAGATTTGTGGGATAAGCATCATGTTTCTGCTATGCTGGGTATGTCTTATAGTGAGAACAACTTTACTTACGTGTCTGCCGGTGTGGACAAGACGGCCAAACATGACCCTTTGTATGCCGATGTCTCGTATCCTGCCGGAGATGCAGTGAAGAGTACTGCCGGTTATAATCTGATTAATCGTAAATTGTCTTATTTTGGTCGTTTGGCTTATGATTATCAGAACCGTTATATGCTGCAGGTAGCTATGCGTGCCGATGCAGCCGATACTTCTGTGCTTCCGGGTAATAATCGCTGGGGATATTTCCCATCGGTATCTGCCGGTTGGGTTATTTCCAATGAAAGCTTTTTCACGGAGAGGAATAATACCCCTCTGACATTTTTGAAAGTACGTGCAAGTTGGGGACAAAATGGTAGTACGAGTAACTTGAGTGGTTATAAATATTCCAATTCTTTGGTTACTTCGGCTGCCGGATACTCTTTTAGCAATACGGCAATGAAATACGTTACTTCTGCTAAGCCTTCCCAACTATATAATCCTGATTTGAAATGGGAAACTTCAGAACAACTGGATTTAGGTATAGATCTGCGCGCTTTCAATGATCGTTTCTCGTTTGGTATGGACTGGTATAAAAAGAAAACAAAAGATTTGATTGTTTCTGATATCGTTATTCCTTATGAGGCAGGAAACTCATCAGCTCCGATGAATGCCGGTAATGTTATGAATAAAGGATTTGAATTTGAAACCGGATGGAAGGATAAAATTGGAGATTTCAATTATTCTGTAACAGCTAATCTGGCAACTTTGAAAAATGAGGTTACTTATTTGGACCCGCATGTTAGCGGCGGACGTATAGAGGGTGCCACTACCATGGCTTCAAACGGTTCTTTCTCTGCATTTGAGGTAGGTTATCCGGTATGGTATTTCAGAGGCTACCAAGTCGATCACTTGGATGATGCCGGTAACCCTATATTCAAGGATAATACAGGTGACGGTACTATTGATGCAAGTGATAAAGCAATGATTGGTAAGCCGATGCCGGACTTTACGTATGGAATTACATTAACAGCCAACTATAAGAATTTTGATTTTCTGATTTTCGGGAATGGTTCCGTAGGCAATGATGTATTCATGTCCTATAGTTATAACTCAATATCATATACTCTGAAAGAAATGTATGATCAACGTTGGACGGCAGATGGAAACACGAGTCGTAAGTTTGCACGGCCGCAAAATACAAATGCAGATAAATATGGTTTGTCGGATGCCTATATTTTTGATGGTTCTTATTTCCGTATCAAGCAGATACAGTTGGGATATACATTGCCTCAAACTGTTACAAAAAAGTTCTTGGTTGATAAATTGAGAGTTTATGCTTCGCTGGATAATTTTTTCTTGTTTACGAAGTATCCGGGACTTGATCCGGAGGTTTCATCCACAACTACCAGTGGTATGGGTGTAGATTATGGAAATTATCCTACAACGAAGAAAGTGGTATTCGGGTTATCAGTTACATTTTAAATAAAAAATAAAAAAGTATGAAACTAAAATATATCTTATCCGGACTATTGGCGTGTGCATTTATATTTTCCGCATGTGATGTCGATTTGCTGGATATTCCCCAAAAGGGTGTAGAGAATGAAGAAAATTATTATAAAACAGATGAACAGTGCGAGTCTGCTATTGCTGCAGTTTATGCATCTTGGCGGAATGCCTATTCCGGACGTGGTGAGAAGGCCTCACAGTATGCAAACGGTTTCTTTTTGAAGAATTTTCTGGCAGATGATTTTAATTCGGGTGGAGCTCGCTCGGACCAGGTTTATGCGCAGGAAATATACGAGAGCGCAATAGTGGCTACTAACGGTTGGGTGGAAAACTACTACAAGAGATTGTATGCTACGATTTATTTGTGTAATCTGGTGATTGAACGTTTTGATGCCAGCGAAAGTGACGTGAAGGCAAGAAATATTGCTGAAGCCAAATTTTTCAGGGCTATTTGTTATTTTGAATTGAATACTTTGTGGGGAACACCTCCTTTGGTGGACCGGGTATTGAAAAATTCAGAAGAATATAAAGTTCCTAATTCTACTACGGAACAGTTGTGGAAATTCATTGAGGCAGACCTTTCGGAAGCCATTACTTCTGGAAAATTGACCTCCAAAGCCAATCTGGAAGATAGAGACGGGGGAACCCGTGCTACGTTAGAGGCTGCTCGAAGTTTATTGGGAAAGGCTTATTTGTATCAAGAGAAATATGGTGATGCTAAGAATGAACTAGAACAAGTCATATCTTCCGGTAAATATGATTTAATAGGTGATATCAGTACATTCTATCATCCGGCTGCTGCCGGTTGTAAGGAGTATGTTTTGGAGTGTGTACGCCATTACGATCCTTCCAATATGTATGCCCAGGAGGGTTGGTTCGGTATTTTGGCTAATTGGGGATTTGGTTATGGCTTTATTGCCGGTCCGGAAGCAACAATGCACTATCAGTTCAATACAACCAGTGGCTATAGCTATTTTAATCCATCAAAGTCTTTGTATGATGCATTTGTGGCCGAAGAGGGCGTTGACGGATATCGTTTGAATACATGGATTAAAACTTGGGAACAAGTGATTGCCATGAATATTGCGGTGAATACAACGACCAATAAATATGCTTCTGAAGGTTATTTCCGCTTGAAATGGTTGGCAAGTACAGATGATGAATTTGTAGGATATTGGTGTGGAAATCAGAGCAATACTCCGGTTATAAGATATGCGGACGTGTTATTGATGGCGGCTGAAGCATGTTTGCTTTCGGGTGACCAGGCCGGTGCTGACGAATATTTGGGGAGAGTACGTGAAAGGGCACATCTTTCCAGAAAAAGTAATGTGACACTTTCTGATATAAAATTAGAGCGTCGTTTGGAGCTTGCTATGGAAGGTACACGTTTCCAAGATTTGAAACGTTGGGGAGATGCCCCTACTGCATTAGCAGATAAAGGGAAGAAACTGCCGACCTTCCAGATTGTGCCTGATCCGGAAAATGATTTGACTACTGCAGAGGGTATTTACAATGCTCGTTATACGACAAAAATAACTTATATTGATAATGAAAAGACTTTGGCTGGCTGGACCCCCAATCGGGATGAATTCCTGCCATTTCCGGAGAGTGAACTGGAAGTGAATAGTAATCTGAAACAGAATCCCGGATATTAAGTTGATAATAAAAAAGAAGTATGAAAAGAAATTTAGTAATATTTGCGCTATTGTTTGTTTGTGTGGCCATAGGAGCGCAGACTGTATTCAAGAATGAAGAAGTAGAAGTTTCCTTATTAAAGGAAAAGACATGGGTATTTGAAACTTGGGACCATACTACTATGTATTTGATAGAAGGAGAAGAGAAGGCGGCGTTGATTGATACCGGTACGCGTTGTGAAGGCTTGGATAAGATCGTAAAACAGATATCACAGAAACCGCTGGAGGTGATTGTTACCCATATGCATCCTGACCATGCAGGTTGTATTAGATATTTTGACAAAGTATGGATGCATCGGGCCGACAGTGTATTGGTACCTCAGAATGCCGCAGACTATAAAGGGGAATTGCTCTACATGGAAGAAGGACAAGTGTTTGATTTGGGAGGACGTAAATTAGAGGTTGTATGGATGCCCGGCCATACCCCAGGTTCAGTGGTTCTCCTGGACAAAATTAATGGAGACTGCTATTCCGGCGATGCGTTCGGTTCGGGTGAGGTATGGTTGCAATGTGTACCGATGTCACCCATTGCCACCTTCCACCAATCATGTTGCCGCATGGAAAAGATAATGAAAGATGAGCATATTAAGGACATCTGGTGTGGACATTACCCTTATCTGAAATCATCTTTGCCGTTGTCGTATATTCAGACGATGATACGTATTTCCCGGAGATTGATGAATGGAGACCAGGAGGGATCGGTACCTTATTCCAATTATTTCATAAAGATGCCTCCCACTGCCCGGAAATTATCCGAAGGCCGTGCGATGATTGTCTATGATTCTACTAATATTCCTTAAGTCCGCTGATACGTACTGTATGGATTGAAGATTGGAAAAGGAAGTTCAAAATAGATTTTGCTGTCATTTTGAACTTCCTTTCTTTTTCATGCCTTACTTGCGATACTCGCTCGGATTCACCCCAAACTGCTTTTTGAAGCTCTTAGAGAAGTGTGACAGTGTACTGAAACCCGTCATATCTGCTATTTCCGAAACAGTATATTTTTCTTCTGCTATCAGTTCGGCAGCACGGTTCAGCTTATAGGTCTTGAAGAATATGCTGGGGTTCTCGCCTGTCAGGCCTTTTACTTTATAGTAGAATTTAGTTCGTGAGATTCTCAGCAGCTCCGTCATTCGGGCGACGTCCAGTTCCGGGTTGGAAAGTTCGTTTTCCATCAGGTGATAGAGGTCGGTCATAAAGACATTATCCTGGGGGGAGAGAATGTTTTCTTCTATATTGTCCGTCTGCGTAGCCTTGCCGAGCATGCTGCGTGCTTTCTCACGGTTTTTGAGCTGCGACTTGATGAGCGCCAGCAGGTAAGTCGGGTCGAAAGGTTTGGTCACGTAGGCATCGGCTCCGGTATTCAGTCCTTCCACCTGGTTCTCAACAGTAGCTTTGGCAGTCACCAGAATCACTGGCAGGTGGCAAAGCTGCAAGTCTTCCTTTATTTCCCGGCAGAGCTGGTAACCGTCTTTCCCCGGCATCACCACATCACTCAGAATCAAATCGGGAGCTTCCTCACGCATCGCTTTCAACGCATCATCGGCATTAAAACGGCATATCACCTTATAGTGTGCGGAGAGGAGTGTGCGCAGGTAGTGGGCTACTTCGGTATCGTCGTCCACGACCAGAATCTTGGGCTGCTCTTCGTCGGGTTTTACCGTTTTTTCGGCAGGGCAGGAGGGAGCAGTCAACGGGAAAGCCTCTGACTGGTTGCCCGGTTCGGCGGCACGTTCGTCTTCGGCATACGCGGCATCGCCCACGGGCAGGATGAAGGTGAATACGGCACCGTCTCCTTCATCGGGCTGGTGGGCTTTCAGCTGTCCGTGATGAAGCATGGCCAGGCTGCGGGCATAGTACAGTCCGATGCCGGTTCCCCAGTTGTAGGTACCTTCGGCCTGGTTCCCCAGCTGGTAATAGCGTTCGAATATTTTCTCTATCTTGTCTTCGGGGATGTTCTGCCCGGTGTTGGCCACGGATACTTTGATGTACTGCGTGGCGTGGTCATCCGGCTGCAGGCCGAAGAGCGGTGAAGCTTGCTCGCGGCTTATGACGTCGAAGCTGACACTGATTTTTCCTCCTTGCGGTGTAAATTTCAAGGCGTTGGACATCAGGTTGCCGAATATCTTCTCCACTTTGTCCTCGTCCAGCCACATTAGGAAGGTGTCTTCCAGCCCGTAGGCGTTCAGTACAATGTGCTTGTCTTTGGCGTTCACCTGGAAGATGCTCACTTGGCGTTGCAGGCAGGCTATGATGTCGGAACGCTTCACTTGCAGGCGCAGGGTGTCGTTCTCCAGTTTGTTGAAGTCCATAAGTTGGTTGACGAGTTTCAGCATGCGGTTTACACTACGTTGCACGATGCAGAGCAGGTTCTTTTCTTCGCCCTCTATCCGGGGATTGTTGCAGAGCTGCGTCACAGGGCCCGAAATCATAGTAAGCGGTGTACGGAACTCGTGCGAAATATTGGCGAAGAAACTCATGTTCATCCGGTTGAGCCTTTGTTCCTGTTCCTTTTCCAACCGCGCGTGCCGGGCAGCTTCCTTTTCAGTCCTGATGCGCAGGAGGGCACGCAGGAAGAGCAGTACGATGGCGGTTGCCAGTATGAAGTAGATGCTATATGCCCACCATGTACGCCAGGGGGCAGGATATACTATGATGCGGATGGAGTTTTCTGCTTCTATGATGCTCTTGTCGTTATTGGTAATCTTTACATGGAAGACGTACTCACCGGTGGGCAGGTTAGCGTAATAGGCCTCGTGGTTATTACGGGCATCTATCCAGTAATTGTCGAAGCCCTCCAGGTGATATTGATAGTGTACACGGTCATATTCGCTGTAGTCCAAGGCAGAGAAGGAGAGGCTGAAACTGTTCTCGTCATGCTCCAGATGTATGTCGGGAGAGTAGGACAGATGTTCGCTGATGGTTTGCCCGTTCTGCTGCGGCCGTATCAGCCGGTTGTGTATCTTCAAGTCGCTGAACAGTAGTGGGATGTTGCGCTTGATGGGCACGTCGATGGGATTGAAGAAGGTCAGTCCGTGCGTGCCGCCGAAGACCAGCGTTCCGTCGGGCAGCCGGCAGGAGGCGCGGTCGTAGAATTGGTTTCCGCCTATGCCGTCGGCTGCATAATAGTTGGTGAAGTGCTTTGTGGTCCGGTCATATTTGCTCAAGCCGTATTGTGTACTTATCCAGAGGTTGCCTTGCAAGTCTTCCTCGATACCGGATATGTCGAGGCAGGAGGTACCTGGTACGGGTATCATCCTGCCCGTGTCGGGGTAGTAATACATCAGGCCGTTGCTGACGGAACCTATCCAGATAGCTCCGTAGGTGTCTTTGTGCAGGGCCGTGGGGATAAATACGGAACGGCGGATGCAAGCTTTTTGGTCTTCTTCGGAGATATCCACCAAGCTTGTAGTCAAGTCTCCGATGTTGATTTTCTTTAGCGGCTGGTAAAATCCCGCCACCATCAGTTGGCTGTTGTCTATCATCGTTAAACCGGGGACGAAGGTGAAACCCTCGAAAAGCTCTACCTGCCTGAACTCCTTTTCGCCCGGGCGAAGTGCATAGACGTTGACGGTGGCTGTTCCTATCCAGATGGTGCCGTCGGGTGACTGCATAATGGACATGGGCAGGAAAATAGGGTATCGTTCTTCTATTTTCAGTTGTCCGTCGGGGGTATAGTGTCCTTTTAATATCTCGTTGTTGGTCGTGCTCATCCAAATGGCGTCGCTGTCGTCCACCATCAATTGGTTCACGTAGATGTCTTTCTGTTTATCCTGCGCGAAGAACAGCTCCGGGTCGATGTGCTTTATTTCCCGGGTCTTCGTGTCGTATATGTATATACCGTCCATGAGTGTGGATATCCATAATCTGTTGTCTCTTCCGGCACTGAGGGATATTACGGATTTCTTGTCTAACTCCGTGCGCAGATAATTGTCGTTGTTGAAGCGTTCCTTGTAGTTGTAGCGCACGGTGTAGCCCTGGTCTACGGAGCCGATCCACAGATTTTGCTGGGAGTCGGTAAACATTTTGCTGATTTTGAAGCGGGGCATTTCGAAGGGGAACCCGTTTTCGTCCTGACCAGTTACACTTTCGGTTGTCGGATTGTAATAGAACATGCCATGCTTGGCAGTGTTCAGCAACAGACCGTTGTTGCCGTATGGGTGTATGTAGTTGATGTCGGCGTTGCGGAGTACGGGGTGCCGGGCAATGGATGGAGGAAGTTGCTTGAAGGCCCGTGTCCGGGTATCGAAGATGGCAATGGTGTGGTTCCCGGTTATCCATAGGTCGTTGTTGTGTAAGTACGAGTTGTAGGGATATCCGCGGAGTGCGATAGAATCTTTCCGTTGCAGGGTAGCGGGGTCGTAGCGATAAAGGGCGGCGGAGGTCGTCACCCACAAGTTGTTGCCGGCGTCGATGTGGCATTGTACGTAGAACGTATGGTTGGGATCTAAATCGGGTAGGACGCAGGTGATTCTCTCCGTTTCGGGGTTATAGGCATAAAGTTGTGATACGGTGTTCATGAAGATACGTCCTTTGCGGTCTTCGATGATTTGGTGTACGTTCTTGTTGTTGGCTTCGATGGGGATAAACTTGAAATTATCCTGATTGGTGTATCGGCATATTCCGTTCACAGTGGCAATCCAGAGCCGGTTCTTGGAGTCGCGCAGCAGGTGGGTGATTTGGTTGTCGGGCAGTCCCAGTGAGTCGTCGGTACAGAAGTACTGGTGGTATTCGTGCACGTTGTATTTGTTCAGTCCCCGGAATGTACCTATCCATATATGTCCTTGGGCATCTTCGGCAATGGCGGTGACTTTCTGGTTGGATAGGTCGTTGGCAATGACAGGACTTTCTATCTCGGAGTATCGGTTTTCGGAAACGGATTCTTTACCACCGCAGGCCAACAGGCAGATGGCGGATAGGATGACGGACAGCAAGCGGCACTGTGTACGGAGGTTAGATTTGAACAAGGTCATATTGGAAATATTTTGAGTTGTTTGCGAAAATACATATAAAAAGTTGAACATAACTTGCTTTACGGCATGTTTTGAACAAAAGAACAAACATTTGAACATACAGGCAAGCGCTTTTGACCCTTTGGACAAACCCTTTGTACAAATCAACCAATCCCTTCGGCAGAATCGGCGTAATATTGCAACAGGAAAAACAACCTGTATTTTTTAATCTTTAAACTAATATGTAATCATGAAAAAGCAACATCTATCTATGCTGGCATTTGCATCCATGCTTCTTTTTGCCTCCTGCGGGCAAACGTCGGGTGTGAAAGTTTCCAACGCACAGGCATCGGGCGAAATCATCGCCTCCTCCGAGACAGCCATCGCCGAGACCGAATCCGGTAAAGTGGGAGGGTATCTGCAAGACGGTATCTATATATATAAAGGTATTCCATACGCCAAAGCCGAACGCTTCATGCCACCCCAGCCGGTGGATAAGTGGGAAGGTATACGCAGTAGCCGCATGTTCGGGCCCACCTGCCCTCAGGCTGTACGTACGGGTTGGCAGAGCGACGAACACGCTTTTGCCTTTCATTGGGACGATGGTTTTCCCGGCGAAGACTGCCTGCGGGTGAACATCTGGACTCCGGGCATTGCCGACGGAAAGAAACGTCCCGTCATGGTGTGGCTTCATGGTGGCGGCTATGCTGCCGGCAGCGGACAGGAACTGCCTTCGTACGACGGTTTCAACCTGGCCAAGAAGGGCGATGCAGTGGTTGTGTCACTGAACCACCGTCTCAACGTCCTGGGCTTTCTCGACCTTTCTGCCTATGGCGACAAATATGCAAAATCCGGTAATGCCGGTCTGCTCGACCTTGTGGCAGCACTTCAATGGGTAAACAAGAATATAGCATCGTTTGGTGGCGATGCACAGAATGTCACGATTTTCGGCCAGTCGGGCGGTGGCGGCAAGGTCTCCACATTGCTTGCCACACCGTCTGCCAGGGGACTCTACCAGAAAGCCATCGTACAGAGCGGTTCTATGCTTCGTTCGATGGAGGCCAAATACTCCCGCCGCATCGGTGTTGCCGTGATGGACGAACTGGGGTTGAACGCATCCCGGATAGACGAACTGCAGAAGATGCCTTACGAGCAGTTGCTGGCTGCCGGTGAAAAGGCAGTGGCTAAGGTGAAGGCCGAGGCTGAGAAAGAAGGTGGTATCTCTACTTTTATCTTCGGCTGGGCTCCTACCGTGGACGGTGATGTGCTGCCTGCACAACCTTTCGACCCGCAGGCACCTGCGCAGAGCAAGGACATTCCCGTGATGATAGGTACCACGTTGCACGAGTTCACTATGAGCACTTACGTTCCCGCTTTCCGCACCATTACCAAAGAAAAGGCTGTGGAACTCCTGAAACAACGTTACGGTGACCGCACGAACGACTTCCTCGCTGCTTTTGAGAAGGCTTATCCCGGTTATCAGCCTAAGGACCTGGTGGATGTGGACCTCATGTTCCGTCCCAGTGCCGTAGAACAGGCCAAGTTGAAGGCTGCGCAGCAGGGCGCTCCGGTCTATATGTATATGTTTGCCTGGGAATCTCCCGTGCTGAACGGCATGTTCCGCAGCACTCACTGCATGGAGATACCTTTTGCATTCAACAATGCCGTACTCCATGCTTCCATGACGGGCGGCGGCGCCGAAGCGCAGGCCCTGGCCGAGAAGATGAGCAGCGCTTGGCTGAACTTTGCCCGTACCGGTAATCCCAATGCCGAGGGCTTACCCCAGTGGGAACCTTTCACGGCCGAAGAGGGAGCTACCATGTTTTTCAACAATACTTGTGAGGTGAAGAATAATCACGATAAGGAACTATTGGAGGTAGTGCGGGCATTTCCTACACGGGGTTTCTAAAGAAACATTTCGTTAGACTATCATATAACGAAATAAAAATAATGCTTTACGACTATAAGCCTCCTTGTCCGGAGGTTGAAAGTCCCTATTGCCCTATATAAAACTTGCAAAACCTTTTTAATCATTAACATAAATCTAATTTTAAACCAAATGAAACAAATCATGAAGCAAACAGCCCGGAAGAGGCTTATGGTTACAGCACTCTTCCTATTGATTTGCCTTCCTTTCTGTCTGGCACAAGCCCAGACAGTGAAGGTGACAGGTAAAGTAACTGACAATCTGAACGAACCGATGATTGGTGTAAGTATCGTAGAGAAAGGTACCACCAACGGTTGTATTACAGACATTGACGGTAACTATACCTTGAATGTATCCCAGGGGGCAACGATTGTCTATTCTTATATTGGCTATATCACTCAGGAGAAGCAAGCCGTTGCCGGTGCGATGAACATTGTGCTGAAAGAAGACAGCGAGACGCTGGACGAAGTAGTGGTAGTGGGTTACGGTGTGCAGAAGAAAAGCTCCGTAACGGGTGCCATCTCGCAAGTGAAAGCCGAAGATATGCAGAATCGTACCATCAGCAATGCACCCGCAGCGTTGCAAGGAAAAACCGCCGGTGTACAGGTCATCCAGACCTCGGCCGCTCCGGGCAGCAGCCCTACGGTGCGTGTCCGCGGTTATTCGTCTAACGTGGAATCTAACCCGCTTTACGTGGTGGATGGTATCCGCCTGAGTGATATCAGCGGTATAGATCCGAACGACATTGCTTCCATGGAAGTATTGAAGGATGCCGCTTCGGCTGCTATCTATGGTGCAGAAGCCGGTAACGGTGTGGTACTTATCACTACAAAGAAAGGCAAGAGCGGACAAGGTAAGATTACGTATGACTTCCAATGGTCTACCCAGTCGTTGGCCCGTATTCCTAAGATGCTGAATGCCGAACAATATATCGACTATATGGTGGAAGCACAAACTTATACGGAAGATTACCTGCTGAGGAATTGGGATGGCGTGACCAATACTTCCTGGGCGGATGAAGTGTTTGGAAATAGCCAGATGCAGAAACACAATATATCCTTTACCAACGGCAGCGAGAAAGGTAACTATTATCTTTCTTTGACCTACCTCGATAATAACGGTATTGTCAAAGGTAACGCCGATGTTTATAAGCGTCTGACCGCTACCATCAACTCTGAATACGAAATCAAGCCTTGGCTCAAGGTGGGCACCACTAACCAGATTGAGAAGTACAATGTGCGCAGTGTATCTTCCAACAATGAATATGGTAGCATGTTGGCATCCATCCTGCAAGCCGACCCGCTTACTCCGTTTTCTTATACTTACGATGAATTGCCTTCTAACATGCTGAAAGCCCTGACAGAAGGAAAGCATCTGCTTGAAGACGGTAATGGAAATTATTACTCCGTTTCCAAGTTTACAGCCGGTGAGTCCTATCATCCTATGGTTATGCGTGACAATAATATCGGCAAGAGCAGCGGTTTCAACGTTAATGGTTCTATTTATGCTGATTTCAAGCCCATCAAGGACCTTACGTTTACTTCACGTTTCGGATATCGACTTTCTGGTACCCGTCAGAGTAACACCGATTTGCCGTTTTATGGCAATGCGACGCAAAGCCGCGATTTTGTAAGTCATAATGCCACCTCTTCTACCAGTATCTATTATCAGTGGGAGAACTTTGCCAATTACATGAAGAGATTTGGCATGCATACCGTGACAGGTATGGTGGGTATGTCCTATCAGGAATCTACCTATGATTTTGTCAACGGAAGTTTATCGGCAAATGGTGAAGATGCTTTGAAGAAGAATGATCCTTTGTTCTATTTCCTCAATTACGGTTCGGCTTCGGCTACCAAGGGTGTAGGTGGTGAGAAGACCCGTTCAGCCAAGATGTCTTATTTTGGTCGCGTGGGCTATGATTTTGCCGGACGCTACATGTTGCAGGCGTCTTTGCGTGCCGATGCTGCCGACCTCTCCATGCTTCCTGCCAGTAACCGTTGGGGCTACTTCCCCGCAGTTTCTGTTGGTTGGTCTGTATCAGAAGAGAAGTTCTTTGAACCTTTGAAGAAGCATGTTTCCAGTCTGAAATTGCGTGCCAGCTGGGGACAGAACGGTAGCCTTGCTGCATTGGGCGGTTATGCATACAGCACCGATATGGCGTTGGGAGGTATTTATCCCTTTGCACCGGGCAACAATTATATAACCAGTGCTTCTCCTACTTCTATGGGTAACGATAATCTGAAGTGGGAAACCTCCGAACAGATTAATGTTGGTCTGGACGCGCGTTTCCTTAATGACCGTTTGACTTTCAGCCTGGACTATTTCGAAAAGAAAACCAAAGACCTGCTGGTGAAGGGTACTACTCCATCGCTCATTGTCGGTGGTACAACTTCGCCCATGAATGCCGGTAATGTAAGTAATAAGGGCTGGGAATTTGAATTAGGTTGGCGTGACCACATCGGTGATTTCCAGTACAGTGTACGTGGTAACCTCGCTACGTTGAAGAATAAGGTAACCTACCTTGATCCCTCGCTGACTCGTCTGGGAGGAGTGAATTTTCATACAAGCACTATCACCTACTTTGAAAAAGGTTTCCCGGTTTACTACTTCCGAGGCTATAAGTTCAAAGGGGTGGATCCTGAAACCGGCGACCCTGTCTTCCATGATTTGGATGGCAGTGGTGACCTGAACGACGGCGACTTGGCTTATATCGGTGATGCCATTCCCGACTTCACCTACGGACTTACGTTGACTGCCGCCTGGAAAGGCTTTGATCTCACAGTGTTCGGAACCGGTTCTCACGGCAATGATATCTTCAATTGTATCAATCGTCCCGACATTCCGACTTACAACAAGCTGAAAGAGGTATTCTATGACAATCGTTGGACGGAAAGCAACAAGAGGGGAACTGTTCCCCGTGCCGGAGCCAAGAATATGGATAAGTATTGTGTGTCCGATGCATTGGTTTATGATGGCTCTTATTTTAAAATCAAACAGATTCAGTTGGGCTACTCCATTCCGAAGCAACTGTTGAAGAAGATAAGTGTCAACAACCTGCGCGTCTATGCTTCATTAGATGACTTCTTCACCTTTAGCAGCTATCCGGGCTTCGACCCCGAAGCTGCAGCCAATGCTACAGCAGGTATGGGCATTGACAAGGGAGCTTATCCATGTTCCAAGAAAGTCGTACTTGGATTTAATGTCGAATTTTAATGAACCTTTAATTGATACGAACAATGAAAACAAGATATATTTACATGGTGTTGTTGGGTTTGCTGATGGTATTCACTACCGCTTGTGAAGATCGGTTGAATATACCCAAACATGGTAATATGGGAAGTCAGGAAGACTTCTATAAAACGGATGCGGATGCCATGCAAGCATTGGCTTCTCTCTATAACTCTTGGGGAGGCAATTATTATAACTGGTTTTATACGAAAAATCTGTTGGCCGACGATGTCTGGTGTGGTGGAGGCGGACGTGGCGATAACCCGGATATGGAGCGCCTGAACGAATATACCTTTGATACGGATCATGGTATGATATCCGGATTGTATTCGGGCATGTATGGTATCATTTATAATGCCAACTTGATTATCGATTTGATGGAACCTGACACACAAGTGAAGAAGTGTGCCGTAGCTGAAGCCAAGTTCTTCCGTGCATGGGCAAACTTTGAATTGGTCACATTGTTTGGCACCGCTCCTAAGGTAGACCATCTGCTCACTCCGGGAGAATATCGCCAGGCAAACAGTACCCCCGAGGATTTGTGGAGCTTTGTGGAACAAGACCTGAACGATGCCATCAATTCCGGAGTGCTGCCTTCGAAGAAGAATGCAGATGATGGTGAGACCGGCATCCGTGTCACTAAAGAAGTGGCGCAGGCGATGTTGGGCAAGGCATACCTTTTCCAGAAAAAATATGCCGATGCTGCTTCCATCTTGGATCAGGTAATTGGCACCAAGAAATACAGTTTGTATAAAGGGGAGTATGACAAGTTACTTCATATAGCTGCCAACGGCAGTTGCGAGTCTATGCTCGAAGTTCAGAAGCGCAATGATTCCGAACAGGCGTGGAATCAGATGACGATGACATTCATTATGTTGGGATGGCGTACCGACAAGTTTACCCTTACCGGTGAAGCTCAAGCTACGATTGCCACCGGTACATACGGATTCATGAATCCGCGCAAATCGCTCTATGACGCTTTTGTCGCAATGGAAGGCAAGGATGGCTATCGTCTCAATGGTAGCGTCCGCACCTATGAACAGGCGGAGAAATTTGGTGTCACCCTGAATGCAGGAGCCTTGTTGGCAGGACACGAAGGTTACTTTAACTGGAAGAACCGTGCATTAAAGGAAGATTGCATATTTGATGCCTCGTACTTTCAGGCACTGCAATACATTAACTTGCGTGTAATGCGTTATGCCGAAGTATTGTTGCTGGCTGCTGAGGCGCATGTGATGGGTGGAAACAAGGAAAGTGCATTGGCCTACATCAACGAGGTACGCGAACGTGCCCATTTGACACCACTTTCCAATGTTACCCTTGATGATGTAAAGAAGGAGAAACGTCTGGAACTATGTATGGAATGCGTGCGCTTCCAGGATCTTGTACGTTGGGGCGATGCTGAGTCTGTAATGGGTGAACAAGGAAAGGAAGTTCCTGCATTTACTGTGGCAGGTGCGGAATATTTATACACCAACTCATCATACGGCTTCAAGGCCAAACATAATTTGTTGCCTATTCCGCGCAAAGAACTGGAGCTTAATCCTAATATGACGCCGAATGAAGGCTGGTAATCTCTTACATAACTAATAAAAGAAAATACGTATGAAAAAGATATTTCAATTGACTGCCTTATTGATGCTTTGTCTCTTTGGGGCATGTAGTGAGGATGCACTGGACGATCTGTCCGGGAAGTATGACATGGAGAGAAGAGTCTACACCGATGTGGTGGAACAGACTACGGATAAAGTGGGTAAAGGAATAAAACAGCTCAATATTAAGTTTGCCGACCAAGCCGGTAATCAATGGGACTTGCGTATTGGTAGCAAAGATTGGGTGCTGCAGAACGGAATCTTTCAGGCTGAACTCCTCGAAAAGTCAGAAACTGATGAGGACATGCCTAAAAAACCGATTACAGCTGGAAAATTATATAGCATTGTTGAACAGGACACCATTGCCTCCGGTGATTTGGAAGTGACTCTGCTGGGTGATACTTATTACATAGACGGCCTCTTCATGAGTAAAACCGGCAAGCGGTATTCTTGCGACTACAAAGGTTCTCTCTCTTTTGTTATTGGAGAAGACGATCCCGAAGCCAGCGGTTACACCGCCGTTCTTTCCACATCGCCTGTTTTCCTGACAGATGAAAGCGGACAAGTAACCGGTGTAGTTCCCGGCGTGATGAAGTATTCGTTTGCAGTTAGCGATCCTGCCGGCAATGGTGTGGCGCAGTTTGACCTTATCAACAAGGAGAATCTTGCTTTGGAAGCTGTAGCGGGCAGCTACAGTGTGACCGGTACCACAGATCCGGGGTCAATGGATGCAGGTAATGCCTTACCCGCCGAATGGGGAGGATTTTCCTGGGGCAGCTACTTTATGGCTAACAATGCCAAGCAGTTTATTGCAGGAGGTACGCTGGACATCACCGTGGCTACGGGTATGGAAGGAGAAATTCTTTTTTCCTTTGCAGGCAAGGACTTGAACACTACGTTGGGAATGGATGCCACCGGTGCACAGCTTCCTGGTACGGCTACTGATGTGGATTTCCGTTTTGTAACAGTATTGCAAAATACGGGTATATAGCGATGTGTGCCCAATTAAATGAATAATAATTCTAAAATATGAAGCGACTCTTAACTTCCCTTTTCACCTTTTGCGTGGCGTTGGCTGTGAATGCACAGCCGACGCCCACATTGCGCGCCGACAACATCGACGAAGTAGTCAACGCCCTGACCCTCGAAGAGAAGGTGCATCTCGTCATCGGTTGCGGCATGTCGATGGGTGGTGACACAAAATTCCCCGGCACGGCCGGACGCACCTACGACATTCCCCGCCTCGGGATTCCTTCGGCTTATCTGGCTGACGGTCCGCATCGGCTGGCAATGGCCGCTAAACGCGAATTCGACAGCCACACCTACCATGCTACCGAATTTCCTTCAAGCACCACGGTGGCTGCTACCTTCAATCCCGATGCTGCCTACCGGGTGGGACAAGCATTGGGCACTGAAGTGAAGGACTACGGTATGGATGTGCTGCTGGCTCCCGGTGTCAACCTGATGCGCAATGTGCTCTGCGGGCGCAACCATGAATATTATGCCGAAGATCCCGTGCTGGTGGGCAAAATTGCTGCTGCCTATATCAACGGCATACAAAGCGAGGGAACGGGTACTTGCCTGAAACACTTTGCCGTGAACAATCAGGAAACCAACCGCAACAATAACGATTCCCGGCTGACACAGCGGCCTTTGCGCGAACTCTATCTGAAATGTTTCGAGATTGCCGTCAAAGAGTCGCAGCCCTGGAGCATCATGACTGCCTATAACAAGGTGAACGGCAAATATACTTGCGAAGACCGTGAACTCACCGAAGACATCCTTCGGGATGAATGGGGCTTCAAAGGTCTGGTGATGTCCGACTGGAATGCCGGAAAAGATGCGGTGGCTTCCATCGCAGCAGGAAATGATATGTTGCAACCGGGACAGGAACGCCAGTATAAGGCCATTCTGGATGCCGTGAAAAACGGCACGTTGGATGAAGCGCTCCTTAACCTCAGCGTGAAGCGTGTGCTGGAGTTTGTTGTGAAGAGTCATACTTTTGCAGGTTATGACTATCCCAACGAAACCGACCTGAAAGCCCATGCGCAGGTAGATCGTGAGGTGGGTGCCGAGGGCATCGTGCTGCTGGATAACAAGGACGCATTGCCCATGACTGCCGATATCAAGAAAGTGGCGCTCTATGGAACCACTTCGTATGACATGGTTCCTGCCGGTATGGGTTTCGGCAGTACGGGCTTCGGCTATTACACCGTCTCCATGGTAGAAGGACTGCGCAATGCAGGCTATGCAGTGGACAAAGAACTGTTGGACCGCTATAAGAAGCATCTTGCCGATGAGCAGAAACGGCTTTTCCCGAAAGGAAGACCTCCCTTCTCGTTCACTGCACCGCCCCGTGCTGAGGAGTTCCTGCCTTCTGCTGAAGAGATGGCTGCACAGGTTCGCGAGAACGATATCGCTGTTCTTACATTGGGACGTACCAGTGGCGAGGGTTGCGACCGTCGTGTGAAAGAGTTCTATCTGAAGGAGAACGAGCTTGCCTTGATTAAGCAAGTGTCTGCCGCCTATCGTGCTGCCGGCAAGAAGCTGGTAGTGATTCTCAACATCTGCAGTCCGGTGGAGACCGCTTCATGGAAAGGACTGGCGGATGCGGTGGTTTGCGCTTTCCAGCCCGGGCAGGAAGTAGGCAACAGCATTACCGATGTTCTGGCGGGCAAGGTGAATCCTTCGGGCAAGCTGCCTATGACGTTTGCCGTGAAGTATGGCGATGCACCGTCGGATGCCAATTTCCCCTTCGACTATGAGTTTCGGATGCCGTCGTTTGCGATGGGTACCGGTATGAACTTCAAGTCGGACAAGAAAGAGGAGAAGCCGAAAGAACCGGAAAGAAATGTAGACTTTACCCTCTACGAGGAAGGTGTTTACGTGGGCTACCGTTATTTCGATACTTTCGGGAAAGAAGTGTCCTATCCTTTTGGTCACGGACTAAGCTATACCACCTTTGACTATGCGGTGGAAGAGGCTGCGATGGACGGTGACCGTTGCCGGATGAAGGTGAGCGTGAAGAATACCGGCAAGGTGGCGGGACGTGAAGCTGTGCAGCTTTATGTCAAAGCGCCTAAAGGTGGCCTGGACAAGCCTGCCAAGGAACTGAAAGCCTTCGGCAAGACTCGCTTGCTGCAACCCGGTGAAAGCCAGACGTTGACGCTGGAGTGGAACGCAATGGATATGGCTTCTTATAATGAAAAGACAAGTTCATGGGAGTTGGCCAAGGGTGAGTATCAATGGATGGCTGCCGCTTCATCTGCCGATGTCCGTTGTACGGTTACGCAGAAAGTTATCAAGGCTTGTAAGCAGAAAACGCACAATGCCATGAAGGCACAGTTGCCCATTACGCAGCATTCGATGGTAAGGAGATGAGAAATGCGAAAAAACAGATATAAATTAGTCTACTTTACTCTAAAATTTATTTATTTTTGTAGCATATCATATTAAAAATATACCATGAAGAAAATTATACTCTCATTATTTGCCGCCTGCATCATGCTGGCGGCAAATGCCCAGGCTCCGGGCTGGGGGCCTCAAAGCAAAGTCGTGACAGACTCCATTCATAGTGAAATCTTGAAGGCGAATCGCGCCTTCACCATCTACCTGCCCAAAAGTTACGAAACAGACGTAAACAGAACGTACCCTATCCTTTACTTGCTGCACGGCATGATGGGTGTCAACACCAGCTGGTTCAACGACCAGCGTGCCAAGGATGTAATGGATCAGTTGGTTGCCTCTGGCGAAGCGTGCGAAATGATTATCGTATCGCCAAATGCCGGTGGCAATATTTACGCCGGGGCATGGAACGGGTATTTCAATATGCCCGGGTGGGCCTACGAGGACTTCTTCTATAAGGAGTTTCTACCCTACATCGAGAAGACCTACCGCGTGACAGGCGACAAGCAGCACCGTGCCATTGCCGGACTGTCGATGGGCGGCGGTGGTACTGCCAGCTACGCGCAGCGCTATCCCGACATGTATTGTGCCGCTTATGCCATGAGCGCACTGATGAATATTCCTGTCGGTTCAGAGAACCCTTCGGCAAACCCGGACGACAAGATGGTGATTCTTACCAAATCGGTGATGGAGCACAACTGCATCAAGTATGTGGCCGAGGCGGACGATGCCCGCAAGGAGAAGCTGCGCACGGTGCAGTGGTTTGTAGACTGCGGAGACGATGACTTCTTGCTGGACCGTAATATCGAGTTCTACCAGGCTATGCGCGATGCACGTATACCCTGTCAATTCCGTGTACGCGACGGAGGTCATACCTCGGAGTATTGGCACTCGGCACTTTATACCTGCCTGCCTTTCGTGAGTCGTTGCTTCGGAAAGTAGGGGACTGAGACTGTTCTATTTCTCTTTTCTTTCTTACCTTCTCCCTGTTTCCTTCGTGTCTATAGGGTGGGAGAATACAAGAATCAGGTAAGACTCGGGTAGGAACCGGGTAAGAAGGAGGTAGGAAGCAGGTCGGATTGTTCTGAAATTCGTTTTTCTCGTGAAGTATTAACTTTTTAAATTATATAGCATGAAGAGATTATCATTTTTTGCAATGGCGCTGCTGATGTGCACCATTACTTTTGCACAGCAGGCATTATGGGGAGGGGCCCCGGTGGTTTCCCCCGAGATTCACAGTGACAACACAGTTACTTTCCGATTGAAAGCGCCGAAGGCGGTGCGAGTACAGATTACCGGCGACTTCCTGCCCAAGCAGAAGGTTAAGACTCCGCAAGGTGAGTTTGAAGTGCCGGGCGTAACCGATCTGACCGAAGGCAAGGAAGGCGTATGGGAATTTACTACTCCCGAGGCTTTGCAGCCCGAACTTTACAGCTATTCCTTCATCGTGGACGGTCTGCGAATGATGGACCCTGCCAATGTGTATATGATTCGTGACGTAGCTACGGTGACGAACGTATTCATCATCGGTGGCGGACGTGCCGACTTGTATAAGGTGAATGCCGTGCCCCACGGCACCGTATCACGCATGTGGTATCACAGCCCTTCGCTGAATATGGATCGTCGGTTGACAGTCTACACTCCCGCGGGCTATGAAACCAGCGGCAAACGCTATCCGGTATTCTACCTGCTGCATGGTGCCGGAGGCGACGAGGAAGCATGGATTGCCCTGGGACGCACCTCTCAGATACTGGATAACCTCATTGCACAAGGCAAAGCCAAACCGATGATTGTAGTCATGACCAACGGCAATGCCTGGCAGCAAGCTGCTCCTGGCGAGTCGCCTGCAGGTTTCACCGTTCCCAGCATGCGTCCGGCCGAACGCGCCGCAGCACCCGAAGGCGGTTTCGAACTTTCCTTCCCGGAGATTGTGAAGTTTGTAGAGAAGACGTTCCGTACCATTCCCAACAAAAAGAATCGTGCCATTGCAGGCTTGTCAATGGGTAGCTTCCATTCTTGCAACATCTCGAAGTATTATCCCGATATGTTCGATTATGTAGGACTTTTCTCCGGTGCCAGTACGGGCAACGATAAGTCTACCTGCCCCGTTTATACCGACTTTGAAGGCAAGCTGAAAGTGCAGTTCGCCAAGAAACCGGCGCTTTACTTCATTGCCTGCGGAAACACGGACTTCGTGTACAAGGGGGTAGAAGACTTCCGCCACCTGCTGGACAAGAACGGATTCAAGTACGAATACCTGGAAAGCAGCGAAGGACACATCTGGAAGAACTGGCGCATCTACCTGACGGAATTTGCTCCTAAATTATTCCAATAAGACTTTTAAAATAACATTTATCAATAACAGAATAAGTATGAAAAGACTTTCATTTTTAGCAATTGCCCTGCTGATGTGCACTATCACATTTGCCCAGCAGGCTCTTTGGGGAGGTGCTCCGGTAGTTTCTCCCGAGGTTCACGACAACAACACAGTTACCTTCCGTCTGAAAGCACCCAAGGCAGTGCGCGTACAGGTGACCGGCGACTTTCTGCCTACGCAGAAGATGAAAACTCCGTATGGCGAGTTTGATGCACCGGGTATAGGCGAACTGGTTGAGGATAAAGACGGGGTATGGGAATTTACTACTCCCGAACCGCTGGCTCCCGAACTCTACAGCTATTCTTTTATTGTGGATGGCCTGCGGATGATGGATCCTGCCAATGTTTATATGATTCGTGACGTAGCTACCGTGACAAATGTATTCATCATCGGCGGCGGACGTGCCGACTTGTATAAGGTGAATGATGTACCCCACGGAACGGTATCGCGTATGTGGTACAACAGCCCGACGCTGGGCATGGACCGCCGGCTGACGGTCTATACTCCGGCAGGCTATGAGACAAGCGGCAAGCGTTATCCTGTCTTCTACCTGCTGCACGGTATGGGTGGCGACGAAGAAGCATGGATTGCCCTGGGGCGTACCTCGCAGATTCTCGATAACCTCATTGCACAAGGCAAGGCTAAACCGATGATTGTAGTCATGACCAACGGCAATGCAGCGCAGGAAGCTGCTCCGGGTGAGTCTTCACTCGGCTTTACGGCTCCAAGCATGCAGTTGCCCAAGACGATGGAGGGTTCTTTTGAGACGGCTTTCCCTGATGTGGTGAAGTTTGTCGACCAGCGTTTCCGTACCATCAAGAGCAAGTCCGGCCGTGCCATTGCCGGTTTGTCTATGGGTGGATATCACTCGCTGCATATCTCCAAGCAGTATCCCGATATGTTCAATTACGTAGGTTTGTTCTCTGCTGCTATTATGGCGGATAAGAGTGTGAAGTCTCCTATCTACGACGATATGGAAAGCAAGCTTGCCACGCAGTTTGCCAAGAAACCGGCGCTCTATTGGATTGGTATCGGCAAGACCGACTTCCTCTACAAGGCTAACGAGGATTATCGTAAGATGCTGGACGAGAAGGGATATAAATATACCTATTACGAAACCGGCGAAGGACATATCTGGAAGAACTGGCGCATTTATCTGACGGAATTTGCTCCGCTGTTGTTCAAGTAAAAACGATTAACCTACTATTTATTAAAAAGAAGAATGAAAAAACAATTATTCTCCATAGCGCTTGGTGCCGCCCTCGTTTCCTGCGGTCCCAGTGTGCCCCAGCTTGGCAAGGCATCTTTGGACGATGTCATTGCCGCCATGACCCTTGAGGAAAAAGGTCACTTGATAGTCGGTACCGGCATGGCCGGCTTCTCCGGCGATAGTGCCGTGATTGGCGAAACCCGCAAACTGGTGCCCGGTGCTGCCGGAACCACTTATCCCATCGAACGTCTTGGTATTCCTGCCGTCGTTCTGGCCGATGGACCCGCCGGACTCCGCATCAATCCTACACGCGACGGCGACTCTGCCACTTATTACTGTACCCATTTCCCCATCGGCACACTGCTTGCCTCTACCTGGGATCAGGAACTGGTGGAAAACGTAGGTAAGGCCATCGGTAACGAAGTGCTGGAATATGGTGCCGACGTGCTGTTGGCTCCTGCCTTGAACATACACCGCAATCCGCTGTGCGGACGTAACTTCGAATACTACTCCGAAGACCCCGTCGTGGCCGGTAAGATTGCTGCCGCCTACGTGCGTGGTGTACAGAGCAACGGTGTAGGTACTTCTATCAAGCACTTCGCTGCCAACAACCAGGAGACCAACCGTATGGGTACCGATGCTCACATCTCTCCCCGTACCCTGCGCGAAATCTATCTGAAGGGCTTTGAAATAACAGTCAAAGAATCTGCACCCTGGACGGTGATGTCTTCCTACAACTACCTCAACGGTATCTATACTTCCGAAAACAAGGAATTGCTTACCACCCTCTTGCGCGACGAATGGGGCTTCGGCGGCATGGTGATGACCGACTGGTTTGGCGGCAAGAACGTCGTAGCCCAAATGGAAGCCGGAAACGATATGCTGCAACCCGGTACGGACAAGCAGTACGAAGCCATTGTGCAAGCCGTGAAGGACGGCCGGCTGGATGAGGCCATCCTCGACCGCAACGTGAAACGTATCCTTGAGATGATTCTCCAAACTCCTCACTTCAAGGGTTATAAATTCTCCAACAAGCCCGACCTGAAAGCGCATGCTGCCGTTACCCGCCAGTCCGCTACCGAAGGTATGGTGTTGCTGAAGAACGACAACAGCGCCCTGCCGCTTGCGGCCGACGTGAAGAACGTCGCCCTCTTCGGCTGTACTTCTTATGACTTCATCGCCGGCGGCACCGGCTCCGGTAATGTGAATCGTGCTTATACGGTTTCTCTGCTCGATGGTCTGAACAATGCCGGCTATACCGTGGACGATGCCCTGAAAGCCGCTTACGAACAATACCTTGCCTCTGAGAAAGACCGCCTTGCCAAGACCAAGAAAGAATGGTTCATGCCCGACGTTCGTCCCGCTGAAATGGCGCTGACTCCGCAAACGATACAGGAGCAAGCCGCTAAGGCAGATGTTGCCTTGATTACTTTGGGCCGTACTTCCGGAGAATTCCTCGACCGCAAGCTTTCTGACTTCAACCTTAGCCGGGAAGAGACGGAGATGTTGCAAGCTGTATGCAAAACCTTCCATGCTGCCGGCAAGAAAGTAGTTGTAGTGCTCAACATCGGCGGCGTTATCGAAACTGCTTCCTGGAAAGCCCAACCCGATGCCATCCTTTGCGCCTGGCAAGCCGGACAAGAAGGTGGTAACAGCGTGGCCGACGTGCTGAGCGGCAAAGCTTCTCCTTCGGGCAAGCTCCCGATGACCTTCCCTGTGAAGTTCGACGATGCTGCCTCTTCTGCCAACTTCCCCATCGACATGACTGCCAACATCGACATCACCAATGCCGGCGATAAGAAGAGCGACGTGAAGAACGTGGACTATACCGACTACGAAGAAGGCATCTACGTGGGCTATCGCTACTTCGACAGCTTCGGAAAAGCAGTATCTTATCCCTTTGGCTATGGCTTGAGCTACACGACTTTCGAGTACGCTAATCCGGCTATTAAGGCTGATAACGGTATTTACACCGTCACCGTCGACGTGAAGAACACAGGCAAGGCTGCCGGTAAGGAAGTGGTTCAGCTCTATGTATCTGCTCCGGGCAACGCTGCCATGGAGAAGCCTGAAAAAGAACTGAAAGCTTTCGCCAAGACCCGCGAATTGCAACCGGGCGAAGCTGCCACCGTCACCCTGACCGTGAAGGCTGCCGACCTGGCTTCCTATGACGAAGCTTCTTCTTCCTGGGTAGTGGACGCCGGAAACTATAAGTTCCTCATTGGTGCTTCCTCTCGCGACATCAAAGCTGCACTGGGTGCCGACGTGGCTGCCGCAACACAAAAGACAAACGACATCTTGAAGTTGCAGACACCCCTCAATTTGCTGAAAAAATAACAAACTGACCCCTAAATAACATCCTGTTATACCCTTTGGTATGGCAGGATGTTATTATCTTTGCACGCGTTAAACCAATATCAACACCATGAACAAAAAATTAATCTTATCCCTGGCCCTGTCCGGGCTCGTATTTACCGCCGCAGCACAAACCGTAGCCCCGGCTATTCCGAGAGACGAGAAAATAGAACAGCAGATTGAGACGCTGTTGAAGAAAATGACTCTTGACGAGAAGGTCGGCCAGATGTGCGAACTTACCATCGACCTTCTGCAAAAACGTACCAACCCCTTTGCCGGCATAAACCCGCAGAATTTTAAGGTAGATGACCTTAAGAAAGTGCTGAAACGCTACAAACTGGAGAAAGAGTTCGACCTCTCCAAAGGCATGCCTTCACAAGACGTACTGATGCAGATATATATGCGCATTCAGGGCATCGAAAGTCAGAAAGGCTTCCAGATAGACGAAGCGATGCTCGATAGTGTCATTGGTAAGTATAAAGTCGGCTCCATTCTCAACGTGCCCAACGGTGTGGCACAGACTCCGGAGAAGTGGCAGGAAATCATTAAACGCATTCAGGAGAAGTCCATGAAAGAAATCGGTATTCCTTGCGTTTACGGTGTGGACCAGATACACGGAACTACCTATACTTTAGGTGGAACCTTCTTTCCGCAAGGCGTCAACATGGGTGCCACTTTCAACCGTGAGCTGACCCGTCGTGGTGCCGAAATCTCTGCTTACGAAACCAAAGCCGGAAGCATTCCCTGGACTTATGCCCCTGTTACTGACTTGGGCCGTGATCCGCGCTGGCCGCGCATGTGGGAAAACTATGGTGAAGACTGCTACGTCAACGCTGAGATGGGCCGTGAAGCAGTTCTCGGCTTTCAGGGCAATGACCCCAATCGCATAGGTACAAACAGTGTTGCCGCTTGTATGAAGCACTTTATGGGTTACGGTGTCCCCGTATCGGGAAAAGACCGCACCCCGTCGTCCATTACCGAGCAGGATATGCGTGAGAAACACTTTGCGCCTTATCTTGAGATGGTTCGCAACGGCGCACTCTCCGTTATGATAAACTCTGCCATGAACAACGGCTTGCCTTTCCATGCCAACTACGAACTGCTGACCAAATGGCTGAAGGAAGACCTTAACTGGGACGGTATGATTGTGACCGACTGGGCGGATATTGATAACCTTTGGAAGCGCGACCACATTGCCAAAGACAAGAAGGAAGCTATCAAGCTTGCCATCAATGCCGGTATTGATATGTCGATGGACCCGTATGATTGGAAATTCTGTCCGCTTCTTAAAGAGCTGGTGCAGGAAGGTGAAGTACCCATGAGCCGTATCGACGATGCCGTTCGCCGCGTATTGCGCTTGAAGTACCGACTCAATCTGTTCGAGAAGCCGTATTACGACTTGAAGGACTTCCCTCTCTTCGGTGGTGCCGAACATGCTGCCGCTGCTCTCCATGCTGCTGAAGAATCTTTGGTTCTCCTCAAGAACAACGATGGCATCCTCCCGTTTGCCAAAGGCAAGAAGCTGTTGCTCACTGGCCCTAATGCTAACTCCATCCGTACTCTCAACGGTGGCTGGTCTTACTCCTGGCAAGGCGACAAGGCTGACGAATGTGGTGCTGCTTACAATACTATCCTCGAGTCTTTTACCAACAAGTTCGGTGCCGACAACATCGTCTACGAACCGGGTGTTACCTATAAGAAAGGTGGAAACTGGTGGGATGAAAACGCTCCCGAAATCGACAAGGCTGTTGCTGCTGCCGCCAATGCTGACTATATCGTAGCCTGCATCGGCGAGAACTCCTACTGCGAGACTCCGGGAAATCTGACCAACCTCTTCCTCTCTCAGAACCAACTCGACCTGGTGAAAGCCCTTGCCAAGACGGGCAAGCCCATCATCCTGATTCTGAACCAGGGACGTCCGCGTCTGATAGCCGACATCGAACCGCTTGCCAAAGCTGTTGTCAACATCATGCTCCCCGGTAACTATGGTGGCGATGCTCTTGCTAACCTCTTGGCGGGTGATGCTAACTTCAGCGGAAAGATGCCTTTCACTTATCCGAAAGAAATCAATTCTCTGATTACTTATGACTACAAGCCTTGCGAACACATCGGCAAGCAGATGGAAGGTGCTTATAACTACGATGCCCAGGTTTCTGTACAGTGGGCTTTTGGTTACGGTTTGAGCTATACTACTTTTGACTACAGTAACCTCCGGGTAGATAAACCGAACTTCACTGCCGACGACGTACTGACTTTCAGCGTTGACGTGAAGAATACCGGCAATCGTGTAGGTAAAGAAAGCGTCCTGCTCTTCAGTAGTGACCTTGTAGCTTCCCTTACTCCCGATAATCGTCGCCTCCGTGCTTTCGAAAAGGTAGAACTGAAGCCCGGTGAGACTAAGACCGTCACCCTGAAGGTGAAAGGTTCCGACCTTGCCTTCGTTGGTTACGACGGTAAGTGGATTCTGGAGCAAGGCGACTTCCGTATTCAGGCAGGCAATCAGGTGATGAATGTAGTTTGTATGGATACGAAGAAGTGGGAAACACCGAATAAGTAAAACAGCATACTTTAGCTTTGAATGAAAATCTGTAGCAGAGATTCTTTGCTACAGATTTTTTTGTTTAATTTTGCCATTCTCTAATTAACGATCATACTATGAAACCTCTGAACTTATTGCTGTGTTCTGCCGTAGTCATTGTTATGGCTTCTTGTGCATCGCCGGACGTAAAAGCCCCAGACCCTGTTTTGCCAGTTCCGGAACCTAAACAAGTGGAGTGGCAAAAGATGGAAACGTATGCGTTCATTCACTTCGGACTGAATACGTTTAATGACCGTGAGTGGGGATATGGCGATTCCGACCCCGCTACTTTTAACCCTGCTAAGCTGGATTGTGAGCAATGGGTGAAAACCTTGCTGAATGCCGGTATGCAAGGGGTGATTCTTACTGCCAAGCATCATGACGGTTTTTGCCTTTGGCCTTTCGAGGGTACGGACTACAACGTCGCCCATTCCCCCTATAAAGATGGAAAAGGAGACATCGTGCGCGAGTTGGCGGATGCCTGCAAGAAACACGGGTTGAAGTTTGCCGTATATCTTTCTCCGTGGGACAGGCATCAGGCGAATTATGGCACGCCGGAATATCTGGACTATTACTACGCCCAACTGCATGACTTGCTTACCAATTATGGCGAAGTATTTGAAGTTTGGTTTGACGGTGCCAACGGTGGTGACGGCTGGTATGGCGGTGCCAAAGAAACGCGTACCATCGATCGTAAAAACTACTACAATTACCCGCGTATTTACGAAATGCTGGATAGTATTCAGCCGCAAGCCGTGATTTTCTCCGATGGAGGTCCCGGATGCCGCTGGGTGGGCAATGAAAAAGGTTTTGCCGCCACTACCAACTGGGCGTTCCTGCGCAAGGGAGTAGTCTACCCTGGTTATCCGCATGCCGACGAATTGCAACTGGGGCATATAGACGGTGACCAATGGTCTCCAACAGAATGTGATGTGTCCATCCGTCCGGGATGGTTCTATCATCCCGAAGAAGATGATCGCGTAAAGACGCCCGAGCAGTTGGTCGATTTGTACTACCGCAGTGTGGGACGTAACGGTACACTGCTGCTAAACTTCCCTGTCGATAGGAACGGGTTAATCCATCCGACGGACTCTGCCAATGCTGTCAGGTTCCATCAACTTATCCTGCAGGAACTGAAGACAAACCTGGTGGCGGGCATCTCTCCGAAAGTATCTGACGAGCGGGGCGGTAAGTTTGTAGCAGCTGCCATGACGGACGGTGATTACGATACTTATTGGGCTACCAAAGATGGAGTGAATGCGGCTGATATCGAATTCTTATTTGATGCTTCTCAGCGGATGAACCGCATCCTTCTGCAAGAGTATATTCCGCTTGGCCAGCGAGTGAAGTCCTTTGTCGTGGAATACAAAGACGAAGCGGGTGCTTGGCAACCTGTACGCTTGGACGAAGAAACCACTACCATCGGCTATAAACGTTTGCTACGCTTTGAAACGCTGCTTACAGACGGTATACGTATTCGCATCACGGACTCACGTGGTCCGCTGTGTATTAATAATGTGGGTATCTACGATGCGGAATAATTGGGCAGTATTCTTATTAAATCCCTCAATGAGTGCTGAATTTGCATAAAATGAGCACTCATTGAGGGATTTTAATTATATTTGTCCCAACGCTATGATAGAAGATGTTTTATATGCTTATAAGAAAGCCTTTTCCCTACCACACTATTCCCTCTCTTCTGCAACACTATTCCTTGTACTGCACAAGATGGCATCTTATGTTGCTCAAGATGGCATCTTATGCTACACAAGATGGCATCTTGTGCATCGTATCCTTACGGGGTGCAATGATTAAGGAATAATGTTCGTGCTGTTAAGGGTAAGTGTTCTTCGTGCCGGCACCTGATGGAGAGGAAGCAGAAAAGAAATGTAAACCGCTTGGAAAGCGTTAATTCTTTCTTTTTTTCTCTAATATTTTGTAGACGAACAGATTATTTATATCTTTGCAACCGGAAACGGATGAAAGGTGGAGGGGCGATAAAGCTCCTCTTTTTTATTCTTATTAGTTAATCTATGATAGAAAAGAAAACTGTTTGTCAGATTGTTGACGAGTGGCTGGAAGGAAAAGACTACTTCCTGGTGGAAGTGACCATCAGCCCGGATGACAAGATTCTAGTGGAAATAGACCACAAAGAAGGTGTTTGGATTGAGGACTGCGTAGAGCTGAGCCGCTACATCGAGTCCAAGTTGAGCCGTGAGGATGAGGATTATGAGTTGGAAGTCGGTTCAGCCGGCATCGGACAGCCCTTCAAGGTGCTGCAACAGTACGTCAACCACATCGGCAAGGAAGTGGAAGTACTGACTAAAGACGGACGCAAGCTCTTCGGCGTATTGAAAGAAGCCGATGAACAACGCTTTATCGTTACCATCCAGAAGAAAGTAAAAGAAGAAGGTGCCAAGCGTCCCAAACTCGTGGACGAGGACCTGACATTTGCCTATGATGAGATAAAATACACTAAATACTTAATCAGTTTTAAATAAGACTATGGCCAAAAAAGAAGAAACTGTCAGCTTGATAGATACATTTTCGGAATTTAAGGAACTGAAGAATATCGACCGTACCACGATGGTGAGCGTACTCGAAGAGTCGTTCCGCAGCGTGATTGCGAAAATGTTTGGCACCGATGAGAATTACGACGTTATCGTGAACCCGGACAAGGGTGACTTCGAGATATGGCGTAACCGTGAAGTAGTAGCGGACGAGGATTTGGAAAATCCGAACCTGCAGATTCCTCTGAGCGAAGCGCAGAAGATTGATGCTTCGTATGAAGTGGGCGAGGAAGTGACGGACGAAGTGAACTTTGCCAAGTTCGGTCGCCGTGCCATCTTGAACCTGCGTCAGACATTGGCCTCTAAGATATTGGAACTGGAAAAAGACAGTATCTATAACAAATACATTGATAAGGTGGGTAACATCATCAACGCAGAAGTCTACCAGATATGGAAGAAGGAAATGCTGCTGCTCGACGATGAAGGCAACGAACTGTTGCTGCCCAAGACCGAACAGATACCGAGCGACTTCTACCGCAAGGGTGAGACTGCCCGCGCCGTAGTGGCACGTGTGGACAACAAGAACAATAATCCGAAGATTATCCTGAGCCGTACATCGCCCGTGTTCCTGCAACGTCTGTTCGAAATGGAAGTACCCGAAATCAATGACGGACTGATTACCATCAAGAAGATTGCCCGCATCCCCGGTGAGCGTGCAAAGATTGCTGTTGAGAGCTACGATGATCGCATCGACCCGGTAGGCGCCTGCGTAGGTGTGAAGGGTAGCCGTATTCATGGTATTGTCCGCGAGCTTCGCAACGAGAATATCGACGTTATCAACTATACGTCGAACATTCAGTTGTTTATACAGCGTGCCCTCAGCCCTGCCAAGATATCGTCCATCCGCTTGAACGAGGAGGAACGTAAGGCAGAAGTGTTCCTGAAACCGGAAGAGGTTTCGCTGGCTATCGGTAAAGGCGGTTTGAATATCAAGCTGGCCAGTATGTTGACTGAGTACACCATCGACGTGTTCCGCGAATTGGATCAGGCCATTGAGGATGAAGACATCTACCTGGACGAATTCCGTGATGAAATAGACGGTTGGGTAATCGATGCCATCAAGGCCATCGGTATCGATACTGCCAAGGCAGTGTTGAATGCTCCCCGTGAGTTGTTGATTGAAAAGACGGACCTCGAAGAGGAGACGGTGGACGAAGTATTACGCATTTTGAAATCGGAGTTTGAAGAAGAAGCTGAATAAAGCTTGACGAGCTATTTGGGTTTGCACTGACTTCTTTCTCCATTATTCATTAAATTTAAAGTATGACGATAAGGTTAAACAAAGTAACAAGAGATTTGAATGTAGGAATTACGACTGCTGTCGAGTTCTTGCAAAAGAAAGGATTTACCGTTGAGGCAAATCCGAACACAAAAATTACCGATGAACAGTTCGAACTGCTCAAGAAGGAGTTTAGTACAGATAAGGACCTTAAAATAAAATCGGAACGCTTCAGCCAGGAGCGTCAGAAGGACCGTAACAAGGCATCCGTGTCTATCGACGGTTACGAGAAGGAAGCGCCCGAAAAAGCAAAGCCTGAGGAGATAAAGACAGTTGTCCCCGAAGACGCCCGCCCGAAGTTCAAGCCCGTAGGCAAGATTGATTTGGACAAGCTGAACCGCAGACCTGCAGCACCTGCTCCTGCTCCCGCTCAGGAGAAGGAGAAAGAAGTGGAAAAGGCAGTAGTAGTGGAGGAGAAGAAAGTGGAAGAACCCGCACCGGTGGTTGTTGAAACCCCGAAGCCGGAACCTGCTCCCGCACCTCAGCCAGAACCTCAACCTGCGCCTGTATCGGAGCCCAAAACGGAACCTCAGCCTGCACCGCAGCCTGTGGCTCAGCCGGAACCTGCACCTCAGCCGGTTGTCAAGGAAGAGCCTGCTCCCGTAATAGTAGAGGTGAAAGAAGAACCCAAAATGGAAGAACCGAAAGCAGCACCTGCTCCGGTACCGGTAGCCGAAGAAGCTCCGGCAGCCAAGGAAGAGCAAGAGGTGAAGAAAGAAGAAGATGAGATCTTCAAGATACATCAGCCCGGAATCGTTTCGAAGATTAACGTCATCGGACAGATTGACCTGGCTGCCCTGAACCAGTCCACACGTCCCAAGAAGAAATCGAAAGAAGAGAAACGCAAGGAACGTGAAGAGAAGGAAAAACTGCGTCAGGACCAGAAGAAGCAGATGAAAGAGGCCATCATCAAGGAAATCCGCCGCGACGACAATAAGCAGAAGGACACGAAGGATGCCGGTGATGCCAACGCCAAGAAGAAACGCGTACGTATTAATAAGGAGAAGGTAGACATCAACAATGCCTCCAACTTCCAGCGTGGCGGCGACCGTCCGAAAGGCGGAAACGGTGCTTCCGGCGGACATCAGCAGGGTGGCAACCAGCAAGGTGGCAACAACAATAACAAGAACCGCAATAATAAGGACCGCTTCAAGAAACCTATCCTCAAGCAGGAAGTCAGCGAAGAGGACGTAGCAAAGCAGGTAAAGGAAACTTTGGCCCGCCTGACTTCCAAAGGAAAGAACAAGGGTGCGAAGTACCGTAAGGAGAAGCGCGACATGGCCTCCAATCGTATGCAAGAGTTGGAAGACATGGAAATGGCGGACAGCAAGGTATTGAAACTTACGGAATTCGTAACGGCCAACGAGTTGGCAAGCATGATGGATATTTCCGTAACGCAGGTCATCGCTACTTGTATGAGTGTAGGTATCATGGTTTCCATCAACCAGCGTTTGGATGCCGAAACCATCAACCTGGTGGCTGAGGAGTTCGGCTTCAAGACGGAATACGTCAGTGCCGAAGTATCGCAGGCCATCGTCGAAGAAGAGGATGCCGAAGAAGACCTGGAACCTCGTGCTCCGATTGTGACGGTGATGGGGCACGTAGACCACGGTAAGACTTCATTGCTCGACTACATCCGTAAGGCGAATGTAATTGCCGGTGAAGCAGGTGGTATCACGCAGCACATCGGTGCTTACCACGTGTCGCTGGACGACGGACGTAAGATCACGTTCCTCGATACTCCGGGCCACGAAGCGTTCACCGCCATGCGTGCCCGTGGTGCCAAGGCTACGGATATCGCCATTATTATTGTGGCTGCCGATGACAACGTGATGCCGCAGACTAAGGAGGCCATCAACCATGCCATGGCTGCCGGTGTTCCTATCGTATTTGCTATCAACAAGATTGATAAACCGACTGCCAATGCGGACAAGATTAAAGAAGAGCTGGCAGCCATGAACTTCCTCGTAGAAGAGTGGGGTGGTAAGTATCAGTCACAAGATATCTCTGCCAAGAAAGGTATCGGTGTACCCGAATTGATGGAGAAAGTATTGCTCGAAGCCGAAATGCTCGATCTGAAAGCGAATCCGAATCGCCATGCTACCGGTTCCATCATCGAGTCTTCACTGGACAAGGGACGTGGTTATGTGGCTACGGTATTGGTTTCCAACGGTACGTTGAAGATGGGCGATATTGTGCTGGCAGGTACCAGCTATGGTAAGGTAAAAGCCATGTTCAATGAGCGTAACCAGCGTATGAAAGAGGCAGGTCCTTCCGAACCGGCTCTGATACTGGGCTTGAACGGTGCTCCCGCTGCCGGTGATACGTTCCACGTAATCGATACCGAGCAGGAAGCCCGCGAAATTGCCAACAAGCGCGAACAGTTGCAACGTGAACAGGGCCTGCGTACGCAGAAGATGTTGACGCTCGACGAAGTAGGCCGCCGTCTGGCATTGGGCGACTTCCACGAACTGAACGTAATCGTTAAGGGTGACGTGGACGGTTCTGTAGAGGCATTGAGCGACTCTTTGATCAAGCTGTCTACGGAGCAGGTACAGGTGAATGTAATCCACAAGGGCGTGGGTGCCATTTCCGAGTCGGATGTATCTCTGGCTGCTGCTTCGGATGCGATTATCGTCGGTTTCCAGGTACGTCCTTCGGGTGCTGCCGCCAAGCTGGCAGAGAACGAGGGTGTGGATATCCGCAAGTACTCCGTCATCTACGACGCTATCGAAGAAGTGAAGGCTGCTATGGAAGGTATGCTTGCACCGACCGTGAAGGAGCAGGTGACTGCGACGATAGAGGTTCGCGAGGTGTTCAACATCACGAAGGTGGGTCTCGTGGCAGGTGCCATGGTGAAGACCGGAAAGGTGAAACGCAGCGACAAGGCTCGTCTGATTCGCGACGGTATCGTAATCTTCACCGGAAACATCAATGCCTTGAAGCGTTTCAAGGACGATGTGAAGGAAGTGGGTACCAACTTCGAGTGCGGTATCAGCCTGACCAACTGCAACGACATCAAGGTGGGCGATATCATCGAATCTTACGAAGAAGTAGAAGTAAAGCAAACGCTGTAAGCGAAATATAGTTCTCTGGCACGGATTACACGGATTTCACGGATTGGCTAAAAGAAGACCGTGCTTATCCGTGTAATCCGTGCCTTTTTTTGATATAATTATGGCAACGATAGACATCATTATTGTAGTAGCCGTCGGTCTGGGTGCGGTGATTGGTTTCATGAAGGGTTTCGTGAAACAGCTGGCATCTTTGCTGGGGCTGATTATCGGCTTGATAGCGGCAAAGGCGTTGTATGCTTCGCTGGCGGCAAAGCTTTGTCCTACGCTGACGGACTCTATGACGGTGGCTCAGGTACTGGCGTTTATCCTTATCTGGATAGCGGTACCCCTGCTTTTCGCGCTGGTGGCTTCTTTGCTGACGCGGGCGATGGAAGCTGTGTCGCTGGGCTGGCTGAACCATTGGCTGGGCTCCGGGCTGGGCGCTTTGAAGTTCCTTCTGCTGGTGAGCCTGCTGATTGGCGTACTTGAATTTATCGATGCGGACAATACGCTGGTCAGCGAAACAAAAAAGAAAGAATCAGTGTTATATTATCCTATGAAGGAGTTTGCCGGGATATTCTTTCCCGTAGCAAAGCACATTACCGAACAATATATATTGAATGAATAATGCAACAGGAAGAACCCAATAAATATGTAAAGGAATTCACTCAGGAGAAGTACAAGTACGGTTTTACGACCGATGTACACACGGATATCATTGAGCGCGGGCTGAATGAGGATGTGGTACGGCTTATCTCCGAGAAGAAGAACGAACCGGAATGGTTGTTGGAATTCCGTTTAAAAGCGTACCGCCACTGGCTGACGTTGGAGATGCCCACATGGGCACATCTCCGTATTCCCGAAATCGATTATCAGGCGATATCTTACTATGCCGACCCTACGAAGAAGAAGGAGGGCCCGAAGAGCATGGATGAGGTAGACCCGGAGTTGGTGAAGACGTTTAATAAGCTGGGCATTCCTTTGGAAGAGCAGATGGCGCTGAGTGGCATGGCAGTGGATGCTGTGATGGACTCGGTCTCTGTAAAGACTACTTTCAAGGAGACGTTGATGGAGAAGGGGATTATCTTCTGCTCCTTCAGTGAAGCCGTGCGCGAGCATCCCGACCTGGTGCAGAAGTACCTCGGCTCGGTGGTGCCTTATCGTGATAACTTCTTTGCTGCGTTGAACTCGGCTGTGTTCTCGGATGGATCTTTTGTATATATACCGAAGGGGGTACGCTGTCCGATGGAGTTGTCTACCTACTTCCGCATCAATGCCCGCAACACGGGACAGTTTGAACGGACGCTGATTGTGGCGGACGATGACTCGTATGTCTCCTATCTGGAAGGCTGTACGGCGCCGATGCGTGATGAGAACCAGTTGCATGCAGCTATTGTAGAGATTGTGGTGCACGACCGTGCTGAAGTGAAGTACAGTACCGTACAGAACTGGTATCCGGGTGATGCCGAGGGCAGGGGTGGTGTCTATAACTTCGTGACAAAGCGTGGACATTGTAAGGGCGTAGATAGCAAGCTCTCCTGGACGCAGGTAGAAACGGGTTCGGCCATCACTTGGAAATATCCGTCTTGCATTCTATCGGGAGATAACTCGACGGCGGAGTTTTACAGTGTGGCGGTGACGAACAACTACCAGCAGGCAGATACGGGTACGAAGATGATTCATCTTGGGAAGAACACCCGTAGTACGATTGTGAGCAAGGGTATTTCGGCCGGAAAGAGCGAGAACTCTTATCGCGGACTGGTACGTGTGTCTGCCAAGGCGGACAATGCACGTAACTATAGCCAGTGTGACTCGTTGCTGCTGGGGGATAAATGCGGTGCGCATACATTCCCTTACATGGACATCCACAATGAAACGGCTATTGTGGAGCACGAGGCGACGACCAGCAAAATCAGTGAAGACCAGATATTCTATTGCAACCAGCGAGGCATTTCTACGGAAGATGCCGTAGGACTGATTGTGAATGGTTATGCCAAGGAGGTGCTGAACAAACTGCCGATGGAGTTTGCGGTAGAGGCGCAGAAGTTGCTGGCGATATCGTTGGAGGGAAGCGTAGGATAAATTGTAAATAATAAAATCGTATATATAAAGATGTTAGAGATAAAAGACCTGCATGCCAGCATCAATGGCAAAGAAATATTGAAAGGCATCGACCTGACCATCCGTGATGGCGAAGTACATGCCTTGATGGGACAGAATGGTGCCGGAAAGAGTACGTTGAGTAATGTATTGGTGGGGCATCCTGCTTATGAGGTGACTCGCGGTACGGTTATGTTCAATGGAAAAGACCTGCTGGCGATGAGTCCCGAAGACCGTGCCCACGAGGGTATCTTTCTTTCGTTTCAGGCACCGGTGGAGATTCCGGGGGTTTCGATGGTAAACTTTATGCGTGCGGCGGTGAACGAGCAGCGCAAGTATCGTCATCTGCCGGCTTTGTCGGCCAGCGAGTTCCTGAAGTTGATGCGTGAGAAGCGTGCCATTGTGGAGCTTGATAACAAGCTTGCCAACCGCAGCGTGAACGAAGGCTTCAGCGGCGGCGAGAAGAAGCGTAACGAAATTTTTCAGATGGCTATGTTGGAACCGACTTTTGCTATTCTGGACGAGACGGATTCCGGGCTCGATGTGGATGCTCTGCGTATTGTGGCCGATGGCTTCAATAAGTTGAAAACTCCGCAGACCAGTGCCATGGTCATTACTCACTATCAGCGTTTGCTGGATTATCTGAAACCGGACACGGTGCATGTGTTGCTTGGCGGCCGCATTGTGAAGACCGGCGGTCCCGAATTGGCGAAAGAAATTGAGGCGCGTGGGTTTGATTGGATCAAGAAAGAGGTAGAAGATTTATGATTTCATAAATAAAAAGATGAGTGTAGAACAACAATACATAGACCTTTTCTCCCAGACGGAGGCGATGATATGCCGGCACAGTGCCGAGGTGCTGAATGCGCCGCGTGCTGCTGCCTTTGCCGACTTCGAGCGGCTTGGCTTCCCCACCCGTAAACAGGAGAAATACAAATATACGGATGTCAGTAAGTTCTTCGAACCGGATTACGGCTTGAACCTGAATCGCCTGGACATTCCCGTGAACCCTTACGAAGTATTCAAGTGCGATGTTCCTAATATGAGTACCGCCCTTTACTTCGTGGTGAACGATGCCTTCTACAATAAAGCTTTGCCCAAGTTCTCTTTGCCGGAAGGAGTTATCTTCGGCAGTCTGAAGGAAGTGGCTGAACAACAGCCGGAACTGGTAAAGAAGTACTATGGTAAGCTGGCAAAGACATCGGAAGACGGTGTAACGGCATTCAACACCGCTTTTGCACAAGACGGCGTGCTGCTGTACGTTCCCAAGAATGTAGTCGTAGAGAAGCCTATTCAGCTGGTGAATATCCTGAGGAGTTACGTTAACTTCATGGTGAACCGCCGTGTACTGATCATCCTTGAAGAAGGCGCACAAGCCCGTCTCCTGGCATGCGACCATGCCATGGACAGTGTGAACTTCCTCGCCACCCAAGTCATAGAAATCTTTGTCGGCGAGAACGCCACCTTCGACTTCTACGAACTGGAAGAAACCCATACCAGTACCGTGCGCATCAGCAACATGTACGTAAAACAAGCAGCCAACAGCAACGTCCTTCTCAACGGAATGACGCTGTACAACGGCACGACCCGTAACACAACCCAAGTACTGCTTGCCGGCGAAGGTGCGGAAGTCAACCTTTGCGGTATGGTTATTGCCGATAAGAACGAGCATGTGGATACGAACACTACCATCGACCATGCCGTTCCCAACTGTACCAGCAACGAACTCTATAAGTATGTGCTCGATGATCAGGCAACCGGTGCCTTTGCCGGTTTGGTATTGGTACGTCCCGATGCGCAACACACTAATTCGCAACAAACGAACCGTAACCTCTGCGCCACTCGCGAGGCACACATGTACACCCAGCCGCAGCTGGAAATCTATGCAGACGATGTGAGGTGCAGCCACGGTGCGACGGTGGGCCAGCTCGATGAAGCCGCTTTGTTCTATATGCAGCAACGCGGTATTCCGGCACGTGAGGCACGTCTGCTGCTTATGTTTGCGTTCGTCAACGAAGTGATAGATACCATCCGCTTGGATGCCTTGAAAGATCGCCTGCATCTGCTGGTAGAAAAACGATTTCGCGGCGAGCTGAATAAGTGTCAGGGATGTGCAATCTGTAAATAACTAAAAAGAGTAAGTTATGTATAATATTCAGGAGATACGAGCCGACTTCCCCATACTTTCCCGTGAAGTATATGGCAAGCCATTGGTCTATTTCGATAACGGTGCTACCACCCAGAAGCCCCGCTGCGTGGTAGATGCCATTACGGACGAATACTATTCGGTCAATGCCAATGTGCACCGTGGTGTACATTTCCTTTCGCAACAGGCCACGGAGCTGCACGAAGCTTCGCGTGAGACAGTACGAAAGTTCATCAACGCCCGCAGCACGAACGAGATTGTCTTTACGCGCGGCACAACGGAGAGCATCAACCTCCTTGTCTCCAGCTTTGGCGAGGAGTTTATGCAAGAAGGAGACGAAGTGATTCTTTCCGTGATGGAGCACCATAGCAACATCGTTCCCTGGCAGTTGTTGGCAGCCAAGAGAGGCATTGCCATTAAAGTCATTCCGATGAACGACAAGGGCGAACTGCTGCTGGACGAGTACAAGAAACTATTCTCCGAACGTACTAAGATTGTCAGTGTAACTCATGTCTCCAATGTACTGGGCACCATCAACCCCGTGGAGGAAATGATTGAGTTTGCTCACGAGCAAGGCGTGCCTGTGTTGATAGACGGTGCGCAGTCCATCCCTCATATATCGGTAGATGTACAAGACCTTGATGCCGACTTCTATGTGTTCTCCGGTCATAAAATTTATGGCCCTACGGGTGTCGGCGTGCTCTACGGCAAGGAAGAGTGGCTGGATAAGATGCCTCCTTATCAGGGTGGCGGCGAAATGATACAGCATGTCTCTTTCGAACGTACCACCTTCAACGAACTTCCTTTTAAATTTGAAGCCGGCACACCGGACTATATCGGCACTACCGGACTTGCCAAAGCCTTGGATTACGTTTCACTTATCGGTATGGATAAGATTGCCCTCCATGAGCATAAACTGACCCAATATGCCACCGGACGCCTGAAAGAAATCCCTGGCATGCGCATCTTCGGCGAAGCGGCAGAGAAAGGCAGCGTCATTTCTTTCCTCGTAGGTGATATCCACCATTTTGATATGGGTACCTTGCTCGACCGTCTCGGCATTGCCGTGCGCACCGGGCATCATTGCGCCCAACCGTTGATGCAGTGCCTCGGCATAGAAGGTACGGTACGTGCCTCCTTCGGACTTTATAACACCAAAGAAGAGGTGGATGCGCTGGTAGCAGGCATCGAACGTGTCAGGCAAATGTTTTAATCAGAATTGATTATGGAAAATTTTACCGCTGATGGATGGAGTTTTACTGAATATATAGATTCATTAATCTTACGGAGTGAAGCTGTTGATTTGGAATTTAAAACAGCAAAGGAGGGTTTTCCAAATAGTATTTGGGAAACATACTCTTCATTTGCCAATACTGATGGAGGAGTTATTGTATTAGGAGTTCGGGAAAAACAGGAGCATTTGTTGATTGAGGGATTGACCGCAGAACAAATTGTACAATATAAAAAGACTTTCTGGAATTCAGTTAATAACCCGGACTGTGTGAGTCTGAATTTACTTACGGATAAAGATGTGCTGGATGTAGAATATCAAGGATATAAACTGCTGCTTATTATTATTCCGCGGGCAAATCGTTCTCAAAAACCGGTTTATTGCACGAGGAATCCATTTCGTGGGCACACATTTAAGCGGAATAATGAAGGAGATTACAAATGTACTAATGAAGAGGTAAAAAGAATGATTGCAGATGCGGATGATACTCATCCGCGAGATTCTCGCATCTTGGCAAATTATTCAATGGACGATATAGATCAAAGTTCATTAAAACAATATCGACAATATTTTACTTCCAGACAGCCCTCTCATCCTTGGTTGGCGTTGGATGACATCGAATTGTTGGAGAAATTGGGCGGATACCGTAAAGACCGTGAAACTGGAGAAGAAGGACTTACGTTGGCAGGTATTTTAATGTTTGGCAAGACAGAAAGCATTACAGATCCATCTTGTGCACCTAATTATTTCCCGGATTTTAGGGAATATCTTATTTCTGACGAAAATGCTCGTTGGACTGATCGTATTTGTCCGGATGGAACATGGGAAGCCAATCTTTTTCAATTTTATAAAAAAGTCTATGTAAAGCTGACATCTGTGCTGCCAAAACCATTTCATCTGGAGAACGGGGTACGTTTGGATGATACTCCTACGCATATAGCACTTAGAGAAGCATTCGTGAATACGTTGATACACTGTGATTATGCGGAAGAAGGTAATATTGTTATTGAACAATGGAAGCATAAATTCATGTTTCGGAATCCAGGAACCTTATTAGTCAGTCGCGCACAGTATTATTCGGGAGGCGAGAGTGTTTGTCGGAACAAGGCATTACAAAAGATGTTTATGATGTTAGGATTCTCCGAAAAGGCAGGCAGTGGGGTCAATAAAATTATTCATGGTTGGAAAGTAGCCGATTGGATTAAACCTTATGTGCAAGAACAAAATAGGCCGGATAAGGTGGAGTTGACTTTGCCAATGGTTAGTTTGTTCCCTATAGAAGTTCGGGAAGCTCTTGTAAGCACTTTTGGTCATGACAAAATTAATTCTTTGACTCATGATCAACTGCTTGCTTTGGCTACATGCTATTCTGAAGGAACTATTAATAATGACCGCTTACAATATATGCTTGAAATGCATAGTGCTGATATCACGAAGGTACTTAAGGTGTTGTGTACGGAAGGCTTCCTTTGCTCTAAGGGTGTTGGCCGTGGCACCACTTACTGTGTGAATGTTGAAGATGATATGTCTAATGTTGCAAGTAATGTTGCAAGTAATGTTGCAAGTAATGTTGCAAGTAATGTTGCAAGTCTGAATAAGAGTAAACATTTGTCTTATGAGGAACTTTCAATACTAATTCGTTCAGTTGCAGTAAGTTATTTGTCTTTGGAAGATATAGCAAGTGCTATTAATAGGGATATTCGTTACTTAAATAATAAAATTATTCCCCGTATGGTAGAAGAGGGGAAACTGGAGCGGTTATATCCTAATATACCTAAGCATCCTCAACAAAAATATAGAGTGAAATAATGCAATTGGCTTTTTCATCAATATTTCAAGGATAACTTCTATTTAAACGGCAGGTAGATCACCATCCGCGTCCCATTGGTATAATCCGGGTCGATGAATATATCGCCGGATAGTCTTTGGATGATGCGGCGGCTCAGATACAGCCCCATGCCCTGACCTTGGGCAAAAGTGTCCAACTTGGTGAAGCGTTGGAATACCACCTCTTCCTTGCCCAGGGGAATGCCGGGCCCGGTATCGGTAACGTCTATTTCGACGCGGTTCTCTGCTTCATTGGCTCGTAGCTTGAGGGAGATGCTCCCTTGGTCGGTAAACTTATTGGCATTGCTGAGCAGATTTTCCAGAACAAGCGACAGATATTGCTGGTTGCTGGAAATGAAAAGGTCATCTTCGGGTAGCTCCATCCGGTAATCAATTCCAGCTTTTGCCTGCTGCTCCAGCTTTTTCATTTCTACGGCGCATGTGTTCTTCACATTAATCATCTCGTGGGGGAGCGGCTCATCGGAAGAGTCGAGGTTAGACACCACAAACAAATGCTCTATCAGGGAGGTCAACAACTGCGAGTTGAGCGTGATGAGCTTGGAGTACTCTTTCTTTGTATCCTCGTCGTCGAAGCTTTCATCGGTGATGATGTCGGAAAAGCCGACAATGGCATTGAGCGGGGTGCGTATCTCGTGACACATGGAGTTGATAAAAGCAGTTTTCAGTTGCTCGCTCTCTTCTGCTTTCTCATGCAGTTTGCGCAGGGTTTCCTTCATCCTTTTCTCCTTTTTCAGGTCGTAGTACAGGTAGAGGCAAATGACCATCACCAGAAGCAGTATGGAACCGAGGGTGATAAGCAGAATACGTTTATTCTTGTTCTCCAGCTGGGAGTTCTTGTAGTTCAGGTTATCCACATCGTACTTCACCTGCAATTCGTTCATTTGTTGTTCAAACTCGGAAGATGCGATGGAGTCTTGCTGCTGTACGTAGAGTTTGTGATACTTGAGGGCATTTTTGTAGTCGCCTATGGTTTCGTATATCTGCGAGCAGTTCTCAATCAGGCCGGGGATGTTGGAGGGACTCACGATACCGGCATATTTGATGAGACTGTCGTTGGTGGCAAGGGCACTGAGGTAGTCTTTCTTGTTCATGGCGTAGAAGTGTAGCGCCAGGTAGCAGTTATACTTGTCGATAGGCTCGGTGACCTTCCTGCTCATGTCATAGACGTGCTGATAGTATAATTCCCTCTTTTCATCGGTCAGCTGGTCACTGCGTATCAGCAGGGAGGTGTAGCATTGCAGGTAGCGGAGGTCGATGTTGTAGAAAGGCCGTTGGTGGGCATAATAAAGCTCGTAAGAGGATTCGTAAAGCCGGAGCATCTCTTCAATGCACTCAATGAATTCTTTGGCTTCTCCCAGGTAGCTGAGTGTATTGATATAACTCCAGGCGGCGGTGATGCGGATGCGTTCGCCTTCGCGGGCGGGCAGGAGCTTGGAGAGCTTGTAGGCAGTGTTCAGATAGCTGCGGGCTTCTTTGTATTTGTTCTTATGGAAGAGGCCGTCGCCCGTAGTATAGGCCTGTTCTATCTGGATGTAGATATTGTTCTTGTCGGTGGCCGGATCGTTCAGGAACTTCAGTTCTGTTTCGATGGCAGTCTCGCCGTCGTTCTTCCTGATTTTCTTGTCGAATATTCTCATTCGCAGAAAAGAGAGGTATGGAAGAGTTTCTTCGGCATTTCCTGTTTGCTCCAATACCTGCATGTAGTGACGGGCAGAGTCGAGCTCATAAGATTTGATGTAGGCAGAGGAGAGGTCGGTGAGCAGACTGAACTCCTTGTCTTTATCGGTAACTTTCCGGGCAATGCGATAAGCTTCTTTGAGGTAGGAGAGTTCCTCGGGTCTTTCGAAGTAGAGGTCGGCCAGGTTGCGGTAGGTTGCTATTTGTATGGAAGGGTTGGTTGTGGTGGTAGCTATACGCAGGAGGCTGTCTCTGGTGGCAGAGGTCTGTCCCCATAAGAGAGTGGTCCCTACTATGGAAAAAAGAATGTAACAGAGGAGTTGTCTCATAGATAATATGCTTGTTCATCGACAAATATACAAATAAAAAGCTATGTAGACTGATAAAGAGGTATCTTTTTGTAGGAAAAGGGATGTTACTGTAACTTTTAACGTAAAGGATTTCTTTGTTCTTTTACTTGCTTATCTCACCAATTATCAATATTTTTAGGGACTAGTTTAACCTTTTAATTCAAATATTGCTATGGACCAAATGCTTTTCTGGCTGGTACCGGCCGCGTCTGTGTTGGCGCTCTGTTTTGCTTACTACTTTCATAAGCAGATGATGAAAGAGAGTGAGGGGACCCCTCAAATGATTAAGATTGCTGCTGCTGTGCGCAAAGGGGCCATGTCGTACCTCCGACAACAATACAAGATTGTGGGCTGGGTGTTCCTGGGATTGGTAATCCTTTTCTCTATTATGGCGTATGGTTTCGGGGTGCAGAACTCCTGGGTACCTATTGCCTTCCTTACTGGTGGTTTCTTCTCCGGTCTTTCGGGTTTTCTTGGAATGAAGACGGCTACCTATGCTTCGGCACGTACGGCAAATGCCGCACGGGGTTCGCTGAACGCAGGTTTGCGCATTGCTTTCCGTAGCGGTGCGGTGATGGGGCTGGTGGTTGTAGGCCTGGGATTGCTCGATATCTCCTTCTGGTATCTGTTGCTGAATGCAGTGATTCCCATCGACTTGATGACGCCTACGCATAAACTATGTATCATTACCACTACTATGCTGACGTTCGGCATGGGAGCCAGCACGCAGGCACTGTTTGCCCGTGTGGGCGGTGGCATCTATACGAAGGCTGCCGATGTGGGCGCCGACCTGGTGGGCAAGGTAGAAGCCGGTATTCCCGAAGACGATCCGCGCAACCCGGCAACCATTGCCGACAACGTAGGCGATAACGTAGGCGACGTGGCAGGTATGGGCGCCGACTTGTACGAGAGTTATTGCGGCTCCATCCTGGCGACGGCTGCACTGGGTGCCGCTGCCTTTATCCATTCGGGCGATACGCTGATGCAGTTCAAGGCGGTGATTGCACCGATGCTGATTGCGGCGGTGGGCATTATTCTTTCCATTATCGGCATCTTCTCGGTGCGTACCAAGGAGAATGCAAAGATGCGGGACTTGCTGAATGCGCTGGCTTTCGGCACAAATCTTAGTTCGGTACTGATTGTGGCAGCTACTTTCCTTATCCTATGGATGCTGGGGCTTGAGAACTGGCAGTGGATATCCTGTTCGGTAGTGGTAGGTTTGGTAGTGGGTATCATTATAGGGCGCTCTACGGAGTACTATACTTCTCAATCGTACCGTCCCACGCAGAAGCTGAGTGAAAGCGGAAAGACCGGTCCGGCAACGGTTATCATTTCCGGCATCGGCCTGGGCATGCTCTCTACGGCCATTCCGGTGATTGCGGTGGTGATCGGTATCATAGCTTCTTACCTGTTTGCTTCGGGCTTCAATTTCTCCAATGTCGGATTGGGGCTTTATGGCATCGGAATTGCGGCAGTGGGTATGCTCTCCACGCTGGGCATCACGCTGGCTACGGACGCTTACGGACCGATTGCCGACAATGCAGGCGGTAATGCTGAGATGTCCGGCCTGGGAGCGGAAGTACGCAAACGTACCGATGCGCTCGACTCTCTGGGCAACACAACGGCAGCCACGGGCAAGGGCTTTGCCATCGGTTCCGCTGCTCTGACGGGGCTGGCGTTGCTCGCTTCCTATATAGAAGAAATCCGTATCGGACTGACGCGTATCGGCATGACTGAAATTTTCTCCGGTGGCGAAGCCATCCGCGTGCAAGATGCCACGTTCTTCGACTTTATGCACCACTACGACGTTACGCTGATGAATCCTAAGGTACTTTCGGGCATGTTCCTCGGTTCTATGATGGCTTTCCTTTTCTGCGGACTGACGATGAATGCCGTAGGCCGTGCCGCTGCCCACATGGTGGACGAGGTACGCCGCCAGTTCCGCGAAATAAAAGGTATCCTGACGGGTGAGGCGGAGCCGGATTATGAGCGTTGCGTGGCTATCTCCACCAAAGGAGCACAGCGCGAGATGGTGGTTCCATCGCTTATCGCCATCGTAGCTCCCATCCTGACGGGACTGATTTTCGGTGTTCCCGGAGTGCTGGGCCTGCTTATTGGCGGATTGAGCAGCGGCTTTGTGCTGGCCATCTTCATGGCGAATGCCGGTGGTGCATGGGATAATGCGAAGAAGTATGTAGAAGAAGGCAACTTCGGCGGAAAGGGTAGCGAGGTGCACAAGGCCACAGTGGTGGGCGATACCGTAGGCGACCCGTTTAAAGATACTTCCGGTCCGAGTCTGAACATCCTTATCAAACTGATGAGTATGGTGGCGATTGTGATGGCAGGACTGACGGTGGCGTGGAGCTTGTTCTAAAAGAGGCCGATAAGTTATTCATTATTAGATAAGTAATAGTCCCACTATGTTCGTTCATAGTGGGACTATTGTTCTGTCGTATAGGGAGGCCCGTTCAGTCGTATAGGGAGGGTACTTCTGTCGTATAGGGAAGCACCTTCACTCGTAGTGGGAAAGGGGCTCGCCTATACTTCGTGCCGGGCTACTTCCCGTAATCATCGTACATCATCAACAGATGCGACGAGCTCCAGCTAAAGTGCGGTGCTTTCAGTCGCTCTCCAGTGTGGGTTCCGTAGTTCTCGTGAATGGGTGCTCCCTCTTTCAGACCGTTCAGGCGGTCGAATACCTGGCGGGTGTATTCATCCGCCATCTTGTTGTAACCATAGTTGCGCAGGCCGCGGATGGCGAAGTACGTCTGGTCCAGCCAGATGGGGCCGCGCCAGTAGCCGCGCGGATTGTACTTGGGATTATCGGCGGCGATGGTGGGGAAGGGGATGTAGGTAGAGAACTTCGCGGTATCCTGCAGCATGGGCAGCATAGCGTCCACTTGTTCTTGCGTGGCTATCTGTGTCCACAGCGGGGTGTAGGCTTCGCAGCCGGGTTCTTCGATGAAGGAGCTGTCCTTCAGGCGGCGGTCACAGAAGAAGTTGATGTTCGTATCGAAGAAGTAGTTGGCTACCCGGTCGGTGTAGTCGGGACCGTCGAAGGGTACTTTCAGCAGGACGGCGAATTTCTTCAGCAGCTTGCATTCCAGGGCAAGGTAGGCATTGAGGTCTACGCTTTCTTGATCCATGCTCCAGGCATCGTCGGCACCATCGTTTTTCAGCATTACGGCGTTGTCGAAGCGGATGGCGTTGTCCATACCGCTTTCCCAGGCGGCAGCTTCGAGGGTACCGTCGGTGGAGCCGTATTCGCACATGCCGTTGCGATTGTGGTCGCGTTTCTGATACCACCATTTATAGTAGGAGAGCAGTTGCGGGTACATCTCGGCAACGAAGGTCGTGTCGCCCGTATGGGTGAAGATCTCGTCTACGGCCCAGCATACGAGGGGCGGCTTGCTGTCGCGGGCATTGTTCTCCGAGGGATCGGTGTAGATGCAGTCGATAATCATGCCGTCGGGCTGCTGATAGTCGAACATGGCGCGGATGTTGTTCTTGGCCAGTTCGGGGTCGAACTTGGCGGTACCGGCACTGAAGCGCCAGGTGTCCCATGCCCAGAAGCCTACGAAATAGCCTACGGCATGGCTGGGGATGATGCCCTCGTGCAGCAGTCCGCCGCGGTGGGTGCGCCAGTTGGAGATGAGGGTGGTGACGGCTTTCACGGCAATACGGTCGTATTCGGGCTTCATGTCTGTACGGAGGATTTTGGTCAGGTAGCCTTCCCAGCGGTCGGCGTTGGCTTGCAGGGCGTTTCCTGGATGGTTGAGCAGGGAGGGGAGGTTCTGCAGGCCGGCAGCCATTTCTTTTTCGGAGGTGAAGAAGGAGATGGCTACGTTGACGGGGGATTTGGGGGCGTGGATGAGGGCGGTGTAGTTGTTGTCGGCGGCAGTCAGTTCCACGTCCGGGGTAAAGGTTACGGTGACACTCTCGCCGCTGGGATGGCGGGCGATGACGGAGTTCTGTTCTATGCTGACGGTGACGTCGCGTCCCCACCGGCTGCCGGTGAGCAGCAGGTCTTCGGACTTGTCAGTCTCGATGCGCAGCAGGGCGGTGGAGGAGCTGACGAAGTTGAGGCGCTGGGTGATGCGACCGTCAGCGCTGTGGGCTGAGAGGTAGAGCTCTCCGGGATAATAACAGGTAGAATCGGGTGTGAAACTTGCCTGGGCGTCTTTGGCAAAGCCGACGATGGTGGCGGATTGCGCCATCCATTGGCGGCGGAACATGTCGAGGCTGAAGGGACCGCAGAAGCCGTTCAGCCATTGCTGCTTTTCGGGGAGGGTGAAGCCCATCCACGAGCCGGCGTCGGTGAACCAGCCGGTGCAGCGGTGCAGGGTGTCGGGGGTGTAGGCGATGTCCAGTATGTTGTTGAAGGCATACCGTTTTTCGGCTACACTCTTATTGCCGGTGCTGCAGGCGGTGAGGTTTGCCAGCAGCAGGGCAAGAGAAATGATGCGAATGATTCTATGTTTCATATGAATGAGGTTATTATAAATGGGAATTTACGGAGTATCTCAAATTCCTCCCCTTTCAGGCGGAGGAGTTTGAGATACACTTGTTATCACACGCTGCTAAATTATCATTTGTGTGCTTTTTCCGCTGCATCCTCGGCGGGTGCAAGCGGTTGCAGCGTGAAGCTGTACTTCCACTCCTTCGGGGTGATGGTATACTCGGGATGCACTTGTGCGCCCCAGGTATTGTCTCCACCTACGCCCATCTGCTGATGGTCGATGTTGAGCCATACCATATCCTTCTTCTCGATGCTTCCACCGTGGCGGCGTTCCATTTGTGAAGGACGATATTCGATGTCTTCCATCGGGAAGTTCCAGGCGCTGATGCTCAGCGGTTCTTCTCCGGTGACGAGCAAGCCTTCTCCGGCGGCATTGCGAAGTGCCGTCCAGCGCACGTCGCAGTGATTGGCCGTCTCCTGGGCGCGTACATACGGATGGAATTGCTCCCAAACGGTGGCATTGTACAGTCCTACCAGTGCTCCCGTCTTGCGGTCGGCGTAGTTCTCTTGCGGGCCGCGTCCCAGCCAGGTCATCATTTCGTACTCGGCGGGGAGTATCATGCGCATACCCAGTCGAGGCATCTCACTCAGTGCAAGCTTTCCGGGGATGAAGTGCATCGTCACTTTCACGGCACCGTTCGGGCGGACGTTGTACGTCATCTGCAACGTAGCATCCTGAGCCTCCATACGATAGGTGGTTATCACGGTTGCCGTTTGCTTGCTTTCGGTCACGTCGATGTTCTGCAATTGCGCGTCGCGTCCGGCAGTCTTCCAGGTGGCGCAGCGTTCCAGGTGTCCGTTCGGGATGTCGTTGTCGGTGAGCGGGCGCCAGAAGTTGGGTTGCAAGCCTTCTTTAATCAAGTTCTTGCCGTTGTATGCCAGTTCCGTCATTTCACCGTTCTTTGTAGAGAAGGCTATTTGGAAGTTGTTGCCTTTCAGCGTGAGGACGTCGTTGTTGCGGGTTACAGCCAGTGTCCCGTTTACGGGTTCGGCAGCCTTTACCACAGCCGGGACGGAAGGCAATACCCATTGCTCGATGGCAACTTCGTGTCCTTTCGGCACCAGCGGCGCTTCGTGCTTGGTGAAGGCGCGCAGGGTGAGGAAATATTCGCGTCCGTCGGCAGGCAATGCCTTCAGTGGCAGTTCGATGTTGGCGGAGCTGCGTGGGGCGATGGAAGGGAAGTCCGTCTCACCGCTTTGTATTGTCTTGCCGTCACATTCCACAGCCCAGCGCAGGGTGTAGCCTTCCAGACCGATGAAGTCGTGCCAGTTGGTTACCCGTATCTTGTTGGCAGTGAAGGCGAGAGGCTCGAAGTGGATGTATTGCAATACTTTCTTCACTTCATAGATGTGCGGGTGCAGCGAGCGGTCGGCAGCTACCAGACCGTTGGCGCAGAAGTTGGAGTCGTTGACGATGCCTACGAATCCCATATCGCCGCCGAAGGCTTCGATGTCGTGTCCTTTCTCGTCCTTGATGGCGAAGGTCTGGTCCACCCAGTCCCAGATGAAACCGCCTTGCAGCTGGTCGTACTTGTAGATCAAGTCCCAGTAGTCCTGGAAGTTTCCTACGCTGTTGCCCATGGCGTGGGCGTACTCGCAGAGAATCAGCGGGCGGGCATCGCGTTGGTTCACGTGCTGGCGAAGCCTCCAGATACGTGCGTACATGGGGCAGTAGATATCGCTCTTGGCTTGGTAGCCGCCGCCTTCGTACTGCACGGGGCGGGTGGCGTCTACGCTCTTGGTGTAGTCGTACAACGTTTCGAAGTGCTTGCCGTAGCCCGATTCGTTACCCATAGACCAGGTGACGATGGCGGAGCAGTTGCGGTCGCGGGCTATCATCCGGCTCATGCGCTGCATGAAGGGGAGTTCCCAATCGGGATAGTTGGCCAGGGTGCCATCCTTGTGGTCCATCATGCCGTGGCTTTCGATGTTGGCTTCATCTACCATATAGAGGCCGAACTCGGTGCAAAGCTCGTACCAGGGGGCATTGTTGGGGTAGTGGCAGTTGCGCACGGCGTTCAGGTTGAACTGTTTCATCAGCTGGATGTCGTGTATCATGGAGGCTACGCTGATGGTGCGGCCTTTGTGTGCGTCGTGCTCGTGGCGGTTCACGCCTTTGAAGAGCACGGTCTGACCGTTAATCAGCTGCATGCCGTTCTTCATCTCCACCGTACGGAAGCCGAAGAGGTGGGTGAACGATTCCAACGGGCGGCCTTGTGCGTCGAAGGTGCTGACTACCAACGTATACGTATTCGGCGTCTCAGCATTCCAGGGACGTGCGCCGGGGAACATCTTCTCGATGGTGAACAGGGTGTCGGTGGCAGAAGCAACGGACTTCTTTCGCTCGTAAGCTACCGCTTCGCCGTCCATCACTTTCACTTCTACCGTTTCTCCGGCTTTCGGCTGGTGGAGAAGTACGTCGAGTTTCAGTTCGCCATCCTTATATCCGTTCACCAGTTCGGCCGTCATCTTGAAGTCTTTGACGCGGCTTTGCGGGCGGGCATAGAGGTAGACGCTGCGTTCGATGCCGCTGTACTTCCAGTAATCCTGCCCTTCCAGGTAGGAACCGTCGCTGTAGCGGAATACTTTTACCGCCAGCTTATTGCTGCCCTTCTTCAACAATTTAGTGACGTTGAAGTGCGACGGTAAGCGGCTATCTTCGGCATAACCGGCCAGTTCGCCGTTCACCCAAACATAGTAGGCCGACTCCACTCCCTCGAAGTCGAGGAAGATATCCATGCCTTCCCAACCGGTCGGCACGTTGAATTCGCGTATATAGGCACCCACCGGATTATAGTCGGCAGGTACGTACGGCGGATTGGCAGGGAACGGATATCGTGTGTCCGTATAGATGGGTGCGTCGAACCCTTGCAGCTCCCAGCTTCCGGGAACTTCTATCTTGCTCCACTTCCGGGTGCTATATCCCGGCTTGTAGAAGTCTTTGGGGCAAAGTTCATTGTTTTTAGAAAAGAGGAACTTCCACGTGCCGTCCAGTGAAATGCGACGCTCCGTGGCAGGGTTTACATCAAACCGCACATCGGCAGGCAATGCGCGTTGCTTCAATGCACCGGCTTCATTCTTGAAAGGAGTGAAGTGCGCATGCATCGGCTCCCGGTTCATCTCATTGACCTGCGGGTTTTGCCACGGCTCGTTCTCGGCCAAGGCAGCGGTACAAAGCAATGAGGAAAGGAGAAAGGTATAAAGTTTGGTTTTCATAACTATCATTTATCAATTATCAACTATCAACTAAATGGAGCAAAACAATGTCACCAGGAACGGCACACTGAAATCTACCACAAACCCGTGGAAGATGGAAACTACTACGAACTGCTGTCCTGCGGTACGCGTGATGATGGGCAGTGTGGTGTCCATCGTCGTGGCGCCTCCGGCAGAGATAGGAGCCAGGTTGCCGAACCAACGCACCAGTAGCGGTGCTGCCAGCAGCGTCAGTATCTCGCGGCTGATATTGGCAAGCAGGGCGATGGTGCCTAATTCTGCTCCCTTGTACTCCGTGATGAAGATGCTCGAGAGCGAATAGTAGCCGAATCCCGACCCTACAGCCAGACAATCCGTAACGGAACGGTGTGTCAGAATCAGACTGACAGCAGCAGAACCTGCCAATGTACCCAGTATCGTCATGATGGGCAAGAACACCAGCCGCGGGTTGAGCGAACGGAAGTTCTTCAACGTCTGCGGATCGTTGCCTACGCTCAGCCCTACGCTGAACATCAGTGCGCAGAGCGCATAGTAACTGATATTGGTTTCTGCAATATCGAAGGGCAGCAAGTGGCAAACTCCGGCAATCGTGCCCAGCACGAAAAAGCCTACGATGATAAGACTTCCTTTCATGCCCGGCCTCCTTTCCTTCTGTACAAGGCTTTCCACAATGCCCAGGCAGCGATGACACTTCCCAGGGTTCCGCCCAGCGTCAGGATGACGGCTTCGAGTCCGATGGTGTGGAGTCCTTTGATTATCTGCTCATTGCTTCCCACCTCGATGCCGAGGATGAAGAGCAGCAACCAGATGAGTACTGTGATGATTTGGTGAATCTTCTTCAGATTCCGTCTCCGTAAGAGGTAGCCCAGCAGCATTCCTGTGAGCATCAGTCCGATGATTGTGAACATATCTATGTCGTTTTTGGTGGCAAAGATAAAGCTTTCAAGGTAAACAAGGCGGCATCGCCGGGGGCAAATGCCGCCTTGTTCTGCTATATTAGAGAGAGAATTAGTTTTCGGTTGTTTCTTCCGTACTGTTCAATGCAGGATTAGCATTTATTTCCCAGAGTGGGATGGGGAAGAAGTTGTGTTTTCCTTCTACGAATCCCCGGCTACCCAATGCTTGGCTCAGCTTGCCCCAGCGGCGCAGGTCATACCAGCGATAACTTTCCAACGGGAATTCGATGATGCGTTCGTGCTCGATTTGTGCCTGGACTTCAGCTTGTGAGGTTCCCGTCATGGCTGGCATATTGCCATGTTTAGCGCGGATGTCGTTGATGATAGGAATAGCCTGTTCGGGATGTCCCTGTTTGTTCAGCACTTCAGCTTTCATTAGCAATACGTTGACATAGCGCATCAGAGGAATGTTAAAGTTGCATCTCTCATCCATTTCAGACAGTTCTCTTGGAGTGAAGCGGCGGAAACTGGGGCGGTCGTAGAATATCTTTACGCCTTTGTCTTCGAGTTCTTCTTCTGTAATTTTATTACCGTTTGCATCCAGATAGTTGCCATCCTCGTCGACTTTCCAGTAATAATGCAAATCATCGTATTCGTAACCCCAAATTTTGCCGGTTCCGTCGTTCCAATACTCGTCTTTGAAGAAAATGGTGTTATATATACGTTCGTCGTAACGGCCGTCATTACTGATCTTTCCTTCTTTTTTGAATTCGCTTACAAGGAAGTCGTTGGGCAGTATTTCATCCCAACCACCCAGTTCGCTGGAAGCGATGAAGTTGTGTATCCACGAATAGTAGCGTGCACCATTGTCGGTATTGCTGCTGTATTGCACTTCGAAGATAGATTCTTTGCAATTCTTATTTCTGCCGTTGAACATGTTAATCAAGGCATCACCGCTTACCAACTCGTAACCGGTCACTGCATTCAGGGCTGTCAAGGCATCAGCCAGGTGCTGAGTCTCTTGTGCCGGTTCTTCATACGCACGTGTCAGGTAAGCAAAGCCCAGATAAGCGTGGGCAGCTCCGGAAGTGGCACGACCCAGTTCTGTACTCGGACGAGTGGCAGGCAGTGCGGTTCCTAATTTCAGTTCGTCAATGACGAAGTTCCAGCAAGTAACGCGGTCGGACAGAGGTTTATTCAGATCGGCCTGGTCAGTGAGATACTTGTCGCGGATGATGATTTTCTCCCAGTTCAGTATCAGCATCAGGTGGTAGTAGCCGCGCATGAAGTGGGCCTCGGCTATCAATTCGTTGCGTTTTGCTTCTGTGATACCGTCTTCAGGAATCTGTGGAACATATTCCAATACCTGATTGGCAAAGTTGATGCCGCGGTATAAATCCTGATAGTAGTAAGAGAACTGAGTATTACCATTGGTATAAGTAAACTTGTAGATGTCGGTCCATGTTTGGTAGTTGATGGCATCCGACCCCATGGTGTAGAGATCGGTACGGAATGCCTCTACCGGCCATCTTACTTCGCTGGTGGCATAGCTGTCGCCATGATAGAGCTGTGCATAGACTGAAGCCATGGTAGCTTCGGCCTCCTTCTGGTTTTTCCAGAAGTTTCCGGTTGTTACTTTGTCCGGAGAAGACACTGTCAAGAAGTCTTCGCAGGAAGCAAAAAGCATTACGCAGCAGATACTTGCTAAATATATAAGTTTCTTCATATTGTTTCGTATTATATTGTTTTAATAAGGTATTAGAATGTGAGCTGTGCTCCTACTGTGTACGAACGCGTAAACGGATAAATGTAGCGGTCAATACCGGAGTTCAGCGGGCTGCTGGTAGAGAATTCGGGATCTACACCGTTGTAGCCTGTTATAGTGAACAAGTTGTCACCGCTCACATAGAAACGCAGTTTCTCGATGTTGACTTTCTTCAGTAAGGAAGTGGGCAAAGTATAACCTATTTGCGCCTGGCGCATACGTATAAAACTGCCGTTTTCCAAGAACCGTTCAGACTCGCGGGAGTTGCCGTTGGGGTCGTTGTAGATGGCACGCGGAACGCTGGTGTGAGTGTTCTCGGGAGTCCAGGCATTGGCAACGCTGCTGAGCATGTTGCCCGGAGCGCTCATGGATTCATAGAAGTAGCGGTTTCCGTTGTACAACTTATGACCGAATGCACCTCCTAAGCTGAATGAGAGGTCAAAACCCTTGTAAGATCCGGAGAAGTTTAGGTTGGCTTCCATCTTGGGAATACCGGTTCCGCAGTATACCTTGTCATCTTCGTCGATGGTACCGCTTCCATCTACATCCACGAAACGAATATCGCCGGCTTTGGCATTGGGTTGAAGGCGTTCACCATTCTGATTTACGTAACTTTCTGCTTCGGCATCAGTCTGGAAGATACCTGCCGTGCGATATAAGTAGAAACCACTGATGGGCTTTCCTTCTTTGGCGTATGCAGGCACGTGGTCAGTGTCCCAAAGCAGACCGGTAGAAGGCAGTGCCTGACCTTTGTCGGCCAATTCCACCACTTCGTTCTTGGTAGTGGAGAAGTTGAAACCAATGTTGTATTCAAAATCTTTCACTCTGTCGCTCCAGTTCAGCTCCAGTTCGATACCATTATTGCGGATTTTGCCTACATTCAGGATGGGATTTTCGTAACCGGCAGAGGGCGAGAGACGCTTTGTGATGAGTAGGTCTTCCGTTTGGTTGATGTAATAGTTGATACTACCGGTCAAGCGGTTGTTGAACATTCCGAGGTCGAAACCGATATTCTTGGTATCAGTAGTTTCCCACTTCAATCCGCGGTTCTCCATTTCCCATGAAGCGGAACCTTGCCAGGCATTGCCACCTTGGATGTAACCGCCTTCCCAACGGTTGGAATTGGTGATAAGAGGCTGAAAGTCATAGTAACCCAGCGCGTTCTCATTACCCAGACGTCCCCAGCTGGCACGGAATTTCAGGTTGTTGACAACAGCTTCTTTCGGGAAGAAATCTTCTTCGCTGATTCTCCATCCCACGGCCACAGAAGGGAAGCAACCCCAACGGTTTTCAGAACCGAACTTAGACGAACCGTCGTAACGCATGGTAGCTTGCAATAGGTATTTGCCTGCAAAGGAGTAGTTTACACGACCGAAGAAAGAAGCACGGTTGTATTTGTATTTTGTTCCGTCACCCGAGAATGTACCGCCCGCACCGGAGTCGATGGTGCTGAAGCTGGGGTCGAGGAAGCCTGCTGCTTCGTCTTTGGATGCAAGATTTCCGTTCTCATCTACATAATATTTGGATGTCTTGCCTTCTACACCCACGCCGTTGTCGGTATATTTGGTAGTCGTGATGGATGAACCCACCATGGCAGTGATGCTGTGCTTGCCGAAATCTTTATTGAAGTTCAGTACGTTGTCTACCACTTGCTCTTCCCAGTAATAGGTACCTTCGTAAGAATAAGGATACAGATAGGGTGACTGGGCATTGGAGGTGAAATCAGGATAGTGTTGCGTATAGCGATAGTGTGTGCCGCGATAAGCATAGCTGGTCTTGAAGTTGAGGTAAGAAGTCAACTTCACGCCCAGTGATACGTTGGCGTTGGTGTAGAAGTTCTTGGTAGCTGCTTCCCGGAAATGGTGGTCGGCCATCACGTTGTTGGAAGCAGGTAGCCCCATGTTGCCGGCCAATGCATAGCCGTACTTTTCGTTTTCGTCATAGACGGGCATCAAGGGAGAACTGTTATACATTTCGCGCAGACTGTACTGTGGCTGATGGCTTTTGGTATAGCGGAAGCTTAAGTTGGCATCGATGTCGAAGATGTATTTACTCATGTGCATCTTCATGCGGGCATTATCCTGGCGGAAGCTATTGCCCAAGAAGATACCCTTGTCATCGGCATGGTTGTAGGATACGGAGTATTGGGCCGTTTCGCTACCACCGCGGACGCTGAACATATAGTTCTGCGAAAGTCCGTCACGGAGCATCAGGTCTTGCCAGTTGGTATTGATACCGGTGTCGGTAGTGCAATAAGCAGGAATGCTTTCAGCATCGTTGGGGAACTGGTTATTGTAGTTTTCGAACATTGTTTTGATGTTCTTCTTGTATTGCTCAGCATTTACCATTTCCAGTTTGTTGGCAACGGTGGTCATGCTTAGGTAGGTGTTGAAGTCGATGTGTGTTTCGCCTTTCTTTCCGTTCTTGGTAGTGATGATGACTACACCGTTGGCAGCCACTGAACCATAGATCGCCGCTGCGGCACCGTCCTTCAGTACTTCCATGCTTTGGATATCTTGCGGGTTTACGTTGTTGATGTCACCAGGAAAACCATCAATGATGTAGAGGGGCTCGTTACTGCCGAAAGACTTCACACCACGGATCTTAACAGAAACGCTTGCACCTGCATTACCACCGGCTTTCATGATGTTTACACCGGCAATCTTGCCTTGCAGTGCTTCGGCCGGGTTGGTAGTGGCACGTTTGGTCAATTCTTCTGTGTCTACCGAAGAAATGGCTCCCGTCATGTCGCTCTTTTTCATTGTACCATAACCGATAACGACAACTTCGTCCAGCATTTCGGTATCTTCCTTAAGGGTAACATTCAGATGCTTTTGACCATTTAAGGGAATCTCTTGGGTTGTATAACCCACATAAGAAATAATAATTGTAGCTTTGGGAGAAACGCTGAGGGAGAAATTACCATCAATGTCAGTGATTACTCCATTCGTAGTACCTTTCTCTAATACACTGGCACCGATTACGGTTTCTCCGGTCGCATCGACCACGGTACCCGTCAACTCAATGTTCTGTGCTAATGCGCTTACAGGGAGCATAAAAGCAAAGAAGAAAAGCAGTTGAATTACTCTTTCTTTGAAATAATTACTTTTACTCATGTGAATAAGTTTTTAAGGTTAATAATTTGGTTTTTCACGGCGCTAAATTATGAATCACTAGGAAAGCCGGCGAATAAATAGCGACTACAAATGACCTACAAAAAGGGTTTCTTAACAGTTTTGTAATCTACAGTCTGTTTTGTAAATAGTTGATATATAGCCTTGTAATTGTTGTGTGTATATCTACAAAGTGGGAGATAAGAGTTTTTGCTCTTGATGGCTGTTTATGCCCTTTCAAACAGTTCTATTATCGCTGATTATCAGATAAATTACTGAGAATATTCATCGTATTCTGTCTCTCTGTAGAAACTTGCATTGTAGGGTTCATCGCATTCATCTGTTTGCCCTAAAGGCTTTATTGCAGGGCGATAGTGGGTGAAGACAGGACGTTTTTGGGTGCTTTTCGTAGCTTTCAGCCTTCACCGTGTACCGTTTGCATGATGAAGGCAGAAGAAAATAAAGTAAGGAAAGCGGTTTGCTGATGTAAATAGAAACCTTATTTTTGCAGGAAGCATAAAAAACAGGAGGAAAGGATATGAGTAAATCCATTAGCATATTGGACAAGGATTACCTGCAATGGGTGAAAGAGTTGACCACTCGTTATCGTCAGAGTCAGATAAAAGCGGCAGTAAAAGTGAACAGTGTCCTTATCAAATTCTATTGGAGTTTGGGAAGCGATATAGTTTCGCTGCAAGCCAACAACAAATATGGAGGCAGATTCTACATCACCCTCAGTGCTGATTTGCGTGCAGAGATGCCTGGTGTGGAAGGGCTTTCTGAGTCGAACATACGATATGCCAAGCGATTCTTTCAGCTTTATGCCGATCATTCCCGAAATCTTCCACAACTTGTGGAAGATTTGTGTAGCGTACCGTGGGGACATCATCGCTATATCATCGACAAGTGTTCCGACAATCCCGACAAAGCCCTGTTCTACGTACGCCAAACTCTGGAGTACGGTTGGAGCCGTGCCGTGTTGCTCAACTTCCTCGACACCGACTTGTATGAGCGGCAAGGGAAGGCGCTGACCAATTTCGAGCATACGCTGCCCGCCGTTACAAGTGATTTGGCTCAGGAAATAACCAAAGACCCTTACAACTTCGATTTCCTTTCTATGCGGCAGGGCTACAATGAACGGCAACTGAAAGATGCATTGCTTACCAACATCACGCGTTTTTTTGGTGGAACTCGGGACTGGCTTTGCCTATGTTGGCAGGGAATACCGGTTGCAAATAGGTCGGAAGGAAAAGTTCATCGACCTGCTGTTCTATAATCTTACTATCCGTTGTTACGTCGTGATAGAGGTTAAAGTTGACGAGTTTGATTCTGCCGATATAGGTCAGCTTGGTACGTATGTGACTGCCGTCAATCATCTTTTGAGCAAGAAAGGAATAGACAATCCCACTATCGGATTGCTTATCTGCAAGAATAAGGACAATCTGCTGGCACAGTACGCGTTGGAATCGAGTAGTCAGCCCATCGGTATATCCGAATACGAACTGTCCCGGCTATATCCTACCGAAGTGGAAGGAACTATACCGTCCATCAAGGAGATTGAAACGAGGTTAAGCGACATATAAACCTGCGTTTACCATGTTTTTTGAATGCGGGTCGGTCGGATGAAGCGGATTTAAACTCCACCATAAGTTCTTAAGATCTCAATCATCTGTTGTTATCCCCTCAATCCTTCGGCTTTATTCGATGAAGAACGGCGAGTTAAGAGTGACCGACTGGAGTTGTTCACTCGGCCGACTCCAGTTGTTCGATCGACCGACTTTAGTCGTTCAGCTGAATGACTCCAGTCGTTCACTTTAAACTCTTTGATGAATGAACGGTAAGTAGCTGATTTTCATTTATTAAGAAACATTGCTCAACTTAAGAAGAGTTTCTTCTCATCCGGGAAGGGTTATGTTTATAGCTTAGGTGAATCCTTGAAACCTCAATTTATCCCTGCTTTCACCGCCATTGCTTGCCGGCAGGCGGTTTTGAAGGCAGATGAAGAGGTGAATCCTCCTCGCCATCTATGGAATCAGATGTTCTGCAAGTAGTCCGTCAGGTCTTCTTCCGAGGAGAGGTTCAGAGATTTGCGCAAGCGGTAGCGGTTCATGTTGATGGTCTTTGGGGTGGTGCCGGTCAGCATGGAAATCTCTTTGGTAGACAGGTTTACTCTTAATAGAGTGGCGAGGTACTTTTCTCCTTGCGTCAGTTTGGGGTGGAGGGTTACCAGTCTTTGCAGGAATTCGTTGTTTTTATCCTCGATGTTGGTCAGCAGGGTGCTGTTGGTCTTGTCGCCGCTTTGGCATTGGCTGATGAAGGTATTGATTCTTTTCAGATGGGGGACAAGGTTGGTAGCATCCATCTTGTAGCCTTCCTTCACCATCTCGCGTATTTTGTCCAGCAGTTCGTTGCGGCTACGCAGGAAGACGGCGAAGCTGGTGGCTTCCTGGCGACTGTTGTCGAGGGCGTTCTGTACGTTCTGCAATTCCAACTCTTGTTGGTGCAGTTTCAGCTCGGAGACTTCACGCTCGGACATTTCCAGTTGGTAGCGGGCTTCTACCAGTTGGACGTCTTTCCGGCGTTTGTACCACTTATATAGGAAGATGCTGACGACGATACCGAGTATCAGTACACTGCCCAGAAGCCAGAGATTGCGCTTCAATATTTCAATCTTGTAAGTCTGTTCCTGCATTTCGGTGGCATACTTCTGGTCTTGGTATCTCTTATAGGAGATTTCTTGCTCAATGTTGCGTAGCTTGTTGCTGCTTTGCAAGTCTTTACTTAGGTTGTGCATCTTTCCTAAGTACTTATAAGCCTGGGCATAGTCTCCTATGGCAGCATATACCATGGACGAATATTCGTAGTTGTCGCAAATCAACTCGCGGGCACCGATATTATGGGCATATTCGTAGGCTTTCTGCAAAGCTTCCAGCGCTTTGGAGTATTGCTTGCCATAATAATATTGTTTCGCCATATTGTTATAGTTCTCGCCCAGAGACCATTGTGCATCCAGGTTCTTGTTGATGGTGATGGCTTCGCGGATAAAGGCCAGTTTCTCTTCCGTATTTCCTTGGTATAGACAGAGATTATTCAGATTGGTGGCAATCTCTTTCAGATTCCGTTGGGCGCGGTTGATGGCCAAGGCACGCTGGAAAAAACGTTCGGCAACAACAAACTCGTTGAGGTAGTGGTGCATTACGCCGCGTTCGTTGTAGCATCCGGCTATGGAAACAGAGTCTCCGATGGCTTTGAAGATGGAGGTTGCTTTGTCGTTCAGTTCGATGGCTTTGTTATAATCTCCCAGTTTGCTGTATACGCGTCCCATGAGGGAGTAGAGTTGGGCATTCTGCTTCTTGTTTGCCGGGTTGATGTACTTTTGGGTATCATATAGGTTCTTGATACTCAGGTCGAAGTTGCCCAGTAACTGTTCGGCTTGGCAGTAGAGCAGCATGGCTTGCGCGCGGGTTTCGTTGGGCTTGTCTTCGGAAAACAAGGCAACGGCCTGAGAAGCATAGTAGGATGCTTGTTTGGGATTGTTGTACAGATACCGCTGAGCTTGCTCAATCAGTGTTTGGGCTTGTTTTATATCTTGGGCTTGTAGGGATGCTATCAGCAAGAAGCAGGCAAGTAGTAGATATAGAGCTTTTTTCATGGTATTGTATGTTTCTGCAAATCTAATTATTTTTCCTTAAAAGTCCGATTTACCTTCGGAAAGATTTATCTTTGTTGCTCAAATATAGCCATATATATGTTATTACCCTACCTGAATAAAGATTTAATAGAGGCCGGCTGCGATGAAGCTGGTCGTGGCTGTCTGGCTGGTGCAGTCTATGCTGCTGCCGTCATCTTGCCTAAAGATTTCAAGAACGAGCTGCTGAACGATTCCAAGCAATTGACGGAAAAACAACGCTATGCCTTGCGCGAAGTGATAGAGCGGGAAGCCCAGGCATGGGCGGTAGGCATTGTCTCGCCGGAAGAAATTGATAAGATAAACATCCTCAATGCTTCGTTCCTTGCCATGCATCGTGCTGTCGATCAGTTGCAACTGCGTCCGCAACATCTGCTTATCGACGGCAACCGTTTCAAGAAATATCAGGACCTGCCACACACCACCGTCGTAAAGGGGGATGGCAAATACCTTTCCATAGCTGCCGCCTCCATCCTTGCCAAAACGTATCGTGATGACTATATGAACCGTCTGCACGAGGAGTTTCCCTATTATGATTGGGATCATAACAAAGGCTATCCCACCAAGAAGCATCGTGCCGCCATTGCAGAGCGGGGAACCACACCCTATCACCGCATGACGTTCAATCTGCTGGGGGACGGGCAGCTGACGCTGGATTTCGGATAAGCTTCTGTGTCACATCATCTGTAGCAATGCTTCAGCCAATATTCAAATACGGGATCTTGAAGTTCTATTTTGTTTCCAGGCAAGATGTCGACCAAATCTTTTTCGGTAGCTGTCTTCTTCAGGTTTTTTATATTGGCGGATGTTCCTAATTGATATTTGGCAAGCGTTTCCTTAGTAGAGAAGCTGGTAACACCATCGGCAACCGCTATCAGAAAATTGATTTGTTTCGGGGTTAGTGTATCTATGATATTGGCAAAGAGCAGGCTCAGCTGTCCTATAATATCTTGAAATGCCTTGTTGATGATGTCCGGAGTCGCTTCCGAAGTAGTGCGCAGCCATGTTTGCTGGCTTAATTGCTGTGTATAATACGGATGATTCTTCATAAGATCGGCTATGAGGCCGCAAGATTCCTTTGAAATAGCTTTTCCGCTGTTAGAGAATCTTTCCATTATAAACTCAATCCATTCTTCGCGTTGTATTTTCTGCAAGAACATGATATTACCGAATTTGTAGAATGGCATGTTGTAGTTGTTGAAGATCTCAAGCAGCATGTGTCTTTTGCTGCCATATAAGCAATAACATACATCGGTGTGGCGCTGCCAGTGGGAACGCAGTTTGCGCTGGAATGCCAATGAGTCCTCGTATTCATTGATGTTTTGGAATTCGTCAAGACAGATAACCATCTTTTTTCCGGTATCTCTGCAGATGGTGTGTGGCAGTTCCAGTATCTCATCGTATGTCATTCGCGCTGAAGTGATAAAGTCTTCCCATACTGTAGCGTTGGCTCTGAGTACAGCATTTGCGTATGTTTGGTAGAATTGTTCTTCCGTGCGGCAATTAAATATGTCTATCTGGCAGATAAGGGTTGATTTATCTTGCTCGAATCGCTGCGCAACCTGATTGACTAATGACGTCTTGCCCCAACGGCGGGGAGAGATGATCACTGTATTTATCAGGCAAGAGAAGTTCTGATAGAGTATTTCTTGCTCTTCTTTTCGGTCGGTAAAGTTGTCCTTTTCGGCAATTTTTCCATATATGAAAGGTATATCCATAGCTGTAACTGTTTTGTATACACAAAGATAGGGACTTAATGCGAGAAAAACAAAGGATGTAATCAATCAATTTCAAATCAAATGATTTCAAACTGATTGATTACATCCTTTTGTATTCTCTAAAATACAATTATTGCTCCTTTTTGTATTTTACAGAATACAAATCTCTGTCTTTAGAACCACTTAATCTTCCTGAACCATACAAACGTCAATGCCGATAGTATAGCCGATAGGAGGATAATCAGTACGAATGCATGTGGGAAACCTTCCAGGTGAATATCTACATTCATGCCATAGAAACTGGCTATCAGTGTAGGAATCATCAACGTAATGGAAAGGCTTGTCATTCGTTTCATGATGGCATTCACGTTGTTGGAGATGATGGAGGCAAAGGCATCCATGGTGCCCGTGAGGATGTCGCTATAAATATTCACCGTGTTGTATGCCTGCTTTAGTTCGATGACTACGTCTTCCAGCAGTTCCATGTCGAGGTAGTTGGTGTCCTGGAAGATTTTCTTCAACCGGCCTATCATGACTTCGTTCCCACGGATGGAAGTATTGAAGTATACCAATGTCTTTTGCAACTTCATCAGTTGGAGCAGGTCCTCGTTGCGGATGCTTTTCTCCAGCTCTTTCTCGGCAGTGGCTACGTCGTTGTTGATCTGCTTCAGATACTTCAGGAACCAGGCCGCAGAAGAATAGATGAGCCGTAGAATCAAGTCCAACTTGTTGTTGACCACGATGCTCTTCCGACGGGTGTATTGGATAAAGTCTGAAATCATTTCCGTATGATGATAACACACCGAAACGATGATTCCATCGTTGGTGATGATGCCGATAGGTACGGTGATGAACGGGACGCCATTCTGGTTGCTCTGCATCGGAATACGCAGGATGGTGAGCAGCCAGTTATCTTCGGTTTCGGTACGCGGGCGCTCGTCCACATCGGCGATGTCTTCCAGAAATGATTCGGGAACTCCCAGTTCTTGAGTGAGAAATTGGAAATCGTTGTTGTCAGGGCATTCTACATTTACCCAGCAGTTGGGCTGCCATTCGTTTTTCTCGATAAAGCCGTTCTCGCTGTAGAGATACTTTCTCATTGTTTAGCCTCCTTTCTTTAGTGCGGACAGAGGCATTGCGACCAACGTCTCCGTTCGCTTTAATTATGAATACTGTTGCACGTTCGTGGGTTTGAATCGTCCATATTTACTGTTTTTAATTTTTAAAGCGGGGCAAAAGTACATAAATCATTTGAAACAGTACGCTTTAACCGCTGTTTTTTGTAACTTTGCACCGCGAAAATCGCTTCTTTCTATATAGAACGTTTTCGGCATAGAAAAAGATTGTACAATTAAATTCAATGAATATTATGAGTAAGAAAGCCCTTTTAATGATTCTTGATGGCTGGGGTGTCGGCGATCAAGGCAAAGATGATGTGATTTTCAATACACCTACTCCGTACTGGGACAGCCTGCTGGCTACTTATCCACACTCCGAGCTTCAGGCAAGCGGTGAGAACGTTGGTCTGCCCGATGGACAGATGGGCAACTCCGAAGTAGGTCACCTCAATATCGGTGCTGGACGCATCGTTTATCAGGATTTAGTAAAGATTAACCGCGCTTGTGCCGACGGCAGCATCCTGAAGAATCCGGAAATCGTTTCTGCTTTCTCATACGCCAAAGAAAACGGCAAGAATATCCACTTCATGGGACTGACTTCCAACGGTGGTGTACACAGTTCTTTCGATCACTTGTTCAAACTTTGCGATATCTCCAAGGAGTATGGCATCGAAAATACTTTTATCCACTGCTTCATGGATGGCCGTGATACCGACCCCAAGAGCGGTAAAGGCTTTATCGAACAACTTACTGCCCACTGCGAAAAGTCAGCAGGTAAGATCGCTTCCATCGTAGGACGTTTCTATGCAATGGACCGCGACAAACGTTGGGAACGCGTAAAGGTTGCCTACGATCTGTTGGTGAATGGCGAAGGAAAAGTTGCTTCGGATATGGTTCAGGCTATGCAAGAGTCATACGATGAAGGCGTTACAGACGAATTCATCAAGCCGATTGTCAATGCAAACTGCGACGGTACTATCAAGGAAGGCGATGTGGTTATCTTCTTCAACTACCGTAACGACCGTGCCAAGGAATTGACCGTTGTCCTGACTCAGCAGGATATGCCGGAACAGGGTATGCATACTATCCCGGGCTTACAGTACTATTGCATGACTCCGTACGATGCTTCTTTCAAGGGTGTTCATATCCTTTTCGACAAAGAAAACGTTCAGAATACATTGGGCGAGTACCTGGCTGCCAATGGCAAGACTCAGCTTCACATTGCCGAGACAGAGAAGTATGCTCACGTTACATTCTTCTTCAACGGTGGTCGCGAAACTCCGTACGATGCAGAAGAACGCATTCTGGTTCCGTCTCCGAAGGTGGCTACTTACGACCTGAAGCCGGAAATGAGCGCCTACGAAGTAAAAGATAAGTTGGTTGAGGCCATCAACACCAAGAAGTTCGACTTCATTGTTGTGAACTATGCGAACGGTGATATGGTAGGCCATACCGGTATCTACGAAGCTATTGAGAAAGCTGTAAAGGCTATCGACGAATGTGTGAAAGACACCGTAGAAGCTGCCAAAGCCAACGATTACGAAGTTATCATCATTGCCGACCACGGTAATGCCGATCATGCTTTGAACGAAGACGGTACTCCGAACACTGCTCACTCCCTGAATCCCGTTCCGTTTGTTTATGTAACTGCGAACAAGGATGCCAAGGTTGAGAATGGTGTGCTGGCGGATGTTGCTCCTTCTATTCTGCATATCCTTGGCATGGCTCAGCCGGCTGATATGACGGGCAAAGATTTGATAAAGTAATACTGATATATTGAAGGAGGCTGTCTCAAAGTAATTTTCGCATGACGGAATGATGCGCAAACTTATCTTTGAGGCAGTCTTTTTTTTGTGTTGTAAGTTTAAAGGAGGATAGTTATGCTACAGATAGGTGATACGGTTGTTAGTCTGGATGTGCTGCGCGAGAAGTTTCTGTGCAATCTGGATGCCTGCAAAGGTGCGTGTTGCATAGAGGGAGATGCCGGTGCGCCGGTGGAGTTGGATGAGATAGAGAAACTGGAGGAAGTGTTGCCCGTCATTTGGGAGGAACTTGCGCCCGAGGCGCGTGCCGTCATTGATAAGCAGGGAGTTGTTTATACCGATAGGGAAGGCGATTTGGTTACTTCTATCGTAAACAATAAAGATTGTGTCTTTACCTGCTATGATGAGAAAGGCTGCTGCTATTGTGCCATCGAGAAAGCCTATCGGGAAGGGAAAGTGAATTTCTATAAACCCGTTTCCTGTCATCTTTATCCGATAAGGGTAGGTGATTATGGTGTTTATAAAGCCGTCAACTACAATCGGTGGGATGTTTGCAAAGCTGCGGTGCTCCTTGGCCAGAAGGAGAATCTTCCAATCTATAAGTTTTTGAAAGAACCGTTGATTCGCAAGTTCGGTGAAGAATGGTATGCGGAGTTGGAGTTGGTGGCAGAGGAAATGAAAAAACAGAATATGCTGTAAAATGATAATTTAGGGGCGGAGCGCCCTGGCAAGGTTTCCATTCGGATTACTTGCGCAGCAAAACCTGAAGGGCTTTCATCTACTTAGTGCAGCAAAGCCTGAAAGGCTTTCGTCTATCAGCCCAGGGCAACGCCCTGGGTAATAATGCGCCTCTATCTTTGCGCCCTGAAAGGGCAAGAGCCTGTGTGTTTTATCTTATGCCCTTTCAGGGCGTAAGGTGAAGAAACGTTCTTAAACCCAGGGCGTTGCCCTGGGCTGATAGCTGAAAGGCTTTCAGCCTTAGGCTGCGCAAACATGCCGAAAGGAAATCTTGCCGGGACGCTACGCCCCTAAATTCCCATTTATCAGCCCCTTCCTATATAAGAAAAGCCCCGGTCAGCAGGAATCTCCTGCCTGTCCGGGGCTTCTTCGTTGTAAGATGTGAGGTTGGTTAATTATTTTAATTATGCATCGATATTTGCATACGTTGCATTCTTTTCGATGAAATCGCGGCGCGGGCCTACGTCTTCGCCCATCAGCATGGAGAAGATGAAGTCGGCTTCGGCAGCATTTTCAAGATGTACCTGTTTCAACATGCGATTCTCCGGGTTCATGGTCGTTTCCCACAACTGTTCCGGGTTCATTTCACCCAAACCTTTGTAACGCTGGGTATGAACGGCATTTTCGGAACCGCCGCCGTAAGTATCAATAAACTTCTGACGCTGTTGGTCGGTCCAGCAATACTCTTTCGCCTTACCTTTGGTACAAAGATAGAGCGGCGGAGTGGCAATGTACAGGTAACCCTGCTGAATCACTTGCGGGAAGTAACGGAAGAAGAGCGTCATAATCAGCGTGTCGATGTGAGAACCATCGACGTCGGCATCGGTCATGATAATCACCTTCTTGTAGCGCAACTTATCGATATTCGCTTCTTTGCTGTCCTCTCCGTCTACACCGAAACGGATGCCCAGTGCCTGAATGATATTGTTTACTTCGTCACTCTCGAATGCCTTGTGCCACATGGCTTTCTCTACATTCAGAATCTTACCGCGCAACGGCAGGATGGCTTGGAACGCACGGTTACGGCCTTGCTTGGCCGAACCACCTGCAGAGTCACCCTCGACGAGGAACAATTCGCATTCTTCCGGATCCTTGCTGGAGCAGTCCGCCAACTTACCCGGCATACCGCCACCGGACATCGGCGATTTGCGTTGTACCGATTCGCGGGCCTTGCGCGCAGCAATACGTGCTTGTGCAGCCAGTATCACCTTGTCTACAATCATCTTGGCTTCCTTCGGATGCTCTTCCAGATAGTAGGAGAGTGCTTCGCCCACAGCCTGATCTACAGCGCCCATCACCTCGTTGTTGCCGAGTTTCGTTTTGGTCTGTCCCTCGAATTGCGGTTCTGCCACCTTGATGGAGATAACGGCAGTCAGTCCTTCGCGGAAGTCATCACCGGCAATCTCGACTTTGGCTTTCTCCAGCATCTTGTTGTCTTCGGCATATTTCTTCAGCGTACGGGTCAGCGCACGGCGGAAACCGGCGAGGTGCGTACCACCTTCGATGGTGTTGATATTGTTAACGTAAGAGTGAACGTTTTCGTTATAAGATGTATTATACATGATGGCTACTTCCACCGGCGTGCCTTGCTTCTCGGTGTTGATGTAGATGACATCGTTCATGAAGTGCTCGCGTGAAGAGTCCACATAGCGGACAAATTCCTTCAAACCCTCTTCCGAGTAGAACACTTCCTGCTTGAAGTTGCCTTCTTCGTCCTGTTCGCGGCGGTCGGTCAGGGAAATCTTGATACCTGCGTTGAGGTATGCCAACTCGCGCATGCGGGTTGCCAGGATGTCGTAGTGATAAACCGTTTCAGTGAAGATGGTGTCGTCCGGCCAGAACTGCTGGCGTGTACCGGTGATGTCGGTGGTACCGACTTCTTTCACGGAGTACAACGGATGTCCGCATGAATATTCCTGCTGATAGATTTTTCCGTCACGGAAAACCTGCGTAGTCATGTGAGTGGACAAGGCGTTCACGCAAGATACACCTACGCCGTGCAAACCTCCGGATACCTTGTAAGAACCTTTGTCGAACTTACCTCCGGCATGCAGTACGGTCATAACAACTTCCAGTGCGGATTTCTTTTCCTTTTCGTGATAGTCCACCGGAATACCACGTCCGTTGTCCTGCACGGTAATGGAGTTATCTTCGTTGATGGTGACTTCGATGTGGTCGCAATAACCGGCGAGCGCTTCGTCGATAGAGTTGTCCACAACTTCGTAAACCAGGTGGTGAAGTCCTTTGATACTAATGTCGCCAATATACATCGCGGGACGTTTTCTTACCGCTTCCAAACCTTCCAGAACCTGGATGTTCTCGGCAGAATAGTTCCCGCTTTCAGAGTGAATCTGTTCTTCGGTCATAATCTTTTTTCCTTATTGTAATAACAGAGCAAATATAGTGAAAATCCTTGAGATACGGAATTAAACGGAGGGATAAATTCGGGTCGTTTACAGCTTTTTAGCACAGACTCCGGATGTGGAGAAGATGGGAGGAGGAGGGTGGAGAAAGCAAAGAAGGCCGAACTAAAAAGTTCAGCCTCTTATCTCTTTTGTGTAACAATCAACTTAAGCCAGCTTGTTGATATAGATAGCCAACTTAGACTTCAAGTTGTTAGCTTTATTCTTGTGGATTACATTAGTCTTGGCCAACTTGTCCAACAACTTAGTAATGCCCGGATACATAGCTGTAGCTGCAGCTTTGTCTGTAGTAGCACGAAGCTTACGAACAGCATTTCTCATGGTTTTACCATAATATCTGTTGTGAAGTCTTCTTGTTTCTTCTTGTCTGATTCTCTTCAGTGATGATTTGTGATTTGCCATCTCGACTAATCTTTTTTTAATTCGTTTATTTTTTTATTTGTAGCCCGTGGGGGAATCGAACCCCCCTTTCAAGAATGAAAATCTTGCGTCCTAACCGATAGACGAACGGGCCATCCTTTGGTGAGCGTTTCCGCTCTTGCAAACGCATTTCCTTTTGTTTGCGGATGCAAAGGTAGGAACTCTTTTTGAATTGGCAAAATATTCTCAAGAAAAAATTAATGCATGCTTATTAGTTTTCTTCTTGTTTGATGTCTTGATATTTGATAATCAGCGTAATAATAGCTTTCGTTTTTTTACTCTTCTTCCTTTATTTTTTTATTCTTCCCCTCTGATTCTTCTTCTTTCGGGCTTTTTTTGTAGCTTTGTTATCAGATTGAAACCTAAAAAAGAATCGGGAATGTTACAGAAGACGCTGGGTATCGTGCTGCGTACCTTGAAATACAAGGACACTTCGGTTATTGCGGACATCTATACGGAGGTCATCGGAAGGGCATCGTTCATGATATCCATTCCCCGTTCGCGCAAGGCGGCGGTGAAGCCGGTACTTTTCCAGCCGTTGGCGTTGGTGGAGTTGGAGGCAGATATCCGTCCCAATACTTCTATATATAAGGTGAAGGAGGCGAAGTCTTTCTATCCTTTTTCCTCGCTTCCCTATGATCCTTACAAGTCTGCCATTGCTCTGTTCTTGTCCGAGTTCCTCTATCGTGCCGTGCGCGAGGAGGCGGAGAACCGTCCGTTGTTTGCATATTTGCAGCATTCCATCGTCTGGCTGGACGAGTGCAGAGAGGGATTTGCCAATTTCCATCTTGTCTTCCTGATGCGTCTTTCCCGTTTCCTGGGCTTGTACCCCAATTTGGAGGATTATAGTAAGGGTGATTATTTCGACTTGCAGAATGCCTGTTTCACTCCGCTGCGTCCGCAACTTCATTCCAACTTTATAGCACCGGAGGAGGCTTCGCGCCTGATGCAGTTGATGCGTATGAATTATGAAACGATGCATCTTTTTGCCATGAGCCGTGCGGAGCGCACCCGTTGCCTGGTGATAATGAATGAGTATTATCGCCTGCACTTGCCGGACTTCCCGGTGCTGAAATCACTGGATGTGTTGAAGGAACTCTTTGACTAATTTCTTTTCTTATTCTGATTCTTGGATAAGCAGCGACTTTCAGGAGTATGAAAGACGGTACTATTGTGTGTAACCAACTATTGCACTGATATTGTATTCGTTATTCTCGCCTTTCATTCGTAGATACTCATAAGTAGGAGATTTGGATGCCATCTTTGTTTGTGATTCGTATTCCCACCTTAAATCCGTGTATAGAGATGATAGTGCAGCAGGATCGCTTTCGCTGATGTCGTAAGTCTCAGTCACCTCTTCTCCGTTATCGTTTTTGTATGTCAGGCTGATATATTTCTTCCCTTCCCAATCTTTTAGGGCATATATTCCTTCTTTTTTGGTGGCATAAGTGTCTCCTTGGGGCTCTTTGATAGAGAATTGTTTGCTTGTATCGTATGCGGAGAATACCAGTAGATTTTCAACTATAAAGAGTGGGTGGTTGCTGCTCTTGATAATAGTGCCTCTCCCTCCTTTTTTCTCTAAAACTTCTACTTGAAGGCTGATACTGGTCTTGCAGATATTGTCTGTCACTACAACGACGGTTTTGCCCATTTTCCTGGGAACGAAGTATAGGTCACCATAGCTTTCGTTATCATAAGGTGGGCGATAGGTTGCGTCTACGATGCTCGGGTCTTCCACATCGATGGTGTAATCCAAATTCCCGCTGGAGATGTTTATCGCACGAGCGTCTTCTATTTGCAACTCTTTTTCTTCAATAGTGAATGAAAGAGGACCGTTGTCGTCTGATGAACAAGCGGTAAGTAGCAATAAAGTTGCTGTGAATAGGAAATGATAGATTCTTTTCATAATAGTATGAGTTCTTTGAATGGTGGATTTTTGTTTAACCATGAAATAAATGAGAAGAGTGGTAAAACTACAGACACATAGTTTTACCACTTATCATTACTTGATTCAACGAGTGCAAACTTATAGAAATATGTTAAGGGACAAATGGATTATATAAAAAATCTTTTAGTCCTTTACTATTTCTTTCTGATATTGGCAAAGACACTGAATTTGGAGTTAAATGTTCCTGAGTGCGTTTCAAAGTCTATAGTTGAGTTCGAATTGAATCTGTAATAGCCATCATTAATTCCATCCCATCCCATACTGGCATGGAAATATAAATCATATTGTTTAAGAATGGTTCTACTGGTTTTGATACATTGGGCGTATCCATCAATAATCCAAGCATGACTATTTGATGTATCTTCGCTTGAACATCCCAATACTATAGCTATGTGGTCACTCATAACGCTGGCTAATATTTCATCAGGAGCCCATTTATTGTATTCATTGAGATTACTGTAAGTTTGCATGAATGATTTGATATTACTTTTTGCTGTGCTACTTGACAAGACGACGGGATCGTTACTCTCCGATTCGTAAGCAGGATTTTTGTTCCCATACTTGGGAGTTGTATTAGTTTGATCATATATATATTTAACTAGAGTTGCTGCCATATTAGCCTGTGGGTATTGTGACTCGTCAGGTCGAGGATCCCAAGGTGAATATATTAAGTTTGCATCTTGTGTCAGAAGGTTCCAGTTCATGTTCATGCCATTGATAGTAAGAACCGGTTTTAAGTAAGTTAACGCTTCTGCTATTGCGGTAACACCGCATCCGGCGGGCCAGTTCCTTTTCCTATATTTGGTGGCTACGGTTAGGTTTCCGGCTGCATCCCAAAGATAGTGTATATATTCTTCAGAACAAAAAGGAAGATGCATATTATATGGTATACGCTGTCCCCATTTTACTGTAATGAATGGACCTTTACTGTCTGTTATAGCACTTAGAGGCCTATCATAAGAAGGTGAGCGTGTAATAGCTTGATCTGTTATATTAATGTTGCTTTTAATCTTTTCAAAGTTTACTTCTTCTTTGGGAATGCCCAACTCTAAAGCAATTTTATTGATGGTTTTTTCTCTTAGAGAATCTTGAATGTGAATTACATTTCTTACATCGGATATGGTGCTTTGCTGCGCAATTTCGAGCATATACTGTTTACCGGTGTTAACTTCTGCTTCAGAACTGCCTTTTTCTATATAAGCTATTACTCCGGGTGCTCTTTTGTCACCGGAAATAACTGCTTGTCCTTCTGTGCCGTTGCGTTGAAACTTGACCTCATAAAAAGGAATAGATAAATTTCCGCCAGCTCTTGTATTGGTATTGTTGCTTACGTAGTATTTGTTTAAAACCTTAATATTAGTTATTGCGGATGAGCTTCTTGTTTGCGTATTGGCATTTGGATTGAAGTCTCTTACATAAGTAGAAATTTCATCCTCAGACAATTCATTGTTTGTGGCGTCAAAGGCAATGCTTACGGCTTCTGCCTGTGTCATTGAGATTTTGAAACTCGCTTTGTCGCTGTTTGCAACTTCTGTGGGAAGTTCATTCTCATTACATGAGAAGAAGAATCCTAGGCTCAGTATTAGAACCAGATTCTGAATAATAAAACTTTTCTTTTTCATACGTTTATGATTTTGATAATAAATAAAATGTTGTATTCTTATATGCTGTTTGTTATTCTATATAGAATTCTCCGCTTAATTCAGCGTGTCCATCCAGATAAATGAGTTCATATTGTCCGAAAGTATATCCATTCAAGTCTATGCGATAGGGTATTTGCATATTAGGAATAACCGTGTCACAGTATATTATGTTGCCTTGGCTATCCTTGATTTGGAAAGTTACCGTTTCTTCGCTTTCGCGGAGAAACTCTACAATGATGTAATTTGCATCTCCTATAGATGCGTCTATAGGTATAAGATAGGGGGACTTATGAGGGTGTTCCCAGTGCCCATTTATTGTGAAATTAATTTTTCTCTTCCCTAATGTAGTTTCAGTACTCATTGAAAAAAATGATAGCACCGTTAATAATGTGATTAATGTTTTCATCTTGATTTTGTTTTTAACTTTAGGGCAAAGTTAGTGAGAAGGTGAATACAAGATGAGGAAAATATAAGTTTTGAGGTTTACATGCTTATGCTGATAATCAGCTATTTGTGAAATATTGGTGTACTCTAATAGGGACAGAGTGAGAAATCTGGTTAATGTGCTACTGTATCATCCTATATTATTGATAAAGTGTTCATATAGCGAACTCTTGGGAGGTAGTGTTATATTTAGTTTTTGTCTTAAGCGGGAATGTTTAGTTTTGACAGAATCAGGCATAATATTGAGTAGCTTTGCTTCCTCATTACTGTCGAATGCAAACATGTATAGGCAGCAGTATCTCCATTCTTGTTCCGACAGATTAGGGCATAGACTATACACATAGGTATAAAAAGTTGGATAAATGAAGGTAATTTCATGTGTGATGCGTTCCCAAAGTTTGTCTGTGATAATTGTTTTATCATTCTTTGGCGTCTTTGAATTGGCAAGTCGTGCCAGCTCTTTATATAGGTCAGAGTCCGTCAACATTTTACGTTGTAACTTTTGGTAATTTGCTGATAGGGTAGCAACTTCTGCTTCTAATGCTTTATATTCATTCTTTTCTTTTTGTGTTTCTATCAATATCGCCTTCTTCTTTTCTAATTCGCTAGCGAGATGAAGTATTTTTATTTGAGCATGATTTAGTTCTATTTCTTTTTCTTGATTTTTTTCTTTGGCTTTCTTTTTATACAATTGATAGCTGATAGATGTTATGATTAAGAGCAGAACACTAACTGTCAGAATTAAGATATGTCTCTGTTGGGTTGATTTTAGCTTCTCATTTTCTTTTTGAGTTTTTAGGTAGTTGTATTTAGACTCTATGGTTAGTATTTGGGATTGGGTTTCAGCATATATGACGGAGTCTAATATTAGGCTGCATTCTTCTAGATTCTCCAAAGCTTGTTTATAATCTTTTTGGACTTTATTTATTTGATAATATAAATCCTTTATGGTGTATGTGTACTTAGAAGTATCTAGTGGCAGCTTCTTTAAGAGTTCGTAAGCCTTGTGAATAGAATCTGAATTGATGTATGCTTGAATGAGGGCGGCATTGTTCGGGATACTTTTGTTATCTTGCCGTATTGCCCGTTTTAAATATTGTATCGCTTTGCCATATTCCTCTTGCAGTGAGTAAATATTTCCTAAAGAATTATTTATGGAAGATTTCAGTTCGTCATCCTTTGATAAATGTGTGGCTAATGAATCTGCCAGGAGCATGATGCTTTCTGCTGCATTGAGAGAATCCATCAGTGCATACCCGCGTCCGATGTCTCTGAGTGCACAGATATAACTATCTGTCTTGTCGATGGATTTGAAAAGGTCGGCGGCAATCTTATATTTGTTTATGGCAATGGAATACATGGATTTACTTTCATACAGTGCTGCTATGTAGGAGTTAGTGTGTCCTGCAAGGTTGTAAAGCTTGTGTTTCTCAGTGATGTCCAAAGTATTTGTGTATGTTGTCATTGCCTTGTCTTTATCGCCTTCTTCAGCATAGCTACGTCCCAGATAGAGCATGACTTGCGCCTTATCTTCTGCTGTGCCGTACTTTGAAAACCATCTGTTGGCTTTTTCCATGTAGAACGGGGCCGGGAGTGGGGTATAAATCTTGTCTGCAATCTTGCCGGACAGCATGCACCAACGCGAGAAATTTCTTTCGTTCAGGCTGTCTGGAGCTAATATTACATTCAGCGTGCAGAGGGCACTATCGGGATTTACCTCAATGAGGCTTGCTGCTTCATTCAGTATTTTGTTGGCAGTAATGTCTTGCTGATTGTGGCATCCGGTGAGAAAGAAGAGGATGGCAATCAGGTAATTCAGCGCATTTTTCATGTACAGTTTGAGTTGTTTATTCTTAGTGCAAAGTTAAAGTTTTTTTGTTTTTTAGCTGCTTTCTTCTGCGTTTTTCTGTCGTTGAATTACTTTTTTCTTCATTCATACACTTTATATCTTTCTTCTTTATCAGATATGAATTTCACAGTTCTTATGTCTTTGTTTCCGTTCCCTATGGAGACACTTCCGTTCCCATGTGTGGAAACTGTCGTTCCCATAAGAGGAAACGCTCGTTCCCATTAAAGGAAACTGTCGTTCCCACAAGGAGAAACTGGCGTTCCTGCGCGCGGAAACGCTAGTTTCCTAGTGGTAGGAAACCGCAACGCATTAGTTATCAGAGAGAAAGTGTATATGAAAAGACCGTGTTTCAAGCCTTTTTCCCTTCTGAAAGAAAGGGAGAAAGACGTGAAGCACGGTCTTTATAACAAGAAAAGCTTGGGGCTGATTATCCCAACAGTTCTTTTACTTTGGCTGAGATGGCACGGCCTTCGGCAAGTCCGGCAAGTTTCTTGCTGGCTACGCCCATGACTTTGCCCATGTCTTTGCCGCCGGTAGCACCTGTTTCGGCAATGATTTCTTTTAGTGCGGCTTCCAACTCTTCGGGAGTCATCTGCTTGGGCAGGTAGGCTTCCATTACCTTTACTTGTGCCAGTTCGGCATCTGCCAGGTCTTGGCGGCCTTGTTGTACGTATATCTCGGCTGCATCTTTGCCTTGCTTGGTCAGTTTCTGAACAATCTTCATAGCATCTGCATCGCTCAGTGTATCGTTGGCTCCCGGGGCGGTTTTGGCTTCCAGGAATACTTTCTTGATATTTCTCAGAGTGTCGAGCGCCACTTTATCTTTGGCTTTCATTGCGGTTTTAATGTCTTCGCTGACTCTTTCAAATAAATCCATAAGGCTATTTTGCTTTTAAGTTATTGTTCAATAAATGGGATTTAGAAGGTGATGACTCCTCCTTCATTGGCTTCACTCTCCTTCGCCGCTTCCGTAGCCAGCATGCTTTCCGTTTCGGCTTTCACCCGGATGTTGGTCAGGGTACTCTTGTCGCGGGAGTATGTGGGGGAGTTCTCTACCATGCTGATGATGTCGGCATTGTCCAGATCTTCGGGGTTGAAGATGTAGATGTGGCGACGTCTTGTATGCAGGTGTCTGGTGTTGGCATCCTTGCCGTAGTACACTTCACGACGGTTGCGCTTCTGTTCTTCCTCTTCCTCCAGTTCGGCAAGGCGCTGTTGCTCTTCGGCGGTGCGCTGGGTGATGCGGTCGTCCATCTCCTTCATGTGGATGTCCTGGATACCGAAGCCGGTGGCAAGCAAAGTGATCTTTACTTTCTGCTCCAGCTTGTCGTCGATGGCCATACCAAATTTGGTCTCGAAGTCGCGGCTGAAACGGTTCATAAACTCTTTCACTTCGTCCATTTCGCTCATCATCAGCTTGTGTTGCGAACTGTAGGAGATGTTGAGCAGTACCTTCTTGGAGTTGAAGATGTCGTTGTTGTTCAGCAACGGAGAGTGCTGCGCGTTCTTGATGGCTTCGCTCACGCGGTTGTCGCCTTCGCCGTAGCCGGTACTCATGATGGCTACGCCGCCGTCTTTCAGCACCGTCTTCACGTCGTTGAAGTCGAGGTTTACCTTTCCGTGCAGAGTGATGATTTCGGCAATGCTCTTGGCGGCTACCGAGAGGGTGTCGTCGGCCTTGTCGAAGGCGTCGTCTACGGAGAGTTCGCTGTATATTTCGCTCAGTTTCTCGTTGTTGATGACCAGCAGGGCGTCTACGTGCTTGCTGATTTCTTCTACACCGTCCAGCGCCTGGTCTATCTTCTTATCGCCTTCCCAGCGGAAGGGGATGGTGACGATGCCTATGGTGAGGATGTCCATCTCTTTGGCGGTCTTCGCGATGATAGGTGCGGCTCCGGTACCCGTGCCGCCGCCCATTCCGGCGGTGATGAATACCATCTTGGTGCCGTCGTTCAGCATAGTCTTGATATCTTCGATGCTCTCTTCGGCAGCCTTACGGGCGCGTGCAGGACGGTTTCCGGCACCGAGCCCTTCTTTGCCGAGTTGCAGCTTTACCGGTACGGGAGAGTCTTTCAGCGCTTGGTTATCTGTATTGCACAGCACGAACGTAACGTCATGTATGCCTTCCCGGTACATGTGGTTCACGGCATTACCGCCACCACCGCCTACACCGATTACTTTGATAATCTTCGGCGAATCCGTCGGGAAATCGAATTGTACTATATCGTCCATAGCTTTATTAATTGATAATTGACAATTGGTAATTGACAATTAGGGTTATACATTTGATTACTTCATATCGTCGTCCGAGAAGATTTCGTTGGAAATCTTGTTGAAAGTCTTCTCGATCCAGCTGGGTCCTTTTTTCGCTTTCTGCTTTTTAGCTTCTTTCTCGCGTTGTTCTTTCTCTTTGCGCTCACGGTCCTTGCGCTCCTTCTCTTCCTTCTCGCGTTGCGCTTTGGCGGCACGGGCGGCAGCTTCCTGTTCTTTCAGTACTTCGTCGTTGCCGAACATGTCAACCGGTTTGGGAGTAGGGGTGCTGACGGGCTGTGCGGGCTTCACTTCTTGCAGGCAGCAGTTCTCTTTGCCCGCAACAAGCAGACCGAGCAGAGTGTTCTGCCGTCCATCCTTCTTCAGCACATCTGTGTAACCATGCACGGTGGTATGCACAAGCTTCATGGTCTTTACCTTCTCCATCTTGCTTTGCTTCTGGAAAGCCTTTTCGATATTCTTCAGATTGGCACCACCGCCGGTGAATACAACGCCGGAGAAGAGTTTGTCTTCATAACCGGAAAGTTGCAGTTGGTTCCATACGTTGGCAAGAATCTCCTCCGCACGTGCTCCTATGATGTTGTTCAGCAAAGCCAGGTCGAACGTCCGTCCGTCTTCCAGCGTGCATACGGCAGGGGTCTCTGCGTCTTCCTCCTCTTCGTAGAGGGCATCGCCGTATTGCAGTTTCAGCTTTTCGGCATCTTCTTCCTCCATTTGCAGGGAAGTGATGTCGTGGGTGATGTTGCTGCTACCCAACGGCAGTACACTCAAGTAGCGCAGGATGTTGTTCTTATAAACCAGCACCGTTGTAGTATCGGCGCCGAAGTCCACCAAGGCACAGCCCGAACGCATCTCGCTTTCCGTCAGTACAACTTTGGCCAGGGCTGTGGGTGCAACGAGCAGATCGTCGGCTATTTCCACCTTGGCTTGCTCGAAGCTGTGTTCGAGGTTCTTCTTGAGCGAAGCACGGGCCACGATGTTCAGGAATTGTCCGGTGACCTGCTGGCCGGTAACACCTACCGGATCTACTTGCAGGTTATTGTCAATCTTGTATTCTTGTGGGGCGACATCCAAGATACACCAGTCTACCAAAGCTGTGTCGCGATTTTTGTCACAGATGGAGTCTATCAATTCCTGCGAGATGATGTCTTCTCCTTCTTCTAGCGTACGGCTTATCGCATTTTTCACTGTGTGTAATGACTGTCCGCCGATGCCTACATATACTTTGGCAATGGAGTTGTTCAACTGGCCTTCCAACTTGTTGACGATGGAGGTCAGTGCCTGTGCGGTCTTATCGATATTGTAGATGGCACCCTTGTGGATAAACGAGGATGCATCTTCGCGTGCATAAGCCAACACCTGGATGCTTCCATCACTGTTCTTCTTTCCTGCGATACCGGAAATCTTAGAAGAACTCAACTCGATAGCGGCGATAAAATCTGTTGTTGCCATATCTTTCTTTTAATTATGATTTCATTTACAATTTACTACTCCCGTTTCGTACAGATAATCTGATTACTAAATTCAACGTTGATGCGGGAGTATTTGTTCCAGCCTACCTGGTTCAAACCTTTTTCGTAGAATACTTTCAGCCGTTTGAGCTTCTTTTCAAAGCCGTCCAGTTTGCCGAGGTCGATAATGTGGTCGCCAACCCGTGGCACCAGTTCCACCCTCTTGCCGGACAGCACATGAATCTGCTCAATCTGTGCATCCCAGAACGGATTGTTCTGCAAAAATACACCAAACTTATATAAATCCCTCATGGCAAACGACTTTTCTACATTTCCGGTCACAACGGGGAGGTGTGCAACGCACTTTGCATCGGGTGGCATCACCGTTCCTTTGTCGTCCAGATAGTAGTTCTCGCCGTTGGCGCTCATCACCCTCAGGATGGGGATGCGCTGGGCTACTTCGATGTAGAGTTTGCCGCTGGGCGTCTTGTAGCATTCCACCTGGTCGATGAGCGGATGTTTGGCAAGTTCGCGTTCCAGGGTCTTGGTGCGGATGCGCTCCATGTCTTTCCCGACAGGGCTGATGCCTTTCTTTTCCAATAGGGTAGCTACTTCCTTTTTCGTAATGAAGCCGGCATATACCGTGTCTTTAATCACTAACTCCACATCTTGGCACACCTGGGCGGCCGGCTTCCGGTTGAAGGCGGTGATGGCCACTGCCAGGTAGGCGATGACGAGCAGCAGGACGATAGAAAGTAGAATCCTCTTAATCATGATACTTCTCCGATAATAGTTGGGTTATTTGGGGTACATAGTTATCCAGGTCACCGGCTCCAAGCACTATCAGCACTTCGGTGTGCTTTTGTGCGAGCAGGTTCAGTACGTCTTCCTTCTTGCAGATACACTTCTCGATGCCCGGGCGGAGCTGGTCGTAAATCAGTTGGCTCGTCACGCCGGGGATGGGCTGTTCGCGTGCCGGGTAGATTTCTGTCAGGATTACTTCGTCTGCCTGGGAGAGGCTGTCGGCAAAATCACGGTAGAAGTCGCGGGTGCGGGTGTAGAGGTGGGGTTGGAAGATAGCGGTTATCTTCTTGTCCCGGTACAACTCGCGGATGGACTTCACGCTTTGGGCTATTTCTGCCGGATGGTGGGCGTAGTCGCTGAGGAATACAATCTTGTCCGTCTTCAGCTTGAAGTCGAAGCGGCGGTCTACTCCGCGGAAGCTTGCCATGCCTTGTCTGATTTCCTCGTCGGTGGCACCACTGAGGTGGGCAAGCGCCATGGCGGCTACGCCGTTCTCGATGTTGATGCTGACGGGGACGCCCAACTGAATATCGTTGATACGGGTATCGGGGGCAATGAAGTCGATAAAGATCTCACCGTTCCCGATGCGGATGTTCTCGGCATGGAAATCGCCTTCGGTGCGCGAGTAAGTATAGGTCTTGACACCCGGCTGTACGTCGGGTTGCATTTCCAGTCCCCGATGGATGATAAGGGCGCCGCCGGGCTGGATAAGCGTGGTGTAGTGGCGGAAGCTTTCCAGGTAGGCTTCTTTGGTACCGTAGATGTCCAGATGGTCGGGGTCGGTAGCTGTGATAACGCTCATCCAGGGAGACAGCCAGTGGAAGGAACGGTCGAACTCGTCTGCTTCGATCACTGTATAAGGGCTGGTGGGGGAGAGCAACAGGTTGGTGCCGTAATTCTTCGAAATGCCTCCGAGGAAGGCGGTGCAACCTACGTGCGACTGGTGCAACAGGTGGGCAGCCATGGTGCTGGTGGTGGTTTTGCCGTGTGTGCCTGCCACGCAGAGGCCCTTGCTGCTACGGGTGATGATGCCCAGTACTTGGGAGCGCTTATGTATCTCGAAACCATTTTCACGGAAATAAGTCAGTTCGGCATGTTCCTGGGGAACGGCAGGGGTGTAGATTACCAGGGTGGTGGCTTGGTCCTTGCAGTTCTCGGGGATGAGGTTGACGTTCTCTTCGTAATGTATTTGTGCACCTTCCGCAATGAGGCGTTCGGTCAGTTCGCTTGGGGTACGGTCGTAGCCGGCTACTGTTTTTCCTTTGGAGAGGAAGTAGCGTATCAGGGCACTCATACCGATGCCGCCGGCACCGACGAAGTAGACGGATTTGATTGTTTCTAAATCTTTCATCTTCTATATTGGGTTCTATTCCTTTATCAGTTTCAATACTTCTTTTGCTATAATCGTCGCCGAGTCGGGCAATGCCAACTTGGCAATGTTCTCGCTCAGGCTTTTCAGCTTTTCGGCATTGGAGATTGTTTCCAGGGCTGCAGGCAGCAGCTTCTCCTTGGCTTCCACGTCTTTCACGTAGATGGCGGCATCCTTGTTCACCAGTGCCAGGGCATTCTTGGTCTGATGGTCCTCGGCCACGTTGGGCGAAGGCACCAGGATGACCGGTTTATGCAGCAGGCAAAACTCCGAGATGGAACCGGCTCCTGCGCGCGAGATGACCAAGTCGGCGGCTGCGTATGCGCTTGCCATGTCCTTGATGAAATCCGTAACGTACAGATTCGGAATGGCATTGATATGCGGATGGCGCACGGCTTCTCCCGTGGCGGCAGTGATGGCTTCCCTTATCTGCTCGATGTATATCTTTCCCGTCTGCCAGATGAACTGTATGTTCGGGTTGGTACGGATGGTCTCCAATCCTTCGGTCAGGGTTTGGTTGATGGTGCGTGCTCCGAGGCTTCCGCCCAGTATGAGGATGGTTTTCTTCTCCGGATTCAGCCCGAAGAACTTCACAGCTTCCTCGTGCGGGGTGGAGTGGGCGAGCAGATTCTGGCGTACCGGATTACCGGTCATGATAATCTTCTCGGCCGGGAAGAACTTCTCCATACCTTCGTAAGCCACACAAATTTTGCTGGCTTTTTGTGCCAGGAGCTTGTTGGTGACGCCGGCGTATGAGTTCTGCTCTTGTATCAGCGTGGGGATGCCCATCATTCCTGCCGTCTTCAGTGTGGGGCCGCTGGCATAGCCGCCCACGCCTACCGCTACTTGCGGACGAAACTCTTTGATGATGCTGCGCGCTTTCCACTGGCTGCGTGCCAATTTTACCAGTACGGCTACGTTCTTCCACAAATGCTTGCGGTCGAAGCCGGCAATGGGCAGGCCGATGATTCTATATCCGGCATCGGGCACACGTTGCATTTCCATTCTTCCTTCGGCGCCTACGAAGAGGATTTCGGCATCGGGGCATAGCTCCTTTATGGCGTTGGCGATGGAGACTGCCGGGAAGATATGTCCGCCGGTTCCTCCGCCGCTGATGATTATGCGTGGGTTACTGTTCATTTCTATCTGTTTATACTAACGTTCTGTTCTTTTCTTTTCTACTCAAACTCTGCATCACTGTTCAATACCTTTGCCGTCGGCTCGGCTGCAGTCTGGGCTTCGCTGTTGGCAGGCAGTTCCGGATGTTCCGGGTCTGCCGCATCTACCAGCATCGGTATTTGGGCATCGTGCATCTTCTGTTCCTCCAGCTTGGCTGTATATCGGCTTACGCTTAATATCATGCCGATGTAGGCACAGTTGATGAACGTGGATGTTCCTCCTTTACTGATAAGCGGTAGCGGTTGTCCTGTGACGGGCGCCAATCCTACGGCTACCATCATGTTGAACAGCGCTTGTGTGACGAGCAGCAGGGCTATTCCTATAATGAGGAAAGCAGGGAAAGTGCGGTCGCACTTCTTGGCTATACGCCCTACGCGTACCAACAGGCAGACGTAGAGGAATACAACAACGATTCCGCCCACCAGTCCCAGTTCTTCGATGATGATGGCGTAGATGAAGTCGGAAAAAGCCTGGCTCAGGAAGTCGCGTTGCACGGAGTTTCCGGGGCCTTTGCCTATGACGTTACTGGTGGCTACGGCGATGCGCGCATGTGCCACCTGTCCGTCTCCGTCTGTATCGAACTTGGCGGCAGGCACTTCTTCTTTGTTGGTAAAGTCTGCAATTCGTGCCTTGACCGTTGTAAAGCGGTGTCCCATCGGAATCTTTTCGAGCGTTTTGTCCGGCGTGGCCAGCAGGAAGGTGACAAATACTGCACCGACTGCCATGATTCCTCCTCCCAATATCAATAGTTTCTTGAGAGAAATGCGTCCGATGAACATCATCAGGTAGACTGTGCCGAAAAGCAGCATTCCCGTCGAATAGTTCTCCGGCAGGATAAGGGCGCAGACGATGCAGGTGATAATCATGATGCGCTTGAAGGCCTTCGGGCTTGCCCCGTCTTCATCCTGCCCCTTCGAGAGGATAAAGGCGGTGACGATGATGACTGCCATTTTCGCTATCTCGGATGGTTGGAACTGTATGCCCATGAACGTCATCCAGCGGGCGGCACCATTCACGCGGTCGCCGGTGACGAAGCCCATCAGCATGACGAAGGCAAGCAACCCGATGGAAATGGGCAGCAGGAATACCGGAAACACCTGAAACCATTTATAAGGTATGTTGTGCACCAGTACCACGATGATAGCACCCACTATCAGCAGGATGCTGTGCTGTGTAATCGGTCCCCAGTGGTCGCCGCTTTTATAAGTCAGCGTACTGGCAGCACTGAACACTTCCGTGATGGAGATGAGACAGAGGACCAGGAAGATGATCCAGATAACCTTGTCTCCTTTGAATATGCTCTTTAGTAAATCCAATGCTTCGCAAATTAAAAGTTAATAATTACAGCGCCCTAACACAGTCTTTAAACTGATCGCCGCGGTCTTCGTAACTCTTGAAGAGGTCGAAGCTGGCACAGCAAGGGCTGAGCAATACGGTTTCGCCTTTCTTTGCCAGTTTGAAGGCTGCATCTACGGCATCTTTCATTCCGGTCTGCACATCGGCTACGGGCAGTCCCATGCGGTCGAAGAACTCATGTAACTTCTCGTTGTGCAGTCCCAGGTACACCAGGGCGGAACACTTCTCGCGTACAAGGTCTTCTATCTCGGTGTAATCGTTTCCTTTGTCCTTACCGCCAAGGATAAGCACTGTCTTGGTTTTCATGCTTTGCAAGGCATACCAGCAGGAATTGACGTTCGTGGCTTTGGAGTCGTTGATGAATTCCACACCGCGTACGGTGGCAACCTTCTCCAACCGGTGCTCCACTCCTTTGAAGTCGGACAGCGCCTGGCGGATGTATTCTTTCTGTATGCCGGCAAGGTTGGCAGAGATACCGGCAGCCAAGGAATTGTACAAGTTATGAGTACCCTGCAAAGCCAGTTTTTCCTGCTCCATGTTGAAGGCTATCGGCTCGTTGATTTCCACTTCTCCGTCTTCCACGTAGGCGATGGCTCCGTCTTCTTTTACGGCGGCAAAGGGGTAGAGCTGCGCTTTCAGCCCGTGCTTGTCCAGTTCGCGTTTGATGATGGGGTCATCGTTCCAGTAGATGAAAGCATCTTCCGGTGTCTGGTTCTGGGTGATGCGGAATTTGGCATCTACGTACTTCTGCATGCAGTGGTCGTAGCGGTCCAGGTGGTCGGGCGTGATGTTCATCAGCACGGCGATATTGGCACGGAACTTATACATGTTGTCCAGCTGGAAGGAACTCAGTTCGATGACGTAATAGTCGTGCTGTTCGGTGGCTACCTGCAAGGCGAGGCTGTTGCCTATGTTTCCCGCCAGCCCTACGTTCAGTCCCGCACTCTTGAAGATGTGGTAGATGAGGGAAGTGGTGGTAGTCTTTCCGTTCGATCCGGTGATGCAGATCATCTTGGCATTCGTATAGCGGCCGGCAAACTCTATCTCGGAGATGACAGGCGTGCCTTTCTCTTTCAGTTTCAGAATAAGCGGAGCATCATTGGGGATGCCGGGACTTTTCACCACTTCATCGGCGTTCAATATCAGTTCTTCGGTGTGGTGTCCTTCTTCCCAGGCGATGCCATACTTGTCCAGCAGTTCCTTGTATTTGTCTTTGATGGCGGACATGTCGGAAACGAACGTGTCGAAACCTTTCACTTTGGCGAGTACGGCAGCACCTGCGCCGCTTTCGCCTGCTCCTAAAATTACAATTCTACTCATATATGTTCTACTTATCTTATCTTCAATGTTATAATCGTTATCGCTGCCAGCACAATGGTTACAATCCAGAAGCGGACGGTAATCTTCGATTCGTGGAACAGCTTCTCCGGTTTGGTGAACACTACGCTGCATCCCGGTTCTATCAGGCTCATGGAAGTACGGAAGTGGTCGTGTATCGGTGTCCGCTTGAAGAGTCGTTGCTTTACGCCCTTCCGCTTGCCCGCCTTGTAGTAGAAGCGCTGCAGGATGACCGACAGATTCTCTACAAGGAATACCCCGCAAAGAATAGGTATCAGCAGTTCCTTATGGATGATGATGGCAAATACGGCGATGATACCGCCAATCGTCAGACTGCCCGTATCGCCCATAAATACCTGTGCCGGATAGGCGTTGTACCACAAGAAACCGATGAGGGCACCGATAAAGGCGCAGATAAAGATTACCAGTTCCTGCGAGCCGGGAATGTACATGATGTTCAGATATCCGGCGTATTCAATGTGGCTGGATACGTAAGCCAGTATTCCCAGCGTCAATCCGATGATGGCGGAGTTGCCTGCTGCCATGCCGTCCATGCCGTCGTTCAGGTTGGCACCGTTGGAAACGGCAGTAACCACAAAGATGGTGATGATGACAAACAGTACCCAGCCCACCGTCTGCGCATGCTCGCCCATAAAGCCTACGAGGTCGGAATAGTCGAAGTTATTGCTTTTGAAGAACGGAATCGTGGTTTGCGTAGCCTTGATTTCTTTGGCGGCATGTACCACTTCTATCCCTCCGTCCGGCTTCTGTATCTCGATGTTTTCACGGATCACAACCTGCGGGCTGAGGTAAAGCGTCAGTCCCACGATCAGTCCCAGACCTACCTGGCCGATAACCTTGAACTTGCCGTGCAGTCCTTCCTTATCTTTCTTGAATATCTTGATGTAATCGTCGGCAAACCCCAGTGAACCCAGCCATACGGTGGTAATCAGCATCAATATCATGTAGATATTGTCCAACCTGCCCAGCAGCAGGCAGGGGATGAGTATGGCAAAGATGATAATGACACCGCCCATGCTGGGCACGCCTACCTTGTTCACACCGAACGGGTCGATGCTGGCATCGCGTTGCGTTTCGGTAATCTGCTTCCGTTTCAGCAGGTTGATGAACTTGTCGCCCCAGATACTCGAAATGAGCAATGCCAGGATGATGGCCATCAACGAGCGGAATGATGTATAGGAGAACATCCCCGCACCGGGGAAGTCGTATTTATCTAACCATTGGAATAAGTAATAAAGCATGTTTCTGGAAGATATTAGTTAGTTCATTATTTCGTTGAGTATCTCCTTATCGTCGAAGTGATGCTTCACCCCCTTAATCTCCTGATAATTCTCGTGTCCCTTTCCGGCAACGAGGATTACGTCTCCCGCTTGTGCCAGCATGCAAGCTGTCTTGATGGCTTCCCGGCGGTCGGCGATGCTGATTGTCTTCTGCATATCGTCCTTGTCCAGTCCTGCCAGCATATCGTTGATGATATCCTGCGGCTCTTCAAAACGCGGGTTGTCCGAGGTGATGATGACGCGGTCGCTGGCTTTGGCTGCTTCCTTTGCCATAATGGGACGCTTGCCTTTGTCGCGGTTGCCGCCTGCACCTACTACGGTGATTACCTTGCCTTTTCCTTCCAGCACTCCGTGAATGGCGTTCAATACATTGACCAGTGCATCCGGGGTATGGGCATAGTCCACAATGGCGGTGAAACCTTTGGGTGAACGTATGGCATCGAAACGTCCCGCTACCGGATGGAGGGTGCTGAGGGCAACGAGTACCTCTTCCTCTTTCTTGCCCAGCAATACGGCAGCGCCGAATACGGCAAGCAGGTTGTAGGCATTGAACTTGCCGATGAAGTGTACAGCCAACTCCTGGTTGTTGAAGTCGAGCAGCATGCCTTCGAAATGAGATTCCAATACCTTGCCTTTGAAGTCGCTGAGGCTGCGCAGGGAGTAAGTATATACTTTGGAACGTGTGTTCTGAGTCATCACCAGCCCGTTCTTGTCATCCAGATTCGTCAGGCTGAAGGCACCCTTGGGCATATCATCGAAGAATTTCTTTTTGGCTTTGAGGTAGTTCTCCACTGTTTTGTGATAGTCCAGGTGGTCGCGCGTCAAATTACTGAAGATGCCGCCGGCAAACTTCAATCCACTGATGCGCTTCTGGGCAATGGAGTGGGAGCTGACTTCCATAAAGGCATACTTGCAACCGGAGTCGGCCATTTCGCCCAGCAGGCGGTTCAGCGTAATGGGGTCGGGGGTAGTATGCTCGGTAGGTACGGGCTGGTCGTCGATGTAATTGCATACGGTAGAAATCAGTCCGACTTTATAGCCGAAATAGCGGAATGTATTATATAATAAGGTAGCGATGGTCGTTTTTCCGTTTGTTCCGGTCACGCCTACAAGTTCCATTTTGGAGGTAGGGTCGCCATAGAAGGTGGTGGCTATTTTGCCCACTGCATCTTCACTGTCTTTCACCACGATGTAGGTGACGCCTGCGTTCAGCTTTTCAGGCATTTCCTCGCAGAGCACGGCAACGGCTCCTTTGTCGATGGCTGCCGGGATATAGGCATGCCCGTCGGTCTGCGTGCCACGCATGGCCATAAACAGATGTCCGGCTTCTACCAGGCGGGAATCTATATTAACCCCTGCTATCTCCATCTCTGTACTTCCGGTAACTTGGACCGGTTGTATCGCTTTCAACAAATCACTAAGTTTCATATACCTTATTATATATACTATATTAATTCTCTTTTTGGTTTTAATCATCAATGGCGCATGGTCAGCAGAATCGTCTGTCCTTTTACAATCCGGTTGCCGCTTGGAATGGACTGGCTTTTCACCCGTCCCACGCCGCTTATTCTTACTTTCAGACCTTTGCTTTCCAGCAGGTAGACGGCATCTTTGGCTCCCATGCCGATGACGTTGGGCACTGTGGCTGAAGATACTACCTGGTCTTGCAGGATTACTGCCTCCGGTGCAGCCTGGGTGTGTCCCCACAACTCCTTCCGCTTCTGGCCGGAGAATTGTTTCTGAACGGGGACATTCAATTCATTCAGCACATAAAGCGCCTCGTTCATTTCCCCGCCTTTCACGGCAGGAATGACGTTGGTAGTGCTGTCTATGGCATTGCGTATATCAAAACGCAGGTCTTTGGCATAAACTCTTTCTGCAATCTTTCCGAATACGCTACCTGCCATCAGACCGCCCGAAGCGGGAAGTCCCGGTTTCTGTATGGAGACGATGCAGCTATACTTCGGTGCTTCTGAGGGGAAATAACCGCAGAAGCTCACGAGGTAGTTCACCCGTCCCGATTTGTATCCGGCGGCTCCCTGCGAAATCTGTGCCGTACCCGTCTTACCCGATACGGAGAACTGCTTGCTTCCCGCCGGCTTTGCCAATCCTTCGGACACTACTTTCCGCAGGATTTCACGAATCTGTTCCAGGGTGCGGTCAGAGCATATTTTAGGATTGATGACTTCCGTAGGATATTCCTTGATGACTTCGCCGTCTTTCACTGCTGCCTTCACGAACTTCGGGCGTACCATCGTGCCGTTGTTGGCTATGGCATTGTAGAAGGTCAGGATGTTCATCGGCGGCACTTGGGTTTCATAACCGATGCTCATCCACGGCAGGGTAGTCTTGGCAAAATAGCGTTCTTTCGGACCTTTGATGTTCGGCTTTCCTTCGCCGGGTATTTGCAGGTGCAAGGGCTGGTCGATGCTCATGCGCTTCAGTCCGTCCACATACTTCTGCGGATTGTCCTTGTAATGCTTGTCGATAAGGTAGGAGACACCCACGTTGGACGAAACTTCCAGGATGCGTGTCACGTTTATCTTACCGTAGCCGCCGCGGTGCCAGTTGTGGTCCCTCATCTTGCTGCCGTACATGTTCATGATACCGTTGCCGGTGTCCACTTCAGTGTCCGGCGTAATCTTTCCGTCTTCCAGTGCTACCATGATAGAGGCGGTCTTGAAGGTAGAACCCGGTTCCAGCATATCGCTGATGGCATTACTGTTCATTTCGTAATAGTTGCCGTCACCTGCTTTCATCATGTTGACGATGGCTTTTACTTCTCCCGTGGCTACTTCCATCAGTACGGCTACGCCTACGTTGGCATTGATTTCTTTCAGCTTGTCTACCAGTGCCTTTTCGCAGATGTCCTGCATGCCCACATCGAGTGTGGAAACAATGTCGCAGCCATCCACCGGAGGCAGGTCTACGATGTTGAGGTATTTGTTCATTACCTTTTGACGGTGAGTGATGCCGTCGCGGCCTTTCAACAGGGTATCGAAGGCAAGCTCGATACCGTTACGGGCTCCCATGGCGGTATCGGCGTAGAGGCGTCCCAGGGTTTGGGCAGCGAGAGAGCCGAACGGCTTCTTGCGTTGGTTGTAAACCTGTTCGTGGAAACCGCCTTTGTATTTGTTCATCTTGAATACCGGCAGCCGCTTTGCTTCCTTGTATTGGATGTAGGAGATACGGCGGTTGCGGTTGGGCAGGATGTTGTAGTTCCGGCTTTTCATTTCCCGTCCCTTGCGCAGATGGTTCTTGAAGGTGTTTACGCTGACGTCGGGGAAGATTTGGTTGAGCCCGATGCAGATAGAATCCAAATTGGCTTTCCAAATGGAGTCTTTGCGCTGCTGGTCTTTCTTGCGGCGGGCTTCGTCCCGTTCGCCGGACATGAAGTCCATAAAGATTTTATATTCGGGCAGCGAACTTGCCATCAGTTTGCCGTCCGAAGAAAGGATATTTCCCCGGTTGGGCTTTACCGTTACATTCTCTTTCACGAAACGATCGGCTACGTCGTGCCAGTATTGTCGTTCGGCAAACATAATCATGGCGCCTTTCACGACAATGGCTATCCCCACCAGTCCCAGAAGAAGGACGACGAAGGAGTAACGGGTCATTATATTTTTCTTATTTACGGCCAATTTTATCTACTGTTTACGTTTTACAATCTTATTTCTTTATCAGATACGGCGGATGGGTGGAGGTCTGCAAATCGCTCTCTTTGGTTGATATATATTCCTCAATGCGCGATTGCCGGCTCCGTTCCATCAGTTCCGAGCTGCGTGTCAAGGCATCGTACTTGATGTCTATAAGCTCTTTCTTGAGCCTGTCTATTTCTATCATCTGCTGCTGGCAGGCGTAGCGATTGTGTATATAGAACAGAATAAGTACCATGATGAGGACTATCAGCTTGGTCTGCCGACGGAAAAAGTCAGTAGCCAGGATGTCGCCACCAATGATATTCTTCAGTGAGGTGCGCTTTTTCGCCTTTTCAGTTTTCTTTCCTTCTTGTTTATTTTCCATTTCACTCATCGCTTTATTACTTTATCGCCTTATCGCTCTGTCATCTTATTCCTTTATCATCTTCTCTGCAATTCTCAGTTTGGCGCTTCGCGAACGTGGGTTCCGCTCTATCTCTGCTTCGTCCGGAACAATCACTTTGTTGTTCACCTGCCGGAAAGGAGTCAGCACGTTTCCGAAGAAGTCTTTTTCCGCCTTGCCTTCCACATTGCCGGTCTTCATGATATTTTTTACCATGCGGTCTTCCAGTGAGTGGTAAGTGATTACAACCAGCCGTCCACCCGGCTTCAGGGCTTCTGTGGCGGCATACAGCATCTCTTTCAGCGCTTCCATTTCCTGATTTACTTCAATGCGCAGGGCTTGGAATACTTTTGCCAGCTCTTTCTTCTCGCGTTCGCGGCCGAAGAGAGGTTTGATGATTTCCAGAAATTCGCCGATGGTTGTTATCTTCTGCGTGGTGCGTGCCTTTGCAATGACGGATGCCAGTTTGCGGCTGTTCTTCAGTTCGCCGTACAGGTAGAATATATCTGCCAGGCGTTCTTCACTGTAAGTATTCACTACGTCGGCAGCAGTGGCACCGGCGCGCTTGTTCATGCGCATGTCCAGCGCTCCGTCAAAGCGGAAGGAGAACCCCCGCTCGCTATCGTCGAAGTGGTGGGACGATACGCCGAGGTCGGCAAGTATGGCGTCCACTTCTTCAATGTCGTGATACCGTAGGAAGTTATGCAGATAGCGGAAGTTACTGCGCACAAATGTAAAATGCGGGTCGTTCACAATGTTACGTTCCGCATCCTCGTCCTGGTCGAACCCCAGCAGACGTCCTCCGTCTCCCAGGCGGGAGAGTATCTCACGGGAATGTCCACCACCGCCAAACGTAACATCTACGTATGTGCCGTCCGGTCGGATGTTCATTGCGTCTACGCTTGGCATCAGCAGCACCGGGATATGGTATGTCGTTTCTTCTTTCATCATCAATAGCTGGTTGTTAGTCATTCATCACTTTGGCGTCTTCTCTATTTTCGCCCTCTTCTTCGCAGATATTCTCTTCTCCCAGCAGCCCCTCAAGAGTTTCGCTGAACTCTTCGGGACTCATGAACGGTTGGTCTGCACGCTCTTTTGCCCATATTTCGATGGTGTTGTCCATGCCGATAAAGCGTACATCGCTTTGTATGCCTGCCATTTGCAGGTAGCGTTTCGGCAGCAGGATGCGTCCGTTCCCATCGGGAGTCACCACTTCTGCATCGCTCACAAACTGGCGGAAGATGGCTTGTTGCTTGGCGTTCCACTTGTTCAGTCTCCGCCGTAGTTGGTTTTGCGTGGCAAACCATACGCTTTCGGGGTAGAGCACCAGGCAGTCCTGATATACGTCTTTACGCAATACGAGTCTCTCTTCGGATGCAGCCTGCAGCTGTTTCCGGAAGCCGGCAGGGATAAAAACTCTCCCTTTCGCGTCTGTTTTAGCTTCGATATTGCCTAAAAATTGTATCATTTCTCACCTTATTATAATAAGCGACGGTAAAAATACACATTTCCCCACAATTCCCCACAATCTTTTAACTAAAATCTTGCAGAGAAGTTTTCAACACCATGTTCATTACTTATTTGTTTGATAATGAAGCTACTTTTGAAATGCTTTGTTGGTGGGGAGTTGCTGTAAATTTCCTTCGGTTTCACTGACTTTTGGGTGAGGAGGTGGATGTAAGGAACTCAGAAAAATGATCTGTCCGTTTCTCGAAAACGACAAATAGAACAATTTTATCTGCCTCTTACCTCCTTCTTACCCGGTTCTTACCCGAGTCTTATCTGCTTCTTGTATTTTCCCACTCTATAGACAGGGAGAAAGTAGGGAGAAGGTCAGAAAAAGAAGAGAAATAGAACAGAAGAAGAATCCTTTTTGCAGGGCTACACCCTTTTGCCCGGATGGTGTAGCCATTTGCAGTAAAGGGTGTAGCCATCCAACGTATAGGGTGTAGCCCTGCAAAATGTACCTTACAGATACTTCTGAGAGGGATGAAAGGGATTTCTCGTGGCTGTGACGGAAATATTCTTATTTCAAAATAAGAGGTGAAGCGAACGAAGATTTTGAGATTTTCGGGTATTTCCCATGAAAAGATTTTGAGGTATCGGGAATCATATCTATTATTTCAGCATGTCTTCCAAAGAAAATCCCTTCTGAACCAAATTGTATTTAGAAAACTCTTTAGGCAAGTTCGCCACTTTCTGTGCCAGAAGTGTATAGCTGATTTTATCCGCGTTGCGCTTAACTTCAGCTACAATACCGTCTTTTTCGAAGTCGTTTAATGCAATTAAATCAATCTCGTTCTCTCCTTTATTATCCCAATAGTTACCTACTTGAGTTACAGCCGTGGTTTCAGCAATTCTTTCACGAAAATACTTCTCCAGCATCCAACCACTATATTGTACGTAATGGCTTTTGATGTATTCATTGAGCAGGTCGTATTTCTCCAATTCAATGACCGATTGGTAGGGATAGATAAAACGAAACCAGAAATTCAGGAAGTTATCTGACATGAACCAACGCAGATTCCTTGCTCCGGGTTTGGACAAGAGGGGAAGGCGCTTCTGAATGAGTGAATAATCCTCATAGAGATTTTTCAGATACGGACCGCTATTCTTTCCGATGATGCCGTCTATCTCGCTTTGGCGGGAGTTCCCCGAAGCAATCAATTGCAAGATAGAAAAGTAGGTGCTGTAATCGCGCCCGAATTCTTGTATCAGCATATCCTTGCCTTCTGTCAGTAATGGGGAATCGGGTTGTGTTACGAAGTCTATCATGGCATCTTTGGTACAGGCACCGGCATCCATTAATAAATTTACGTATTTGGCTACTCCACCGGTTAATGTATACAGGCATAGTAAGTCCTCCGGTGTAAATGAAGGATTGTAATCTTGCAAGATTTCTATGAGCACAGAAGTCTTAAAGGGCTTTAGGATGAATTTGGATGTCAGACGTCCAAACAAAGGCTCTTTACGGTCTTCAAAGAGTTGCTTCATCAGAGAATAAATAGAACCGCAAACAATAAGATTAATTTTGGCTTGCGATGCATACTGGTCCCAAATGTTCTGTATACCGCTGAAAATAGAAGGGTTAACACGGTCAAAGTCTTGGAACTCATCAATAATGAGTGTGAAATGTTCCCGTGAAGCATATTGCATCAATGACTCGAATAATTCTATAAAACGGTTGGGAGTGCCATAAATAGGAACGGATAATTTCTCTGTTATTTCTTTTTTGAAGGCCTCACACAATAGTGCTTCATTGGTGCGCGAGACGAACAGATAAATGTATCGTTTCCCTTCAAAGACTTTTCGCAATAAGGTTGTTTTGCCTACGCGTCTACGTCCCATAATGACAGTGAAGCAGGCAGACGAAAGTGATTTCTCTTCCGTCCGTTGGAGCAATTCTATTTCTTCTTCGCGATTATAAAATCTCATAGTTTATCAGACTTATTATTAATTTAATCGTCATTAATTTAATGGCCATTTAATTATTGCAAAGATAAAAAGTTCACTGTGATAAACAAAGCATATTGTGGATATTTAAACTGATCGAGCAGATAATCGACAATATTTCCTGCCACAATTTGCATATCTTATAAAATTTCGCGAACATTGTATTCTGTTAACCGACTTCGGATATTCAATTGTTTGTAACACCCATGAAAAAAGCATACCATACTTTTGTGTCCGAACAAATAAAAACATTATGACGGAATTTACTGATGAAGCTGTGCTGTTGTCGGAAATCAAGCTGAATAACAAAGAGGCTTTTGAATTTCTTTTTAAGAAGTATTATCCTCGGCTGCAAGGGTATGCTATTCGTTTTGTGAACGACGAAGAAGTGGCTCGGGACATAATTCAGGAATGTTTCTTAAAGTTTTGGGAAAAGCGGGAGCTGCTTTCTGCAGTCTCTGTTACCTCTCTTTTGTTTGCCATGGTGCGCAACAGCTGCCTTAATTATCTTAAACATCTTTCGATCATAGAAAAGCATCAGATAGAATATCTGGCAAAGCAGGAAGGCGAAGAGAGGCTGTACTATGCCGACTTTGCAATGGATGCCGAATATGGCCTTTTGTACGATGAGTTGCAGCAACAAATAAAGATTGTGATAGACAATCTGCCAGAGCGTTGCCGTGAAGTATTTATCATGAGCCGTTTTAAGGAACTGAAGAACCGCGAAATAGCAGACAAACTGCAAATCTCGACCACTGCGGTGGAGAAACAGATAGCCAAAGCACTGAATATTTTCTCCAAGCACTTCAAGGACAAATATCCGATAGACGTCTACATTATGGTGCTTGCCTGGGTTATTTTTAATGAATGAAAGTTTGGGATATAGTATATTAGGAAAGCAGGAAATGAAAGTTTTCTGCTTTTTTTTGCTTTGGCAGGTTGGGTAAGAGAAATTATAGTTGTTACATCTTATAGAAAGGCAATAACACTTATGAAAGAAGAAATTGATATTCAGGCATTGGCAATCCGTTATTTTGAAGGTAGGATTCAGCGTACGGAGGAAGAACGCTTATTCCGTTTTATCCGGGCAAGTGAGGAAAATCACTCACGGTTCAAGGCTTGGGAACATGAATGGCTGCTTTCTTCTGTGGCGGATGAAGAGACTGAACGTGAATGGATGAGATTGCAGAACAAGATGCGCGTTCACGAAGCGGTAACTCCGATGCTGATATCTTCCAAACCGGTATTCTGGAGAAAGATTGCCGCCGTTGCCGCTATCGTAGTGCTGACTGCCGGGGCAACCTTAGGAATATGGAATACGGTTTCCTATCTACAACCGGAGACTTACTTCACGCTGGAAGCGCCTTACGGAGAGAAAAGCAAAGTTACTTTGTCGGATGGTACGGAGGTATGGCTGAATGCGGGTTCAAAGTTGCAATATTCCAATAAATTCAATAAAGACAATCGTATTGTAAAGTTGTACGGTGAAGGGTATTTTGAAGTAAAGAAGCATGAAGGAGAGCTGTTTACGGTAGAAACGCCTGCCTATGCAGTGGTTGTAAAAGGTACGAAGTTCAATGTCTCTGCCTATCCGGACGATTCGTTTGCTTCTACCACTTTGATGGAAGGACATGTGGAACTTCTGTACAATAAGCAAGTGCTGAAAATGACTCCCGGAGAATCTTTACGCTTGAATCGGGTTTCCGGCAAGTTCCTGCGTGAAAAGGTAAATGCACCGCAGGCCAAGGCTTGGGCCGAAAATAGGTTGGAATTCGATCACATCACGCTGAAAGAGCTGGTTCAGAAATTGTCACGCCAGTATGATGTGAGGATAGAATTGGAGTCGGAGCAACTGGGAGACAAGGCATTCCGTATCTCACTTCGCAATCAGGAGACGATAGGAGAAGTGATGGATGCTTTGCAGAAGCTAATCCCGATTACTGTAGAACGAAAAGAAGAATATATATATATCAGAGAATAAAACATGTTTTAGTTTCAACCTTTTAAATTTAACACTATGTCTAACATTTAAAAGAACTGTTTTTTAAGTAACAACAATTCTAAAATTATTCCTATGAACAACATGAGAAAACCATTATGTAGGTTGCTTTTATTGGTAACCCTATGCATACTTTGTGGTATGGCGAATGCTCAGACAGTGAGCAAAGACTTTAAGGCACAGCCTCTTAAATCTGTTCTGAAGGAGATAGAGCAACAAACGGGGTTGTCTATTATCTATGAAGTCCAGGATGTGGATGGAAGTAAAAAGATAACAGAATCTTTTAAAGAGGTGCCTGTCGAGAAGGTCCTTTCAGCTATTCTGGGGCCTGGCTTGGAATTCACGATACAGAATAAAATGATTCTGATTTCCAAAAAGAAGGTGGCAGGCCAATATGAGGGGACTCCCAAAGATATTAAAGGGAAAATTACTGATGAAAGGGGGGAATCCATTATCGGGGCAACCATTCAGGTAAAGGGAACATCCAATGGTGCAATAACCGATATAGACGGTAATTTCTCTTTGACCGGTGTGCCGTCGGATGCTACGATTGTGGTGTCGTACATCGGCTATGGTAGTCAGGAACTTCCGGTGAGGGATAGGAATACGTTTGCCATCACTTTGGTGGAAGATTCCAAGCAGCTGGATGAGGTGGTTGTCATTGGTTATGGAACGACTACTGTGAAAAGTTCTACCGGTTCAATATCTTCTGTTAAAGCGGGTGAACTGCAAAATTATCCATCAACCAACTTTGCCTCCGCGCTTTCCGGTAAGATGGCAGGTGTGCAGGTATCGATGCCTTCGGGCACACCGGGAGGTAGTCCGGTTATCAATGTTCGCGGCGTGGGAACTCTGACAGCCGGGAGCAAGCCGTTGATTGTAGTAGACGGGTTTCCTCTGACGGAAGGATCGGATATCAATAGCATTAATATGAATGCCATACAGTCTATTGAGGTCTTGAAAGATGCAGCTTCTACCGCTATTTACGGTTCAAGAGGAGCAAATGGTATTATCATGATTACAACCAAAAGCGGAAAAACCAGTAAACCCACCGTTACTCTTTCGGCTACTTTCAGTTTGCAGCAACGATATGACAAACTTGAACTTGTAGATGCTTATGATATGGCTCAGTATATGCTTGAAGCACGTAATACCGGTTATGTGAATAAGGACCCGCTGAAACGGAAGGAAACGGATGATACGGCTACGAGAAAAGCAAATGGAGCCTCCAAGCGCGAACTTATACCGGATTATCTTTACCCCTATCTGAATGGACAGAAAGGGCTGACTAATACTAACTGGCTGGATGAAGTATTTCAGTTGGCACCTATGCAGGATTATAATATATCTGTAAATGGCGGTTCGGAGAAGGCATTTTACTCACTGTCGGCAGGGTATATGAAGCAGGAAGGTATCATCATTGGTACTGATTTTGATAAATTCTCTGCAAATGTTAACTTGAAACTGATGCCTACCAATACGATAACTCTTGGTTTCTCTTTCTCTCCCAGTTATTCCAAGCAAAATACTTTTGATGAGGATGCCATGAGCAGTAACTTTCTGAATATTGCTACCGGCATATATCCTTTCTTCGCTCCATACAATGAAGATGGAACGCTGGCCATATCAGAGCAGATTAATGCCAATGTCGATACAGATGGCGCATTGTATGAAAATCCTGTTGCAATAGCCAAGAAAGTAGACCGTAAGACGGACCGGCTCAGACTCTTTGGTAATATGTATGCCGAAGTGAAACTATTCAAAGACTTTAAATTCAAAACCAATATCGGAGCCGATTATGATGCCTCAATCTATAAATTCTATACTCCGGCAGATATCGGGAAATATCGTGCTGCCGCCCCTCAACCGATAAGCGCTTCTCAAAGTAATACGAACAGAAAGAATTACCTGATTGAGAATACCTTGACTTACAACAAACTTATCAAAGAACATACTATACAAGTCTTGCTGGGGCAGTCTTACCAAAGAGAAGATCAGGAAATACTGAAAGTTACTGCTACCGACTTTGGCGATAGCTCTATCAAGAATATTGCAGGAGGGAGCTCGTTCAAGGTAGAACCTTCACAGTACGCTTGGGCCATGATTTCATATTTTGCACGTTTGAATTATAACTGGCAGGATAAATATATGTTTAGTGCTTCTATGCGTAGGGACGGTTCGTCACGGTTTGGTAGTAATACGAAGTGGGGTATGTTTCCGGCTTTATCTGCTGCCTGGCTGATTTCTAATGAGAAGTTTATGAAGAACAGTTCGGCGATTGATTATGCTAAGTTGAGAGTTAGCTGGGGTAAATCCGGTAATAACCAGATTGCGAATTACGGCGCCCAGGCTTTAATGTCATCCAATGATTATTTGTTTGGTGGCTCTTTAGCCCCCGGTACAGTTATTAATTCATCTCCCAATCCCGATTTGTCTTGGGAAATGACGTCCACCTGGAATATTGGTTTGGATGTTACTCTGTTCAAATATCTGGGTATTAATGCAGATTTTTATTTGGCTAATACCAATGACTTACTGTTAAGTGTCCCCGTACCCCAACAATCAGGATATACTACTTCCTTGCAAAATATTGGCAAAGTAAGAAATACGGGTTTTGAGATACGCTTTTCAACGGCTAAAGATGTTAACTTGGGACCCATTGCATGGAACTCGTCATTGAACATGTCGACTAATAAGAATAAAGTTCTGGCACTTGCTCCCGGACAAACTCAAATTATTGGCAGTAAGGGGTTCTCTATAACGGAAGTCGGAAAATCTATATCCGAACTGTATGGATATGAAGTTATCGGTATTTATAAGTCCGAAGAAGATTTTAAGAAATATCCCGCTATGGCAGGTACGCAAATAGGTGATTATATCATCAAGAATCAAAATGATGATAAGGTTATTGATACGAAGGACAAAAGAAGCTTCGGCTCTCCACTTCCTAAAGTGGTATTAGGCTGGAACAATACATTCCGTTATAAGAGTTTTGAGTTGGCATTGGATTTATATAGTGAATTGGGTAAAAAGCTATATAGTACTGCTTTGGCTACGTATATGGATACAGGTGAAGGTTTCGCTGTTACTACAAAGGAGTATTTTAATAACCGTTATCATCCGGTCAATAATCCTAATGGAACTTATGCAACTCCTAATATGGGTAATTTCTCTAATGCACGTAAGGAAGCGCGTATTTCGAATAAGTTCTTTTATAATGCTTCAAACTTAAATATTCGTAGTCTGAAACTTTCTTATGAGTTGCCGTCTTTGTTTACCAATCGTTTGGGAATTCAGAGAACGCAAGTCTATTTCCTTGCTAATAACTTACTGCTGCTGACGCCTTATAAGGGGATGAGTATCAATGGAAATTCCACAGATGCACTGAATCAGGGTTTGGAAAGTTATAACTATCCTTTGCCGCGTACTTTCTCTTTGGGATTGAATATAAACTTTTAATACAGAATAATGGATATGAAAGCGCTGAGAATAATATATAGTATCGTACTGGGAATAACAGTATTTATGTTTACCGGGTGTTCAGGTGATCTTTTGGATTTGAGTCCGGACATGCAGAATGTATTGAACAACTATTATAAAGATGCTGAACAGCTAAGAAAAGGAGTAAATTCTGCTTATGGAATATTGCAGGCTGAGGGATTGTATAAAGTGGGCAATTTGGTTTTAGGCGAACTTCCCTCTGATAACACATGGGATGAAGTCCCGGCGAATGATAATGGTAATTATGGTCAGTTGGATTTGTTTTCTATGACTTCTGCCAACACTGTGATTGATAAAGCTTGGAGTCATCATTTTAAGGGTATCCAACAATGTAATGTGATACTGAACCGGGTAGATGGAATCGGCGATATGCCGGAAGCAGAGAAAGAAAAGATTAAGGGGGAAATGTACTTTCTGCGCGGATTGATGTATTTCAATTTGGTTCGTATATTCGGTGATGTTCAATTGGTTATCCAGGAAACTACTAATCCGAATGATTTCTTTGGGCAAGCAAGAACTCCTAAAGATGAAGTGTATAAACAAATTGTTAAAGATCTGACTGATGCTTTTGCGTTACTTCCGGAAAAACCTGCAGAACTGGGGCGTGCTACCAAAGGTGCTGCTGCGGCACTTCTGGGCAAGGTTTATCTTACTTTAAAGGATTACGATAATAGCCTGAAATACTTGCAGGAAGTAGAAAAGTTAGGATATGCTTTGTTGGATGAGCCTGCGGATATATTTGATGTCAATAATAAGGGAAATAAGGAAGTTATATTTGATGTACAGTTTGAATCGGGTATAAATGGCAATTCCGAGGGTAGCAATGCCTTCCAGAACTTCAGCCCTTCGGGATATGTCAGCGGTTCGAAAGGGCACAACTTGCCGACAAATGAAGTCTACGGTTTATTTGCTGATAGTGACAAGCGTAAGTCGGCCTACTTTATTGTTACAAAAAATGGAGTGATAGGAACTGGAAAGTTGAAACAGACATCGGCTACGGTTGCAGATGGTGGCAGCAATATCATTGTATTGCGCTATGCCGATGTTCTCTTAATGCTTGCCGAGTGTTATGCCGAGAAAAATGATATGCCTAAAGCCAATGAGTACTTGAACTTGATTAAGGAACGGGCAGGTATTGACAAGGTTGCAATTAGTGATGCTACGTTGATGAAAGACGAAATAGCATTAGAAAGGCGCAAAGAACTCGTTAATGAAGGGCACCGCTGGTTTGATTTGGTGAGAACCGGTAAAGCTGTTGCAGTGATGAATGCTTATTTTGCCAGAACTCCCGGATATAACGGCATTTCCATAACAGAACAGAATTATGTACAACCTATTCCGCAAGCACAGATTGATACGGATTCTGCAACCAAACAGAATGAAGGATATAATTAAAAAACAGACCAATCATGAGAAAAAGCATTCTATTCTTATTTGCAATGTTTTGCGCTGCCTTTATGGCGGCGCAAAACCAACTCCCAAAGTGGGAGAAAGGTTATCTGGACATCCATCACATCAATACCGGCCGGGGTAATTGTGCGTTGTTGATTTTCCCGGACGGCACCACCATGATGATCGATGCCGGTGATTTTGACGGCAAGGAGTATGCGGCTAAGTATGCTCCGATGTTTGCAGCGCCGATATTCCCGAACAGTAGCTATACGCCCGGTTCGTCTATCATTAACTATGTAACGAATGTGCTGGGGAAAGACAATGCAGTAATTGACTATTTCCTTCTGACTCATTTTCATTCCGACCATTATGGTAATATACAGAAGACATCCGGTACTTCTAAAAACGGCTACCGCATTACCGGATTGACAGAAGTCGGAGACGTAATCCCTATCAAGACTTATGTGGACAGAGATTATCCCGACTATCAGTTCCCGGTAGATTTGCGTTCGGGAAAAGGTGGAGTGGATCTGCCTTCTTTCCTGAATCTGCTGGAGTTCCTGAAATATCAAAAAGAACATAATGGATTGGTGCCGGAGAAGTTTGATATAGGATCGAATACGCAGTTCGTATTGCAGAAAGAGCCGAAAGCTTATCCCGATTTTGAAGTCAGGAATATAAAATCCAATAATCTGCTGTGGACGGGAGAAGGCAAAAATACGACTGTTCTGTTTACAAAGGAAGACTTGCTGGCAAAGAATGGAAAATACAGTGAGAATCAGATGTCAACGGCTGTCGTAGTGAAATATGGTAAGTTCAAGTATTATGCAGGAGGTGATAATTCCGGTTTGGTAGACCAGGACCATGCAGAATGGTATGATATAGAAACCCCTATGGCACCGATAATAGGTAAAGTGTCAGCTGTATCACTCAATCATCATAGCAATCGGGATGCTACTAACCGGAACTTCCTGCAAGTGCTCGATCCTAAAGTGGTGGTGGCGCAATCGTGGAGTACGGATCATCCGGGGGCTGAAGTCGGTCAACGATTATTATCTGAGAATATCGGCACGCAGAAAAGGGATGTCTTTATGACTTATTATAATGACCAGACAGGAATAGGCATAGGCCCTTGGTTTGCCCGCGGCATAAAAGCCAAACAAGGACATATCGTGATAAGAGTATATCCGGATGGAAAGTATGAAGTGTATGTACTCGATGCCCGGAAAGAGGATTTGACCATATCGAAAAAGTTTGGCCCTTACGTAAGTGAATAACCCCTATATCTGAAACTTATTAAAACACTAAAGAATGAAACGTTTTATAGTATTGACCCTCCTCTGTTGGCTGGTGCTTGGAATGAGCGCACAGACAGCGAAAGAAGAAATATTCGAGAATATCCATCGTTCGGCAGCCAATCATTATGCCTATCCCGAGCCTCATTTCACGATGACTGCTCCGCCTAAGGGGTATAAACCGTTTTATCTGAGCCATTATGCACGCCACGGCTCCCGTTATCGTGTGAATCCCGATGACTATACAAAGCCACTGGCAATTCTCCGTGAGGCTGAGAAAGACGGAGCGCTTACCGAATTGGGGCAAAAGACGCTTCTCCTTGTAGATAGCATTGCACGGATGGCTAAAGACAGATACGGTGATTTGACTCCGCTGGGCGCACGCCAGCATAGGGGCATTGCGCAGAGAATGTACAAAAACTTCCCCGAAGTGTTTCAAGGAACAGCAGAGGTGGATGCACGTTCTACGATTGTTGTGCGCTGCATTCTCTCCATGATGGCCGAATGCCTGCAATTGCAGTCTCAGAACCCGGAACTGAGAATCAGGAACGAGGCTACTTATTACGATAAGTACTACATGAATTATAAAGATGAATATTTCAATAAGAAGCGTCAGGAGGACGAAGTGCTTGCCGTAAAGGAGGCTTTCAGAAAGGAACATCTTCACCCGGAGCGTTTGATGAAATCTCTCTTCAACAGCGAAGATTATGTGAGATGGAAAGTGGATGCGGGCAAGTTGATGAGTTACTTGTTTGAGTTGGCAGTCATTATGCAGAGCCACGATACGGATCTGGAGCTTTACTCTCTTTTCACGAAAGAAGAATGCTATGACTTGTGGGCAATCGGCAACGTAGAATGGTACATCGACTATGGACCGTCTCCGCTCACCCAGGGCAAGATGCCTTATGTAGAAGCCAATCTGCTTGAAAATATATTGAACACGGCAGATACCTGTGTTGTGAAGAAAGAGAATAGCGTAACCTTGCGTTTCGGTCACGAAACTTGTGTGCTTCCTTTGGCTTGTCTGCTGGAATTGGGCGATTGTGCCTATCAGACTACCGATATGGAGAAGTTGGCTGATGTTTGGCGCAATTATCGCATCTTCCCTAAGGCATGCAATATACAGTTCGTCTTTTATCGCAAGAAGGGGAATGATGATGTCCTTGTGAAAGTCTTGCTCAATGAACAGGAAATGAAACTGCCGGTTGAAAGCGAACTTGCTCCTTATTATCATTGGAAAGATGTGGAAAGCTATTATAGGAATAAATTGGCGAATTTTAAGAAATAATTCGGCTTGAATGCCTGATAATATGCTATTAAACATACTGATGCTTCTTTCTGATAATAAATAAATTGTATTTCTTTGCAGCAGGATAGTTCAGCATAGTTGACTTCCTCTTTTAATGCTAAGTAAGTCTTTATAATATGAAAGTAATTTTTGGACAACAAACTACCAAAGTCAAGCAACTGGCCGATCTCATTGGGCAGGATATCTCAATGGGTAAATATAAGATGGACGACGCTTTGCCTTCCATCAATCAGTTGAGTCAGGACTATAAGGTGTCCAGAGATACGGTGTTCAAGGCTTTTATCGATCTGAAGGAGAGAGGCGTCATTGACTCTACACCCGGCAAAGGCTACTATGTGGTAAACAGGCAAAAAAACATCTTGCTGTTGCTTGACGAATATTCTCCTTTCAAAGATACACTTTACAATAGTTTTGTCAAGCGTCTTTCTACCCGCTATAAAGTAGACCTGTGGTTTCATCAGTACAACGAATCATTGTTCAATGCCATACTTCGTGAATCGCTCGGGCGATATAACAAATATGTCGTCATGAACTTCGACAATGAGAAGTTTTCTCCTTATCTGTATAAGATAGATTCTTCACGTCTGTTGCTGCTCGACTTCGGACAGTTCGACAAGAAAGAGTACTCGTACATTTGCCAGGACTTTGGCAAATCTTTCTATCGCGCCATGGCGCAACTGTCCGACAAGTTGCAGCGCTATCGCAAGCTGGTCTTTTTTCTGACGAAAGAGAGCAAACATCCCAGGGAGACACGTGAATACTTCGAGAAGTATTGTGCGGACTATCACTTGGATTGTGAAGTAATAGAAAGTATGGAGGAACGGGAGGTACATTCGGGGGAGGCTTATATCGCCATCCGGCAGGTGGACGTTGTAGAGATTGTAAAGAAGAGCCGCGCAGCAGGATTGACGTGCGGCGTTGATTTCGGTTTGATAGCTTACAACGATACACCGGCCTACGAAGTGATTGACAAAGGGATAACCGCATTAAGTATCGACTGGAAGAAGATGGGGATGATGACGGCAGACTTCATCCTTACCGGTAATCCCGTACAGGTTTATCTGCCGACCGAGGTTCATCTGAGAGGCTCCTTATAGCCTTTTTTATAGATAATGATCAGCATAGTTCAGCACAGTATATTAACTTAATAATAAAAAAATGAAAAAGTATCCGAAAATCGGGATTCGTCCCACTATCGACGGTCGCCAGGGTGGCGTACGTGAGAGTCTTGAAGAAAAGACTATGAATTTGGCAAAGGCAGTAGCCGCGTTGATTACCGCTAACTTGAAAAACGGTGACGGAAGTCCCGTGGAATGTGTGATTGCCGACGGCACTATCGGACGTGTGGCCGAAAGCGCTGCTTGTGCCGAGAAGTTTGAACGCGAAGGGGTGGGGGCTACCATTACGGTAACTTCCTGCTGGTGCTACGGTGCCGAAACAATGGATATGAATCCGTATTATCCGAAAGCTGTATGGGGATTCAACGGTACGGAACGTCCGGGAGCCGTATATCTGGCAGCTGTATTGGCAGGTCATGCACAGAAAGGTTTGCCTGCTTTCGGCATCTACGGACGCGATGTGCAGGATTTGGATGATAATTCCATTCCGGATGATGTTGCCGAGAAGCTTTTGCGCTTTGCACGTGCAGCGCAGGCGGTGGCTACGATGAGAGGGAAGTCTTATTTGTCGATGGGCAGCGTCTCTATGGGTATTGCAGGTTCTATCGTCAATCCCGACTTCTTCCAGGAATACCTGGGCATGCGGTGTGAATCGGTGGATTTGACTGAGATTATCCGTCGCATGACTGAAGGGATCTATGATAAGGAAGAATTTGCCAAAGCCATGGCTTGGACCGAAAAATACTGCAAGAAGAATGAGGGTGAGGATTTCAATATTCCGGCAAAGACCAAGACCCGTGAGCAGAAAGATGAAGATTGGGAGTTCATTGTGAAAATGACTATCATCATGCGCGATCTGATGCAAGGGAATCCGAAACTGAAGGAAATGGGCTTCAAGGAAGAGGCGCTTGGCCACAATGCCATTGCCGCAGGTTTCCAGGGACAGCGCCAATGGACCGATTTCTATCCGAATGGTGACTACTCCGAAGCCTTGCTGAATACCTCTTTCGACTGGAACGGCATTCGTGAAGCCTACGTCGTAGCTACAGAGAATGATGCCTGCAATGGTGTAGCTATGCTCTTCGGCCATTTGCTGACGAACCGTGCACAAATCTTCTCGGATGTGCGCACTTATTGGAGCCCCGAAGCTGTGAAGCGGGTGACGGGTAAGGAACTGACCGGCCTGGCTGCGAATGGTATCATCCATTTGATAAATTCAGGTGCTACGACTTTGGACGGTACCGGACAACAGGTCGATGCGCAAGGCGAACCGGCTATGAAGCCCCACTGGGAAATCTCCGAAGATGAAATGGAAAAATGTCTGGAAGCTACGACCTGGTATCCTGCCAATCGTGATTACTTCCGTGGTGGCGGTTTTTCTTCCAACTTCCTGTCAAGAGGTGGAATGCCGGTGACTATGAGCCGCTTGAATCTGGTAAAAGGTCTTGGCCCCGTGCTGCAGATTGCCGAAGGATGGACGGTAGAAATAGACCCGGAAATCCATAAACTGCTGAATGAACGTACAGACCGTACGTGGCCCACTACCTGGTTTGTACCCCGTCTCTGCAACCAGCCTGCATTCGAAGACGTGTATTCGGTTATGAATAACTGGGGAGCCAATCATGGCGCTATCAGTTACGGACATATCGGTCAGGATCTGATTACGTTGGCTTCCATGCTTCGCATCCCGGTTTGCATGCACAATGTAGACGAAAAGAAGATTTTCCGTCCTGCTGCATGGAATGCTTTCGGTATGGATAAGGAGGGAGCAGACTATCGTGCTTGTACCACTTATGGTCCTGTCTACAAATAAAGAGGTTGTTTCTGAACTTAAAGAAAACAGTATGATAACAAATGAACATATAGAACAGTTTGTCGCCCAGGCCCATCGGGTGGGTGATGCCGGATTGACGGTTTGCAGCAGTGGTAATCTGTCGTGGCGTATAGGAGACGAGGTGCTGCTTTCGGGCACCGGCTCCTGGGTGCCTTCGCTGACGAAGGAGAAAGTGGCGGTTTGCCGGCTTTCTACCGGAGAAGTATTGAATGGAGTAAAGCCTTCGATGGAAAGCGGCTTCCATCTGGGAGTGCTGCGGGAACGTCCGGATGTAGGTGTGGTGCTCCATTTCCAGTCGCCTTATGCCACGGCTGTGGCTTGTATGAAGAACCGCCCGGTGAACTTCAATGTAACGGCTGAGGTGCCTTGCCATGTGGGAAGCGAGATTCCGGTGATACCTTATTATCGTCCCGGTTCTAAGGAACTGGCGCAGGCAGTCATTGAGAATATGAAGGATCATAATTCCGTGCTGCTCCTGAAACATGGGCAGGTGGTTTGCGGCAAGGACTTCGACCAGGCTTTTGAACGCGCCATGTTCTTCGAGATGGCGTGCCGCATTATCATCCAGTCCGGTGGGGACTATACGGTGCTTACACCGGAAGAGATAGATGACCTGGAGACGTACATCCTGGGGAAAAAGACGAAGTGATGAATGCCTATTTAGCAGTGGATTTTGGAGGTGGAAGCGGCCGGGTAATGGCCGGTTCCATCGACCAGGGTGTGTTGAAGCTGGAAGAAGTGTACCGTTTTCCGAACAGGCAGGTGCGCATGGGCAATCATGTGTACTGGGATTTCCTGGCGCTGTTCGATGAAATGAAGAATGGACTCCGGCAGGCTGTCCGTAAAGGATATACTGTTAAAAGTATAGGCATCGATACCTGGGGGGTGGATTTTGGCCTGATAGATAAGGACGGCAATTTATTGGGGAATCCGGTTTGCTATCGTGATTTGCGCACTGAAGGGTTGCCCGATGAACTCTTTGACGAAGCGGCACTTGCGGAGCACTATGCAGAGGCGGGTATTCAGGTTATGTCCATCAATACGCTTTTTCAGCTTTACAGCATGAAGAAAAACGACGATGTACAATTGAAGGTTGCCGATAGACTGCTGTTTATGCCCGACCTTTTCAGTTACTATCTGACCGGGGTTGCCAATAATGAATATTGCATTGCTTCCACCTCGGAACTGCTGGATGCACGCACGCGTACGTGGAACCGTGCCTTGATTGAGAAGTTGGGATTGCCGCAGCATCTTTTCGGTGACATCGTGATGCCGGGTACAGTGCGTGGCAGGCTGAAACGGGAGATTCGGGAGGAAATCGGACTGCCGGAAGAGGTGGAGGTCATCGCAGTAGGGTCGCACGATACGGCTAGCGCTGTCTTTGCCGTTCCGGCCGCAGGCAAGTGCAGGGCTTTTCTGAGTTCGGGCACGTGGTCACTGCTCGGCATCGAGACAGACGAACCGATCCTTTCGGAAGAGGCCCGGAACGGTGGCTTTACCAATGAAGGCGGTGTGGGCGGAAAGATCCGTTTTCTGCAGAATATAACCGGCCTGTGGATGTTGCAGCAGCTTATCAGGCAATGGAAGGAGCGGGGTGAAGAAACCGACTACGAGTATCTGATAACAGCTGCCGAACGTGCCGATATACCCTCGGTTGTCGACGTGGATGACAAGGCTTTCCAAAGCCCTATGGACATGGAAGCCGCCATTGCGGATTATTGCAGGGAGCATGCCTGCCAGGTGCCGGCTTCGCAGGGAGAGTATGTACGTTGCGTATTGCAGTCGCTGGCACAGCGCTATAAGCGGGGGGTGGAACAACTGAACCGTTTGTTGCCGTCTCCGGTAGAGCAGTTGCACATTGTGGGGGGAGGCTGCCGTAACAGGTTGCTGAACAGCTTGACAGCCGAGGCGTTGGGCATTCCCGTGTATGCCGGTCCGGTGGAGGCTACGGCCATCGGCAATATCCTTGTGCAAGCCCTGGTAAAAGGAGAAATCCGGGAGCGGGACGAAATAAAGGAAATAATTTAAAAACGATGGAACGATGGAAACAAAAATAAAAAGTTATCGCGTCAAAGAACACCGGCAACCGGTGGAACGCTATTGCCGGACGCTGGATTTGCGCGATGATCCCGAACTGATAGCCGAATATCGTCGCCGGCATAGCAGGGAGCATATATGGCCCGAAATCATGGCGGGTATTCGCGAAGTGGGAATCCTTGAAATGGAGATATACATACTGGGTACGCGGTTGTTCATGATCGTAGAGTTTCCGGTAGGCTTCGACTGGGACGCGGCGATGGAACGCCTGGCCACTCTGCCCCGCCAACAAGAATGGGAGGACTATATGTCCATTTTCCAGTTGGTGCGTCTTGGAAGTACATCGGCGGAGAAGTGGCAACCCATGGAACGCATGTTCCATTTGTATGAGTAATTACTAAAGAACCTTTTTTACCTTATGAATAACACAATGAAAAACTCAATAATAACCAAGGATGGCGTAAGCTACCTGATACCGTTTATTTTGATTACGAGCTGCTTTGCCCTGTGGGGATTTGCCAATGATATAACTAATCCCATGGTGAAGGCTTTCTCCAAAATCTTCCGTATGAGCGTTACGGACGGTGCATTGGTGCAGGTTGCCTTTTATGGCGGTTACTTTGCGATGGCATTTCCGGCGGCGATGTTCATCCGCAGGTTCTCTTATAAGGCGGGTGTACTTTTGGGACTGGGCATGTATGCTCTCGGTGCGTTCCTGTTCTTCCCCGCCATGATGATGGGAAGTTATTACCCGTTTCTGATTGCTTATTTCATCCTGACGTGCGGTTTGTCGTTTCTCGAAACCAGTTGTAATCCTTATATCCTTTCTATGGGTACGGAAGAGACCGCTACCCGCCGTTTGAACCTGGCACAGTCTTTCAATCCGATGGGATCGTTGCTGGGCATGTATGTGGCGATGAACTTCATCCAGAATCGTTTGAACCCGATGGGGACGATTGAACGCAGTCAGCTCTCTACAGCAGAGTTTGAGGCGGTGCGCGATTCCGACCTGAGTGTATTGATTGCGCCTTATCTGGCTATCGGCATTGTCGTTCTGATTATGCTGGTACTGATTCGGATGATGAAGATGCCCAAGAATGCCGACCAGTCTCATGATATCAACTTCTTCCCGACATTGAAACGTATTTTCTGCATCAGGCATTATCGCGAAGGGGTTATTGCGCAGTTCTTCTATGTGGGTGCACAGATTATGTGCTGGACGTTTGTCATACAATACGGTACCCGTCTGTTTATGTCGCAGGGGATGGAGGAGAAGGCGGCGGAGGTGTTGTCGCAGGAATATAATATTGTGGCGATGATTATCTTTTGTGCCAGCCGGTTTATATGTACTTTTATCCTGCGCTATCTCAGTCCGGGCTTGTTGCTGAAGGTGCTTGCAATCGTTGCTTGCGGGTTTACTGCCGGAGTGATGTTTCTGCAGAATATCGGAGGCATGTATTGCCTGGTCGGTGTTTCGGCCTGTATGTCGCTGATGTTTCCCACCATCTATGGGATAGCCCTCCGCGGGTTGGGCGATGATGCAAAATTCGGGGCAGCAGGACTGATAATGGCTATCCTGGGAGGTTCGATATTGCCTCCGCTCCAGGCAAGCATCATCGATAGGCATACGTTGTTCGGCATGCCGGCAGTGAATCTTTCGTTTGTACTTCCACTTATCTGTTTTGTGGTGATAATAATATATGGGCATCGCTCTTATGCAAGAGAGAAGAAGTAAATAAGAACACGCTTTGTTTCTTTATAACTTTCTCACATCCTTTACTTTGCATCCATAAACTTTCCCTTTGGCGTGGCTGTTTCAGGACATACGCCGAGTGCGGAAATTAAAATCAAAGTATTATGGATCAAAAAGAGAAAATTATGGAAACGGTGGAAACCGCGGGGATGCCGGACTTGGCATCCTACATGCGGCTGGTGACCGAGCGGTTGGAGAAAGACAAGAAACGGTCGGCAGTGCATACGTACACCTACGCGCTGAAATCCATCACGGAGTTTTACGGGGGCGAAGGAACACCGATGCCGGTGGACGAGGTATTCACTCCGGGCAGGCTGAAGGAGTATGAACAGTGGATGAAGCAGGAAGGGGCGAAAAAGAAAGATGGGGAACCGAAAGGGTTGAGCCTGAACAGCATCTCGACCTACATGCGGGATTTGAAGGCGGTGTACCACCGACTTGTCGATGAGAAGGTGCTGCCCTACCATGCGAAACTGTTCGATGACGTGTACACCAAAGTGGAGTCGCAGACCAAACGGGCATTGGAGAAGGAGCAGATGAATGCACTGATGTATGCCGATTTTGAGAAACTGCCCAAAGGGGTGCGGTGTGCGCTGGCTTATTTCCTGTTGATGTTCCTGTTTCGGGGGATGCCGTTCATCGACCTTGCCCATCTGCGCAAGCAGGATATGAAGGGGGACAAGATTGTGTATAGCCGCCACAAGACGGGACGGCAGATGACGGTGCGTATTCCCAAAGAGGCGATACCGTTGATAGAGGAGTTCAAAAATACCAATCCCGGCTCCGTTTACCTGTTTCCAGTTCTGGACGAACAAGGCAGGAAGATGAAAAAGGGGAAGGAACTATACACGGATTACCTGCGTGCGCTCCGCAGCTTCAACCGAAAGTTGGAGCGGGTGGCGGCGCTGTTGCTGCCCGGTGTGAGGCTGAGTTCGTATACACCGCGGCACACATGGGCTACGCTGGCATTTTATGCCGGGATGGGTATCGGCATTATCTGCAAGGCGTTGGGACACTCTTCCATCAAGGTAACGGAAACTTACCTGAAACCTTTTGAAAATGCGAAGGTAGATGCGGCGAATGATGAACTGATTATTTCCGTTGCGCAGTGCAACGAAAAGAAGAAAACGGCATAAAGAATACCGCGTGTAACGGCTTGTGAGGCAGGACAGTATTACTTACCAAGTAACAGGCTATTTAACTTCGCAAAGGTGAAAATATTTTCTCGTTTATCCAAATAAAAGCTTTAATTTCGATGTTAATCTATTAAAATCTATTTATTTACGAACACACACTCCCCTAAAATTCCATATTGCCCCAGCTGACACTTTACAAACACACATAAAGCTTTATTCCATCTTTATACTTCAAAAATGGACTACTTTTCTATTCACTTTTCCCATCGAGAAAGTAGCTCTTCTCGTTAAATTATCGGAACGAAAACTCTTTTTCCCTCCATGCAGGAAGGCTATTCCCTGTTACTTGGTAAGTAATGCCCGCTGAACCATCATTTAATAAGTAACAGTTGCACAAAATAAACGTATTATGATATCTACACTGACACAAGCTGCCATTGCCATTTTACATGACATTTCTTCGGGGGATGACATGCAATCAGCCGATTTCCTTTTTTCAGAAGGTGAACGGGAAAAACTGTTCGATGAACTTGAAAAGAGCCATCTTATCCGTCTGTTGCCGGACAAGAACCCGGGAACGCTTTCTTCATACGTATTGTGCCGCCCGTTGCCGGACATATCCTTGCTGGATGTGCTCCAAGCTACGAATGAACCTATCCGCTGCACTGTGCCCACCCCTGAGTCATTCTATATCAGCCATGGGCAGATAGCTCACAAGATAGGCATTCTGAACCAGGTGGCACGTAAGTTTCTGGCAGATATTAAAATATCCAATTGGTAAACCGGCAAATCGACCGACCGGTGTTCAGTATCAAGAATTATGAATCTACCTGACTATATAGGAACTATCAGGCGTCTTGCCCTCTGCTGCGGAGTATTGCTTACGCTGTTGCCCGGCCTCCATGCGCAAAATAAGGCGGTGGAGGAGCGTCCGCTTTTCGCCCTGAAAACCAACCTGCTGTTTGATGCTGCCCTGATGCCGAATGTGGAGATAGAAGTGCCGATAGGCAAACGCTGGTCGGTGAACGGCGAATACATGCTCCCGTGGTGGCTGTTGGACGGTGACAAATATGCCTTGCAGATATTGATGGGCGGACTGGAAGGACGCTACTGGCTGGGCAGCAGGGAAAGCCGCATGAAGCGGGAAGTGCTTACCGGTCATTTCCTCGGACTGTATGCCGGAGGCGGCAAGTACGACCTGCAATGGAAAGAGAACGGTTATCAGGGCGAATTCTTCATCGCCGCAGGTATCAGTTATGGTTGGACTACACGCATCGCCCGCAACCTGCATCTAGAACTGAATATCGGCATCGGCATGCTCCGCACCGATTACCGCCATTACCATGCCCGCGACAATTACCGGACTCTGCTTTGGCAGGAGAACGGCAAATACACCTGGTTCGGACCCACGAAAGCGAAAATCTCGCTGGTGTGGCTGCTGAACCGCAAGGCGAAGAAAGGAGGGGCACGATGAGACACATACGATATATGTCTGTTTTTAGACAAAAGAACATAAGAACAAATTATTCCTTATCTGTCCTTTTGTTCTTCTGTCTGTATCTCTCCGGTTGCGACCGTCGCGAACTGACCTATTACATGGAAGCCGAGTTTGAAATCCGTGTAGACTGGAGCCGTGCCGGTCTGGATGCGGAAGAAGCAGCCAACGGTGCCACTGCCGTTTTCTATCCCCGGGATGGAGGTACGCCGAAAGTGGTACTGATGGGCGACCGCACCTACGAGAAAGTCCGCCTGCCGAAGGGTCGTTACGATGTCCTGGTCTTCAACCGTTCCTTCAGCGACTTCGGCGGTCTGTCTTTCCGTGGCGAATGCTACGAAGAGCTGGAAGCCTATGCCCGCCATGTGGAAACCCGTACCGATCCGGCGACGCGTATCACGACGCGCGTCATTGTCAGTTCTCCCGAGAAGCTGGCAGCCGGTGTGGTGGAAGACTTTGAGGTGACGGAAGAGATGCTGGGCAACTATAGCCCTACGGCGGCACGCGGCCGTTCCGCACCGGCTTCGGGCGTAGACAGCCGGTATGTGCTGTCTTTCGTCCCCCGGTGCCTGACGCGTGAAGTGAAGGTAGAGGTCAACGTTGTCGGATTGAATAATATCCGTTCGGCAGCGGGCACGCTGGAAGGGGTGGCCGAGTCCGTCAATCTCTCTACGGGCAAGGTCTCCGGTGAGACCGTCTTCCAGCAGTTCACGTTGGATGATATTGCTTTCACGGACGGTTCGCCCTTCAATGGTACGCTGACCGGACGCTTCAATACTTTCGGCCTTGAGACTGAGATTCCGCGCAAGCTGGCACTGCGTGCCCTGCTTGTGGACGGCAAGACGACAGTGGATGAAGTATTCGACATCACCGCGCACGAGTTGGAGGATGAAGGTGGTACGCTGGTGCTTTATATCGAGGTCACCGCTCCGCCCATCCCCGACGTAAAGCCCGAAGGCGGCTCCGACTCAGGTTTCGATATCGACGTGGATGATTGGGGAGACGAGGAGGAAAGCGAGTTGCCACTGTAAACGCTGATTACGGAGCTAATAAAAGAACTGATTACGAAACTAACAATATAATGTATCATTAAAAACTTTTGATTTATGAAAACAAGGAATTTGTTGATTGCGATTTCAGCCCTTGCCCTTGCAGGCTGTTCGCAGAATGAGATTACGGAAATGAGTCCGGATGCCAATCCGGCGGTAGGGTTCAGTGTGTACACGGGGGTACAGACGAGAGGTGTGGAAACCACGCAGACCCTTTTGCAAGGGAGTCCGGCCACTACCAGCGGGAGTACCAAAGGGGGCGGATTCGGTGTGCTGGCGTATTATACCGGACAGACTGGCTTTCCTTCGGACAATTCGAACAATAGCTATGCTCCCAATTTCATGTATAATCAGAAAGTGGCATGGGAGAGTACAAGCCCTGGTGCTTGGAAATATTCCCCTTTGAAATATTGGCCGAATACGAAAGGTGACAAGATTACGTTCTTTGCTTATGGACCGTATAGCGCGGCTGCGAATTTCCCGACAAGTGGCGAAGCTGCCATTGATAATGGTATAACATTGTCAGGTAATACAGACCAAGGTTACCCTAAACTGACTTTTACCGTGAAAGGTACAGCAAGTAGCGCGGCTGCCGGTGCCAGTACCGGCACCAATAGCAGCGCCAATGCGATGGTCGATCTCGTAGTGGCTACCAACAAAGATGAAGTGCGGACTACTGAAAATATAAAATTCCAATTCAAGCATATCCTGTCCAGAGCGAATTTTCAGGCAAAACTGGATAAGAATCTTACCAATTCGGGTCAGGGTGCTGCAGGCGATGGCAAAACGTATGTTTGTGTGACAGGTGCACGTATAGTTGGAAAAAACAACAATAGCGATTCTAAATTCTATGGCAAAGCAGTGTACCAATGGGTCTCTGATACTTGGGATTATACAGAGAGCACGAGTGTTAAACCCGAATCTGATTATGATTTAGCCAGCGTCCTGTCTCTTGTAGACCGTAGCAGTGGTTCAGGCCAGCCATTTTACAACAAGAATTATTCAACGGACTGTGTCGTTTTAAAGCAAGATGGAACCGCCACGGAACTGTTTCAACGCAAAGATGTAGACAGCAAGACTACTGACGAATACCTGTTCCTCATTCCTCCTACAGATAATACTAATCTTACTTCATCCGGTGGCATCACTTCCGAAAAGGATGTCCTAGTAGAGATTGATTATGATGTCATCACATTCGATGACGCTTTGTCTAATGGCAGCAGTGAAAAATACTCCAAGACCTCAACCAAGGCCACCGTCTCCCTTCCGAATGGCACCTTGAAACGCGGCAAGGCGTATAACTTTATCTTCACGATTGGGCTGAATGAAGTGAAGGTAGACGCAGATGTAGATACTTGGGGAACAGAAGATGAAATCGTTTATGCACCTTCTGCAGCAGTAGCTTCAACTTTTAATGCTGAAGGAGTGGCTGCTGCCATCACGGCATTGAATTCTGCAAAAGAAAAAAATCCCAATTGCAATTATTTCGTGGTTACAGCACCTGCCAACACATCCATAAGCAGTGCAACAACCATAGATTTAAGCAGTGGTAGTTTGAGCATTTCAACTGATAAGTTCGAAGTTGGTGACCGGATTGAGATTAACCTTAGTAACGTTAGTGGAATAGACGGCTCTAAAACTTTTGCGGTAACTGCGCCGTCAGGCTGGTCTGCAAGCAGTGCTGTATCATCGAATACGAGTCCTGTTATCCTTACTAAAGTGCCAGCTAAAGCGAGCTAATACCCCGCATCCTCAGGCTGAAAGCCTGAGCAATCAAGTCCGGGAAGGGTTGAATCTCCCTTCCCGGTCCCACAGTTAAACAATTAAGTTATAACGCTCGTTCTTTGACATGCTGGAAACGGAAATTATGATTGGCGTATGCAGGGAATCAACGGTTTTCAAAAGAAATCGCAGAAAACGCCTCCTGATGAAATAAAAAGGGCTAAATCTATAATGAAAGAATATTTTGAAACAAAAAAAGGATACTGAAATGACTGAAGACGAAAAAAGAAAGGCAATAATGGAATGCGGAGACGATTACGATAGCATTCTTGATATTCAGTATGGAGCCAAAGGAACTCCTGAGCGTAATGTCTTTGAACAAGGTGCAGAAGCATTTATTCTTGCAGAACGTTTAAAGGAAGAAAGGCTGCAAGCAGGTCTTACCCAAGAACAGCTTGCCCAGAAAATAGGCACCAAGAAGTCGTATATCTCACGCATTGAGAACGGAAAAACGGATGTGCAACTTTCCACGCTTTTCCGTATCTTTGAAGGGTTGGGAAAAAGGGTAAGCCTGACTATTCTATAAAGGCTAAAACGAGGTACAACCTGTTTTTTCATAATTTCCGTCCCGTTCGCTTCTCAAAGCAGAGAAGCGGACGGGACGTTTCGTTTCCGGCAAGTCGGAGAGGACGTTCCGATTGCATCACACGATAGAAAAAGAATTAGGAAAAAGGCAAAGAATGATGAATAGAAACGAACTGACACATGGATTATCAGGCGGACGGCGGAGAGGGAACCCCGTTACGACGTTGTTTGCTGCGGTAATGCTTACCGCCTCGCTGTTCTCCGCTTGCAGTGCGGGGGACGAAGCGCAGGAGTTTCCGCAAGGCGACGGCCTGCCGCTGAGTTTCCTCACCACGGTAGAGAAACCACAGACACGTGCGGAACTGAATACGGGCAATCTGACCACCATAGGCGTGTTCGCCTACCTGACGAAAGGTGATTTCAGCGAAAGCGCCGCCACATCGGAATTCATGTTCAACCAGAAGGTAGAGCGGACAAACAGCACAAAACCGTGGACGTACTCCCCCCTAAAATACTGGTCGAACAACGATACGGACAAATTGAGCTTCTTTGCCTACGCACCGTATATGGACGGGACAACGCTGGGAGGAAACAACCTTGCCTTGACCTACACCGTATCGGCGGCGGAAGCCGACCAGGCAGACCTGCTCGTTTCCCTCCCGTTGATGAACCAGACGTATAGCGAGACGGGCGGCAACATCAGATTCACGATGAAACACGTACTTGCCAAAGTAAAGTTCAGCATTAAGAGTGAAGTTGGGATTAAAGTGACCGCCCTGACCGTAAACAACGTCCCCGAAACGGCGACACTGACGTTTACGGACAATGGTTTCAGTTGGGGAAGCTATACAGGCACGAAAACTTGTACGGCAACCCTTCCCGGTGGCGGCACGAACGTGACAGCCAATGCCACTGATGCCCTGACGGTGGCGACTTTCTTCCTCCTGCCCGGCAAAGCTTCCGCCACATTCTCCATTACTTATACGCAGGACGGGGACAGTCCCTTGGAAATAAAGAAAAGCAATGTGGCGTTTCCCACCGACTGGATACAGGAAGGAGGTGTGAACTACCTGCTCAATGTGAAGAAAGACGGGACGATGACCGCCACTGTAGCTAATGACTGGACCACAGATACGGGAGGCAACCTGTCCGGCAAGGAAAAAGGCATCAGTACCTCTGCCGAGTGGGTGTCCTTTGCCAAAACTTGGAACGCCAACGGGCTTCCAACCTCCTCTGACGGTACTCCCGACTATACACTCTACGAGGATTACGGCTGGTATGAGACAAAAGGGACTGACCGTGTCTTCACCATCAAACTGACCTCTTCGTTTCTGCTGACAGGCGTCAGCTCCGGTGAACTTTATGTGCCTGTAGGTACGGAAGATCATCCGCTCACCCTTCCTATTGACGGGCAGGGATGGGAAATCGGCATCGATTTGCAGAACAGTTCCCAAAGTATCGCAGGGGAGTATTCGGGCATCGTGGGGTATACGCAGGCCGGTATCAGTAACCTGCGGGTCAGGACCATCTCCAGCAACAGCGCTTCCACGGGAAGCAGTATCGAATCGACAAATGCCACATATGCAGGCGTGCTGGCAGGCAAGGTGGACGGGGACATCCTGAACTGTTCGGTAGAGTTGGTCAAGACAACCGTGATCAACACCAACACTTCCGCTACGAGCGGCATGTATTTGGGTGGATTGGTGGGCTATTGCGGCGGGAACATTCTGAACTCCGCCGTCTATGAAGGTACGGGGGCGGTTTCCGCCTCCAAAGTAAGCTTCACCCAAGCATCGACAGGAAGCGGTATTGGCGGACTGGTGGGTGGTATGGCATCGGGCAAGACGGTGAACAACTGCTATGTGCAGCTTTCCGAACTGAACAATCAGGGTGGGGACGGGAATACGCCTTCCGCCGGGTGGCTGGTGGGCGACAAGACGGGAGCCAGTTTCAACTCCTGCCACTATAAGTCGGGAACCGCCTCAGGTTGTACGCCGGACGATACATCCACGGGAATTTCAACGTTTACGGACTTCACGGGGCTGCGTAGTTCACTGAATGCAGAGGCAGACAAGCACACGGGCTGGGCGCTCTGGAAAGAGGTGATAAATACGGGAGATAACACCGTGGAACAGGTAGTGTTGAATTTATACAGGTAATAAATGGTAGGATATGATGATAGAACATACTTATAGTAATAATAATAAGGAGAACATGCTTATGATTTTGAAGATGAAAACGATTATCGGCAGCATTCTTACGATTCTGTGCGTAGCGAAGAGTCTGCTCCCGGCATCGCTGTTACTATTACTGTTTCTCTTTGTAGCCTCCTGCACGGACGAAACGGAGCGCGGCGAGCGAGGTAACTCGGATTTCCGGGTTACCGCTTCTATTGAGAATGACAGCACGATCACCCGTGTGGCAGACCGGAACGACCGGACGTCCTTTACGGAAAACGACCCGATTTTTATCGGGTGGAGCGAAAGCACTTCCTATAAATACCTCTGCTCGGGGACAAACGGCATATTCGTCCCGAACTCCGCCGATACCGACCGGAAACTGTGGTCGGATTTGCTAAAAAGCACGGCTACGACGGTGGATGTATATGCTTGGTACGGAACGATGAGCAGCAGCCTGCCTGCGGTAGGTGCCACTATTTCCATCCCACAGGACCAGACTTCGGAGGTGAAGCTGCTGTCCGCCATCTGCATGGCGGCGCATCAGCAGGTATCTCCCGCCACCAACACGCTGAGTTTCACCTTCCACCATCTTACGGCACGCCTCCTCCTGTCCGTGGATATTGTGGACGATGCGGTGACGCAACCGGACGTAATGGATGCGACAGCACAAATCACCCACATCTATGCGGACGGTACGATAGCCACAGATGCTTCTTCCAACGCATATCAGCTAAGCCTCCCGAACAACGACAAAGCGGGTACGCAGACCATCCGCATGAAGCGCTCGTGGTCGGACCAGCAGATATATCATCTGGATTTCGAGTGCCTGTTGCCACCCCAAACGCTGGGCGAAGGGCAGAACATTATCGTCACTTTGGCTAATGGCAAGGAGTATGTTTGCAAGATAAGCGGTGAGATTGCTTTGCAGGCAGGGCAGAAAACGAAGTTTTCCACTGAACTAAAAGCGAGCGAGGATGCTGCTATTAAACCGAAGCTGACTACCCTACCCAACGCGGTAGGTAGTGCTTTTTCCGGTAACCGATTGATTTGCTGTATTAAGAACCCCGATACCGGAGAATACCGCTACCGAGTGTATGACAAACAACCGGATGGTTCGTGGGGAGATGGGGTGTTGGTGTATGAGGACGAAGAGGGAACGGTAGAGTTTCCGACAAAAACATATAGTAACATCTTAAAAAACGGTGGTTCGCTCGTCATGTGTGGAGATTATGTCGGATTAAGTGCCAATAATACCACTTATTTCATCAAAAGGAGTAAAACGACCGGAGTCTGGTATTGTTCAAACGGAAATCTTTCGGGACAAGGGTATAGTATCTGTATCAGCGAGAATTTTTTAGTGAGTGGAAGTGGAGGTGCGTATAACTCTTATATATATCCTATTGATGAGGACGGTAACTTAGGAACACCGGAATATAAACCAGCAGGAATAAGTGCTTGGAAATGTGATATAGTTGGAAATATTTTGACTACCGACAGTGGTGTCTATGAATATGTTCCGGGTGAAGGTTGGAAGTGGAGACATGATCGTATTGGCCAACGTTCAGCCACTGACGGAAAGAGGGTTATTGGGGACGGCAATGTAACTATTTATAATGTAGAAACAAAACAGACAGAGGAATGGACAGGTACAAAGCCATCGACTGGTGTGGGTATACCGATAGCTATTTACGAAGACTATGCGTTGGTAGGTAACTCTGATGGGATAAAACTCTGCTACAGAGACCCTGCATCCGGCAAGTGGAGCGTCATTGGTCCAAGCGGGGGATTTCTGGATATGATGAAACATTGGGACACGAGCATCACACTTGCAAAAATTGATGGACAAACTCTTTTTATGAAAGGTCCTCGTGCCATGATTATTTCCGGAGAGAACAGTTACTTTGTCGAAAACATTGATAAGATAGCGCAAGATTATATAGCGAATCCGTATGATTAGAGAAAGCATTCAGATAAATGACAGGACAATATTGCCTGCCACGGAAAAGAATATTGATTGTAAATCATTAATTCAACCAATCCCGTCTCCACAATGATAAGGAGGAAATCGGAAAGAGGTGGAACGAGAAAATAACTTAATTAACAAAAGCGTTCTTTGATTTGTTGGAAACGAAAACTATTCATAAATAATGTGTTAGGGTTTGAAGGGAAAAGCGTACCTTTGCGGTATATAGAGAAACATAGTATTATGGTTAAGAAATCAGCACTCCAAGTGAGGGACATTACGATAAGAACCTTACAGCAAAACGGAATAGATTATATCTGCATCACGGATATTGCTCGTCAGAAGAACCCGATAGAACCAAAGGACGTTGTCAAAAACTGGATGCGCGTCAAAAACACGTTGGAATATCTCGGATTGTGGGAGAAACTGAATAACCCCGACTTTAAAGGGGTCGAATTCGACCCCCTTTTGGCAGAGGCCGGTAGCAATGCCTTCACGATGAGTCCCACGCGTTGGATTGGACTGACCGGAGCTATTGGCATCCTCTCAAAAAACGGTGCAGGCGGCGGTACTTACGCACAGCGTGATATTGCCTTTAAGTTTGCCAGTTGGGTATCTGTGGAATTTGAATTGTACCTGATTCGCGAGTTCCAACGCCTCAAAGAGCAGGAACAGGCGCAACTGGGCTGGAGTGCCAAGCGGGAATTGTCGAAGATAAATTACCGCATCCACACCGATGCCATCAAGCAAAACCTTATCCCGGCAGAAGTCACTCCGCAACAAGCTTCACGCATCTACGCCAGCGAAGCCGATGTGCTGAACGTTGCCATGTTCGGCCTCACCGCCCTCGAATGGCGCGATGCGCATCCCGACCTGAAAGGAAACGTCCGCGACTATGCCACAGTGAACGAATTGATTTGCCTCTCGAACATGGAGAACCTGAACGCCGTATTCATAGGCGAAGGACTTCTGCAGCACGAAAGGCTTGTCAGGCTGAACCGGATAGCTATCCAGCAGATGCAGATACTGGAAGATGTAAACAAGAAATACCTCAAGTAATTGCTCTCACGAGAATGAATCGGTAGATTTTCAGCACGTTCTATAATAGTTTTCGTCCCGCCCCGTACACTGACAAGTGTACGGGGCGGGACGTTCTCGTTTCCGGCAAGCTGAATATGTAAACTATAGTAATAATAAGCTTAACCCGGATGGTGAGAGTAGCCGCTGAAAAGTCCCTTCTCCCCTATCCATAAAAAAAAAGAATATGGCAAAGAATTTACTCAAAGTATGGATGGCGGACAACACCGTCACCACCGACGACAAGACCGATAAAATCTTCGTCCTCGAATCCACCCGCAGCGTAGACCAACAGTTCGTGCTGGACCGCATGGCAGACAAGAACCCCGGCCTACACCGCGAAACGATGTCCGCCAGTGTAAACCTCTATCATGAGGTTCTCTCCGAGCTGGTAATGAACGGTTATAGCGTAAACACAGACCTCTTCCGCGCCGTCCCGCAGATAAAAGGTCTCGCCGAGGGCAACGTGTGGAACCCGGAGAAGAACTCCATCTACGTATCGCTGACTCAAGGCAAGAAGCTACGCGAAGCGATAAAGGACACCACCGTGCAGATTCTCGGCGACCGCCAGGCAGCCATATACATCAACGGCACGCAGGATGCCGCCACCCGTGCCACCAACCTCTCGGCAACTGCCGGACGTAACTTCACGGTGTTGGGCAAGAATATCAAAGTGGCGGGCAGCGACCCTTCGGTAGGCATCACGCTGACGGCTGCGGAGGGCGGACAGGTGACCAAGTTGGGTGCCGACATGCTGGTAGTGAACGACCCGTCGAAGCTGATTGTTCTCTTGCCTTCCGGCTTAAAGGACGGAGAATATACCTTGACGGTGACCACGCAATACACCCCCGGCAAGACTTTGCTGAAAACTCCGCGGCATGCCTTGCAGACGATTTATATAGGTGAAGCTCCTGCCGGGGGCGGCTCCAGTAGCGGCGGCGACAGTGGTTCTGGCAGCGACGGCGACCAGAGCGAGAACCCGTTAGGGTAAAGGCAACTGACAAAGCATCAATGGTAGGGTAACAAAACGTCAATGGTAGGGTGACAAGGCATCAATGGCAGGTTACCATAAGAGGCAGACCCGGAGTATCCGAGCCTGCCTCTTCCCTTTGACACAACTAAAATCTGCACTATATAGATTGAAATTGCTGGTTGATGGCGATTCGTCTAAACAAAATCTTTCAAATCTTGTTGTAGTTTCTGGCGGGTGAAGAAGATGCGACTCTTCACAGTGCCCAGAGGAAGTCCTAACTTCTCTGCGATTTCGCGGTACTTGAAACCGGAAACATGCATGGAGAAAGGAATCTTGTACTCGCGCGGCAGAGCGTTGACAATGCGGTGCATCTCTTTCAGGTCGTAGGCGCTTTCGGTATTCTCGGAAGCGGCGTCGCGCGGCAGGTTAAGGTGATAGAGATTGTCTGTCTGATCCACAAACGTTTGGTCGCGTACCACTTTGCGGTAGTTATTTATAAAGATATTGCGCATGATGGTATATATCCAACCTTTGAAATTGGTATCGGGCGTGTATTTCTCTTCATTATCCAGAGCTTTCAGAGAGGTCTCTTGCAAGAGGTCGTTGGCTTCTTCACGGTCGGAGGTTAATTTGTATGCAAAACGTAATAAGTCGTCTTGAACTCCGAGCAGGTCTTTTTTAAATGTTATACTGTTCATATGTGCTATGTTTTTTTATTTACTTGTTCGTTTAATTTGGTGTTGCAAGTTTACGAAAGAATTCTCTCCATAGCCGACGAATTTCAAACACAATTTAGGGGAAAAACTAACAATTGATAGGTGTCAGGTGCTTTTTGATAGATTTTGGGTGCAGTTTTCTATCAATTTCTTGCGATTAATTAAAAAGATGAGTTAATTTTGCACATTCATTTCATCGAAAAAAGAATGGCTGACGACTCTTTATTTTTGATTGACATAGACAAGATACTTCGGGAGAAAGCTCCGAAGCAGTCCAGGTACATCCCCAAGTTCGTCGTTTCTTACCTGAAGCATATCGTTCATCAGGAGGAGCTGAATGTCTTTTTGCGGGAGTCGAAAGATAAAGTCGGAGTAGATTTCCTGGAAGCATGTCTGGAGTTCCTCGATGCCAATATTGTGGTGAAAGGGAAAGAAAATCTGCCTGAAGAAGGACTTTATACCTTTGTATCCAACCATCCCTTGGGTGGACAGGACGGAGTAGCGCTGGGCTATGTGCTGGGCAGCTTCTACGACGGTAAGGTGAAATATATGGTCAACGACCTGCTGATGAACCTGCGTGGGTTGGCTCCGCTTTGCATCCCTATCAACAAGACCGGCAAGCAAGCCAAGGACTTTCCCCGGATGGTAGAAGCAGGATTTGCTTCGGACGACCAGCTGATAATGTTCCCCGCCGGACTGTGTTCGCGCAGGCAGAATGGAGTGATCCGTGACCTGGAATGGAAAAAGGCGTTTATCGTAAAGAGCGTGGAAGCGCATCGGGATGTAGTCCCCATTCACTTCGAGGGACGGAATTCCAATTTCTTCTATAATCTCGCCAATCTTTGCAAGGCTTTGGGCATCAAGTTCAATATCGCCATGCTCTATCTGGCGGACGAGATGCTGAAGAACCGTCACAAAACATTTACCATCACCATAGGAAAACCCATCCCCTGGCAGACTTTCGACAAGTCGAGGACGCCGGCACAATGGGCGCAATATGTGAAGGAGATCGTATATAAATTGTAGAAATACCGTATTTAAAGAAGAACTACTAATAAGAAAATATGGAAGATATTATTGCACCGATAAGCAAGGAACTGCTGAAAGCGGAATTGACTGAAGAGAAACGCCTGCGCATGACGAACAGAAGTCATAACCAGATATATATCATTACCGCTCAGGATTCTCCGAATACGATGAAGGAAATCGGACGCCTGCGCGAGATTGCATTCCGTGCTGCGGGAGGTGGTACCGGCGAATCTATGGATATCGACGAATACGATATCATGGAGAACCCCTACAAGCAACTGATTGTATGGAACCCGGAAGCTGAAGAAATCTTAGGCGGTTACCGCTACATCCTGGGTACGGATGTCCGGTTCGACGAGCACAATGTTCCCATTCTGGCAACGGCCCACATGTTCAACTTCTCTGAAAAGTTCCTGAAGGAGTATCTTCCTACTACGATAGAGTTGGGACGTTCGTTCGTTACGCTGGAATATCAGTCTACCCGCACTGACAGCAAAGGCTTGTTTGCCCTCGACAATCTGTGGGACGGTCTGGGCGCCTTGACGGTAGTGATGCCAAACGTGAAGTACTTTTTTGGCAAGGTGACCATGTATCCCAGTTATCACCGCCAGGGACGTGACATGATACTCTATTTCCTGAAGAAACATTTCCCCGATAAGGATAATCTGATTACTCCGATGAAACCGTTGGAAATGGAGGCCGATGAGAAAGAACTGGCTGCTCTGTTCTGTAAGGATACTTTCAAAGAGGACTATAAAATATTGAATTGCGAAATCCGTAAGTTGGGATATAACATTCCTCCTTTGGTGAATGCTTATATGAGTCTCAGTCCCACGATGCGTATGTTTGGTACCGCTATCAACTACGGCTTTGGCGATGTGGAAGAGACCGGTATTCTGATTGCAGTCGATGAGATATTGGCCGAAAAGCGCATCCGTCATATCCAGTCGTTTATTGAAAACGAACCGGAGGCATGCAAGATTACATCGGGGGCGAACAATATACTTAGCGCCAGCAAATAAAATAGTTGCCGGCTATTTATACCGCCGGCAGACTATTGCCATTAATCTTTCTGTATAAGTCCAGCGCATAGACATCCGTCATGCCCGAAACATAATCCAATACCGCCTGTATTCTTTCGTAGAGTGCAGGCGCTTTTATGTTATATTGCCCCGAAACGCGGTTGATGAGCAATTGGGAGTAGGCCTTTTCGGGGGAGCGTACGGCATCGATCATCAATTCGAGCAGCGTGCTGATGATGCGGAAACCGGCAAGTTCGATGTCCAATACATCTCGCGAACGGTATATCTTCTCGAAAGAAAGGTCTGCACAATGCTTGTAGGCGGCAGCGGGCAGTTCGGAGATGTGCCTGATGAGGCTTCCTTCAAATTCTCCTTTCAGTATCTTCTCCTCATTGTCCAGGAAAGCCTGGGTACACTCGCGGATGAGCAGGCCGATGACGCACGAACGCAGATAGGCAATCTGTTCGTTGAGATCGCTTACGATATGCAGTGTTTCGAGCATGTGCGCTTTTCGTTCGTCCGGGAAGTAGGAGAGCAACAGGTCTTGCGTTTCCTGGGTGGTAAGTATCTTCAGCTTATGTGCGTCTTCGATATCCATCATTTGATAGCAGATGTCATCGGCAGCCTCTACGAGGTACACCAACGGATGACGGGCATACTTCAGCGGGGAGTCGTTCAGCTTCTTCATTCCCAGTTCCTCGGCAATCCGGTGGAAACTTTCTTCTTCGGTGGTGAAGAAGCCGAATTTGGATTTCTTACCGGCCAGGCTCGATGAAAAGGGATATTTTACGATGCTGGCAAGTGTGGAGTAGGTGAGCACGAAGCCGCCTTTCCGCCTTCCTTCGAACTGGTGGGTGAGGAGCCGGAAAGCGTTGGCATTACCTTCAAAGTGCGTCAGGTCTTCCCACTGGGCAGCGGTCAGCAACTCTTTCAGTACCATGCCTTTCCCTTCGGAGAAGTAGGTGGAGATGGCACGCTCGCCGGAGTGGCCGAAAGGCGGGTTGCCTAAATCGTGTGCCAGACAGGCGGCGGAAACTATCGAACCGATCTCCGGTAAATAGGAGTTCTGCAAGTCCGGATGGCGGGAGAGGATGGCTTTGGAAACATCGTTCCCTAAAGAACGTCCCACGCACGAAACTTCGAGGCTGTGCGTCAGTCGGTTGTGAACGAAGATACTGCCCGGCAGGGGAAAGACCTGCGTCTTGTTCTGCAACCGGCGGAAGGGAGCGGAGAATACAAGGCGGTCATAATCCCGCTGGAATTCTGAACGGTTTTCGTGACGTTCGCGGTGAAATTCTTCCAGTCCGAAGCGTTTGGCAGATATAAGGGTATTCCAATCCATCATGGCTGTTTACTATTTAGCTGTGTGCGATTTACAAATGAAGTTACTATTATTTAACTGCAAATGTATCACTATTTTGCTTCAAAAACTGTATTTTCGCCCGTTAAATACTAAATAAACGAATGTAAATAAGATGTTGAACGTACAAATCATCAATAAATCGAAGCATCCGCTTCCGGCTTACGCTACCGAATTATCCGCAGGAATGGACATCCGTGCAAACCTTGAAGAACCGATCTCTTTGGCTCCGCTGCAGCGCTGCCTGGTGCCTACGGGACTTTACATTGCTCTGCCTGCCGGCTTTGAAGCACAGATACGCCCGCGCAGCGGATTGGCCATCAAGAAAGGTATTGCCGTATTGAACTCTCCCGGAACGATTGATGCCGATTATCGGGGTGAAATTTGTATTATCCTCATAAACCTTTCTTCCGAGACATTTGTCATTGAAGATGGAGAGCGTATTGCCCAAATGGTAATAGCCCGTCACGAGCAGGCCGTCTGGCAAAACGTGGAGGTGCTGGACGAGACGGAACGCGGTGCCGGAGGGTTCGGGCATACGGGGGTATAATTGTGGTAATGTGGTAATGTGATAATGTGATAATTGATGAAACTTAGAATTAACATAGTATTATTCCTGCTGTTGAACTGCTTCTTGTTCTCTTCTGTAGCTTTGGGTGCCGAGGCAACTGCTAAGAAGAAGAAGAAAAAGAAAACAGAAGAGAAGGCGGCTCTTCCCGTGCAGGGGCTGACTCCCGAACAGCAACGCAGATACGACTACTTCTTCCTGGAAGCTGCCCGCCTGAAAGTTCAGAAAGACTATGATGCAGCTTTCGACTTGTTGCAGCACTGTCTGACTATCAACCCGAATGCTTCATCGGCTTTGTATGAAGTGGCACAGTACTACATGTTCCTCAAGCAAATGCCCCAGGGCGAAGCCGCCTTGGAGAAGGCGGTGGAGAACGATCCCGATAACTACTGGTACAGCCAGGGATTGGCCAATTTGTACCTGCAACAGAACGAGACGGAGAAAGCCGCTACTCTGCTGGAAAGTATGGTTACCCGTTTCTCCGACAAGATGGACCCGCTGTACAACCTGTTGGAGATCTATAACCGCCAGGAAGAGTATGATAAAGTAATCGACGTCCTGAACAAGCTCGAAGAGCGGATGGGCAAGAACGAGCAGTTGAGTATGGAGAAGTTCCGTATTTATCTGCAGAAGAAAGACGATAAGAGTGCTTTCCGCGAAATAGAGAGCCTGGTGGCCGAATATCCCATGGACACGCGTTATCAGATTGTACTGGGCGATGTGTACATGCAGAACGGCAAGAAGGACCAGGCGTATGACATCTACAAGAAAGTGCTGGCCGAGGAACCGGACAATGCAATGGCCATGTACTCGCTGGCTTCTTACTACGAAGAAACAGGGCAGAAGGAACTTTATGAGCAGCAGTTGGATACGTTGTTGCTGAACAGGAAAGTGCCTTCGGACACCAAACTAAGCGTAATGCGCCAATTCATCGTGCAGAATGAGCAGGACGGAAAGGACAGTACCCGCGTCATCACTCTCTTCAGCCGCATCATGGAGCAAGACCCGGACGATGCACAACTGCCGCTGCTGTATGCCCAATACTTGCTTTCTAAGGGAATGAACAAGGAGGCTTGGCCTGTACTGCGCCAAGTGCTGGCCATTGATCCTACGAATACAGCGGCACGCATGATGTTGCTGGGCGAAGCTGTACGTCAGGAAGATTACGAAGAAATTATACGCTTGTGCGAAGCCGGTGTCGAGGCAAGTCCCGATATGCTGGAATTCTATTTCTACCTGGCCATAGCCTATAATCAGGCGGAACGGACAGACGATGCCCTTGCCATCTGCCAGCGTGCCCTGACGCATATTAAAGACAACAGTAAGAAGGAGGTTATCTCCGACTTCTATGCCATCATCGGAGATGCTTATCACACCAAGAACCAGCATGACGATGCCTATGCCGCCTACGACTCGGCTTTGGTATACAATCCCTCGAATATCGGTGTCCTGAATAACTATGCCTACTATCTTTCCGTGGAACGTCGCGACCTGGATAAGGCAGAGGAAATGAGTTATAAGACGGTGAAGGCCGAGCCGAATAACTCCACGTACCTCGATACCTATGCGTGGATCTTGTTTGAGAAAGGGAATTATGCCGAGGCGCGCCTCTATATAGACGATGCCTTGAAGAACGAGGGAGATAAAAGTGATGTCATCGTGGAGCATTGCGGAGACATTTATTACATGACGGGCGATGTGGACGGTGCCTTGAAGTTCTGGAAACAGGCATTGGAGGCAGGCAGCAAGTCCAAAACCCTGAAACAGAAAATACAAAAAAAGAAATATATAGCAGATGAAACTAAACCTACCGAATAAGAGCGCGGCAAAAAACTTCCGCTTTCTGTCTTTGATTCTTTTGATGGCTGTATGCCTTGCCGGTTGTAAGACGTCACGTCAGGCAAGTTTGTCCAAAGATTCCGGATATCTGTCTTCTAAGGTGCAACTGACTGTTCCACATAAAGATGCGATTCTTACCGTGAACGGCACGATGAAAATGAAGAGTGGTGAATGCGTGCAGCTATCCTTCCTGATGCCGATACTCCGTTCGGAAGTGGCACGCCTGGAAGCTACCCAGGATGAAATATTGCTGGTGGACCGTATGGGGAAACGCTATGTGCGCGCCACACGCAAAGAGCTCAAGGATGTGTTGCCCAGAAAGGCAGACTTTGCCCATCTGGAGAAACTGCTTTATGCCGCCTCCAAGCCCAACGGCAAGAAGGTGCTGACGGGTAAAGAACTGGGTATCCCTGCTTTGGAAAAAGGAAAAATAGAGCTTTCTGATTTCTCGGATAAAGCATTCACGATAACACCCACCAAGCTTTCCCAGAGATATAAGGAAGTTCCATTGGAAGAACTTTTGGAAATGCTGATGAGTTTATGAAACGTCTCCTTTGTATTTTGACAGGTTGTTTCTGCCTTGTTTTCCCACTTCTTGCCCAGTCCAACAAGCTGATTAAAGAATTGGAAAGCAAACGCGGGGCTTTGCAACAGCAGATTGCAGAGTCCGAAACACTCTTGATAACTACAAAGAAAGATGTAGGTAGCCAGCTGAACGGCCTGGCTGCACTGACCGGACAGATAGAAGAACGAAAGCGCTACATCCTTGCCATCAACAGTGATGTAGAGTCCATAGAACGTGAGTTGGGCTCCCTGCAACGCCAACTGACCCGCTTGCAAAAGGATCTGCAGGACAAGAAGCAGAAGTATGAGTCGTCTGTCCAATACCTCTATAAGAATCGCTCCATTGAGGAGAAGCTGATGTTTATCTTCTCTGCCAAGAGCCTGGCACAGACCTATCGGCGTCTGCGCTATGTGCGTGAGTATGCCACCTATCAGCGCCTGCAGGGTGAGGAAGTGCTGAAGAAGCAAGAGCAAGTGAACCGCAAAAGAACAGAGCTTCAGCAAGTGAAGGCTGCCAAGGAAAACTTACTGAAAGAGCGTGAAGAAGAAAAGCTGAAACTGGAGGCGCAGGAGAAAGAGAAAAAGACACTGGTTGCCAACTTGCAAAAGAAGCAACGTGGCTTGCAGAACGAACTTGCCAAGAAACGCCGCGAAGCCAATCAGCTCAATGCCCGCATCGACCGCCTGATAGCAGAAGAAATAGAGAAAGCCCGTAAGCGTGCCGAAGCAGAAGCACGCCGTGAGGCTGCTGCCCGTAAGAAGGCTGCCGAGAAAACAGAAAAGACCGATAAGCCTGCAACCGCTTCCACTTCTACGTCTGCAAAGCCTAAAGCTGCTCCTTTGGAAACTTACTCCATGAGCAAGGCCGACCGTGAACTGTCCGGTAACTTTGCCAGTAACCGCGGGAAACTACCGATGCCCATTACCGGCTCTTATATCATCACCAGCCACTACGGTCAATATACCGTTGAGGGATTGCGCAACGTCAAACTGGATAATAAAGGCATTGATATCCAAGGTAAACCGGGAGCACAGGCCCGTGCCATATTCGACGGTAAGGTTGCCGCAGTCTTCAAGTTGAACGGGCTATTCAATATCCTGGTCCGCCACGGCAACTATATCTCCGTGTATTGTAACCTGTCTTCCGCTTCCGTAAAGCAAGGTGATGATGTCACTACCAAGCAGCCGCTCGGACAAATCTTCTCCGATGGCACCGACAATGGCCGTACAGTGCTGCACTTCCAGTTAAGAAAGGAAAAGGAGAAACTGAATCCGGAGCCGTGGTTGAACCGCTAATCGGCTGAACACTAAAACTGCATGCCGTCAAGTAGCTCTAAATAAAGTGCTATCGCTTCTTCTATCTCCTTAATGAAGATAAATTCGTCAGCCGTGTGCGAGCGGGCACTCTTGCCCGGTCCCATCTTTAGTGAGGGGAAAGACATCAGTGCCTGGTCCGACAGAGTAGGGGAGCCGAAGGGAACTCGTCCCAATGAAATGGCTTTCTGTACAATCGGGTGAGTTTCTTCCACATGCGAGGAGCTCAGGCGGAAAGAGCGTGCCTTGGCCTCGCACGTAATGTGCTTCTGTATTTCGGCAAAAAGTTCCTGGTTGGTGTAGCATTCGTTGCTGCGGATATCTACCACGAAAGTGCAGCGGTCGGGGATGACGTTGTGCTGTGTACCTGCATTGACCATCGTTACACTCATCTTTACCGGTCCCAGCAGCGGTGACTCTTTGGCGAAGCGGTAATCGCGGAACCAGGCAATGTCGTCCAATACCTTATATATAGCATTGTCTCCTTCGTTGCGTGCAGCATGTCCCGATTTTCCATAAGCGGTAACGTCCAGCACCATCAGGCCTTTTTCTGCAATGGCGGGCTGCATTTCCGTAGGCTCTCCCACAATGGCAAACTGTATGGGCGGCAGTTCCGGCAACACACATTCTATTCCCCCTTTGCCCGATACTTCTTCTTCGCAAGATGCCAGGAATATCATATTATAAGCCTGCGTAGTGCGGCACAGTTGCAGAAATACCTGCAACAGACTGACTACACTTGCTCCGGCATCGTTACTGCCCAGTCCGTACAACTTTCCGTTGCTCTCCAATGTTGGTGCGAACGGATCTTTTCTCCATCCATTGACGGGTTTCACCGTGTCGATATGCGAATTCAGCAGCAGCGTCGGCTTCTTCAAATCGAACATCGGACTGAGGCACCAAATGTTGTTACCTTTTCTTCCCGTCTCCATTCCCTGCATTTCGATGTAATTCTGCAGACAATCTGCTGCCTTTTCTTCATCGCGACTTATTGAAGGAATGGATATTAGCGACTTGAGGAGTCCGGCAGCTTCGGTTACAAGGGTTGGTATGTCATTTATCATATTGCGTATGTATTTAATGGATAATTTAAGCACAAATCTACGAATGTTTTTTTAATAAATATGTCAATTTTGTGAATATTTGGCAGATTGCTACGACGAAAGCCAGATGACAAAAGTATGCAAAAAAGAGATTATTTCTTTGCTTTATGATGGTAATACTTATAATATTTTTATATTTGCACCCGATTTCATGAAAAAATGTTTTAAATGTCAAAGATAACTTCTGGTTGATGATTACTGCGCGACGGAGTATTTATTAATATATATTACACATTTATGAATAGATTTATTGGATTATTCTGTGGGCTCTTCTTGTGCCTTGCTACCTATGCGCAAGAAATCACAGTCAAAGGTAAGGTTACTGCTCAAGGCGAAGAAATGCCAGGGGTAACTGTAATGGTGAAAGGTAGTAGTGGAATAGGTACGATTACCTCAGTAGATGGTACCTATTCAATAAAAGTCGATGCAAAAGGAACCTTGGTTTTTTCCTATATCGGCTATGAAACAGTGGAAGCGCCTGTAGGAAACAGGCAGACTGTAAACGTGGAGCTGAAAGAAGCTTCATTGACTGTAGATGAGGTGGTTATTACCGTTCCCTATGGTACTGCTAAGAAATCAACGTTTACCGGTTCGGCCGGCGTGGTAGATAAGAAGATTATCGCATCCTCCCAAGTAAGTAGTGTATCGAAGGCTTTGCAAGGAAGTGTGGCTGGTTTGCAGTCATTCTCTACCAGCGGTCAGCCGGGCGAAGATGCCAGCATCTATATACGTGGTGTCGGTTCGGTCAATGCATCGACTACTCCGCTTTATGTAGTGGATGGTGTGCCTTACGACGGAGCCCTGTCTTCTATTTCTTCACAAGATATCGCTTCTGTTACGGTATTGAAAGATGCTGCTGCCGCTACGTTGTACGGTTCGCGTGCTGCTAACGGTGTGATCATGATTACTACCAAGCAAGGCTCCGAGTCTGCACCTACCATTGAGTTGTCGGCCAAGTACGGTTTCTCAAGCCGTGCGGTGAGAGATTACGACCAGGTAAGTACCAATGATTATTTCATGTTGCAATGGGAAGCCATGCGCAACAAGTATATGGATGACAAGCATTCGGCAGAAGATGCAGCACAAAGAGCTTCTTCCGAACTGGCATCGCTGCTCGGTATCAATCCTTATGGCAGCAAGTATCCCCAGCCGGTAGGTCTGGATGGCAAGTTGGTTGCCGGAGCTACTCCGTTGTGGAATGATGATTGGGAAGATGCTTTGACGCAGAATGCCCATTACGCAGACTTGAGTGCCCGTATTTCCGGTGGTAACAAGACTACGAAATATTATTTCTCCCTGGGCTACCTGGATGACCAAGGTGCTTACATCTGTTCCGGTTTCAAACGCTACACGCTGCGTATGAACATCACTTCGAATCTGCGCAAATGGTTGCAGGTAGGTTTGAATGCTTCCGGTACTCACTCTGCACAGGACTATCCGAAGCAGAACGATACAGCCATCGGTAATGTGGTATTGGCTGCACGTGCATTGCCCTCATTCTATCCGGTGTACGAACGCGATCCTGATACCGGTGCGTACTTGCGCGATGATGACGGAAACAAAATCTACGATTACGGTAAGTACCGTAAGGGCTCCTATAATGGTTACAACTTTGTCCAGTCCATGCCTTATGACAAGCATGAGATAAAACGTGATGCAGCCTCCGTCCGCGGATTCCTTCAGATTACTCCGATTGAAGGATTGAGCTACAAGATGTCAATGAACGTTGACTATAACAGCAAGTTCTCACACGATTATTCAAATCCTACTTATGGAAAGGAACCTCTGGTAGGTTCTGTTAGCAAGTCCAATTACCGTACTACGGGTATGACATTCAACAACGTAATCAACTGGGAGCGTACTTTCGATGAAAAGCATCAGGTTCGCGTGATGGCGGGACAAGAATATTATGAATACAATACTTCCAATTTCAGCGGTTCGCGTTCGGGCGTTATTTCCGACGGTTACTATGAGCCGGACGTAGCTTCTACACTGACCGGTTTTGGCGGAAACAGCGACCAGTATAAGTTGCTGAGTTATTTCGGAAGTGCCGAATACTCCTTCAAGCAGAAATATTTCGTGTCGGCATCTATACGTACCGACGGTTCGTCACGTTTCCACCCCGATAATCGCTGGGGAACATTCTGGTCATTCGGTGGATCCTGGAGAATCTCACAGGAGAAGTTCATGGAAGCAGCTGCCGATAGCTGGTTGTCCAACTTGAGCCTCCGTGCCAGCTATGGTGCCCAGGGTAATGATAACGTAGGCTACTATGCTTACCCTGAGCTGTACAGAATCGGCAGCTTCCTGGGCGAAACCACTTTGCATGCTTCCCGTCTGGAAACTCCCGACCTGACTTGGGAAACCAACTTGAACCTGAATATCGGTCTGGACTTCGGATTCCTGAACAACCGCATTAACGGTACGATTGAGTACTTCAACCGTGCTTCCAAAGACCTGCTGTTCAGCCGCGACTTGATTCCTTCTTCAGGTTTCAGCTCAATCGATGCCAACATCGGTAAGCTGAAGAACTACGGTTGGGAATTCACGGTAAACGGTACTCCGGTTCTTACCAAAGACTGGAAATGGGTGTTGTCTGTCAATGCCACCACTTATAAGAACAAGATTGTAGAACTGCCTACCGAGGTGATGTGGAACAGTTCGAAGAAATGGGTTGTAGGCGGTTCGCTTTACGACTACTGGCTGTACGAATGGGCCGGTGTAAATCCTGAGAACGGTGATGCACAGTGGGCCTATTACGACAAAGAAGGAAACAGACACGTGACCAATAACTATTCAGAATTGAATTCGGATTACAAAGTGAAGTGTGGCAGTTCATTGCCCAAGGTGAGCGGTGGCTTCCAATCCGACCTTACCTGGAAGAACCTCTCTTTATCGGCAATGTTTGCTTATGCCATTGGTGGAAAGGTATATAACAATGATATCACGATGTTGATGCGAGTAAATGGCGGTAATGGCGACACGATGAGCAAAGAGCTTCTGAACCGTTGGACGCCTGAGAATAGAAATACAGACGTACCCCGTCTGGTCCAGGAAGGAACGAGCAAGTTTACTTCTGCTTCTACCCGCTGGTTGGTCGACCGTTCTTTCCTGCGTCTGAAAACGCTTACCTTGAATTACAACTTGCCGAAGGCCTGGTTACATACAATGACCATCAAAGATGCGAGCGTGTTTGTACAGGGCGAGAACCTGCTGACATTCAGCAAGCAACAAGGTCTGGATCCCGAACAACCCATCAGCGGTTCGGTTTCTTACCGTTATCCGGCCATGAAAACATTCTCATTCGGTATTAATGTGAAACTCTAAAATGAAGACGACTATGAAGATAGATATTAAAAAGATATGTGTCGCTGTTTTAGCGATGTGCATGGTGACTGCATGTGATTTGGATACCTCCCCTACGGTTTCGCTCGATGCCAGTGGCGTATATAAAGATACGAAAAATGCTGAGCGCGTGTTGAGAGGAGTATGGAACTATGTATTTAATGAAGGCCTCAGTTATGCTTCTCTGGGATATGGTACTATTATGTTGAGCGACGACTTTGCCGGTTCCGACGCGGTAAGAACTTTAAGCTACGGACTCTCTGCCAGCTACAATCTGACGAACGGATACTCGCGAGGCGAACATTGCCGTGCGTTGTGGGATTTGATGTACGACCCGATCAACAACTGTAACGCCATCCTGAAGCATATCGACGACGTTTCCGGTTCCAAGGAAGAGAAAGACCGTATCAAAGGACAGACTTATGCCAGCCGTGCTTTCATGTACCTGGTACTGGCTTCCCACTACTCTTTTGCCATCGACAAAGACCCGGATGCTGTCTGCGTGCCTATTTATACCGAACCTACGGACTACAATCAGGCGGTCAACGGACAACCGGCCGCCAGTGTTTCCGAAGTATATGCCCAGGTTCTCAGCGACTTGAAGAATGCGCTGGAGCTGATCCCCGAGAACTATTCGCATGGCAATGATGCAACCAAGCAATATCAGATAGACCATTTGGTGGCATTGGGTCTGATGGCACGTGCCAGCCTGTATGCCCGTCACTGGGACGATGCCTACAAATATGCAACGGCTGCTTTGGCCATCAACCCTTACCTGATGAACGAAGAAGAGTACAAGAGCGGCTTCAACGACTACACTAACAAGGAATGGATGTGGAGCTTGTCATGCACGATCGATGACAATGACCCCTGCTACCTGTTCTACTTTAAAGACTGTACGCCCGAGAGCGGTGGCTACACCAGCCTCAATACCGACCCCTATTTCAAGGAAAAACTTGATGACACCGACTATCGTAAAGACTTGTTCAACTGGGGACAGACTGCTTATCAGGATTGGGCTCTGCTGAATAACAAGTTCAGATTCAAGGATATCGAGAACATGCTGGGAGATATCGTCATGATGCGTACCTCGGAAATGTATCTGATTAAGGCTGAAGCTGCCGCACACATTGCAGGCAAAGAAAGCGAAGCGCAACAAACCTTACAGATAATGCGCGATGCCCGTACCAAAGCCGGAATGAAGGCCAGGACCGTAACAGAAACCGGTGAGGCTCTGATTAAGGAAATCTGGATGGAACGCCGCAGAGAGTTGTGGGGCGAAGGCTTCTCGTTGGTGGACATTATCCGCAACCAGCAGCCGGTAGAGCGCAAGGAGTATAACGGTATTGCCACCAAGCCCGACGGTACTCCGATTCTGGATAAAGATGGCAAGACCATTCCCGTGAAAGGCCATACCATCACCAGCCTGCCCGACAAGACGGACTTTGTTCCCAACAGCATATACTATTTGCTTCGCATTCCCGAAAAGGAAGAACTGCAGAATCCGGTTCTTTACTCTAAACACCCGAAACTTCCCGAATACGTATTAGAAAAGTAAACGGAACGTTTCATAAGATTCATTACTCCTTCCTGCTGCAAGCATCTGCTGAAGACCTTGCCGGCGGGGAGGAGTAATTCATTTATAGGGTTGGCGTAGCTCCCCTATAAACGCTCTTATTGAAAAAGAGCCCTGAAAACTAAATTGTTTCAGATGAAACTATTACCTTTGCACCGTATTTACCAATTCATAAAGTTATGACTTATCATCATTTATCTGTCCTGATACACCGCCAGGCAGAGAAGTATGGAGACAAAGTTGCCTTGAAATACAGGGACTACGAGACTGCAAGATGGATACCGATATCCTGGAACGAGTTCTCTCAAACCATACACCAGACAGCCAATGCGATGGCAGCGCTGGGGATAGAGGTGCAAGAAAATATCGGCCTCTTCTCTCAAAACAAGCCGGAATGTCTTTATGCCGATTTCGCTGCATTTGCCAACCGCGCGGTGACCATACCCCTGTATGCCACCAGCTCCGCAGCCCAGGCGCAATATATCATCGACGATGCCCAGATACGCTATGTGTTCGTGGGCGAACAATACCAGTACGATGCCGCTTTCAGTATCTTCGGCTTCTGCCGCTCCCTGCAACAGCTGATTATCTTCGACCGTGCCGTCGTAAAAGATCCCCGCGACATGACCTCCATCTACTACGATGAATTCCTGGCGATGGGCGAAGACCTGAAGTACAGCGTCGTTGTAGACGAGCGCACCTCCGAGGCTTCGGACGACGACCTTGCCAACATCCTCTATACCTCCGGTACCACGGGCGAGCCGAAAGGCGTCATGCTCCACCACTTCAACTACCGCGAAGCCCTGCGCATCCACGACATCCGCCTTCCCTTCATGACCGACCAGGACGTCTCCATGAACTTCCTCCCGCTGACGCACGTCTTCGAGAAAGCCTGGACCTACCTCTGCCTCCACCGGGGCGTGCAGGTATGCGTCAACCTCCGTCCGGCGGACATCCAGACCACCATCAAGGAGATACGCCCCACGCTGATGTGCAGCGTCCCCCGTTTCTGGGAGAAGGTCTATGCTGGCGTACAAGAGAAGATAGCACAGGAAACCGGCTTGCGGAGAGCAATGATGCTGGACGCCATCAAGGTAGGGCGCATCCACAACATCGACTACCTGCGCCAGGGCAAGACTCCCCCTATGCTGCTCCACCTGAAGTACAAGTTCTACGAAAAGACCATATACGCCCTGCTGAAGAAGACCATCGGTATAGAGAACGGCAACTTCTTCCCCACAGCCGGTGCTGCCGTATCCGATGAAATCTGCGAGTTTGTGCACTCGGTAGGCATCAACATGGTGGTGGGTTACGGCCTGACGGAATCTACGGCTACCGTCTCCTGCTTCCTCAACGAGGGCTACGAGATCGGCTCCGTGGGCACAGTGATGCCCGGTGTGGAGGTGAAGATCGGCGAAAACAACGAGATACTTCTTCGTGGCAAGACCATCACCACCGGCTACTACAAGAAGCCGGAAGCTACTGCCGCTGCCATCGACCCGGACGGTTGGTTCCATACCGGCGATGCCGGCTATCTGAAAGAAGATCATCTGTACCTCACCGAGCGCATCAAGGACTTGTTCAAGACCTCGAACGGAAAGTACATCTCTCCGCAAGTGCTGGAAACGAAGCTCGCCATCGACCGCTACATCGACCAGATAGCCATCATAGCCGATGAGCGCAAGTTTGTTTCTGCCCTCATCGTTCCCGTCTACGGTTTGGTGAAGGACTATGCCAAAGAGAAAGGCATTGCATACGGCAACATGGAAGAGCTCTTGCAGCATCCCAAGATACAAGCCTTGTTCCGTGCCCGCATCGACACCCTGCAACAGCAGTTTGCCCACTACGAGCAGGTGAAGCGCTTTACCCTGCTCTCCGAGCCGTTCAGCATGGAGCGTGGCGAACTGACCAATACCTTGAAGCTGAAACGTCCCGTCGTGGCGAAGAACTACAAGGAGCAGATTGATAAGATGTACGAAGAATAACCCTCCGTTGCAAGCAACTTATTAGCCTGACGGCTGAAACATACGGGCCGGACAGCGGGAAGACTATTCCCTGTTGTCCGGCTCTCTATTTGTACTCATGCACAAGATGGCATCTTATGTTGCTCAAGATGGCATCTTATGCTACACAAGATGGCATCTTGTGCAGTACATCCAGTAGTGTTCAATCCGACAAGTAATAGTGTTCTGTCCGATAACAAATAATGTTCTGCAGGACAGCAAGCAATGTTCCGGGCAACAGCAAGTAATGTTCCGCAGCACAACAAATAATGTTTGCCTTATCTTTTGCAGGAAACGATGCGCCGATTTTTCTTTGCTTAATTAATTGTTTGTGTTATCTTTGTCTCAATCAATAATACAGCTATGTCTTCTCAAATAGAACATGTTATAACCTTTAATCAGTTGTATGAAGAGTATAATCAGCGTTTCATTCGCTTTGCCCGAAGCTATGTCACGGCGAATGAGATAGCCGAAGACATTGTCAATGACAGCTTCATGTACTATTGGGAAAACAAGCACAGTATTACCGACCAGAATATCTCCTCCTATCTGCTGACAGTGGTAAAGCATAAGTGCATCAATTACCTGAAGCGCCTCGCCCTGGAAGAGCAGGCAAGAGACCGTTTTCAGTCCCTGGAAGAGTGGGAACTCCAACTTAGAATCAGTACCCTGGAGGCATGCGACCCCGAAAAACTGCTATCCGACGAGATACAAACGCTTGTACAGCAAGCCCTGCGCTCCATGCCCGCGCAGACACGAGACATACTGATACGTAGCCGCTACCAGTCACAATCCAATAAAGAAATAGCTTCGCAGCTCGGCATTTCCGTCAAAGCCGTAGAGTACCACATGACGCGTGCCCTGAAAACCTTGCGTACCTTCCTGAAGGATTACTTCCCCATCTGGTTGCTTTATTTCTAATCATCCTTCTCTTTTAGATTTATTAACAAGAAAAGCTTTTCCTCTCTTTAGGGTTTAAAAACTCTCGCTTGCTTGTTATATAAAAGGGACAATATGGAAAAGGGAACTCTATACAGATTTTTTGCAGGATCGGCTTCTGACGCAGAGAAGGAAGCCATTAAAATGTGGCTGGAAGAAGATGCCGCCCATCGGCAGGAGCTGCTGAAAGAACGAGCGTTCTATGACGCAGTGATGCTGGCCGATGAGAAACAAGCCTTGGCGGTACGCCGTCCGGTTCATCACTTCAGGAGCCTGGCCGTGCAGACCATGAAATGGGCAGCCGTCATACTGGTTGCATTCGTCTCCAGCTATATGTTTTTGGATCAAAAGTACAGCTCTTTGGAAGTTGCCACCAATACGATAACTGTCCCTCCGGGACAACGCGTCAATCTCTCCTTGTCCGACGGAACGAAGGTATGCCTCAATGCAGGCTCCACCTTCACTTATCCGGCTCTTTTTGCCGAAGATACGCGCAAGGTGGAACTGGACGGTGAAGCCTTCTTCGAGGTCTCCGCCAACAAGAAAAGACCGTTCATCGTACATACCGGCATCTGCGTCGTAGAAGTGCTTGGAACCAAGTTCAACGTAGACGCCTACGGCAACGACGATACCTTCTCCGCCGCCCTGATGGAAGGCTTGATTAAGGTAAAGAACAACGCCGATCCTGCCAATGTGGTCCACTTGTCTCCCAATCATAAAGTAACCTTGTCCGGCGGCAAATTGGCTGTCAGCGATATACGCGACTACGACATCTATCGCTGGAAAGAAGGCCTCATCTGCTTCAAGGACCTGAACTTTATAGACCTGCTGAGACGGATCGAGAAATACTATGGAGTGGAACTTGTCATCGAGAACCATTCGCTGTCCAAGCACGCCTTTAGCGGTACCTTCCGCATCTCGGACGGCATCGAGAATCTGCTGCGTGTGCTGCAAAAGGATGTCAACTACCAGTACACCCGCTCCGAAGACGGAAACGTAATCTATATCAAATAATCATACCCTAATCTTCTAAAAACCATTCAGCCTATGGGAAAAGAATAAACATGAAAGTATAGAAAGATTCCACTTTCTCCTTATGTCCTCATACCCACTTTTTGAAACCTTTTAAAAGTACAAATGTAATGAAAAAACACACTTTAAAGAATTTTGTACCTCAGACGTCGTATGCCTTGCTCTCATGTAAGGTGCTGACTATGGCTTTCTTCTTGTTGTTTGCATGTGCCATTAATGTGCACGCTGTCAGTGAACAATCGCAGAATATATTGATTACGATCAATAAGAATAATGTAGACCTGCTCAGTATCATGGGAGATATTGAAAAGCAGTCCAACTATCTGTTTGTTTATAATAAAGATGTAAATGTTCATCGCCAGGCTTCCATCAATGTGGTAGAGAAACCGCTAAGCGATGTCTTGCTGAACTTGTTTAATAATTCGGAAGTCCGCTACTCCATCGAAGGCTCTTACATCGTGCTGTCTCCCGCCAAGCGCAATGACGTGCAGTCTGTATCGCAATCACAGATCAAGATAACCGGTACGGTTACTTCTGCCGATAACGAGCCGATGCCGGGCGTTACGATCATGGTGAAAGGTACCAATACCGGCGCCATCACCAATGTGGACGGAAAGTATACCATAGAAGTTCCTTCCAACAGCAGCGTACTGGTCTTCTCCTTCATCGGCTACCTCACTACCGAACAGACCGTAGGCAGCCAGCGCGTCATCAACGTTGCACTGAAAGAAGATATCCACAGGATAGACGAAGTGGTGGTGACCGCTTTGGGTATCAAGAAGAAAGAGAAGTCACTGACTTACTCCACCCAGGTAGTGGGCGGTGACGAACTGGTGCGTGCCAAAGATCCCAATATGATCAACTCCCTGGCCGGTAAGACTGCCGGTGTACAGATCAACCGCAGTTCTTCGGGCTTGGGTGGTTCCGTGAAGATGATTATCCGTGGTTCCCGTTCCGTATCGGGTAGCAACCAGCCGCTGTACGTGATAGACGGTGTGCCCATCAACAGCTCGGCCAATGACGCTACTGCCACTACCCTCGGTGGTAACAATGATGCCGGAAACCGTGACGGTGGCGATGGTATCTCCAATCTGAACCCGGACGACATCGAAAGCATGAATATCCTGAAAGGTCCTGCTGCTGCCGCTCTGTACGGTAGCTCCGCTGCCAATGGTGTGGTTGTAATCACCACCAAGAAAGGAAAAGTGGGACGTACCAATATCACTTTCAGCTCGAACACCACTTGGGAAAACGCTGCTTATGGCATTCCCGATTTCCAGAACTCCTACGGAGGCGTAACTTCCAGCTGGGGCGATAAAATCAATGGCAGCCCCGACTATACCAAGGACTTCTTCCAGACGGGCGTAACGACCATCAACTCCCTCTCGCTGAGTGCCGGTTCGGAACTGATGCAGACCTACTTCTCTTATGCCAATACCTACGGCCAGGGAATCATCGAAAACGGTAGTCTGAACAAGCATAACTTCAACTTCCGCGAAACGGCCAACTTCCTGAACAACCGTTTGCAGTTAGATGCCAACGTCAACCTGATGTTCCAGGACGTAAAGAACCGTCCCTCTCCGGGTGGATTCTACCTGAACCCGCTGGTAGGCTTGTACAAGTTCCCGCGTGGCGGTGTACAGGGTGGTGAGTCTTTCGACTATTACCGTAACAACTATAAGATAATGAATGCAGAGCGCAACATGTATCTGCAAAACTGGTACACAGCCCCCACCAGCTTCGAGCAGAACCCGTACTGGCTGATGAACATGCTGCCCAGCAACGACAAGCGTTACAGAACCATCGCCAACCTGAGCCTCTCCTTCAAGTTGAACGACTACTTCACCGTCCAGGCACGTGGTAATGCCGACTTCGTATCGGATGCCTACGAGAAGAAAATGTATGCAGGTACAGATACCTCCATTGCCGGTACCAACGGCCGCTACATCACGGACGAGTCGCACGACCTGAGCATATATGGCGACGTGATGCTGACCTATCAGCAGCACTTCAAGGACTTCTCGGTGAATGCCACCCTGGGTGCCAGCATCAAGGACGAAACGGGAAAGAGCATCGGCTTCGATTCTTTCGGTGGCGGACTCTACAATCCGAATATCTTCTCTTCCGGAAACATCGACCATAACAACGGTTCGCCTTCGCTGAACAAGTATCACGAACAGAATCAGGCGGTATTCTTTGCCGGTCAGGTAGGCTTCAAAGACTGGCTGTTCCTCGACGTTACGGCACGTAACGACTGGACTTCCACACTGGCTTACACCAAGTATATGAATAAAGGTTTCTTCTATCCCTCCGTCGGCCTGACGTGGGTGATGAACGAGGCACTGAAGCTGCCGTCGTGGATTGACCTGGGCAAGATTCGCGGTGCATGGTCCAAGGTAGGTAACGGCTTGCCGAGATACCGCAGCCATCCGTTGAACAGTGTAGGCCGTGGCGGAGTTATCAGCTTTAACAGCACCGCTCCCTTCGATGAGCTGAAGCCGGAAATGACGACTTCCGTAGAATTCGGTACCGAATGGCGTTTCTTCGGCAGCCGCCTGGAATTTGACTTTACGTATTATCAGACCCGCACCAAGAACCAGTTGTTCTCTATGAGCGCACCGTCGGGTTCCAAGTACACCACTTACTATGTAAATGCAGGTGACATCAAGAACGAAGGTGTTGAAATCGTGCTGGGCGGTACACCGGTCATGACCAATGACTTCCGCTGGAAGACTTCCGTAAACTTTGCCCTCAACCGCAACAAGGTGGTGGAACTGGCCGAAGGACTGGGTTACTTCAACTTTGGCGGAGGCAGCTCCAACAGTTACGGCATGCGCCTGGAAGTGGGCGGCTCGTTCGGTGACATTTACGGACGGAAGTTCCTGCGTGACGAACAAGGCAACTACAAGTACGATGACGACGGCATGCCTATGCCCGACAAGTCCGACTTGAAGAAGATGGGCAACACGTCTCCCGACTTCAACCTGGGCTGGCAGAATACGTTTACCTACAAGGGCTTCTCGCTCTACTTCCTGATTGACGGACGCTTTGGCGGTGATGTCATCTCCCTGACGCAGGCCGAACTGGACAAGTACGGTGTCAGCAAGGTGACGGGCGATGCACGTCTGCAAGGCGGTGTACGTTTCGACGGAAAGACGATAGAGGACGTTTCACGCTTCTACACCATCGTCGGCGGTCGCGACGGTATCACGGAGAATTACATCTACAATGCTACCAATATCCGCTTGCGCGAACTCTCTTTGGGCTATACATTGCCGGCTAAACTGTTTACCCGCGTACCGGTCATCAAAGGAGCCGATATCTCCTTAATCGGCCGCAACCTGTTCTTCTTTAAGAACGATGCTCCGTACGACCCCGACGGCACACTTTCCGTAGGAAACGCATTGCAGGGTATAGATGTATTCGGTATGCCGAGTACCCGTTCATTCGGTTTTAATGTCAAGGTTAACTTCTAAATTGCGAATAGTATGAAAAAGATAAAAACATATACAGCAGCATTAGCTCTCTCCTCCCTGTTTCTGATGCCTTCTTGCACAGGCAATTTCGAAGACATGAATACGCCTCCTTTCGGCGTAACGGATGAAGAACTGGGACAGGACAATAACTATATAGGTATGCACTTCCCTACTTTGCAGAAGTCCATCTACTACAATCGTAACGGCTGGGGATGGGATTTCCAGACCATCCAGAACCTGAGCTCGGATATATGGTCGGGCTATATGGCAACTCCCAGTAACTTTAAAGGCGGTATCAATACACAGACTTATGCGGTGACCAATGACTGGACCGATACCACCTGGGATTATACTTACTCTGCCATAATGACCAACCAGCTGAAGGTAAAGGAGAAATGCGAACAGCTGGGCATGGATACCTATGCGCACTTCAATGCCATCAACTCCATATTGAGGGTCTTTGCCATGTCCCGCATCTGCGACGAATACGGCCCGATGATTTATACCCGGTATGGCGAAACAAAGACCGGCGGTATCTACGACTCTGCTCAGGATGCCTACAAAGCTTTCTTTGCCGAACTGACAGATGCCAGCAAGGTGCTGGACGAATATCTGAAGAAGGATTCGTATGCCTCTATCACCAAGTTCGATATGGCTTATGGCGGCAAGCTGGACAAGTGGCTCCGTCTTTGCAACACGCTGCGTTTGCGTATGGCCATGCGCATTGTGAAGTACGACAAGGAATGGGCACGCCGGGAAGCAGAAGCAGCCATTGCAGCTCCGCAGGGTGTGCTGAAGAGTGGCGAAAGCTTCATCATTACCGGTTACGGATGGATGCACCCGCTCTACACTTGCTCCATAGAGTATAACGATATCTTTGTCAGTGCCAATGTGCAGTCCATCTTGGGCGGTTATGACGATCCCCGTATCAGTAAATTCGGTATTGCGAAGGGTGACAAGGTAGTGGGCGTACGTTCCGGAATCCCGGGCCTGGAAGAGACAGCCGACAGATACAAGGCAGTCATCTCCAATATCAATGTAGCTCCTTCTACTCCGGGCACTGTGCTGACGGCAGCAGAGGCTTACTTCCTGCTGGCAGAAGCTGCCTTGCGTGGCTGGAATGCCGGTGGCGATGCCAAGACTTTCTACGAAGAAGGTGTAGCTGCTTCCTTCAATGACTTCGGAGTCTCGTTGGGCGACTATCTGAGCAGTTCCAAGGTTCCGGCACCGTGGGTAGACCCGTTGGTGGCAGAGTTCAATGCTCCGGCAGTATCTACAGTCAGCCCGAAATGGGAGGATGCCAAGACGGATGAAGAACGTTTGGAGAAGATCATTACGCAGAAATGGATTGCCGGTTTCCCCGAAGGCAAGAATGCCTGGGCAGAGTGGCGCCGTACGGGCTATCCTAAATTGTTCCCGGTATTGAAGAACGATAGCCAGGGCTTGGTTACTACCGAATTCGGTGTACGCCGTCTGCCGTTTACGCTGGATGAAATGTCCAACAACCCGGAAGGATATGCTTCGGCTGTCCAGATGCTGGGTGGTCCTGACAATGCAGGTACCCGTCTGTTCTGGGATATCAACAAGGGTAATTTTGAATAATTAACTAACTACATAAGCCTTTATATTAGGGATGAGACCGCCTGGCTTGTTCTTAATATAAAGGGGAGTCTTAACTTAACATCCTCAGGCTATTGAACCCCGATCTTTCAATAGCCTGATTTTAACTCTTATAAAATAATATGATGAAGAACATTCTTAGACCAGTCTGTCTGTTAGCCGGTTTGCTTTGTGCTCCGGCAGTCCTGCTCCACGCGCAGGTAGACGAGAAACTGAAGGCTGATATTATCAGTACGGGATATGTCCATAGCCCATTGCCGCTCGACGAAACAAAAGCTTTCGAAACATTCGGCCTGAAAAAGAAAGTGTTGGAAACCGTTATGCTGTGCGATATGGAGGACTTCTCCAAATGGTCGCACAAGGGTATCGGCAAAATCGGCCTGACTGACGAGCGAAGCAAGTCCGGCAAACACAGCCTGCGCCTGGAAGCGCCTGCCCATCCCGAGAAGATGCTGGGTTGGGGACTGGGTCGCGGCACTTGCATGGCCTCCTATGACATCGGAGGTGCAAATTGGGAAGGCTACAACCGGCTCAAATTCTATATCTATCCCACTTGCGAAGGTGCCCGCAGCATCTACCTCAACTTGTACGTAGAGAACGACGGTGCCGTCAAAGTTCCCGATATCTACGGACGCGAAGGCTACCACGAAATCAATCTGAAGAACAATCAGTGGAACGAATGCTTCGTCGAAATGTCCGGTCTGGCACGCGATAAAGTCACCAAGATATCTTTCGCCATCGAAGTCTTCGGCAAAGAACGGACCATGGGCGATTCGTTGCGTTTCGATGTAGACGCCGTAGAACTTCAGAAGGTGGACAATCCCGAAACCGTGAAAGGCTGGATGCCTGCCCGCGACCGCATCATCTTCTCCACTACCGGCTATAGTTTGGAAAGCCCCAAGACGGCCATTGTCAATGTGCAGAAGCACAACGGACAGTTCCAAGTGAAGAATGCCGATACGCAGGCCATCGTCTTCACCGGTCCCGTAAGGAAAGAAAAGACGGGTTTGGGAGAATTTGAAACAATTGACTTCTCCGATTATAAAATTCAGGGAAGGTACGTCATCCAGGTAGGCGACGTTACTACTTTGCCCTTCTATATCCACAAAGATGTGTGGGACGACTCCGCCTGGCGTATGGTCAACTTCCTCTTCTGCGAGCGTTGCGGCTATCCCGTTCCCGGAAAGCATGGCGCCTGCCATAACGACTTGCATGCCACCTACAAAGACCACATCATCCCCATAAACGGAGGCTGGCACGATGCCGCCGACATGTCCCAGCAGACTTTGCAGACGGGTGAGATTTCCTACTCCCTGTTCTCCATGGCCAAGCGTGCCAAGGAAAAAGGCAACACCGACCTCTACAACCGCCTGATGGAAGAAGCTTTGTGGGGCATGGACTACGTCATGAAAACCCGCTTGGGCGATGGTTACCGTGCCCAGACCTGGGGAACCAACCTCTGGACCGACGGCAAGGTAGGCACCGACGATGATTCCGGTCGCCGCGAACTGCTGGTTCATAACGGAGCGCTGGAAAACTTCCTGCTTGCCGGAATCGAAGCCTATGCCTCCATGATGATTGAAAACGATGCCGCCCTGAAGAGCAACCTGAAGAAGATTGCCAAAGAAGACTTCGGCTATGCCATGGAGCGCTTCAACGAGTTGGGCTTTGCCGAACTGATAAAGAAGGGTGGGGGACATGCCGCCATGGCATCCGAGAGCCAGTACCACGCCAATATCTCCTGGGCTGCCAGCATGCTCTACCAACTTACGGGAGAGCAACAATACGCCGATGAAGCCGTGAAAGCCATCCGCTACACCTTGCAGTGCCAGCGCACCGAGCCTTTGAAGGATAAAAACAAGACTTGCGGCTTCTTCTACCGCGACCTGGCAAAGAAGTCCATCGTCCACTATACCCACCAGTCTCGCGACTATGCCTATATGGAAGCCCTGGCTGCACTCTGCGAAACGCAACCCCGGCATGCCGACTACGACCAGTGGATTCGTTCCATGAAGCTCTACGGCGATTACCTGAAGAACATCATGCAGTACGTATATCCTTACGGCATGCTTCCGAGCGGTGTGTATCATAAAGACGAAGTGAAAGACTCTGTAAACTTCTACGCCGTGCAGGTAGGCATCCGCAGTGGTGCCGAGAAAGATTACAAGGAACAGCTGCAGAATGCCATCCGCCTGGATAAGGAACACTACCTGCGCATTTTCCCCGTCTGGTTCTCCTTCAAAGGAAACATTGCCGTACATCTGTCTACCGGAAAAGCTGCCGCCATCTGTGCCAAAGTGTTGAAGGACAAACAACTGAAAGACATTGCCGAGCAACAACTCTTCTGGGTGGTAGGCCGGAATCCTTTCGGGCAGTCCATGATTTACGGAGAGGGTAGCAACTATCCGCAACTCTACACCGCCTTGCCGGGCGAAACGGTGGGCGAGATACCCGTAGGCATGCAGTCCTATTTCAACGAGGACGCTCCCTACTGGCCGCAGTTCAACACGGCTACCTATAAAGAAGTCTGGGGTTCGTCCGCTGCCCGCTGGCTGATGTTGATTTCCGAATTCTAAAAGAGGAGGGACTATAATGAGTGATAAAACAGTTTATTCGCGGCGCAACCTGGCAATAGACATGCTGCGCGCCCTGACCATGTTCACCATGATCTTCGTCAATGACTTCTGGAAGGTGCACGATGTGCCCCACTGGCTGGAACATGCCACTTATGGCGAAGACTTTATGGGACTGGCAGATATCGTATTCCCCGGTTTCCTCTTTGCCGTAGGCATGTCCATACCCTACGCCATCGAAGGCCGGTATTCCAAAGGCTACTCGCCTGAATCTACCCTGGGGCATATCCTCTCGCGTACCTTCGCCCTGCTGGTGATGGGTGCTTTCATCACCAATTCGGAGTACCGGCTCTCTCCCGACGTGTGTTATCCTATCGGCGTCTATTGGTTTATAATGGCGATAGGCTTCATCGGAGTATGGAACCAATACCCGCGAACAGCGTCTCCGAGGCAGAAGAATATCTTCCTGGTGTGCAAGGTTGTCGGCGTGCTGGCACTGCTCTTCCTGGCGTTCACCTTCCGCAATCCGAAGGGAGGAGTATTCGGCTTCTCCGGTGGCATCCTGGGTGCTATCGGGTGGACTTATCTGGTGTGTGCCGTTACCTATTATCTGAGTCGCGACCGCATCAAGTACCTGCTGCCTGTCTGGATCATCTTTATCCTGATCTGCCTGCTTACTACCCCGCTGCGCGAGGAATTCGGGGCTGCCCCCATCCTCGACTTCCCCGACCGTAACTTCCTCAGTGGCCTGCTGGGTGTGCTGCACATAGGTAATGGGGCTTTGCCCGCATTTACCATGGGCGGAGTGTTGCTCTCCGTGTTCAGTGCCCGCTATGTTGCCAAGAGCGATATGTGGAAGTTGCGCACTTCGTGGATCGTTGCTGCGTGTATTCTGTTGGTCGGCATCTTTTCGCACCACTTCTATATTGTGGCAAAGATAGGCGGTACGCCTCCCTGGGTATTCTATGTCATTGCCATTTCGGTGGCTGTCTACGGTACGCTGACTTACTTGGTGTCCCGCGGAATAACGGGATGGTTCAACCTGATAAAACCTGCCGGTACGGCCACGCTGACCACTTATCTGATACCTTACGTATTCTATGGCTTTGCCGATGTCACCGGTTACGTTCTTCCCGACTGGTTTACGCATGGCTTCATGGGACTGGTCAACTGTATCTGCTTCGCCTTTGTGGTGATAGGCGTCACCTGGGTGTTAGAGAAACTGCATGTTAAACTTAAAATATAATATTGTATGAAGAAGAAGCTTTTACCGGCATTTTTGCTGTTGTTTGTAGCGTTGGGCATGTTCTCGTGCCAGCAAGGCAAGGAGACTGCCAAAGAGTACCCTATGTTCTGGACGTGGCTGGACTATCGTCCCGGCATGAATTTCGATTCCATCTGCCAAGTGATGAATGATATCGGCATGGATGGCATCATGCTGAATGCACCCACCCCCGACGACTACCGGGTAGCAATCCCCATCGCCCATAAGCACGGCATCGAGGTCTATGCCTGGCTGTGGACCATGAACCTGGAACACGACCGCGACAAGATCCTGAAGGAACATCCCGAATGGTTCAGCGTGAATCGCAACGGAAAGAGCCTTGCCGACACTACAGCCTACGTGGGCTATTATAAATTCCTCTGTCCCGCCTTGCCCGAGGTTCGCGAGTTCATCAAGGAAAAGATAAAGGCCTACTGCGAAGTCGAAGGGCTGAACGGTATTGCCATCGACTACCACCGCTTTGTCGATGTAGTGCTTCCCACTACTTTGTGGCCTCGCTACGGCATTGTGCAAGACCGTGAATATCCGGCTTGGGATTACGGCTACCATCCGGAGATGATTAAGAAGTTCAAGGAAGAATATGGCTACGATCCCCGCGAGCAGGATGATCCTTCGCTCGACGTGAAATGGCGTCAGTTCCGTTGCGACCAAATCTCCGAAGTTGCCAATATGATTGCCGAAGTGGTGCACTCTTACGGCAAGACGATGGCTGCCTCCCCGTTCCCCACTCCGAAGATGGCATCGCGCATGGTACGCCAGGATTGGAGTAAGTGGCATCTCGATATCGTATTCCCGATGGTTTACCATACCTTCTACACGGGTGATGTCAGCTTTATCTCCGATTGTACTATTGAGAATGCACGCGACAAGAACGAGATGACCACGCTGTACTGCGGAATGACGGCTACTAACGGTCCGAAGATGTTCGAGTGCATGGACGCTGCTCTGAGCAACGGCGCGCAAGGCATTGCTGTCTTCACGATTTCCGGCTTGCGTTCTCCCGAGGTAAGAAAACAGTTCAGAGCCTACACGGACAGTGCAAGGGCTGTGCGTGCTGCCAATGGTGGCGTGATCAAGGCCAATCATCCGGCGATAGCCGAAGCAGACCCCTTCAAGCACCAGGGCATTATGAAGCTGATGGAAGAGCGTATGCAGCAGATCATTGCCAAAGCTGCCGGTAAGGAAGAACTGGCTCCTCTGGCACTGGACGAATTCAAACTGGTGGACTCGTACGATGCTACTCGCTGCTATCAGGTAGTGGATAATAACAGCAAGACCACTTTCGACGTAACGTTCTATCTTTATGGCGACGTAGTCTCCGGATGGGATGTTGCTGCGGCAGATAAAGCAGCTTTATGATGATAAGAGAATTCATGAATAAGTTCTTCCTGCTCATTGCCTTTTCTGTGGCAGGCAGTCTGGTTTGCAGCCATGCCCAGGAGTCGAAGCGCTTGTTTGTAAAGAAGATAATGTGTACGGCTTCACCGGAAGGTGAGGCTGTACCTTCTTTGCTGGATGCCAACGGCATCGGGTTTCAGCCCATTGATGTGGTCAACTGGGAAGCCTATCCGTATAAGCCGGAAGTCAGTTTCCGCATGGCGCATACCGGTAAGGAAATCTTGCTCCATTATAAGGTGAAGGAAGCAAGCGTACGTGCAGTGGCCGCCACAGACAATGGTCGCGTATGGGAAGATGCCTGCGTGGAATTCTTCGTCTCCCCCGACGGTGACAACTCTTACTATAACTTTGAGTGCAACTGCATCGGCAAATTGCTGATTCAGGGAGGCGTTCTGAATGAGCGCCGTCCCACGGCAACCCCCGAAGTGCTGTCTATGGTGAAGCGTTGGAGTTCCTTGGGCAATGAACCTTTCGACGAAAGAGTGGGCGAATGCAGCTGGGAACTGACTATGGTCATCCCCGTCTCTGCTTTCTTCAACCATTCGCTCAAGTCATTGGATGGAAAGACCATGCGTGGAAACTTCTACAAATGCGGTGATAAACTCCAAACGCCGCACTTCCTTTCCTGGAATCCTATCAGGTTGGAACGGCCTATGTTTCACTGTCCCACCTATTTCGGTACATTGTCTTTTGAGTAATTGTGTTTTTTTCCTACCTTTGCCGTCCTAAAGACAGAATAGAAAAAAGCATATGATTACCGCAGAACAACTGAAAGATATCAAGGAACGTTCCGAAGCGTTGAACCGCTATCTGGATATCGAAGGAAAGAAGATACAAGTAGAAGAAGAGCAGCTCCGTACTCAGGCTCCCGGCTTCTGGGACGACCAGAAAGCTGCCGAAGCCCAGATGAAGAAAGTGAAAGGCTTGCAGCAATGGATTTCCGGCTACAATGAAGTCCGGACATTGGCGGATGAAGTGCAACTGGCATTCGACTTCTACAAAGACGAGCTGGTGACTGAGGAAGAAGTGGATGAGGCTTACGCTAAAGCTGCCGCTGCCGTCGAGGCGCTCGAATTGAAGAACATGCTCCGCGAGGAAGCCGACCAAATGGACTGTGTCCTGAAGATCAACTCCGGTGCCGGGGGTACCGAGAGCCAGGACTGGGCAAGCATGCTGATGCGTATGTATCTGCGCTATGCCGAAACCTACGGTTACAAGGCTGTCATCTCCAACTTGCAGGAAGGTGACGAAGCCGGTATCAAAACCTGCACCATCGAAATCTCCGGCGATTATGCCTATGGCTATCTGAAAGGTGAGAACGGTGTGCACCGCTTGGTGCGTGTCTCCCCCTACAATGCTCAGGGCAAGCGCATGACTTCTTTCGCCTCCGTGTTCGTTACTCCGCTGGTAGACGATACCATCGAAGTGAACATCAACGTTGCCAATATCTCTTGGGATACTTTCCGTTCCAGCGGTGCCGGCGGACAGAACGTCAACAAGGTAGAATCCGGTGTACGCTTGCGCTACCAGTTCAAGGATCCCTATACCGGCGAGGAAGAAGAAATCCTCATCGAGAATACCGAAACGCGCGACCAGCCCAAGAACCGCGAGAATGCCATGCGACAGTTACGCTCCATCCTGTACGATAAAGAGCTTCAGCACCGCATGGCCGAGCAGGCCAAAGTGGAAGCCGGCAAGAAGAAAATCGAATGGGGCTCGCAGATCCGCAGCTACGTCTTCGACGACCGCCGCGTGAAAGACCACCGCACCAACTATCAGACTAGCGACGTGAACGGCGTGATGGACGGTAAGATAGATGGCTTTATCAAGGCATATCTGATGGAGTTTGCAGGGAGTGGGGAGTAAATTCATAAACTCTAAAAAGAATGTGCCGGAAGCTACGACAGGCTTCCGGCACATTCTTTTTTATGGAATATTGTTTTATGCATTTAGTCTTGTGAAGACTAAACTGGCAAGTTGCCATTTCTCCTTTTCTTTCACAAATACTTCTGTTACCATAAAAGGGAATGTCACTTCATTACCGGCCACTGTAGAAGTCAGGTGAATGTTGCTGTAAACGATACCCGTATTCGCTGCAAATTTCACCGTGACGTCATGGATCTCAGCATGTTTATAGTGGATAAAGCCGCCCTTAATGGTCTCTAATTCTGCTTCCTTCCCCCAGGCACCGCCCATATGCACGAACATGGCATTTTCATGGAATAGAGGTCTCAACTTATCTACATCTTTCTCAGACATCCATTGCCATTTGGCGTTGGAGAGGTTAACCAGTTCCTGTTCGGCAGGAGCGAATACTTTTGTTACTGTTTGCATTTGTCTGTCTGGAGCAGGATGGGTGGGCAGTACATTCTCTTCAAGCCATTTTTCCAGCAAATCGGCAAGTTGGGCATTATTCAAGTCTTGCATTAAGAAGTGAGTATTGCCATAAATACCGATTTTAGGTAACTCCACCAATGTGGCATTTCCTCCGTGGCGGTTGATGGCTTCTACAAACTTCCGTCCCATCTGTAGGCGTACCCGCCAGTTTTCGTCGCCCAATCTTTCAGAAGGCATTTCGGGGATATAGTCTCCAAAATACATCACAATAGGAATCTGTGTTAGTTTCATGAATTGTTCCATCGGCACGGGTATTCCTTGTACCCCGCCGGTGAGACCCTTAATTGGGGTAGGAACTTCACCTTCCGGGAAAATATATCCTCCCGGTTCATAAGCAACTACTGCCTTTATCCGCTGATCCTGCATTGCAGCCATCCAACCAGGAAAGCCTCCTGCTGAATGGGTCACCAGAATGTTGTCTCCGATCTGTTCTGTCAGTGCATTGATAGCTGCTACATCCTGCCGGTGGTCACTCAAATCGGGTGTCATCTCACGGAAGAACTGCGACAGATAAGCGGAGTCAGTCGGGAATTGTACCCCTTTGTTATAGTCCGGCCAGATGCCTATGCGCCAGATATCGAACCAGAACATCTCGTCGGCAACGGGTTTTACGGTAGTTACGGCAGAACTTCTTCCGGCACGACCACGTCCGGGCAGATCCACTACATACGTACTGTAGCGCTTGCGTAACATCAAGGTCGAGAATCCGTCACGTCCATCGGGAGTCATTTCCCAGCAGACCCCCGAACCACCATAGCCGTGGATAAAAACAAGCGGTAGCTCTTGGGATTGTACCGGTTTCTGAAAATGCACAAACGCATGGTCTGCCCGATAGCTTTGCCCTTGTTCTTCCTGAGTAGCCCACCCTACGAACTTACTGTTGTCATACTCGCCTTCATGCTGAATCATTTTTCCTCCTACCGAGAAATAACCTTGTTCTTGTACCATGATAGGCCTTTGTGCCGATGCTGTTGTTACGCCAACTGATAGCAACATTGCTGCGATATACTTTTTCATACTTTTATTTTGTTTGATTTTTAATTAGGTTACTTAATACAATACGCAGGGAGTCTGAAGAACTTCTGCCCAAATTTATTTCTATGATATTCAGCAAAGCAGTCAGTTGCTCGGCAGTGATGCCTAAATGCAGACAGATACTCATGTGACTATAGACCATCGGTTCAACATCACCTACACCTGCCAAGATAGAGACTGTAGCTAACTCACGTTCCTGATAACTCAACAGATCACGTTCAAAGATATCGGCAAAGAGATGCTCTTTCAAAAAAGTTTCGATAGTTGGAGCAAAAGAAGCATACTCCGCTTTGGGAGCAGTGGCAGAAATACCCGATATTTCGGCAAGTATATTCTGTCCACGCTCATACTTGTTGCTTTTGTTTGGCACAGGGGACGCCTCTTTTCCTGTCTCATCATGTATTCCGCGGGCAGTACGTTCCTCTTCAACCTCTATGAATGTCTGTATTGCTCTAAGACTACGCGGAAATCCGCAATAAGCATAGGCATGAATCAAGACTTCTTTTATCTCGTTCACCGTCATTCCTGCATCCAGCCCTTGCACCAATGCACTTTTCAGATGCTCCAAATCTCCTCTCCCGGTATAAGATGCAATAGCAACGATGGCCTGCTGCCTATTCGACAATATTTTATTTGTCTGCTCATACGCCAATGTACTTTGGCTGGTAGCTGCAAGATACTCGCCATCCTCCACCGGATTAAGCCATTCTACTTCATTACTTTGAGGATTGCACTTAATGGCAATATGGGCAAACCAACTGTCGGGAGCAGCACCATGCCAATGTTTCACATCCGGTGCTATTTCAACTATATCACCCGGATACAATCTACGGGCAGGTTGCCCTTTTTCTTGATAGTAGCCGATACCAGAGGTCGCTATCAGTATCTGCCCTCCGGTGTGAGTATGCCAACTGTTTCGGCATCCCGGTTCAAATGTTACGTTAGACATAGGTAAGTTCAATTCGCTGTTTGTAGTAATGGGAGCAAGGTAAGCTTGCCCGATAAAGTTTTGGTTTCCGGACAATTTGCTTCCTAATGGGTATGGTTGTTTAAAGTCATTCGTTGCATACTGCGTAGTATAAAGTAACCTCTTGCCAAAGAACTCCACCAGTTTGTTCACAGTTTGTTCTACATATTCCGGCACATAGTAGGTCTGAATATGAGTGGCACCGGGTATCAGGAATAATTCTTTGTCCATGGTGCCGGTCGCTTTTTGAAAAGCTTCCTCAGTCATATAGAAAGAGTCGGCTTTACTGCCTGCCAGCATCAGAAGAGGCTGATTGATCAAATCAATGTTGGTAGTCGCATCCCATGTCATCAGATCGGGCAGGCTGCTGACCGTGTATCTGAATGTAGAATTAGGATGAGCGTGAGTCTTGCCATAATAGATAAAACCCTCCCGGTATAGGTCGAACGGTAAACTGGCTATCTGTTCATCGGTGAGTTGGGAATCTCCCGTATATTGCACTTCTCCGCCGCTCATTTCCCGTGTGCGGGCTTCTATGCCTTGTCTCAGCCTTTCCTGAATGGTGGCTACCTGCGAATCCATAAATCCGTTCCGTCGAACTTTACCAGAATTGAACATGCTCAGAGTAGCCACCACTTTCAAGCGTTTGTCTGATTGCGCCGCTTTCAAAGCATATCCCCCGCCGCCACAGATACCTAAAATGCCGATTCGGTTGGCATCGACGCCCGGATAATGAGTAATATAATCCGCCATCCCGTGGATGTCTTCAATGCGGTTGGTAGGTTTATCCACATTACGCGGCTCGCCGCCACTTGCTCCTTGATAGGAAGCATCCGCCACCAGGGTGATATACCCGTTCTCTGCCAAACGCTGGGCATAAAGACCGGCTACCTGCTCCTTTACGCCCCCGTTGGGATGAGCCACTACTATTGCTGCATATTTCTTGGCAGGATCATAGCCAGCAGGAATATACACATTGGCTGCAATGTCTATTCCATGCAGTTGATAAGTTACCGGACGGATATTCACCTGTCCATTGATGTTTTCCCGGAGTGCGTTTTCATAAACCAATCCCCAGGAATTGTCTTGTGCAGATAAAGCTGCGATGCCTTGACTGAGTACCGTCATAAGAACTAATTTGAGAGTTAAGTATTTCTTCATAACTGATTGTTTTGATGTGACGTTAATTTTGATGATGCAAAATTAGGGGGATTAGGGAGGCAGCGCTATAGATGGATTACTGATTAGCTAACCATAATTACCGATTCTACACTGTACCCTACTTGTTTATCAGGCAAAACTATTAACTTTGTCGTGAAGTAACACAACAATACGGATTATGGGAAGTATCATAAAGTTAGAGACAATTCAGGAATACAACCAGCTACTGGGAGCAGAGACTTTGCATCCCCTTGTCAGCATTACGGATTTTTCTAAATTGAAGTCGATCAAACATTGCCGGAAGAACTTCGGCTTTTATTGTGTGATTTATAAAGAACTTCAATGTGGAACGTTGCAGTATGGTCGTAACAAATACGATTATCAAGACGGTACATTGGTATTTATTTCTCCCGGTCAGGTGGCCGGTGTAGATGATGCAGGAGAAACACTCAATCCCAAAGGACTGGCGTTGATGTTCCATCCCGACTTGTTGTATGGTACACCTCTGGCCCGTAGAATGCGGGACTACACATTCTTTTCTTATGAATCCAATGAAGCCTTGCACATGTCCGAACGCGAACGCCAGATCATCCTTAACTGCTTTAATGAGATTAAAGAGGAATTGGAACATGCCATTGATAAACATACCAAACAGATTATAGCTTCGAACATCGAAACACTACTCAACCATTGTGTCCGTTTCTATGAGCGTCAGTTCATTACCCGCGAAATCATTAACCGTGATTTACTCGACAGATTTGAGCGAATACTAAATACCTATTATGCTTCGGAGAAGCCGCAGACAATCGGATTACCGTCTGTAGGCTATTGTGCAGAACAAATGCATCTTTCGCCTAACTATTTTGGAGACTTGATAAAGAGAGAAACCGGAAAGTCTGCGCAAGAATATATTCAACTGGTGATAATGGAGAAAGTAAAAGAACTGTTAGCCGATAGCGACAAGACAATTAGCGAAATAGCTTACGAACTTGGCTTCAAATATCCGCATCATTTGAGTAGGATGTTTAAGAAAGTAGTAGGGACAACTCCTAATGAGTATAGGCTGCAGGTTGGGTAAGCGTTGCAGCGTAAGCTTAAAATGTCAACATCTGGCGGCGATAATTGGTAGACAGCCAATATCGCCGTTTCAGTTCATCGGATAGGAACGAATGATGTATTAAGCTCTGCCTGGCTCCTTAATAGCGCTTCTTATCTCTTTCGTATTCACAATATAGCGTGATTTTTTAGTAAATATAAGTCCTTGGTATGATAAAAGCAATAGAAATCACAATAAAATGTGATTTGTGGATAAACTACTGCTATTTGTAGGATAAAAGTTTGTAGAATCACAATTAGTTGTGATTCTTGGGGCGTATTTGATGTTAGGATAATAGCTACTAAATAGTTTTTTCTTATTGTTCTTTTTATAGCCTATGGATAAAAATGTTTCTTTTTCATTTGGATACTTCCCGAAATTACTCTTACTTTGTTTATCGTTGAACTTAAAACTATAGAAACACCATGGGAAAGAGCAAAAAGAAAGTAATGCACAGCCAGAAAGAAGAGCAGCAAGCCAAGAAAGTATTGTTGATTATCGGAGTATCGGCTCTGATATTGGTACTTGCCATGTTTGTGGGCTATTCCTTCCTAGCCAAATAAAAGCAGGATATGCCGCAGGAGATAGAACGGAAATTCCTCGTGACGGGAGAATATAAGTCACAAGCGTATGCGCAAAGCCGCATTGTGCAAGGCTACATCAGCAGTGCACGCGGACGCACCGTGCGCATACGTATCCGTGACGGCAAGGGCTATCTCACCATCAAAGGCGCCTCCAATGCATCGGGCACCAGCCGATACGAATGGGAAAAGGAGATCCCCCTGGACGAAGCCCAAGACCTGATGAAACTGTGCGAACCGGGCATCATCGACAAGACCCGCTACCTGGTGCGCAGCGGACACCATACCTTTGAAGTGGACGAGTTCTACGGCGAGAACGAGGGGCTTACCGTGGCCGAAGTGGAACTTGCCTCGGAAGACGAACCGTTCGTGAAACCTGCCTTCATCGGAAAAGAAGTGACGGGAGACGTCCGCTACTATAACTCGCAGTTGAGGATGCGCCCCTTCACTACATGGGAGTAAACCAATTGTATGCCGTAATTGTTAAATCGTAATGGAGAAACTTTACGACTACCTGCCCAGGGAACTGGTTACCTTTATCCTGGTAACAGTCTTCTCCCTACTCATCGGGCTTTCACAGCGGAAAATCAGCTTGAAGCGCGAAGGGGAAACTACGCTCTTCGGTACCGACCGCACCTTTACCTTCATCGGCATACTGGGCTATCTGCTTTATATCCTCGACCCAACGGACTACCGTCTGTTCATGGGTGGAGGCGCAGTGCTGGGCTTGCTGCTGGGCCTGAATTACTACGTCAAGCAGGCACAGTTCCACGTCTTTGGGGTGACTACCATCATCATTGCACTCATCACTTACTGCATTGCTCCGATTGTTGCCACGCAGCCGTCGTGGTTCTACGTGATGGTGATTGTCACCGTACTGCTCTTCACCGAGCTGAAGCATACCTTTACCGAACTGGCACAGCGCATGAAGAACGATGAGATGATTACGCTTGCCAAGTTCCTTGCCATCAGCGGCATCATCCTTCCGATGCTGCCCAACGAAGATCTTATTCCCGGCATACATCTCACGCCGTACAGCATCTGGCTGGCTACGGTCGTCGTTTCGGGCATTTCCTACCTCTCTTATCTGCTGAAGCGCTACGTCTTCCGCGAGTCCGGCATACTGGTATCGGGCATCATCGGAGGACTGTACAGCAGCACGGCTACCATCTCCGTACTGGCACGCAAGAGCCGCAAAGCTTCTGCCCAGGATGCTCCCGAGTACGTGGCTGCCATGCTGCTGGCCGTGAGCATGATGTTTCTCCGCTTCCTGATACTGATAGGTATCTTCAGCCGTGAAACCTTACTGGCCATTTATCCTTATCTGCTGATAATGTCGGTTGTCTCGGCAGGCGTGGCATGGTATCTGCATTCCAAACGGAAACCGGTGGACAATGCAGACCGGGCAGAGGAGGAAGAGGACAGCAGCAATCCGCTGGAATTCAAGGTAGCACTGATTTTTGCCATGCTGTTTGTGGTGTTCACCATCCTGACGCATTATACGCTGGTGTATGCCGGCACGGGCGGACTGAACTTGCTGTCGTTTGTTTCCGGTTTCAGTGACATCACTCCCTTCATTCTGAACCTGCTACAAGGCACAAGCAGCGTGGCAGTGCTGGTAATCACGGCTTGCAGCATGCAGGCCATTGTCAGTAATATAGCGGTGAATATGTGTTATGCGCTGTTCTTCTCCGGTGGCAAGAGTCCGCTGCGTCCGTGGATCATGGGCGGGTTTGGCTGCGTCATTGCAGTGAACGTGTGCCTGTTACTTTTCTTCTACTTCCTGTAAATCCGTACTCTTTTTGCTTTTTTAACTCCGAAAGTCTCGTAGATGTGGGAAAAGGGGCTACTTTTGCCGAATTCGTTGTGACAAAAGTCAAACGGGAAACGTCTAATACCAAGACAATAAACATGAATAGTCACTAAATAGAAAACCACATGAAAATTAAATGGACTGTGCTGCTATGCCTGCTGATGATCTCCGGGCTTGCGGCGGCACAAAACACGGCAAGCTCTTCTTTTCAAGTGAAAGGAATCTTGCTTGACTCACTCACCCAGGAAGGCGAACCCTACGCCACAATCAAAATCGTAAAGAAAGAGGCTCCTGCACGGGCCCTGAAGATGATGGTCACGGACATGAAAGGCCAGTTTCAGGAGAAAGTGCCCGGTACGGGGAATTTTGTAATGACCATCACCTCCGTAGGTCGCAGCCCCATCGTGAAGGATTTCTCCGTAAAGGCCGGTGAAAAGCTGGTGGACTTCGGTACGTTATACATCACAGATGCCTCCAACGAACTGGGGCAAGTGGAAATTGTAGCCCAGAAACCGCTGGTGAAGGCCGACATCGACAAGATAGAATATAATGTGCAGGACGACCCTGACTCCAAATCGAACTCCGTACTCGAAATGCTCCGCAAGGTGCCCCTGGTAACGGTGGACGGAGAAGACAACATCAAGGTGAACGGCAGCAGCAGCTTCAAGGTGTACGTCAACGGCAAACCCAACAATATGATGAGCAACAATCCGACGGAAGTGTTGAAGAGTATGCCTGCCAACTCCATCAAGCATATCGAGGTAATCACCAACCCCGGTCCTAAGTACGACGCCGAAGGTGTGGGCGGTATTCTGAACATCGTCACCGTAGGTGCCGGACTGGAAGGATATACGGCTACCTTCAGCGGAAATGCCAGCAACCGTGGCTTGGGCGGCGGTGTGTTCGGTACGATCAAGAGCGGCAAGCTGACGGTGAGCGCACGCTATAACTACAGCCACAACAGTCAGCCCCGCAATTATAATAGCGGCAGCCAGTACGTGACGCCGGAAGCTGCCACCGAGAACTCTTCCAATATAGACTATAAGGGCAGCAGTAAGGGCAGCGGCGACTTCCAGTCGGGCAGTATGGAGGCCAGTTACGATATAGATACGCTGCGTCTGGTTTCCGTCTCCTTCGGACTTTGGGGCGGCGGCAACAAGAACAACGGCAGTACCGATTATGTCGCGACCTTCCCGGGCGATATGGCGGCTGGTCCCATCTACACCTACTCGGCACTCAATCACGGCAAGTCTTCCTGGTTCTCCATCGACGGCGGTGTCGACTACCAGCGTCTCTTCAAGCTGAAAGGCCGTATGCTGACCTTCTCTTACAAAGTCAATACCCGTCCGCAGACTTCGGACTCTTATTCCGATTATGCCGACAAGAAGACGAACTATCCCGACTGGGAGGACTTCCTGCACAGGCTGAAGAACCAGCATAACGACGGCGAGCAGAACACCACGGAGCATACCTTCCAGGCGGACTATACCACTCCCATCGGCAAGCTGCATACCATTGAGGCAGGTGCCAAGTACATCTTGCGCAACAACTCTGCCGAGGACGATCGCTACGACGAAGCCGGCGCGAAATATGAATATAACAAGGAGCAGAGCTCGCACTACAAGCATCTGAACGACATCATCGCCGCATACCTGGGCTACTCGCTGAGGGTGAAGAAGCTTTCGGGCCGGTTGGGTGTACGCTATGAGCATACCATCCAGGATGTGAAGTACCTGGTGGGCAGAGGCGATGACTTCACCAAGAACTTTGACGACGTAGTACCTTCCGCTTCCATCGGCTGGAAACTGACGGATATGTCCAACCTGCGTCTGGGCTACAACATGCGTATCTATCGTCCGGGCATCTGGTCTCTGAATCCGTACCTGAACGACAGCAACCCGTCCTACATCAGCCAGGGTAACTCGAAGTTGGACAGTGAAAAGAATCACTCCCTCAACTTGAGTTACAGCAACTTTACGCAGAAGTTCAACATCAACTTCTCGGCACGCTATTCGTTTACGAACAACAGCATCGAGAACATCACGACCCTTGTGACCGATACCGAGATAGAAGGTTTGAAGAATCCGACAGGGAAAGAAGTGCTTTACTCCACATACGCCAACATCGGTAAGAACCGTAACTTCGGCATCGACGGATATGCCAACTGGAACGTCACTTCCGGTACTCGTATCTATGCCAACATGAGCGGTTCGTACTCCTACATAGAAGGTGCCGAAGGCATGCGCAACGACGGCTGGAGCCTCTTCGTCTACGGCGGTGCACAGCAGACGCTGCCCCACGACTGGCGCGTAGGACTGAACGTCTTCGGGCAGACACCGTGGATTATGTTGCAGGGCAAGGGCAGCAGTTTCTTCAGCTATGGCGTGAATGTGAACAAGTCGTTCCTGAAGAAGAGACTTACGCTCTCGGCGTATGCCAACAATTTCTTCAAGAAGTATACAAGCCAGTCCTCTACAACCCAGGGTCCGGGCTTCATCAGAGAGAGCGAATATCGCTACAGTATGCAGCGCTTTGGTGTAAGCGTCAGCTATCGCATCGGTGAGCTGAGGGCAAGCGTTAAGAAGGCTGCACGTACCATCAACAACGATGATGTGAAGAGCAGCGGCAGCGGAGAAGGAGGCGGCGGAGCCGAATAAAATAAATTCATTCTGCTGGAAGAGGCTGTAAAAAGGTGGGGAACTGTCTTTTTACAGCCTCTTTTCTTATGGGTATGGTTCTGTTTTATAGATGATTTCTTTCTGAATGTCTTAGCTTTTTTATACATTTGCAGCGTGCTTCAAATAGAAGTACGCTTTTTTGAATTTAGTTTAGTTGTTCCACTGAAAACCGCAACTTTTTAAAGAACACATCTAAACTGAAGGGCTAATCGTATGTTTTCGCAACAACGATATGCGCACCTATCAGTTTATATTGTGTTCGGGCTGTTGCGGGCCTCAGTGGACTATAAACTGCTCTGGGTGCGTTTTATAGTTTATTGAATATGCGAACAGCCATTATTAAACACTACAAAGTACTTATCTCTTCAACTTCTGATTGGTACAAAATTGCCTTGGTAATACAGAGAGGCAAGTCTTCCACTGTATATATAATAAAACGCAAGATAGAGCTGTGCTCGATGTAAAATCCCCAAACTACTATAAAACATGTATATTATGAAGCAATTACAAAGAAGTGACGTAGAGTTTCTTATCCGTATGTCAGTGGAGCGTGAACGCCAATATTCACTTTATATCAGGTTATTGATAGCTCTTTTAGTAATTCTTGCTGCCTTTAACATCTGGTCTATATTCGAAGTAAAAAGTCGGTGGACAAAGATTGAAGAGTATGAGAAGCACTATTACGAACAGTTGTTGGAACTCAGAACGAAATATGACAACCAGGTACCGTGGGAGGTAAAGGATGAGTGGGAGGAGTTGAGGTAATAAGGGAGGATGTCACCAATAACGTCACCAATGTCACCATTAATGTCACCAATGTCACCAATGGCGGTAATGGCGGTAATTTTGGCGGTGATGGCGGTGATGTTGGCGGTAATATAATAGAGATTTATTGTTTTGCTTAAGTAAAATGATAGTATTTTGCTCGTAAACCTATTATTATGACATGCTGATATAAGAAATATATGGCATTACTTGCGGATAAAACTGTTTTTGATTACGTTTGTATCGAAGTATTTCTCTAATAACCGTTGCCTTGAACTGGTATACGGTATAAATCTTATATAGTATGAAGAATAAAATCTTGAGCTATTGCCTGTTTGCTTCGTTCTTATTGTGGGGGCTTTATGCCTGCATGCATGATGAGGGGTATATGAGTGGCAATACATCCCGATTCTTTGATGATTCGGGGGCGTTGACGGACATTTAACGTTTCGTTTCTTTGTTGAAAGTCAGAAATGATTCGGCGGAATTTGTACCGGAGTTTGTCAATACTTACGGTTATCCGATGTGGAAAAGTGCAGCTACATTTTTGAAAGATGACGTCCAGGTCTATTTGGTTCCAGTAAGGAGCCGGAACTCTAACGACGAAATAAAGGCTGTATGGTTTTTCCTAATGAGTGCGAACCATACTCATTATTTCATCTATACGCGTGAGATGGCAGATGCGGTTACTCGGAAAGTCGGAGATGAAATGGAACAAACTTGGTTGTTTGACTATTTCACTCAAAAGGCTTTGCATAGACGTCCGGCTAGTGGCTTGTTTTTCGTTGATCGGGTTCCTGAGTCCGATACCCGAACTGTAATTGTCTGGGTGGGATGTTCGGATGCTTATGCTGGTTATCCAGGCCAAGAGGAATATAAGAGGACACTTTGCGTGGTTACTGATGTTGAATACTATCCCGATCCTCCGAGACCGGATTATGGCAATCGGGAAGGCCAGAATGGTTCTACTGGAGATTTTGATTATGGTTCGGGTGTTGGAGGTTCTGGAGGAGGTGGAAGTGGTAATTCTTCCAACAACAATGGTGATAACGGTCAGGATTCCCCATGCAGTAAGGCGCAGAGCCTTTCTAAAGATGCTGCTTTTAGAGCGAAAGTGAATGAACTATTTCAGGAAGTACACAATGAACAACCTGGATTTTTGGAAGATGGATGGGCGAAAACAACAACTGGAGATTACATTTATCCCTCTATAAGAGGAGAAAGCGAAATGAAGTATACCTCTTCTGATTTTGCGGGAAAAAAAATTGTAGAACAATATCATAGTCATCCAAGTACTGGAGCGTGTTATCCGTCTATGCCCGATTTAAAATCATTGGCTGCAAGGTACCAAAATGGGAATATAGATGTGAACAACTTTACTTATGGTGTGATAAGTGTTTATGGTTGCTTGAGCATAATAATTACTTCGGAAACTGCATTTAGGACATTTGCGAATAAGTTGATGAATGATGATGTGGCATTGAATGATGCTTATCAAACTATGCACAGTTTCCACAGCACTACAAGCAATATGTCTGTAGCTAAATTTATAGATTTCTTAAAGTCATCTGTTTCCGGCTTGGATGTGATGTTCAACGAACCGTCCTTTGATAGTAATGGTACTCCCCGTTTAGGTGACTGGACGGCTAAGAATAGTGATGGTAGCGCCCATCTCTCTGATTATAAATGTAATTAATCCAATAATGACGAAGAATATGAACAGAATTTATGTACTGCTAATTTTTGCATTCACATGCATCGGGATATACTCCCAAGCGAATTATGATGCTTTTGTAGGGACGTGGATCTATCAAAAGAATGATACAGTCTTTAAGATTAGACTTCAAAAAGGTATGGTAAAATATGAAGGAGCAGACTATCGTAGTGCTGTTTTCGGGGGATATTATCTTAGTGTAAAAGGCGTTGTAAAAGAAGACTATATTAAAGTAATACCGCCCTCTCGGAATTTGGAAACTCCTGCACCATCCAGCAATGTTTATATAGATGCAGTGAGTAATTCTCCTAATTATCTGGGTTTTACTTTTTATGACCAGCGTAAAAAACATCTTAATGGGAAAGGAATACTGGGTGGAACAATGGATTTAATTGCTCCGGACAAGCTACATTGGAAGCTAAATGAGAAAGATGGATTATGGATTATGCTGGAAGGTACGGATGAAGACAGAACTCCGCGTGGCTTTTCTGTACCCGATAATTGTATTATGACTAAAGAGTAAAGCTTGCTAACTTTTGAGATAATAGCAAACGAAACTACGGCATGTGCTGTAACATTATTACATTTCCCGTATCTAAAGGGTAAATTTAATAATCTGTACGGTCATGAAAAGAGTACTTTTAATCTTATCGTTTATCTTTGTTTCAATTCTTACTTTTGCGGGGAACTATCCCTTTTCGGTTGTTAAATCAGGAAAAGGGAAGCAGACTGTTATCTTTATTCCAGGTTTTGCATGCTCGGGAGAGGTGTGGAAAGAAACTGTGGCAGAGTTGCAGGACGATTATACCTGCTATGTTCTGACAATGGCGGGCTTTGCAGGCGTGGCACCCGAAGAAGCACCGTCGTTCGAAGCCTGGAAGTGCGGAATAGCACGGTTTATTGAGGAAGAGGCGATAAAGAATCCTATACTTGTGGGGCATAGCATGGGAGGTGGACTCGCCCTTGCCCTTGCATCGGACTTTCCGGCGCTTCCCAAGAAACTTGTTATTGTAGATACCCTGCCTTGCCTGATGGCTTTGACCAATCCGGGTTTTAAGTCTGTTCCCAATGTGGACTGCCGGGACATGATTCAGCGGATCACGTCTATGGATGAAGCACAGTTTCTCCGGATGCAAAGAATGAGCGCGGCGAGCCTTACTACCGATTCATCGAAACTGGATGAACTTGTAAGCTGGGGAGTGACGTCCGACCGGAAAACCTATGCCACACTGTATTGTGACTTCTCCAATACGGATTTGAGGGAACGGATAAAGAACATCCAAGTACCTTCCTTGATATTGTTGGAAGCTAATTTCAGGAATATAGAATCTGCCGTCAGGGAGCAGTATAAGGAGTTGCCTGCGGCACAATTGAAGTATGCCGATAAAGGATTGCACTTCGTGATGTTCGATGATAAAGAATGGTTTATGAATCGGCTTATTGAATTTATAAAAGAGTGAGGCGTGGAATTTGAACAGATATATAAGGAGTACTGGGGTAAGATTTTCCGCTTGTGCATGGGCTATGTCAACGACTATGATCTGGCCCAGGATATGGCGCAAGAAACTTTCATCAAGGTCTGGCAACACTTATCGGCTTTCAGGAATGAAGCGACGGTGGGTACTTGGATATTCCGTATTGCCACGAATCATTGTCTCCGGCAGTTGGAGCGACAGGAGCAGATGCCTCCGGCGGAATTTCCCGTAAACTTGCCGGAAGAGGAAAGAACCGACATCGAACCTCAGATTCAGTGGCTGTACAAATCTATTGCAGAACTTCCGGAGATAGACCGTATCATCATTTCGCTGGAACTGGAAGAGGTCCGGCAGGCTGACATAGCACAGATTGTAGGACTGTCGGAAGGGAACATCCGTGTAAGAATCCATCGGATCAAAGAAGTACTAACAAGAAAAATGAAGGAATATGAAGAGTGATATAGATATGAAAGAGTTATGGAGCAGGCAGACCGTTCCGGCAGCCGATCCGTCTGAGTTGCTGAAAAAGATAGGGAGCTTTAGGAGAAGGGGAATCAGGAGGATAGTTGTGCTCAATGTTGTGCTATTGCTTTCCATATTCTTGATAGCGTTTATCTGGATCTATTTCAGCCCGCAACTGCTGAGCACCAAAGTAGGGATTGTATTGACTATTTTGCCGATAGGAGTGGCTGTAGCTTATAATTGCAGGTTGCTTCCTTTGTATAAAAGGATCGATGAGAGCTGTTCCAACTTTGATTATCTGAACGAACTGCTTGCCGTGAAAGGCAAGGAAAGCTTTATGCAGACTAAGGTACTGAACCTCTATTTTGTATTGCTGTCTTTGGGGATCGGGCTCTATATGTATGAGTATGTGATGGATAGACCGTTACTGTTCGGGATAATGGCGTATGCTGCTTTCCTGCTGTGGGTTGCTTTTAATTGGTTTGTTTTGCGGCCGAAGAGCATCGGGAAGAGCAGGCGGGAGATAGAAGAGCTGATAAGGCAGGTGAAGAAAATCAGGCTGCAATTGACTCAATTATAAGAACCAGGGAAGGCAAAGTTCTGATAGATGTATCATTTTGTCATTCTGAACGTGAATTCGATATAAGATGATTGACTCATATCGATGATAGAAATGAAGTAAATGATAATTTATCGCAGCAAAGCATCAGCGCAGCAAGCCTGAAAGGCTTTTATCTATCAGCCCAGGGCAACGCCCTGGGTAATAATGCGCTCCTATCTCTGCGCCCTGAAAGGGCAAAAGCCCGTTATACAATCTTATGCCCTTTCAGGGCGTAAGGTGAGGGGGCGTTCTTAAACCCAGGGCGTTGCCCTGGGCTGATAGATGAAAGCCCTTCAGGCTTGCTGCGCAAGTAATCCGAATGGAAATCTTGCTCCAGCGTTGCGCCCCTAAATTCCCATTTACCTCATAACCCTGTCAGAAACGAGCTAAACTTCTTATATCGAGCTCACGTTATCTTAAATTAATCCCCCGTTGAAAATCCCAACTTCTTCAGCCCCTCCTGCACATCCGGATGGCTCATGAACAACCGCCAAAGCAGTCCGCTGCGATAATTCTCTATCATCACGACGATGGGGCCCTGGTCGATGGCAAGATAGCGCTGCGGGTACCAGTTGTCCGTTTCACTGAAAGCATCGTAGAAGCCGTAGGGGCCGAAGACCTTGTCGCCCATCTGGTAGAGGTGGTGCATGACTTGTAGCGACTGCTCCGGAGTGTAGACAATGGATGAAAGGGCAGCGGTAGGGGAAATGACCCCCTGGTCATCGCGCTCATTGGGAGCATGGGCGGCATAGCCGTCGACGGAGTAGCTGGCGGTGAGCCCCCAGCAGTCGGGGCCGAAGCCTTTGTAGTGCTTGGGGTTACGGATGCAGTAGGCACGGTTGACGAGGGTGAGGTTGCGCATTTCGTCGAAGTAGCTGGGGCAGTATTCATCGGTCAGTCCGGTGGGGTTGAGGCCGAGGAAGGAGTATTGCGCCCAGAAGAGGGGACCGGCTTCACCGCCCTGATAGCGGAGGTGGAGAGGGATGCCTTCTACCCGGTGGGGCTGGACGATGGCACCGTTCTGTGCCCAACCTTCGTGATAGACGGAGGCAGGAACGCCGTGTGTGGGCGAGGCGGCGGCAAGGATGTACATGATGAGGCATTCGTTGTAGCCGTGGACGGGGAAGTTCATGGCCCAGCCATATTCGGGACTCCAATGCCAGTAGAGTACGTTCTGGTCGCCTTGGCGATAGAAATTCCAGTCTACTTCGCGCCACAGACGGTCGATGCGGGAGGCAAGGGCGCGTTCCCTTTCTGCTAAGGCTGCCGGGGCGCGTTCTTTTTCTGCTAAAGCTGCCTGGGCGGGGGAGGAATTCTGCTTCTCTCCATTCTCTCCGGCGTAGTATTGGTGGACGGCAAGGAGGGCTTGCATGATGAAAGCCGTCTCTACCAGGTCGCCACCATTGTCTTTTTGTCCGAAGGGCTTCACCTTTCCGGTGTCGCCGTACCACCAATGCGGATAAGCGCCGTGAAAGCGGTCGGCTGTTTCGAGGAAGGAAACTATCTTTTCCATCCGTGCCAGACCTTCCTGGCGGGTGACGTAGCCACGGTCGATACCGGCAAGCAGGGCCATGATGCCGAAGCCGCTACCGCCGGAGGTGACGACGTTCTGGTCGTTCTCGGGATATACGCCGTCCATGTGGATGCGTTCGCGTGCCAGGCCGCTGTGGGGTTCGGCGCCGTCCCAGAAGTAATTGAAGGTGCGGCGTTGCACGGTGTCCATCAGGGCGTCATCGCTCAGGGCTTCCTTTCCGTTGGAGCCCGATTTCTGCGACCCGCAGGCTCCGGCGAGGAGTAGCAGGCAGAAGAGGGGGAGGTAGGTTCTAAATGATTTCATATTTTAAAGTAAGATAAAGTTAGTAGTCGGGAGGGAGTTGTTAAGTAGCAAATGTCCTGTACTTAGCACGGCTCCCTCGGGGACTTAGCCCCTGTCATCTATATCTTGAGCACCCAAAACACCCGGATGTATTACCCTAAAAGATGGGGATGTTTTGGGGTAAAAGATCCGGGTGTTTTGGGGTAATACATCCGGGTGTTTTGGGTGCTCACTCCTAATGTGAGAGGTCTTCACTTCGGGAGTGAGAGGTGCTCACTCCCGGGATAAGCAACGTTCTCTTTATTGGAGCGTCAGCCGCGCCGTCTTTGTTGCCTGACTGCTGCCGCCGATGAAGAGATCGAAGTCTCCCGGTTCGGCCACGTGATGGAGGTTGTAGTCGTAGAAGCGGAGCAGGTCGGGGGTGATCTTGAAAGATACCGTCTTGCTTTCGCCGGCACGGAGGAAGATGCGTTCGAAGCCTTTCAGTTCGCGGACGGGACGGGTGATGCTGCCTACGAGGTCGCGGATGTAGAGTTGCACGACTTCGGCGCCGTCGCGCTGGCCGGTGTTGGTGACGGTGACTACGGCAGTCACGTAATCGGGAACGGCATTTGCAGCCCTGTTTGCAGCCCCCTTCAGCACCGGCGAACTCAGCGCAATGTCACTGTACTGGAAGGTGGTGTACGACAGTCCGTAGCCGAAGGGATAGAGCGGGTCGTTATCCACATCGAGATAGTTCGAGCGGAACTTCTCGAACCACGCACCTGCCGCCAGCGGACGGCCTGTATTCTTATGATTATAGAACAACGGTATCTGCCCCACATTCTTCGGGAAAGTCATCGTCAGTTTTCCGCTCGGGTTTACGTCGCCGAACAACACGTCGCCGATGGCGTATGCAGCCTCACTGCCACCGAACCATACGTTGAGGATGGCAGGCACGTGTTCCTGCTCCCAAGTCAGCGTCAGCGGCCGGCCGGTGAAGAGGGTGAGGACGACGGGCTTGCCGGTTTTCAGCAATGCCTGGAGCAGACGGCGCTGTACGTCGGGGATGTCAAGCTCCGTACGGCTGCTGCTTTCTCCGCTCATTTCGGAAGATTCGCCCAGGGCGGCGATGATGACGTCGGCACTGGCGGCGGTCTTCAGGGCTTCGTCCAACAACTGCTGATCCGTGCGGTTGTCTCGCCCGAGCGAGCGGCCGAACATGGTGGCGCGTTCTTCGTAGGCGGCATCACTCGTGAGGTTGCTGCCTTTGGCGTAGGTGATGTTTACCCGGCCTGCCATCATCTCCTTGAGGCCCTCGTAGAGGGAAGGATAATCGTCGAAACGGGCGGCTACGCTCCAGGTTCCGGGCATATTGGCACGGGTGTTTCCCAGGGGGCCGATGACAGCAACGGTGCCTTGCTTGGCAAGCGGCAGTATCGGGGCGGGCAGTGAGCCGGGATGCAGCTTCACGCTGTCGTTCTTCAGCAGTACGAAGCTTTCGGCGGCTATCTGCCGGGCGGCGTCGCGGTGCTCTTTCGTAAAGATGTCGCGCCGGGGGCGTTCGAGGTCGCAGTATTTATATGGGTTGTCGAACAGGCCGAGCTTGTACTTTGCTTCGAGGATGCGGCGGCAGGCGGTGTTGAGGGTCTGCATCGACACTTGTCCGCTCTGGAGGGATTTCTTGAGGGTGCCTACGAAGCCTTCGCTCACCATGTCCATATCGACGCCGGCATTGAGGGCGCGGGCGGAGACGGTCTGAAGGTCGCCGATGCCATGCTCCACCATTTCGGATATTCCCGTGAAGTCGGTGACGACGAAGCCCCGGAAGCCCCACGCACGGCGCAGGACGTCGGTCATCAGCCAGTGGTTGGCGGTGGCGGGCACACCGTCCACTTCGTTGAACGATGCCATCACGCTGCCTACTCCTGCCTGGACGGCAGCTTCATAAGGATACATGTATTCGTTGAACATGCGGTTGCGGCTCATGTCTACGGTGTTGTAGTCGCGTCCCGCTTCTCCGGCGCCGTAGAGGGCGAAGTGCTTGACGCAGGCCATGATTTCGTCGTTGCGCTTCAACTGCTGCGCGATGTCATCGCCTTGATAGCCCAGCACCATGGCGCGGGCGATGGCACCCCCCAGGAAGGGATCTTCGCCCGAGCCTTCGGAAACACGTCCCCAACGCGGGTCACGGCTGATGTCGACCATCGGGCTGAACGTCCACGAGATGCCGTCTGCTGAGGCTTCAATGGCGGCGATGCGGGCGGAGCGACGGATGGCGTCCATATCCCAGGTGCAGGACAGACCCAGGGGGATGGGGAAGATGGTTTCGTAGCCGTGTATCACGTCCATGCCGAAGAGCAGGGGGATGCCGAGGCGGGAGTTCTCGACGGCGAGGCGCTGTACGTCGCGGATTTTGGCAACGCCTTTCAGGTTGAAGAGGCCGCCGACGAGGCCTTGCTCTATCTTCCGGGCCACGTCGCTGCTCTTGGCTTGTCCGGTGGTGATTTCGCCGGTGACGGGCAGGTTGAGCTGGCCTATTTTCTCGTCAACAGTCATGCGCTTCATCAGGGCAGTGATGAAGCGGTCCATGTCTTGGGGGGATTTCTGTGCCTGCATGGCGGTGGCGGCCATCAAGGAGATGACGAGCAGCAGGCTTATTCTTCTGAAAATCTTGTTCATAGGATATATGGGTTTTATATGGTAAATGTTTAGTAGTCCGGATTCTGCACCAGCACCCCATTCGACTTATCAATCTCCGTCTGCGGCAATGGCAGCAATGCATTCTTGTCCTGGTAGTTCTTTCCGGCAGCCTGCAGCACTTCCTTGGCAATGCCCCAGCGGACGAGGTCGTAGAAGCGGTCCGGCTCCAAACCGAGCTCTACGCGGCGTTCGTGGCGGATGGCATCGCGCAGGGCGCTTTGGTTGGTGGTGGTTACCTTCGGCAGTACGCCGGTCAGCGAACCGCGGGCATGGGCGCGTACTTGCTCCAGGTAGCCCAAGGCTTCGCCTGCCAGACCTTTCTCGTTGGCGGCTTCGGCAGCCATCAGCAACACATCGGGATAGCGGATGATGCGGATGTTCACCCAGAAGCCAAGTCGGCTCTTTATCTCCTGGCGCTTCAGCGGACTGGTATAAGCCTTCTTGTTGAAGTATGCCCCCATGGCGGTGGATACCGGAGATTCGCCCCACGGCTTGTTGGTGTTCTCGGGGGTGATGGGCTCGTCTATGCTGCGGCGGAAGTAGAGCAGGGTGGCGTCGCGGCGTGGATCGCCCGGCTCGAAGGCTTCGCCCATCTCCCGGGTAGCCATGTGCCACCCCCAGCCCAAGTCCCACTCACCGGCTCCGCGGACACCTTGTATCTGGCAGAACTGGCTGCCGATGCTGGTCGCCTCGGGCATGGCGGCGGTGGCTTCGCATTGCAACTCGAAGATGCTGGCGCCGCAGTTCTCGCCCTGGTCGGTGAAGACTTCGTCTACCGGGGTGTTGAGGTTGTAGAGGCCGGACTTGATGACGTCGGTGGAGGCATCGTACATATTATTCCAGTCGTTACGCATCATGTAGGTGCGGGCGTGCAGGGAGCGGACGGCGCCCCAGGTGATGCGGCCGGTGTATTCGGAGCTCCACGTCAAGGGCAGGCACGCCTCGGCTTCGGTGAGGTCGGCGTCTATCTGTGCGTAGATTTTCTCGGCGGTGGTCTTGGGGACGTTGGCGTCCGAGGCTTCTACTACCTTGGCGGTGACCAGAGGCACTTCTCCCCAGGCACGCACCAGGTTGAAGTAGCAGTAGGCGCGGAAGAAGAGGGCTTCGCCGCGGGTGCGGATGGCGTCGAGGTCGTCCTTGTGGTCGCTGTGGGCGATGTCGTCCAGGATCTCGTTACATTGGTAGATGATTTTATAGTTCTGTCCCCAGTAGGCACCGAGGGGGCCGTCGGAGGCGTTGTATTCAAAGTCGTCCCACATGGCGGCTTCGTTGCTGCCGTCGCCGGCGTCGCTGCCTTTTTCGGAGTCTTCGCTGCGCACCATGTGCACCAGGAAGGCGGGGATGCCGGCGGTGATGTCGTAAGAGCGCATCAGGTAGTAGACGTTATACATCTTTCCGCCGACGAGGGCGTTGGGGGCATCGTCTTCGGTGAACTGGCCCAGAGGGTCGCGGTCCAGGAAGTCGTTGCAGGAGACGAGGGCGAGGGCGGTGAAGGCCGTCGCACAGGATAGGATTAGGTTCTTTATCTTCATAATGCTGCTTTATTATTAATGATGAATGTAAGCTGATTATTCCGGTTTATTGTTAGTCGGACTATCCCGATTCCCCTCCTCCTGGGAGGAGGGGTGCCCAACGGGCGGGGTGGTAGAGAACATAATACAGGGAAATCATTCTTTCAAAGGAATTTATTTTCTCCTACCACCTCCCCCTTCGGGTACTCCTCCTCCCAGGAGGAGGAGAATGGAGATACTCTTGATTCTCAGTTTAGAACGTCAGATTAAACCCGAACGTATAAATCGCCGGCATCGGATAACTTCCGTCATCCACCCCGAAGGCGATGGCGGAGCCACCCAGTTCGGGCGTATATCCGGTGTTGTGCTTCCACGTCTTCAGGTTCTGGATGTTGACGTAGAGTTTCAGCGCCTGCATGCCCAGCTTCGCTATCAGCTGCGGATCGAAACTGTACGCCAGCTGCACGTTGCGGATGCGGAAGAAACTGCCGTCCTCGATGTAATAATCCGAGTTCAGGTTGTTGATGCTGTGCTTCGTATTGAGCAGCGGCTGCGTGTTGCTGGTGCCCGGGCCGTGCCAGCGACCCATGCGCTGCTCCATGAAGTTGAACTGGCTCCAGTTGTAATTGTCCCACGTGCGGTAAATCTGGTTGCCGGACTGGCCCATCATGTCGATGCCCAAGTCCCAACCCTTATAACTTACGCCCAGGGTGATGCCGTACGTTACGTCCGGCGTAGGGTTACCAATCATCGTGCGGTCTGCCGTTGTAATTTCCCCGTTGCCGTCTACGTCCTTGAACTTCAGGTCGCCCGGCGTCACGGTGGCGAGCGTGTTCTTCGGGGAGTTGGCAATCTCCTCCTCCGTCTGATAGACACCCTCTACCTTGTAGCCGTAGAAGTAGCCGATGGGATAGCCCGCCATGGTGTAACTCTGCTGCTTGTCTCCGGCGATGATGGAGTAACCCTCCTGCACCAGGCTCAGCACTTTGTTCTTGATGGTCGTCAGGTTACCGCCGATGGTGTACCCCCAGTCGCCTATCTGGTCGCGCCAGTTCAAGGCCAGCTCTACGCCGCGGTTCTCGATGGAACCCAGGTTGCCGATGCCCGGCACGGTGCCGGAGATGCCCGGGACTTCGGCCAGCAGGTCTTTGGTGGTCTTCTTGTAGTACACTCCCTCGAAGTGCAGGCGGTTACGGAAGAAGTTGGCTTCGGCACCGGCTTCCCATGCCTCTACCTTCTCCCAACGCAGGTTGGGGTTGGGCAGATAAGAAAGCTGATAGCCCGGGTAGATGGCGGACGGCGTGCCGAAGACGGCGGAGTAAGCATTCGTCAGCAGCGGCTCTGCCGGATAGGCGCGGTCCAGGTTCTGGTTGCCCAGCGTACCCCAGGAGCCTTTCAGTTTCAGCATGTCCAGCCAGGAGATGTCCTTCATCCACTCTTCCTCGCTCATCAGCCAGCCGGCACCTACGGAGTAGAAGTTCTGCCACTGGTTGCCGGTGTACGAGAAGGCGGAAGAACCGTCGCGGCGGAAGGAGCCGTTGAAGAGGTATCTGCCTTTATAGTTGTAGAGCACACGGCCCAGCATAGACACGGTGCTGCGTTCCCACTGGTCACTCTTGTTGGTGGCGGTGGCGGCATCGCCGATGCTGACGAACCACTTGTCCGGATTGTCGGGGATGAAGAGGCCGACGCCTTGGGTGCGGGCTCCGTTCAGCATCTCATAGCGATTGTAGTAGGTGGTGAAGCCGGCGGTGGCCGTCAGGCTGTGGTCGCCCCAGGTATTCTGATAGGTCAGCAGGTAGTCGCTCTGCACCTTGGTTTCGGTCTGCTTCTCCTGCTCTACGCCGGTCTTGCCGTTGCCCAGGGTGGCTATGTTGCCTTCTACGCTGGCATCGTACACCTGGATGACGGGGGTGTACTTGCGGATGCTGGTGGAGGCATAGTCCATGGAGTACATCACTTTGAACTGGAAGTGCTTCAGGAAATCCCACTCGCCGTACACGTTGCCCGAACCGCGGTAAATCTCCGTCTTGTTGGTGTTGGCCTTCAGTTCCACGTCTACCATCGGGTTGTTCATCTGTGCCTTCTGAAAGTTAGGCAGCGAGGTGTACAGTCCGTATTCTTCGTTGAACACCGGTGCCACCGGGGCGGCTCTCAATGCCGTGGCCACGCTTTTGGTATCGGCAGGCAGCATCCGTGCTCCGTTGAACTGGAAACCTACTTTGAAGTTGTCCGTCACTTTATAATCATTGCTGACGTTCAGCGTAATCTTGCTGTACTTCTCGTTCTTGATGTTTCCCTGCTCGTAGGCATATCCGGCACCGAGGTAGAAGCTGTGCTTGGCGGAGGCGCCGGTGATGCTGATGTTATTGTTGGTGATGAATCCCGTCTGGAAGATCTCGTCCTGCCAGTTGGTGTTGCCCGTCCACGGGGTGAAGTCGTATTCCGGGTTGCCTTCGTTCTTCAGCTGCTCGTTGTACAGCAGTTTGAAGCCTGCGGCATCGGTCATCGCTATCTTGTCCGTGACGGCTTTGAAGCCGAACGAACCGTTGATGTTGACGCGGGTCTGCCCTTCTTTCGCCCGTTTGGTGGTGATGATGATGACGCCGTTTGCTCCGCGCACACCGAAGATGGCAAGCGAGGACGGGTCTTTCAGAATCTCCATGGACTCGATGTCCTGCGGGTTCAGGAAGTTGATGTTGTCGTTGAACAGGCCGTCTACTACGTACAGCGGTTTGTAGCCGTTGATGGAGTTCGTGCCGCGCACACGGATTTCGGGGTCTGCACCTGCCTTGCCGGAGTTGATGACTTGCACGCCGGCTACTTTGCCTTGCAGGGCCGATACGGGGTTGGCTACCGGTTTGTTGGCAATCTCGGCTCCCTTGATGTTGGTGATGGAGCCGGTGAGGTCGCGCTTCTTGGCGCTACCGTAGCCGATGACTACTGTCTCTGCCAGCACCTGCGCATCGTCGTCCATCTGCACGTTGATTACGGACTGGCTGCCGACTTTCACCAGCTGCTTCACCATGCCTACGTACGAGAATTCCAACGTATTCTCCGGGTCCACCTGGATGGAGTAATTTCCATCCAAGTTCGTTATCACCCCGTTGGAGGTGCCCAGCACCAGTACGGAAGCTCCGATCAGCGGCTCGCCCGTGGAGTCGGTCACGGTGCCGGTTACTGTTTTGGTCTGCGCAAGTACGGGCACTGTTGCCAGCAGCACAGATACTGTTAAGAATAGATTCTTGAGCCACGAGGCTCTTTCCATAGGAAGTTTAGGCTTCTTCTTCATTGCATTAATTATTAGTGGATAACTTATTTCTGTGTGAGATGGAACAATCAGGAGGCAAAAAAGATTTTGTTTCCTTATAAATCGTTGGCTTTTAACACATGCCCGAGAAGGGGGGATGTTGTTTATCGGAGAAATGTGTTACCTTTGTATCGCTTCAGCGTATGAAGAGAGATTGCACCATTATATAAGGAGATTGCACCATGAAGAAAGTACCCAAGTTTTTCAACACTGCCGGGCCGATAGTCCCTGCCGATCATTACAACATCGACCCGCTTACCCGGATTGACCTCGAAGAGGTGGAAAACCTTATTTACCAGAAGAAGTATTTCGTGCTCCATGCGCCCCGGCAGACGGGGAAGACGTCGTGCCTGCTGGCACTTCGCGATTACTTGAATGCCCGTGGGGAGTTTTACGCCGTATATGTCAATGTGGAGGCGGGGCAGGCTTCGCGCAATATGAAAGAAGAAGTTATCCGTCATGTGACGTATTCCATCGCCTCGCAAACGTCTATGATATTAGGCAATAGTATGCCTGAGGAACTATTGAAAGAAAAGTTGGCCGATGTTCCGACTGACTCTTACCTCACCACTTATCTCCGCCTCCTCAGTGAAGCCCTCGACCGTCCGCTTCTTCTTTTCATTGACGAGATAGACGCGTTGGTGGGCGATTCGCTCGTCAGCGTGCTGCGGCAGATCCGGGCAGGTTACGAACAGCGTCCGCTGCACTTCCCCCAAAGCATTATCCTCTGCGGTGTGCGCGATGTACGCGATTACCGCATTGTCACCTCCAACCAGGATATCATCACCGGCGGTTCGGCTTTCAACATCAAGGCGGCATCCCTGCGTCTGGGCAACTTCTCCCGCGAGGAGATACACGAACTGTACATGCAGCACACCGCCGCCACCGGGCAAGAGTTTTCTCCCGACTGCTTCCCGATGATTTGGGAGGCTACCGAAGGGCAGCCCTGGCTGGTGAATGCCCTCGGCTACGAGGTGACATGGGAAATGAAGGAGAACCGCGACCCTTCCATCTGCATCATCCCCGAAATGGTGTACCGGGCACAGGAGCGCATCATCTACCGCCGCGACACGCATATCGACATCTTGATAGACAAACTTCGCGAGGAGCGTGTACGCCGTGTCATCGAGCCTATCCTGGCAAGCGAGGACGGCGAAGCGGAGGAGCATTTGCGCGACGATGATATCCAGTATGTGGTAGATCTGGGACTTATTGTACGCGACAAGCCTCTGCGGGTGTCCAATGCCATCTATAAGGAGGTGATTCCCCGCGAACTGACTTGGGCGCGCCAGCAGACATTGATTCAGCAAGCCGCCTGGTACATCAATCCGGACCATTCCATCAATATGGAGAAACTGCTGACCGACTTCCAGCAGTTCTTCCGCCAGAATGCCGATTCGTGGATAGAGCGTTTCGACTATAAGGAGAGCGGCCCGCAACTGCTGTTGCAAGCATTCCTGCAAAGGGTAGTGAACGGTGGTGGCTACATCGACCGTGAATATGGTCTGGGCCGTGGCCGCACCGACCTGCTGATAACGAAACCGCTGACCGATAAGTATGGCGGTCCCTTCCAGCGCATTGTACTCGAACTGAAGATAAAGCGGGGAGACCTGGAAAAGACAATCGAGAAGGGGCTGGAACAGACAGCAGGATATATGGATAAGTGCGGGGGCATTATTAATGAAGGGCACTTCATCCTGTTCAATCGTGACAAGGGCGTGAGCTGGGACGAGAAGATCTGGCACCGCCGGGAGGAGTTCGGAGGGAGAACCATTACCGTATGGGGAATGTAATCTAATAGCAAAAGGGTATCCTTCTTTCGGAGGATACCCTTTCTTACCTAATCCAAAAACCTATATACCTATTTCAACTCAAAACTGGTCGTCTTCACGTCGCGGCTGTTGGGGCCTATCATTACGTTGAACTCGCCCGGCTCGCAGACGTACTGCATGTCGTAGTTGTAGAACTTCAGCAGGTCCGGGGTGATGGTAAAGTTGACTTGCTTGCTTTCCCCTTTCTTCAGGTGGATGCGCTCGAAGCCTTTCAATTCCTTCACGGGGCGGGTGATGCTGCCTACAAGGTCGCGGATGTACATCTGTACGATTTCGTCGGCGTCGTAGTTGCCCGTATTGGTTACGGTAACCGAAGCTGTCAGCGTGCCGTTCGTACTCAGTTGATTGGAGCTGAGTGCGATGTCGCTGTACTGGAAGGTGGTGTAGCTCAATCCGTAGCCGAAGGGGTAGAGCGGGTCGTTGCTTACATCCAGGTAGTTGCTGCGGAACTTCTCGAACCACTTGCCGTCCTTCAGGGGGCGGCCGGTGTTCTTATGGTTGTATGCCATCGGCAGTTGGCCTACGTTCTGCGGGAAAGTAGTCGTCAGCTTGCCGCTGGGTGAAACGTCACCGAATACGACGTCGGCAATGGCGTCGGCAGCTTCGCTACCTCCGAACCATACGTTCAGGATGGCGGGGACATGTTCGTCCTCCCAGGTCAGCACTACGGGGCGGCCGGAGAAGAGTACCAGTACCACGGGCTTGCCCGTCTTGAGCAGGGCTTCCAGCAAGTGGCGCTGTGCATCGGGCATATCCAGTTGGGAACGGCTGCTGCACTCGCCGCTCATCTCGGACGATTCGCCCAGGGCGGCTACAATGACGTCGGCTTGGGCAGCCACGCGGAGCGCTTCGTCCAGCATCTCCTGGTCGTTGCCACGGGGCAGTTCACGGCCGAACATGGTGGCACGGGTCTGGTAGTCGGCATCGTACATCAGGTTACTGCCTTGTGCATAGAGCACGTTGGCGCGGGAGCCTACTGCTTTCTTGAAGCCTTCGAGCAAGGTGCTGTAGCGTTCCGGTGTGGCGGCTACGCTCCAGGTGCCCGGCATGTTGGCGCGGGTATTGGCCAGAGGGCCAATGAGGGCGATGTTGCCTTTGCGTTGCAGGGGCAACAGGTTGTCCTGGTTCTTCAGCAGAACGAAGGTCTCGGCGGCAATGCGGCGGGCGGCTGCACGGTGTTCGGGGGTGAAGACTTCCTTTTCGGTGCGTCCCGGGGTGCAGTATTTATAGGGATCGGCAAAGAGGCCCAGTTTGTACTTGGCTTCGAGGATGCGGCGGCAGGCCTTGTCGATGTCGGCTTCGGTCACTTTGCCTTCCTTCAGGGATTTCTCCAGGGTGCCGATGAAACCGTCGGCCACCATGTCCATGTCTGTTCCGGCGGTCAGGGCGCGGGCGGAGACTTGCTGCAAGTCGCCGATGCCGTGGTCTATCATTTCGGCGATGGCGGTGTAGTCGGTCACCACGAAGCCGTCGAAGCCCCATTGGTTGCGCAGTACGTCGGTCATCAGCCAGTGGTTGGCAGTGGCGGGCACGCCGTCTATTTCGTTGAAGGAACTCATCACGCTTCCTACGCCGGCTTCTACAGCGGCTTTATAGGGCGGGAAGTATTCGTTGTACATGCGGTTGCGGCTCATGTCTACGGTGTTGTAGTCGCGGCCGGCTTCTCCGGCACCGTACAGGGCGAAGTGCTTCACGCAGGCCATGATCTCGTTATTGGCGCTCATGTCCTTGCCCTGATATCCGCGGATCATGGCTTGGGCGATGGCCGAACCGAGGAAGGGATCTTCGCCGTTGCCTTCGGACACGCGTCCCCAGCGGGCGTCGCGGCAGATGTCTACCATCGGGCTGAAGGTCCAGCAGATGCCGTCGGCGCTGGATTCGATGGCGGCGATGCGGGCCGATTGTTCTACGGCATCCATGTTCCAGCTGCACGACAGGGCCAGGGGGATAGGGAAGATGGTTTCGTAACCGTGTATCACGTCCATACCGAACAGCAAGGGGATGCCGAGGCGGGAGTTTTCTACCGCCAGCTTCTGTACTTCACGGATGTTCTTCACGCCTTTCAGGTTGAACAGACCGCCGACTTCTCCGGCGCGTATCTTCCCGGCGACGTCGCTACTCTTGGCTTGACCGGTCACGATGTTTCCCGTTACCGGCAGGTTGAGCTGACCGATCTTCTCGTGCAGCGTCATTTTGCCCATCAGTTCGGTGATGAATTTGTCCATCTCCTGGGGCGTACCTTTGGGGGTACTGGCTTTGGGCATTGCCGCCGTTGCCGTAAGGGCGAGGAAGGAGGCGGCTAATAATAAGGTGTATTTCTTCATCTGGTATAAATTATTTAGTAGTGAATCCTAATGTCTGCAACCCTTGCTGAATCTCGGGGCAACTCATGAAGAGCTTCCACAACAGCCCGGAACGATAGTTCTCTATCATCGGGGCAATGGTGCATTGGTCGATGGCCAGGTAGCGGGGTACTGTCCAGTCGGCCGACTCGGAGAAGGCGTCGTAGAAACCGTACTTGCCCCAGATCCGATCGCCCTTGGCATAGAAATACTTCAGAGCGCGCATCGATTCCTCCGGCGTGTAGGGGAAACTGGAGAGGGCGGCTGTGGGAGTGATGACTCCGCAGTCGTTATTGCCCGGACAGTGTGCGGCATACCCTTTGATGGAGTAGCTGGCAGTCAGTCCCCAGCAGTTTTCGCCGTAACCCTTGAACTGTTTCGGATTCTCCACGCAGTAGCGGTAGTTGGAGAGGGCATGGTTGCGCACCACATTCCAGTAGTTGGCATAGCGGTCGCTCAGGTTGCGCGGGTCCAGACCGATGTACGAGTACTGTGCCCAGAAGAGCGGACCACCCAACTGCTCGGCTCCGTTGTGCTTCAGCTCCAGCGGCAGGCCGTAAGGGGCAGCGTCGGACTTGATGCCGCCACCGCGTGCCCATCCGTTATGATAAGCCGAAGCCGGAACGGGATAAGTAGGCGAGGCTGCTGCCAGGATGTAGACAATCAGCGCTTCATTGTAACCTTCCAGCGGGAAGTTCATCTCCCAGTTGTACTCGGGCGACCAATGCCAGTAGATGACATCCTTGCCGTTCTGATACCAGCTGAATTCCATCTCTTTCCAAAGTTGGTCTATCTTCTCTGCAAGGGCCTTCTCCTTTTCGTTGCCGTCGCGGAAGTACTGGCGCACGCAGAGCAGGCTTTGCATCAGGAAGCAGCTTTCCACCAGGTCGCCACCGTTGTCTTTCTGTCCGAAAGGCTTTACTTTACCCGTGGGGCCGTTGAGCCAGTGCGGCCATACGCCGTGGAAGCGGTCGGCACTTTTCAGGTAATCGGCTATTCGGGTCAGGCGCTCTACGCCGGCTTCTCTTGGGATAAAGCCGCGTTCGATGCCCACCAGCAGACCGGCCACGCCGAATCCGCTACCGCCGATGGTGACGATGTCCTGATCCTTTTCAGGATAGTCGCCATCCAGATGGATGCGCTCGGGCGCCAGGCCGGAGATAGCCTCTGCACCGTCCCACATATAGTTCAGGTGTACTTTCTGGATGTAGTCCAGCATCTCGTCGTCCGAAGCGAATGACGTCGGACGTGTTTCTTCCGTATCGGGCTTGCCGGTTGTTCCGCCGCCATCTTCTTTTCCGTCCTCTTTCAGGTCGGAAGAGCACGAACCGCAGCTTGCCAAAGAAGCAGCGAGCAAGAAGGCCAGTCCGTATCTTATGGTATATTTTCCCATGTCTATGTTTAAATTCTAATTAATGAGTTAGTACTTTATTGTGAGTTCGATATAAGAGGGGCCTTCGGGCAGCCCCGAAACCTCGAAACGCCTCGGTTTCATGCCTTCGGGCGCGCCCGGAGCCTCGAAACGTCTCGGTTTCATGCCTTCGGGCGCGCCCGGAGCCGCCCTTATATCGAGTTACTTTAATGTCTTGCACAACGGAGAGCGTCCGTTTTCGTTCAGCGCCTCTATTGTGAAGTAATATTCCGTGTCTGCATCCAGGCCGCGGAAGTCGTAGTCAGTCTGTCCCAGCACTGTGATGGCATTGTACATCTTGTCCGGAGCTATGCCGTAGTAGATGTTGTAGCCGTATGCTGTGGCTTCGGGTTGCCATGAGATGAGTGCATTCCGGCGGTCGTTCTTGTCGCGCTTCACGGTCAGGCCTTTCACCATCTGCGGGGCAGCGCCGTCACCACTTCCGAAGACACGGAAGCCCGACATGGCGACACTGCCTGTAGGCATGTGCACATTCTCGTATTTCAGGTAGCGGGCACGTAGCGGTTCGCTCAGTTCGATGTAGTCGTGCGGACAATCCTTGTCGCTGTCGCTCTTGTCTACTACCAGTGTCCATTCTTTTCCATCTTCAGATGCAAAGATACGGTATTGGTGGTAAATATCCATGGCACGGTTGTGCTGCACGGCCTTGTGGTCATAGAAGTTCAACTGTATGGCACGAACGGTTTTCACTGCCCCCAAGTCTACTTTAGCCCACTCTCCCGGATTGCCCGACCGGGCTGCCCAGTAAGTGCGCATGCTTTCGTCCGTCAGGTTGGTTGCCGCGTAGATACTGTCGGTAGACGATACCTCTACAGGCTTCCTGTAAGACAGCAGCATCCAGCCGGTGAAGCGGTCTGCCGGGTTCTTGATGTCCATCGGCTCCGCCCAGTTGGGATAATCGCCGAAGGCTGAGGAAGAATGCATCACCCCGTCTCCGTCGAAGGCAACCGGATAGAGTCCGATACGACGCTCGAACTTATACTTCAGGGACAGCATGCAGGTAGATACATGCCAGTAGTTACCCTTCACATCACGGAACGTACCGCCGTGGCCACTGCCCTGCACATATCCTCCCGGCTTATAGCTCATGGGGTTGTGCTTCTGGTAAGTGAACGGGCCCAACGGGGAATCGGATACATATACACCGTCGGCATATACCTTGAACTCCGTTCCCGGAGCACCATACTGGAAGTAATATTTTCCGTTGTGCTTGGTCATATAAGCCCCTTCGGTGAACGGGCGGAGCGTCACTTCATCGTCGTTGTTCATTCCGAAGCGCTCCCAGCCGTGTTCTTCCGGACGCAGCATCATCACGTCGTGAATCTTGCTGATGGGATAGAAATCGTTCCGGTCCAGTTCTACCGCTTTCAGCGGGTATTCGTTGCTGGAACCGTAGTACATGTACAGTCTGCCGTCATCGTCGAGGAACATACATGGGTCCCAAGTAGGGAGTACATTCTTCTCGATGGCACGTTTGAAACGTCCCGTCTTGGGATGCGTGCTGTACCATACGGCGAGGCCTTCGTAGGTGGAACCGGTATAGAACAGCGTGTCGCCGCTTACGTATGCCGCCGGTGCGCACTGGTCGTCGTCCGTGGGCTTGCGCTGGAAACTGGCGGGTACAAACTCCCAGTCCACCAGATCCTTGGAATAATGGAAACCTCCCTGGTTGGTGGAGAACAGAAAGTATTCTCCTTTGTATTCCACTGCCATGGGGTCGGCGGCAGAACGGAACGAACCATTGGGGCGTACATTATTGTTGAACGGTTCAAAGTTATAGCTGATGTTCATCGGATTGCAGAAGGTGCGTGTCAGAGGTGCCTGCGGGTTGTACCAGCGGGTGGCCCGGGCAGGGCGGCGTACAGCAGTTGCCTTGTGTGTCTCGTCTTCCATCACTATGTCCAGATTATTCTCGTCCAGTGAAAGGATTCTGTTGACTATCTTCTTGCCGGGATAGTACACGTACAGGTGTACGTCATTATCCGCGCCCTTGATGGCAAAACTGCCGTCAGTGGCAGTGGTGCTGTGCATGGGGCTGGCAAAGAACATAACCGTAGCTCCTTCGAGGGGCTGGTGATTCTTGTCCAGTACGCGTCCCTTCACGATGCGCTCGTGGGTCACTGCGATGTAGTAGTCGCTGACTTGGCCTTTTACTACTTTGATGGAATCATCGGGAGCAGCATTTGCCGCGAATGCGACAAATGCTATTCCACAACTGATTAGGATTCTTCTTATCATGTGATAGTTCAGAATAGGATTATGTTTGAATTAGTCTATCGGATCGAGTTTCAGGTCGGGGAGGTCGTCGAGCTGGTTGGAAGGAATGGGCCAGTAGGTCTTTTCCGCTGTCCAGCCTTTCGGGCCGAGTACGGTAGCTGCCTTGCCGGTACGCACCAGGTCGATATAGCGTGTACACCATTCGCTGCAGAGTTCCATGCGGCGTTCGTCCATTACATCGTCCAGCGTAACGCCGGTCTTGGTAGGCATTTCGGCACGGGTGCGCACCAGGTTATAGCTGCTGTCGCCATTCTTTCCCTGACGGATTTTAGCTTCGGCGTTCATCAACAGTACTTCGGCATAGCGGAGGATGCGAACGTTGTTATTGGCACCGTAGTCTGTGCGGCCTTCGGTCATCTGGTTGTAAGGCAGGTAGGCTTTGCCGTTCCAGCAGTCGGTCATGGTACCTGACGTTGCACCTACCTGCCAGCCTTCGCGGGTCATCTGTCCGGCTCTCAGGAAAGAAGTCTCGGTGCGTATTGACTCGCCACGGGCATCGGCCCATGCCACGAACTCAGATTCGTAACCGATGAAGTTCCAGCCACCTATAGACTTGTCTGATGCGGGATCTCTGAGGGCAGCTCCCTGGAAGTTGAACCATTGGTCTACGCCTACATACTCTCCCGAACCATTACCGAAGTCGGTAACCTGGCATTCGAACAAAGATTCGTCACACAACTTGCCCGGAATCTTGAACAGGTTATAGTAGTCGGGATAAAGAGAGAAGTTGCCGTTGTTGATGATATCGTCTGTCAGGGTTTCAACCTTTGCATAATCTTCCTTCAGCAGATAAACCTTTGCAGCCAGCATCTCGGCAGTATATGCGGTTACTGCACCCAGGTGTTCCATCTGGTTGGGACGCATGCGGGGGAGTTTATCTATTGCGTAGTTCAGGTCTTCTTCCAGCATGTAGTCGTATACTGCGTTTACGTTGGAACGACGGAAGTCGGTCTGCAAGTTGTCGCGGTAGATTACAATCGGGCCGAAGTTAGTTACCAACTGATAGTAAGCCCACGCACGAAGCGTGCGTACTTCACCGCAATAAGCCTCGTATTTTTCGTAGTCGCTGCTTCCCGGAGTCAGGTATTGGGCATATCCGTCCAAAGATACCAATGCGGAGTTGGCAATGCGGATGATCTCATAGAAAGTAACCCATACGTTGTTCAGCGCCCAGAAGGAGTTGGTATAGTTGAAGTGGCGGCCGAAGTCTACGGCTGCTCCCTGGTCGTCCGTACGGCCGGACCATACATCGCCGTCGCGCGTGAACATAATCAGTGCATTGGCCCAGTGCATGCCCGAGGTGCGTACTTTGGAGTAAACACCGATAACGGGTTGATACATATTGCTCGTGTTCGTGAAATCCACGCTTTGTTCCGGTACCTTGTTCTCAGGCTCGATGTCGATGAAGTCGGAGCAAGCAGTGGTGCCGCCCAGTATCATCATAGCCGGAAGAATATATGCTAATGTCTTCTTTAAGAATTTCATTGTTCTATGTTTTTAATGGTTGATAGTTTAGAAATCAATCTGTACTCCGAAGGTATAAGTCGAAGTCAAAGGATATACCTCGGTGTCCCAACCTTCTGCATCGGACAATTCAGGAGTGAAGCTGTTTGCCTTGAAGGTAGTGAACGGACGGTCGGCTGTCAGAGAGAGGCGGATGCCCGGCATTACGTAGCTGCCCACTTTGACATTCTTGAAGGAATATCCGAGGGTGATGTTCTGGATGCGGAAGTAGTCGGAGCTTTCTACGAAGTAAGAAGCATTATTACTGTCCGATACGTTCCAGGTCTTGATCAGCGCTTTGGCAGACGGATGTTCGTTGGTAGAACCCGGACCTGTCCAGCGGTTGGTGTACTGGGCCTTGTCGAAGTTGTAGTTGGACTGTGCATAACGCAGTGCACGCTTTCTGTTCCACAATTCGCCGCCTACTTGTCCGTAGGTAGTTACGTTGAAGTCGAAGTTCTTGTAAGCGAATCCGAGGTTGATACCATAGGTGAAGTCGGGGATATAAGAACCCAACACTTGCTTGTCGGCACCGTCGATAACGTGGTCACCGTTCACATCCTGATATTTGAAGTCGCCCGGTTCAAGGCCATTGGCAACGGCAATCGGATCGGCGGCACATTCTTCCGGGGTCTGGTAGATACCTACCACCTTGAAGCCGTAGTAAGAGTTCATTTTTTCGCCTACCATGTTCACTGTCTTGCCACCTTTGATGATGGTCATGTTATCTTTCAGGCTCTTTACTTCGTTGTGCAGGTAAGAGAGGTTAACACCTACATTATAGGAGAAGTCTTGCCCGATCTTGTCGTTCCAGTTCAATGAGAGGTCGATACCGCTGTTCAGAATCTGTCCGTTGTTGCCTGCGATAGTTTCGTTTTGCATCGGGAGTTTCGGAGAGATAACGGCGTTGTCCGTCAGGCGGTAGTACCAGTCGATATCTGCATTCAGTCGGTTGTTCAGCGTAGCGAAGTTGATACCGATGTTGGTTTCGTTTACAACTTCCCAGCCCAGCCAGCTGAAGTTGGTTGAATTGGTGTAACCGTCGAGGGCGTTGTTCGGTCCGAATACTGACTGTACGTTGCTGAGGCTGGAGAAACCTGCACTTGCGTTGATCTTGTCGTTACCCAGCTTACCCCAGCTTGCACGGAGTTTCATGTAGTCGAATATGTTCTGGTTCTTCATGAACGGCTCTTGCGAGATAACCCATGCAGCACCGATAGAGGGGAAGTAGCCCCACTTGTCGTTGTACTTGGAAGAACCGTCGGCACGGAAAGTGAACATCAACATGTACTTGTCTGCATAGTTATAGTTCAAACGGGTGAAGTATGACAGACCGCGGTATTTCCAACCGTCATCTGTTACCGTAGCACCGTCTTTATTACCCAGTCCGATGTATTTCCATACGTCTGCTCCTTCGGGAACGTTGGTTGCTGTTCCTTCCAGTTTCTTCATCTGCTCCTGGCGCATAGATACACCCAGCATACCGGTGAATGCGTGTTTGCCCCACTTTTCAGTATAAGTGGCGGTGTTATCCCAAATCCACTTGTAGTAGTTGGTATCCGTCTTGGTCAGACTTGTAGTGGTCTTTTGCTGGTCGGTACCTACATAATAAGTCGGAGTAAAGTTCGTGCCACGAATGATAGAGTAGTCGTAGCTGTAGCTTGAACGTACATTCAACTTGTCGGGGATAAGGTTCAGCTGTGCATAGAAGTTACTCAAAACCTGATAGGTTTCGTTGCTGTTATCATAATAGTTGGCCGTAGCTATCGGGTTTTTGAAGTTCGCTCCCAGACCTACCTGTTCGGGTGATGCATACTTGTCAGGGAAAACAGCGTCACTACGAGTATTGTCATAAACAGGGATGATGGACGGCGTATTGAATGCCTGCTGCCATGCTGCGTTGTTCGGCAACTGCTGTTGTGAGTTGCTGAAGACACCGTTGAATCCTACTTTCAGCCAGCTTCTTGCATCATAATCCAAGGCAGCGCGGAAGTTGAGGCGACGATAGTAGTTCTCTACATCCATAATACCGTCTTGTGCCAGGTAACTCATACCGGCAGAGTAAGTAGCTTTTTCGCTACCGCCGGAGATGTTCAAACTGTGGTTGGTCATCATGGCAGTGCGCAACAGTTGGTCGTACCAGTCAGTGTCGGCATTGAACTTTAAAGAGTTAAGGTCACCACCGAATGCAGCAATAGATTTCTCGAACATACTGCTGTATGTTTCCTTGTCTGCTTCCATCAACATAGTGGCAAATTCGTGAGAGTTACACATTTCCAGCAGGTTGGTAGCCTTCTGAATACCTACATAACCGTTGTAAGTGATTTTAGCCTCTTGGTTGCGGGTACCTTTCTTCGTTGTGATGATAACAACACCGTTGGCTGCACGTACACCGTAGATAGCCGATGCCGATGCATCTTTCAGGATAGTCATGTCCTGAATATCGGAGTTATTCAGGAAGTCAATGTTGTCGTAGAACATTCCGTCTACTACATAGAGGGGAGAAGTGTCACCGAAAGAACCCATACCGCGGATGGTTACTTTAGGACCGGCTCCGGGAGTTCCTGAGTTGATAATGTTTACACCCGGTACCTTTCCCTGCAATGCTGCCATGGGCGAGGATGTAGGAACATTCACGAAGTCCTTCTCTTTTACTACATCGATCGGGGCTGTCAAGTCTTTAGCCTTGGCGGAACCATAACCGATTACGACTACTTCTTCCAGTAATTGTGCGTCTTCACGCAACTTTACATTAATAACAGATTGCCCGGCAGCTTTAATTTCCTGCGGCAACATACCTAAATAGTTAAAAACGAGGATTGCGTCTTCGGAGACGCCATTGAGTACGTAGTTACCGTCAAGATCGGTAGCTGCTCCATTCGTCGAGCCTTTTACTACAACCGTGGCTCCAATGATCGGTTCGTTGCTTTGGTCAACAACGGTTCCTTTGATTGTCTTTGTTCCTTGTGCCAAAACTACGAATGGCAGAAATGAGAACAAGACTACAAGTGAAAAGAATAATGTTTGCCTTCTCATAAACTAAATTTAAGAGTTAATAATTTCCGTTGACAAAGGAATGGATTTATGCATTGCAAGCAAAAAAAACTACTACCACGATAATACGTTTAGGGTAAAAAGGGGTACGGCTTTACTACGTTTTAGTAAAGCCGTTTGTTGTAAATCAGTATGTTATGATCTGAAACTTTTTCTTGGAATCTACTTTAAATCGATTAGGAAATCTACCAGTCCGGTCCCGTCCGGTATGTCCAATTTCTTGCGCAAACGGTAGCGGGCAGCTTCTACTCCGCGGATGGTGAGGTTGGTCATTTGTGCAATGTCTTTTGTCGAGAGGTTGAGGCGGAGCAAAGCACAAAAACGCAGGTCGGTAGCTGTAAGTGTTGGATAGCTTTCGCGCAGGTTGCGGAAGAATTTCTCGTGAATCAAGTCGAAGTTCTTTTGGAACACATCCCAGAACTCTTGGCTTTCGATGTTCTCATTGATAAGTTTCAGTAAGCTTTCAAGGTTTTTGCGTCCGTATTGTCCTTTCACAAGAAACTCCTGTACGGCAGTGCGCAGCTTCTCAAGTATTTCATTCTTGGCAAATACACCCAGTGCCATGCTGGCAAGTTCCTTGCTCTTTGCTGACAGTTCGGCCTCCAGCAATTGCTGTTGTTGCACGGCTATCAAGCGCTCTTGCTCGTGCATCTTGATGTTTTGCTCTACCTGTTCGGCTTCATACTCTTTCCGCTTCTTTTCCATGGCACGGTTGGCACGCCATTTGGAGAAGAAGTAGAGAAGGGCGATGAATACGATTACGTAGAATGCAAATGCATAATAAGACAGATAAAAGGGGCGGGCGATGCTGAAACGATATTCCACTTCACCCATCTTCTTTCCCAGATCGGTATAAGCTTCTGCCCGGAAGATGTAGTCTCCATAGTCCAGACTACCATACCGTATTTCAGGCTCTTTCAAGTTGGAGGTCAAGGTCATGCCCCGTCCATGCAGGGTGTATCGGAAATAAACGGATAATTTGTTGTAATGCGGTAAACTTACACCGAATAACCAATCCTGGTAGTTGCTTTCTACCTCCACGTGGCCCGATAAAGGCAAACGCTCTTCTTGCTTGTCATAAGAAGAACAAATGACTGAATGCAGTGAAAAGGCAGGTGCCGGAATAGGGCTTAGGGCGTCTGTGCTCTTACTGTAGCGCGCCATTCCGTTGTTCAGGTTGAAGTAAACCACATCATTATCGACAAATACATTATTGTAGTTCTCTATACAGGGAGAGTCGAATATTTCGATGGGAATGCGTTCTTTCATTACATACTCGCCATCCGTATACTCTATCAATGCATACTCGTGCGAACCGGACAGCCAGAAACGGTCATTTGTGACGGAGGCTACCGAATGTGCGTTTTTTACATAAGGTTGGATAGCGTTCAATTTTTCGAAAGGAACAATTTGTCGGGCTATGTCATCGTAAGTATAGAAACTGTTAGGGCTGGCAAAGACAATGCGTCCCCGTATCTTCATGACCAGTATGGGACCGGTAATGCTTTCTGAGCCTAAACGGGAAATATGCTCCACACTTCTGGTGGCGGACAAATCGTCGGTCAGCACAATCTTATAAACTCCCTGGTACATGTGTGAGGCCCAGATAGTGCCGCTTTGGTCTACCTCCAGATGTGTAATCGGTGCGATGAAACCGTCTATCACGTGGGAAAAAGCCCATTGTCCGTTCTTTTTCTTGTAGATACGGAGATTTGCATAAGACGATTCCAGCAATATTTCTTCACCGTACAGGGTGCATTTTATCAGGCATGTACTGCTGTTGGTGTTGTTTATTACGGATATATTTCCACTCTCTCCTATTAATAAGGTATGGGCATTATTACCGGCAAACAATTGTCCGTCGATATCTTTCACATACCAGTTCTGGCCCTCGGTATGGGGTAGCAGGCGCAGGTTTCCGGAAATCTGGTGGTATTCGTATAACCCTTGGTTGGTTGCCAGATAGAAACAATCTCCCTTGTGGGCTATATCGTACACCATGCCCAACTTGGTTTCATGGTTGGCAGGAGCCAGCAGCATGACGGGGGAGTTATAGTGAATATATGCAATGCCGTCGTCCAGTGCCGCCCACACGTTGTTGTCTTTGTCGCAGAACAATCCGAGAATCGTATTATTGTCCAGCCGGTTGTCCAGGTTGAAATGCCACAGACAATGCCCTTTGCGGTCTATGGCATATATGCCGTTCAGAACAGTGCCTATCATCAATGTGGAGTCCTGGGTCATTACGGCACGATTTACCCGTTGTCTCATCAGTTCTGCATCCACGTCTGTCTTCCAAGGCTCGATGGTGCCGCTATAGCGGAACAATCCGTTATTCTCCGTAACCATGAGGAAGCTGTCTCCTCTGTCCGGCAATAATGCCACTACATTGTCATCATGCACTTTGCTGCGCGTGAAAAGAGGATGGAAAACTTGGCCGTCGAATTCGTAGAAGTCCTCGTCGATCATCTGCACATAAATGCGTCCGTTTTGATTAAAGAAGTAAAGAGGTTGTTGTTTCCTGTCGCGGAAGGCACGTACTGTCTTTCCGTCGTAAGAGAACCATGCACTGAATGACTGGAAATAAATAGAACCGTTCAGTTCCACGATATTCCATATTTCATTGTTCTCCATGGGAAAGTTTTCCAGGGAACTGCTCAAAGAATGATACTGGAGCACGCCTGCGTCCGAGTATTTGAAATAGCCGAATTCCTCGAAGGCACCCACATAGATGCGGTCGTCCTTCACGTAAACCGAACGGACAATATGATTTCCAGGCACTTTGTAGAGTTGCCAGCGAGCCCCGTCGTATACCAGTAAGCCCTGACTGTTGCCGAAATACATTTCGCCGTTTTCACCTTGTGCGCATGCCCAGTTCTGATAACCGGCTCCATAATTCTTTGCCAGATAATTGGTGACTGCAGGCATGAATGGGGAGGCTCCGGCTTGAAGAGAAAGCATGGATAACAATAAGCATAGTATCCAATGTCTGGAAAACGCCGTGGTGATTGTATTCAGTTTCATCTTTTCTGGTTATATCAAAGTGTTTTTGAGAAGCAAATATACGATAAGAATTCTAAATATTATATATTGCAGAAGAAAAGGTTGTTTTATCTTGTTAATAAAAAAGAGGATGCCCATCATTTTGACGGGCACTCTTTTCTTTATTAAAATTATTATGGAGGGGAAATTCTGTGCGGATGATAGGACTCGAACCTACACGCCTCACGGCACCAGATCCTAAGTCTGGCGCGGCTGCCAATTACGCCACATCCGCAGGGGTAATCTCATTTAGCGGGGACAAAGATATGAAGATTTTTTGTTTTGGCAAATTGTTTGATAAATAAAGTCGTTTTAAGCAATGAGGGAAGTTGAAATACGCAAGGTCTTTGCGGAACTCGGTACGTCCACAATTGTAAACTTGCCATCAATATCTGTAACGGTTCCTAAAGAAGTACCTTTTACCAATACTGATGCTCCAACAACAGGCTCACCATCCTCCTCGGAAATCACCACTCCCGAAACTGTGGATGTCTGAGCTGTTACAAAACCTATGCTCACAAAGAGACAGGTCAATAACAACATTAATTTTCTTTTCATAAATTCCCTCTTAAATTTAACTTTTTAAAATCAATTTTGTTTTAAGCGCGCAGGCAAATATATTTATTTTTTTAAAAGAATAAAAGAAAAAGAAAGAAATTCTAATATTGGGACTAAAGATTTAACTATTTGGCGATTTGAAGCAGTATGAAGTGTATTGGGATGACATAATGTCATCGATGTTAGTGATTAGAGAACAAATAAATAAACCCATTAGTTGGTGATAATCAATGTTTTGTTGAAATTTCGCGCCTATTTGTGGTGCTTTTGCTCATAAATAGCTGTACTTCAATTTTATTGTAAAAGTCAACAATAATCTGTGTATCAGTACCATTTGGTAAGAGAAGTACTTCTGATTAAAAATATACAATACGTTTTCACCGCATTCGCCAATCTGTCTCAAACACCTTGCAGCAGGGAGATGGCGGGTGAAAGCTGTAACGTCTTGGGATAAGTTGACTGTAGCGGATGTACCCTTATTAATAGAAACAAGGTATTACATTTCCGAAGGCTTTAGAAGGAAGTTTATTCTGAAGAGAAAGCTTCGTGAGGCGTCAATCATCTGCTCTTGTTCACCCGCTGAGTGAGACTTGCAAGTGAACGACTGGAGTCGTTCACATGAACAACTCCAGTTGTTCGATCGAATGACTCCAGTTGTTCACTCGGACAACTCCAGTCGTTCACTTAAGTAGTTGTTCTCTCTGCATTTAACCTCACAAACTTTTGCTGCAAAATGCAGGGTGCTGCAAATCATGGCCAACACTTCTCTTGACTGGAAACTCTTTAGGCATAAATTTGGGGAGATTCGGCGTATCTCTTTATGCAGCCCTAAAACTCCTTTAATCCGCCTAAAACGCATCCGAAAAGTTTAAAGGTGAACCCTTGAAACCGGGTTTATTGCCTTGCTTTCACCACCATTGCCCGCCGGAAGGCGTTTGTAGAAGGTGGGTGAAGAGGTGAATACTAAGTTCCGCAAAGACTTTGCGTGTTTCCTTTGTGGGATTAGAATCCCAGGAAGTATCCATTAAAAGAGGCATTATAAAGGTAATCTTGAAGCAAGACTCTGAAATGCTGGATGAAGTAATGGTTGTGGCATTTGGTACACAAAAGAAAAGTTCTTTCACCGGTTCGGCTACAGTTGTCAACAGTGAAGAACTGTCCAAGAGGGTGACAACGAATGTTGCGAATGCTTTGGTCGGATCTACTCCGGGACTCCAGCTAAAAGGAGGTTCAGGCGCACCGGGAGCCAGCCAGGGGAATATAAACATTCGTGGTATCGCATCGCTGTATGCCAATACCGATCCGCTGATTATCGTGGACGGGGCACCTTACAGTGCTTCGTTGAGTAACATTCCTCAAGGGGATATAGAGGCTATAACTGTATTGAAAGATGCTGCTTCGGCTGCTCTTTATGGTGCACGTGGTGCTGCCGGTGTAATCATTGTCACCACTAAGAAGGGCAAGGACTTCAAATCGCAAATCGATGTGGACATGAAGTGGGGGGCAAATACCCGTTCGATACAAGATTATGAGACCATTGATGATCCGGGAAGATATTATGAGACCATCTACGGACAATATTATAATTACTATTATTATGGTCAGGGACAAGGTGCAGCAGCGGCTAACGCTAATGCGAACAACACCATGCTGAACCACCTGGCATATAATATCTATAATGTTCCGGAAGGTCAATTCCTTATCAATCAAGATGGAAGATTGAATCCGAATGCAACCCTCGGTCGTAGTTATAATGCCAATGGTGAGACGTACTATCTGACTTCCGACAACTGGCGTGATGCTGCATACCATACCGCTCTCCGTCAGGAGTACAACATAAGCATAAACGGAGCTATGGACAAAGGATCGTTCTATGCAAGTTTGGGCTATCTGGATGAGGACGGTATCATTGAATACTCTGGTTTTAAACGCGTATCAGCCCGTGTCAAGGCAGACTATCAAGCAAAAAAATGGCTCAAGGTTGGTGCAAATGTGGGCTATGTAAATTCCACGACGGAGTCCAATCCAAACCTGAATACTACCCTTAATTCTACCAATTTGATGTATTATACGTCGAGGATTGCTCCTATTTATCCCATCTATGTAAGAACCCTGGATGCAAACGGCAATCCGCAGATACGTATTGACGAAAACGGTAACCCGCACTATGACTATGGTGTAGCGACAAGTAATTATCCCGGACTGACGCGTCCTTTCTCATCAACCGGTAACCCGCTCGGTTCCAACCGTTACAATGACCATACATCCAAAGGCAGCCAACTCAATGGTACATTCACGGCAGACCTCAACCTTACAGATTTCTTGAAGGTCAATGCCACGAGTACCATAACCTGGGGGCATACTAATTCTTCGGCTTATGAGAATTCTCTCTATGGGCCTAAGGTTTCCGTAAACGGACAAATTGATAAGTCGCAGACAGATGCACTACGACAAGACCACACACAAACACTGACGTATTTCGATCAGTTCGGTAGGCACAATGTGAACTTGATGGTGGGACATGAATATTATGACGCTAAGACTACTTATCTGTATGCCTACGGTCAGGGACTATTCTCTCCCGACATTCCGGAGATAAACGGAGCTGCCAAGAAGGTAAGTTCAAACTCTTATACCTCTGAGTATAATGTAGAAGGATATTTCACTAATTTGCAGTATAATTATGACGAGAAATATTTTGTATCTGCCTCTTTCCGCCGTGATGCTTCTTCACGCTTTGCCAAAGAGAACCGTTGGGGTAACTTCTGGTCAGTAGGCGGCGCATGGCTCATTAATAAAGAGAACTTCTTCAATGCAAGTTGGGTTGACCAGTTGAAACTGAAGCTTTCCATAGGGCAACAAGGTAACGATAACATCTACGATTGGGCTTATACGGACGTTTACTCCCTGACGGCTGCATCAGATACCCAGATGTCGGCATCATTCTGGCGTATCGGTAATCCGGACATTACTTGGGAAACAACTACCAATTTCAATGTAGGCGTTGAATTCGCTTTCTTCGGCAACCGCTTGACAGGTAGCTTGGACTACTACAACAAGAAAACCACCGACCTGCTCTTCTGGCTGTCTGTACCGGAGTCTGCCGGTTCGCGCGGATATTACGGCAATATCGGCGATATCCGTAATTCAGGATTTGAATTAAGCTTGCAAGGCACTATTGTTCACTCAAGGGACATTGACTGGAATGTGCAGTTCAACATTGCCCATAACTCAGATAAGATTCTGAAACTTCCCGCATCTAAAACGGCTGACTTCGGAGGCTTTACAGAGGATTTCAAGTGGTTTAAAGAGGGAGGCCATATCTACAATTACTTCCTCCCCGACTATGCGGGTGTCAACGAACAAGGTGAAGCCCTGTATTGGGTGGATGATGATTTGGGTGCAGGTGTGACCAATCGTCCGGGAACCAAGCACTCGTCTACTACTACCAATCCGAACGATGCTACTAAGTACGAGCAAGGCAGTAGTCTTCCGGATGTATTCGGAGGTTTCGGCACATCGCTTTCGGCTTATGGCTTCGATGTTTCGGTAACATTCGATTATCAGTTGGGGGGTCATATATATGACTACGGATATTCGGGATTGATGTCCAACAATGCTACTGCCGGTAATGCCGGTAACGCCATTCACAAGGATATTCTAAAATCATGGTCGCCTAACAATACGTCGAGTACGATTCCGCGTTTCCAATACGGAGACCAATATACAACAGCAAGATCAAACCGCTGGCTGACGAGTGCAAGTTACCTTAACTTCCAATCGTTCTCCATAGGTTATACACTGCCTAAACGTCTGCTTACGAATTTCGGTATCAGCAAACTGCGCGTCTATGCTACCGGTGAAAACCTCGGTTTCTGGTCGGCACGTAAAGGACTGGACCCGCGCTATGCTTACGGGGAAACTGAATCTTTGAATGTATATTCCCCTGTACGCACCGTCATGGGTGGCATTCAATTGACATTCTAACTAAAAGTGAAAGGAAATAATGTATATGAAAAATATAGTAAAACTATTCTCGATAGCTACGCTTGGACTTGCGGTCATGTCAAGTTGTATCAAGGAAATTGACCCGCAAACCAATCAAGCCACGACTGACCAGGCAGCAGATGCTCCCGGATCATTCAACAACTTCGTTACGGCGATTACGAACTCATTGGCAGGTTCCTTTACCTATAGTGGTAGTGATAATACTCCTTATGATTATGGTTATCCTTCCTTCTTCCTGATGCGCGATGTCATGGGACAGGATATGGCTTTGGGAGATACCGGTAATGAGTGGTACACTACATGGTATGGATGCGGAACAGGACTGGGCCCCCAGTATGCGGTAAGCCAGTATCCATGGACCTACTACTATGGCTGGATAAAGAGTTGCAACACGGTAATCTCTTTAGCCGGAGCTGAACCGAGTGCGGATAAAATGGCGGGAGCAGGTATTGCTTACTCCATGCGCGCAATGTTCTATATGGACATGGCACGTATGTTCTCGCAGAAAACTTATGCACAGGACAAAGGAGCCGAAACTGTTCCGTTGGTAACAGAAACCACTTCTCTCGGTGAGTTAGCTTCCAATCCGCGTGCCACCAATGAAGTGATGTGGGCACAGATACTCTCTGACCTCGACAAAGCGGAAACCTATCTTGCCGACTACAAACGCAGCGATGTCTATACTCCCAACCTCTCTGTCGTATATGGTCTGAAAGCACGTGCTTATCTGACTATGGAAGACTGGGCCAATGCGGAAGCTTACGCCAAGAAAGCCCAGGAAGGCTATACCGTGATGAGCGAAAGTGAATTTACCTCCAATACCGAAGGTTTCAACACCCCGAATTCTTCGTGGATATTCGGACTAACCTTTAAGAGCACGGATGCGAATATTCTTCGGAATGATGGCGACAGCAGTTGGGGTTCACAAATGATACTTGAAGTAAGCGAATCGGGATGCGGATATGCAGCCAACTACGGTTCTCCCAAACGCATAGACTATCATCTTTATCAAACCATTCCAAACACGGATTTCCGCAAGAAGAGTTTTATTGATTTTGGTATCGACGATATGAGCGGGGATGATGCATTAATCGCACTTTCCGAATATTCCGACTCGCCCGAAGGCATCTTGACTTCGGCCGATGCTGCCAAGAAAGGTACGGGGAATGTCCCCCTGGTAGGTGGATTGTCTGTTAAATTCCGTCCGGCAGGTGGTGAACATGCCAACCAGTATGCGGCCTTCACTGTTGCAGTACCGCTGATGCGTGTAGAAGAGATGAAACTTATCGAGGCTGAGGCTGCCGGAATGCAGAGTGAATCGAGAGGTATTGAGTTACTGACTGCATTTGCCAAGTTGCGTGACCCGAACTTCGTTTACGGCACCCATTCCGAAACTTATGACAGTAGTTATGCTACGGCATTTCAGAATGAAGTATGGTGGCAGCGCCGGGTAGAGTTATGGGGTGAAGGTTTCGCCATGTTCGATATCAAACGTCTGGACAAGAGTGTAATCCGTTGCTATGCCAACAGCAATCATGCCGAAGCTTATCAATGGAACTCCGATGCCTATACTTCCAATGCCGGAAATAAATATCCTAACTGGATGGACTTCTGCATTGTACAGACGGAGACCAACTATAACACTGCTTGTACAAACAATCCTACGCCTCTGAAACCTACTGCAATCTCTGAAGCACATGTGTGGTAATTGGGATTAACTTATAAAAATGAAGAATATGAAAAGATACATTTATACTTTATTTACGGTACTTATAGCCACCGTGACGTTCACTTCGTGTTCGGATGATGAAGGAACGAATCCGGGAAATGACTCCGCTCCTGCAGTTACTCTTTATCAGTACACAGCAAGCAGACCTAACAATCCGGACAATGACATAATACTTCGACTGGCTACAAACAACAAAACAACCGAAGTTTATTATTTAGCGGAAAAGACTTCTGAAAAGGAGGCGCATGTAGCATCTATGGGCGAAAGCGGTTACATGGATTATGTTGTATCAAACGGCAAGAAGGTTGACGGACTCTCCGCTGCATCGACTGCCGATGTTACTGTGGTTGATCTGTATGGGGCATATACCATCACAGCAGTAGCGGTAGGAGGAAATAAAAAGACTTCTGCCGAAACGACCTATACCGGACTTGAGTGGACCGATGTAGTTACCGGTACTTATTATTATGGAGCTTCTCCTAAATTAATAGAAGCACTGGGACTTACATCATCTCCCACGACTCTGCAACTTTGTACGACGGATGCTACCCTCTACCGATTCAAGGATGTGTTCGGCCCGGGTTATTCGCTCAAAATAAAATTGATAGACTATACGGGTTCAGATGACGATGGAAAATACCAATTCTTCCGGGTTCCCGCAACCGATACTCCATTTGTATATGGCAGTCATGGTACGGTTAATGTACGTGATATCGGGTATTGGCAAGGCAATGATGCTTTTGTTACAGAAGGTGGGTATGAAAGCGGTATGTATGGAAATTACAATTGCTTCATCTACATTCAGTATTATGTGGCAGTCGGAGGTATAGACTATGGTTACGACAGCTTTATCGCTGATTGAACTACATACAAACAAGACTCGTGAAGAGCAATATAGAGGAGATTCTCTCCAAGTTTAATTTTGCATTAATTATTTCTTTCGTCTAACAGGAAGAAATATCGCCAGGTGTCCTCGTGAGAAGTCACCTGGCGTTACTTTTATATTCTCTTTTTAGTTTACTTTCAGCAGTCTCCGTGCCTCTTCTATAATTGTATCCACGCCGTTGTCCTCGTCTTCCTTGCTCATATCCACTTTCTTGGTCGGGTCGATGCCGAACTCGATATGTTGCTTTTCGGCATCCAGGTGAGGGCTGGCGGAGAAGCGGACTCCCCATCCGTTGGGCAGTTCGGAGGAGAAGGGAAGGCCGGAACCACCGCCGGTTTTGTCACCTACCAGGATGACATTGGGGAGGTAGCGCATGGAGTTTACAAAGTCGTTGGTGGCACTGTAGGAGTGGCGGTTGGTCAGTACGGCTACTTTCTTTTGCCAGCGGATGCTGTTGGAAGGTTCCAGATAGATAGGAGTAGGATCTGAAAAGTCATTGTGTCCCTTGCCCGTTTTGTGCTGGATGTAGCCCGTCAGTACCTTCTCGTTGGTGAAGCGGGCGGCAAAACGGGTGGCATTGGTCAGGTCGCCTCCTCCGTTGTTGCGCACGTCTATAATCAGTCCGTTGCAGACGGAGAGATAGGAGAGGATCTCGTCCAGATTGCCGTTGCCGATGCCGGCGGAGAAGGATTCGTAGGAAACATAACCTATATTGTCGTCCAGAATGGTGTACTTGGCGCCGGCGGCAATGCGGTAGTCGCGGCCCAGGTAGTTCCTCTCGATGATGCTTTCGTTGTAGTTGCGCGGATAGTCCAGATACCAGTCCCAGTAGCGCGCCATGTTGGAAGAGGAGTACAGGTTGACGTGCCCGTCTTTCAGTTCGGCAAGCATGTTGCCCAGTATCTCGAACAGGCCGTCGTTGCTCATTCCCGGGGTGATGAGCGGCTGGTATTTGTCATGGATGGCATCCCAGTCTATTTGCTTGTAGTCCAGGAAGCAATATTGCTCGTCGATGATTTTCCATAAGGTCTCAAAGTTACCTTGGGGCGTATTGCTGAATTCCTCTTCGCGGATGCAGCTGCTGAGTAAAGGGAGCAAGGCCAGTAACAGGCAGTATATAGTTCTTCTTCTCATAATTTGTGTTCCTTATTTATTTCAGTTTCCTGTTGGGAAACAAATATAACTCCTTGACAAATCCTATCATGAACACATGCGAGTAGGTGTGCATCTTTATTTCATTCACCTTGGCCTGCTGGGCATCCCAGATGTAGGCAAAGCGCATTCGGGCACGTCCTACCGGGAAGTCTGCCGTCAGCATCTGCCTCAAAGAAGGCTGGTTGTGCAGGGATGTGAACTTAATAACCCCATCCCAATGGCCTAATGTGAATATCTCGTAGTAGGACTGCCCGTAATTAGGGGAGAACATGACACCCATCAACGGAAGATTTACCTGATAGCGCAACGTGACGGGGTGGTTCTTAATACGCAGGTTCCAGATGGCCATACCCGAAGCGGCAAGGTTGATGTAAGCGCGTGCCTGGGCGGGGTTGTTGCCATTACGCAGGTTGTAGACGAAGCCACCGTTGAAGTCTCCCACGCCCCCGGCCAGCAACTTGAAGTTGGGGGTGATGGGGAAGTTGTAGTGCAGGCCGTAGTTCCAGTTTGCCAGGCCGGAGAAGGTGTTGTTATTGTCCACCCGGTTGTGGGTATATCCCAGGTCGGCTTGGAAAAAGGTTTGCTGGGAGACGTTGCCGTCCATCCATTTCGTCATGCGCATGCTTTCGCGGGAGATGCGGAAGTCGATACCTTTATATTCCTGAGGTGACAGATAAGTGTCGAATACGTTGGTAAAACCTACGCCGTACAGGGTGGCGCGGGTGATGATGCGGTTCGGCTCCAACGTAGGGATGGAGGTGGGGAGCGATTCTTGCGCTTTCAGTCCGGCAGTCCCCAGAAGCAGTCCGCATGAAATTATTATTTTATATAGATTCATAGTCTATTGCCAATCATAAAACACTTATTCTTTTCACTCAAAACATTACTTCTTCTGCTGCAGGACATTGCTTCTTTTGGGGTAAAACATTGCTTCTTCTGCTGCAGGACATTGCTTCTTCTGCTGCGAATCATTTAAAACAGTTTCATCTGCCCCGTTATCTCATCTATGATGTCTTCGTCGCTTTTCCCGTGGTCAGGGTCCAGAATTTCCGGTTCGCTGTCTGCTTCCGGTGCTTCCGGTTCTTGTGCAGGTTCGGGTTGGCGGGTGGGCTCCAACTCGTTGATGGTTTCGATGGTAAAGGTAGTCAGTCGCTTGCCTTTGGCTTTGAAACCTTTCACGGCGATAAACTCATCGGCCTCGATAATCATCGGTTCGCGGAAGTTGTCGTGACCGCCGAATATGACTTCCAGACGCGGATAACATTCGTCCGTCAGCAGAATGAGGCTGCTGTTCTTGTTCTCGCCCATGTAGTTCTGTTTGCGGGCGGTGGCTTCGAGGCAGAAACGCTTGATGTACGGGTAGTTCTGCTGGTCGGCGTCGTAGAGCACGGCTGTCCATACCTTGTTGGGGTCGTATTTCTCCAGTACTCGGATGCTGTCGTCGTAGTGGTTGTTCAGGTCGAAGTTGGTGGTGTAGAAGTCTCCGTTGTTCTGTACTACCAGGATGCTGTCGTCGCTCTGGAATTCGCCGAGGTATTCTCCGCGTCCGTCGTAGTTGAGGCGCAGAACATCGCGGTCGAACCATACCTTACGTCCGCCCAGGGTGGAGCCTCCGCGTTGTTTCAATGCTATCTTGTGCACGGGTAGCTTCGTCAGGATGTTACCCATGGCCTGCCGTCCCTTGATGTTGATGGCGCTGAAGTCTTCCTCGAAGATGATACGGCGCACGCGCGGGTTAGGCTTCAGGGTCACTTTGATGATTTCTGCCTCACCGTTGGGATTGGCGGAGAAATAGGTTATTCTGGATTCGGGCGTACCTTGGGTAACATCGTATTCGCGGTCGCGCACAATGGATGTTACGGCAAAGCGCTTGATGTAGCTCGTGCCCTCCTTGCCATCGCGGTAGCATACGTTGTAGATGGTACGCTTGTCGTTCTTCTTGAAGACATTGGCATAGAGTATGTTCTTGCCAACGAACTTCTTGTCGGCCACCGGGGTGATGATATATTTGCCGTCGCGGAAGAAGATGATGACATCGTCTATGGGCGAACAGTTGGCTATGAACTCGTCCTTCTTCAGGCTGGTGCCGATAAAGCCTTCTTCGCGGTTGATGTACAGCTTTTCGTTGGCTTCGATTACTTTGGTTGCTTCGATGGTGTCGAAGTTGCGCAACTCCGTGCGGCGCGGGAAGCCTTTGCCGTATTTCTCTTTCAGCATGCGGAACCAGTCCACGGTATATTCCACGATGTTTGCCAGGTGGCGGTCTATCTCTTCGATGTCCGCCTTCATGCGGGCAATCAGTTCCTCTGCCTTGTCGGAGTTGAACTTGAGGATGCGCGCCATCTTTATCTCCATCAGTTTGAGGATGTCGTCTTTGGTCACCTCACGGATGAAGGTGGGATAGTACGGGGTCAGCCTCGTGTCGATGTGCTCGCAAGCAGCATCCATATTCTTAGATTGCTCAAACTCTTTGTCCTTGTAGATGCGTTCTTCGATGAATATCTTTTCCAGGGAAGCGAAGTGCAGGCTTTCCAGGATTTCGCCCTTGCGTATCTCCAGTTCCATGCGCAGCAGAGCCAGGGTATTGTCCACCGACTTGCGCAGCACGTCGCTTACGGTGAGGAAGTGCGGCTTCTGGTCGTCGATGACGCAACAGTTGGGCGAGATGCTTACTTCGCAGTCGGTGAAGGCGTACAGGGCGTCGATGGTCTTGTCCGACGATACGCCCGGAGCCAGGTGCACCAGTATTTCGGCGCTGTCCGACGTCAGGTCTTCCACCTTGCGTATCTTAATCTTTCCCTTCTCGCTTGCCTTCACGATGGAATCGCAGATGCCTGCTACGGTTTTCCCGTAGGGGATTTCCTTGATGGCAAGCGTCTTATTGTCTATCTTCTCTATTTTGGAGCGTACGCGTACAGCACCGCCGCGTTCACCGTCGTTGTACTTGGACACATCGATGGAGCCGCCCGTCTGGAAATCGGGGTATAGCTTGAATTCTTCGTTGTGCAAGTATTGGATGGAGGCATCGCATAGCTCGTTGAAGTTGTGCGGCAGTATCTTGGACGACAGACCTACGGCAATACCCTCTACGCCCTGTGCCAGTAGCAACGGGAACTTTACAGGCAGTGTCACCGGTTCCCGGTTTCGCCCATCGTAGGAGAGCTTCCATTCCGTGGTCTTGGGGTTGAATACTACATCCAGTGCAAACTTCGTCAGGCGTGCTTCGATGTATCGGGCAGCGGCGGCATCGTCTCCTGTCAGTATGTTTCCCCAGTTTCCCTGACAGTCGATGAGCATGTCCTTTTGTCCCAGCTGCACCAGGGCATCTTTGATGGAAGCATCGCCGTGCGGGTGGAACTTCATGGCCTCGCCCACAATGTTCGCCACCTTGTTGTAGCGTCCGTCCTCCATGCGCCGCATGGTGTGCAGGATGCGGCGCTGCACGGGCTTCAGTCCGTCCATGATGTGGGGTACGGCACGCTCCAGTATCACGTAAGAGGCGTAGTCCAGAAACCAATTCTGATACATGCCGCTCAGTTGATGCTTCACGTTGGCGTCTTTCGTGTCCGCGGGTTTATATTCCGAATGTTCTTCGCTCCCGGCCGGGAGTTCTTTGTCCAAATCGTCTTTCGGTGCTTCAAAATCTTCGCTCATATTTGTTCGGGAATTGTCTATTCTATGATATTACTGATTTTTCAGTTGCACGCAAAAATACGAATTTTATCGGGAAAACCTGCAAAGAAGTTAGATATTGCGTGATGTTTTCGCTATTTTTGTCTATCACTTTAATACAAATTTTCAAATGGGACAATCGTTTTCGGATATATCGCTCTACCATGAGTACAGGGCGAAGAAAGATACGGACGGCTTGTTGTCGCCAAAAACATGGGACGACCTGAACCTGGATGATTTCTTTCTGTCAATAGATTGCACCTCCTCTTGTGTGGGACGCCAATATCTCTACAACCTGCTGCACTATGACCGGCTTTCCGAAGTCGCCGCTCACGAGGAGGCAATCGGCAAGCTCTCTGCAGATAAGGCATTGCGTGCAGCTATCCAGCGTGATCTGAAGAAACTGGATAAGTCGGATGCTTATACCATAACCTCTCTGTTTGCCACATCCCATCCGGTGTATTCCCGTCGTTATTATCGCTTGCTGTGTGTGTTGCAATTTGTTCCCTTTATTTTAGCGGGGGTGACCTATCTCACTTCCTCCCTCATCTGGCTGGGGGTGCTATGCATCGCCGTGCTGGTGAATCTGTTTCTTCACTATCGCAGCAAGGCGCGCATCCAGGGATATTTCTTTTCCATTCCCCAGTTGTGGCGATTGCTGAGGCAGGCGGAGAAGCTGGCGGACCGTCCGCTGTGTGCTTCGGTGCATAATGGCATCCGGGAGACTTTGCAAAGCCTGCACCCGCTGCTGAAGAAGCTGTCTTTTTTCCGTTTCAGTATCGGGCTGGAGAACGATACGATGATTATCGCTTACTACCTGACCGAGCTGATAAATATATTTTTCTTGCGGGAAGCCATTCCCGTCTCCAAAGCCTTTTTCTTACTACAGGGCAAACAGGGACAGATAGAAGAAGTGTTCCGTTTCTTCGGACTGGTGGACGTGCTTTGCTCTGTTTCCATGCTTCGGGACGGATTGCCGTACTATACTTTGCCCGAACCTTGTGCACCCGGTGAGACTTTCCATGCCGAAGGGCTTTATCATCCGCTTGTGGAAGATTGTGTCTCTAATGACATAACGCTTCATGGCAAATCAGTTCTTATTACCGGTTCCAATATGTCCGGCAAGACTACCTTCATCCGTTCTATAGGGCTTAATCTGCTTTCGGCACAAGTGCTTCACACTTGTTGTGCCCGCTGTTTCCGTCTTCCCGTAAATGCCCGTCTGTCTTCTGCCATTCATTTGGAAGACAGCTTGATGGAAGGGAAAAGTTTCTTTCTGGAAGAAGTGCAGACTATCAAAGAAATGCTGGAAGACAGTGAGAAGCACGGCCATTTCTTCCTGCTGGATGAGTTGTTCAAAGGTACTAATACGGTGGAGCGTATTGCCATTGCCAAGGCGGTACTTTCTGCTTTAGTCAGCCATGGCAATATTGTGTTTGTTTCTACCCACGACATTGAGTTGGCCTCCCTGCTCAGTGAAGAGTATGATTTGTATCACTTCTGCGAGAGTGTTGAAAATGATACTCTGTCCTTTGACTACAAGCTGAAACCCGGGCCGGTGACCGAGCGCAATGCAATCCGTATCATAGAGATGTGCGGCTATCCCGGCGAGGTGGTGCGGGAAGCATACCGGATAGCCGGAGAAGATGCATTATAGCCTCTTCTATCCCGCCTTCTTTTGGTCAAAAGCTCTTCTTTCTCTTACTTGAGCCTTGTTTCCTTCGTGTCTATAGGGAGGGAGAATGCAAGAAGCAGGTAAGAACCGGGTAAGACTCGGGTACGAAGGAGGTAGGAAGTGGGTGAAATTGTTCTGTTTCTCTGATTTTGTTGCTTCTGCTTTGGACGGGAGGTATATTTCATTCAGGGTCGCTCTCTAAAAGAGCGACCCTGTTTGTTTAGTGCACTGTTTTAGCTTCTAGTAATTGGCTGAAACAGCTTAATTTCAGTATCGGGCATACTCAATCAGTATTCTGATTTTTCTCCTAATAATTTCTTTATCCATTGATGCAGAATGTGGAAAGCTGGTTCTCCCATCGGCCCATGTCCGTGCCCGTCTATCTCGTATAAATAGGTCTTTGGGTGTCCTGTTAGTTTCATCATACGCCACAAGTAGGCATTCTCTTCATATCGTCCGAAAAGTTCCAATTCGCGGTCACCGGTGATAAGAATGAGGGGGGGAGCGTCTTTCCTAACATGAAAGAGGGGGGCATACTTGTCGATCGTAGGCTGCAGATTATCAATTCCATTCATTTGTCGGTAAGAAAAATGGCTGATAGCTTGTCCGCTGAAGGGAATCAGTCCGGCAATGGAATCGGCATCTATCCCTTGTTTGCCGAGCCAACTTTTATCTAATCCCAGCATAGCTGTCAGGTATCCACCTGCCGAATGCCCGGAAATGAAAATCTTACTTCGTGAACCACCGTATTTTTCTATCTCACGGAAAGTCCATGCTACAGCTGATGCTGCATCAGTCAGACATTTGTCTATTGTTACATTAGGTAACAAACGATAGTTGACGGCTACTACCACCATGCCTGCATTTCTCAGTTTTCCTGGGATGGATTTGCTTCCACTGGTCAACCCGCCACCGTGAAACCATATAACGGTGGGACAATCTTTTAAGTTTTCAGGATAGTAGATGTCTAATTTGCAGCGCTCTTGTGCATAAGTATCTTTTGAAGAGGAGTAGGGTATATCTTTTGTCTCCTTGTATGTGACTTTTTGAGCAGCAGCACCTATGACAGTTAGTAATAAAAATAATATTAAACAATATTTTCTCATGATAGTTTTATTTCTTAAGTGATAATCAATATCCATAATTATTTCCGCCTAACAATTTGTTTTCTGCCACTTCGGCGGCTGGAATGGCATAGAGCAGATTTTTCTTTGAACGAATGGTAGAACGGTTTGCATTGCCACAAACGATGGATTGGGTTTCGTTCATCACGTCTAAATATAACCCCCAACGCAACAAGTCAAATTTTCGATTGAATTCTTGGCAGAATTCCAGACCACGCTCTTTCAGAACCAGACTACGGGCTTCCACTTTGTCTGTCACTTTGCCGGAATACAGAGTTTCGGCTTTAGCGCGTTTCCTGATTACATCCACATCTTTCATTGCGGCCTGGATATTGCCAAGTTCCACCTCTGCTTCTGCACGAAGCAGATAAGCCTCTGCAAACCGAATCAGTATAACGTCTTGATCTTGTGCTGTTGCCTGCCGTGCTGAATAGAATGAAGGATTGGCAATATCACCATTATAATGTTTGGTAAGACATGCTACCCCATATTGGTAAGTACTGTTGAAATTGGGACAGAAAGCTTTCAGGTTTTCCGGAAGATTCTCTTCATTGTATACGTCGGAATTGGAAGGGAATGAAACCCACTTTTGGGTAGCACCGTAGGCAGTTTGATAATAATGCCATATTCCATGGACAATACGTTCGTCGACTGCATCGTATTGCTCATACAGGTTTGGAGCCATATATACCCATGCACCTGCGCCTCCGTAAGGGGCGGGATTGTGGTAATAGTGCAGATAGGAGTTGTGGAAATCGGTATCGCTGCCGTTGGCGGATGCACCCCATACGAACTCTTTGTTTCTGCGGTTGTTACTTCCCCAAAGGTTTAAATAGTCTGGAGCCAGGTCATAGTCTGTTCCCCGTCGGGCAATTACCATGTCGCATAATTCTTTGGCTCTGCTATAGCATTGCTCGGCATTGATATTCGCTGCACCATCTACAGCGACACAATTGAATTTCTTAGGTTCTCCTTTGATATCTACAATCATTTCTGCACCATTATTGGACAATGCAGCTGATCCCATTGTGCAGTAAACGCGTGCTAAAAGCAGGATTGCGGCAGTTTTATCAGCATGCCCCCATGCCCCGACATTACCTTCGGAGTTGAAGTACATATATTCGAGTGCAGTTTCCAGATCTTCTGTAACTTGCTTATAGACATCCTCTACAGAGGAGCGCGGACAGTTGAGTTCTGTTTCTGCTGTAAGTCTCAAGGGTACGGCTCCGTACATTCTTACCAAATGGAAATAAGCATATGCTCTGAGAAAAAGAGTTTCTCCATAAAGTTGCCGTACACTTGAATCTTCTGTGTAGGCATTGGTCTTTTCAAGTGATTCTTTTGCCTTGTTGGCCCGGTTTATCATTCGGTAAAATACACTCCACAAATCATTGTTAGTATTGTAAGCATAGTGCCCTGTCACGTCTCCACTACCGGCAGAGCTGAGTACCCAACCAGGTGCGGCACAGTGGTCATGGTCTTGATCCACCCATGCTTCATAGGTTTGTTCCATGCACCAATTATCCCAGAATATAGCATAGATTCCGGTTACTAATTGCTTTGCTCCCGCTTCGCTTTGAGCTAGCTGTTCAGAAGTGATGGAGTATGGATGTTCGTCTAAAGAGCAGCTTGCAGCAAGTGCTGCTGCAAGAGCTATCATGATTATTTGTATCTTTTTCATACCTTGAATTCTTTTTATTAGTTAGAAAACAATATTAAGGCCAAATGTAAAACTGCGTTGCTGAGGGTAGGCACCGGAGTCAATACCTCTTAACGAAGGTGTAGAACCGAAGGAGTTGACTTCCGGGTCATATCCTTTATACTTCGTAAAAGTTAGTAGGTTATTTCCTGTAGCGCTAAGCCGGACACTGTTGATGTGTGGTAATGGATTCTTGATGGTATAGCCGATAGACAAAGAACGCAGTTTCAGGTAAGAACCGTTGTCCAGATACAGTCTGGAGAATCGGACATCTCTTCCTGAATAGTAGAATATTTTAGGTGCCACTGCAGTTTGTGGATTGACGCTCCACGACTGGTCGTAGACATAATAGGGTATATTGCGTGTTTCGCCCAAATCATAAAAGCGAAGTGCATTCATATTGAAAATATCATTTCCTTGTACTCCTTGGAATAATACGCTAAAGTCGAAGTTCTTCCAGTTTAAATCAAGATTGAAGCCATAATAGAAGTCTGGGTTGGCGTCACCTATCCAGTCTTGATCTTTGTCGGTGATGAATCCGTCTCCGTCCATATCTTTGTACTTTATTTCTCCTATCCAATCACGGCGTATAATTTCTTCAACGGCTGCATCCGAGCCATCTGCTTTATAGTTGGGATATTGAGTCTTGAATTGATGACTGTTGATGACTTCTTCTTTCGATTGCCATATACCATTATGTACCCATCCGTAGAAGGCACCGATGGGATGACCGTCGGCAAGAGCATAAGGACGCATACTGTTATAAATGGAGTTGGGGAACATTGGGTCTTTCCCGAAATCGCAAATTTCGTTTTTATTGAACGAGATATTTCCACCGAATGACAGTGAGAAGTTCTTTCCCTGGATGGCATACACTTTCATATTGGCTTCAAAGCCTTTGTTGATAACCGCACCACTGTTGGAAAGTATCTGTTCAATGCCAGTACTGGGGGGTGTTTGTTTATATTGCAGCAGGTCTGTCGTTTTCTTGTGATAATAGTCAAGTTCTAAAGAAATTCGTTTGAAGAACATCAGTTCCAAACCAAAATCGTGCTGCCAGGTAGTTTCCCAAGTCAATTCTTTATTGCCAGGATTGTAAGTGTTTGTGGCATAACCATTCTCAATATTCGAACCGAAAGGATAGTTAGCAGCTGCCATGATGGCAAAAGTCTGATAAGAGCCAATGGCTTGGTTACCGGATGCTCCATAGCTATAGCGCAATTTTACGTTACTCAGCACACTGGATATTCCTTTCATGAAATTCTCTTCGGATAAACGATAGGAAAGGCCGATAGAGGGGAAAAAAGCAGCTCGCTTTCCTTTGGCAAATTTGCTCGACACATCATCACGCGCTGTGAAGGTGAGGTAATATTTGCCGGCATAGTTATAGGCGAAGCGTCCGATGAGGGAGAATAGCTGGGAGTCTCCTTTGCCGGAACTGACGGCAGCCATTGTACCTGCATCCTGCAATAGCCATCCTTGTGTGTCGTCTGTACCAAATCCCTGCACGGTGATTGTCTTATTATAATAACTTGCTTCTTCCCAAGATGTTCCTACCGTAGCACTGATATTATGTTTCCGGTTGAATGTTTTGTTATACATCAGCAAGTTATCAAACAGTAAAGAAGAACGCCAGTTGTCACCAGCATTTGATTTGCCACCGATGCCTTTTCCTTCAGCCAGATAACTAGGCCAATATTTGTTGGCATCGTTGCGAGTATAGTTATATCCTAGTACTGTCCTGAAAATCAGTCCGTCTGCGAGGGATATGTTCAGATAGTTCGAGGTTCTGAATGTCATGTTACGATTCTCATTCAGCGCGTTGATGTAACGGGTCGGTACAGCTACCATACTGTATTCGTTGTCCAAGTCTTCTTGGGTTTGCGAAGCGGGGTAGGTAATAGCCGAACGTACAACTCCTTCCGTTCCGTTATTTTTGTTGTTGGTTGCGGTTTTCAGTACATTTGAATTGGCAAAAGTTCCTGATACGGATGTCCCGAACTTCAGCCATGGCTTTACTTGCTTGTTTATATTGGCTTTCACAGTGTATCGGGAATAATCGGAGCCGTTTATAATACCATCCTGACTTAAGAACCCACCACTTACGGAATAGTCAAAGCCTTTTGATTGGCCGGAGATATTTAGATTCAAATCATGTGTTAATCCCGATCTGAGAATTTGATCTTGCCAGTAATAAGGGTTGTTGTCAAAATCATCCGGCCCTTTCAAATAAGTTCCTTCGCTGTTTGTCATTCCGGGAAAAGGCAGGTTGACTTGTTCCCATTCAAAGTTGGAAACTTCTTGAGTGTTGATGTATGAAAGATTCCTGTATTCGGCATAGTCTTTAGCGCCCAATACTTTTATTTTCTTGGTAGCGTGGCTGCTTGTCAGCTTGTAGGATAATGTGACTTGATCTTTTACATCTATTCCACTACCGTTTTTCGTAGTAATCAGCACTACACCATTGGCTCCACGCGAGCCATAAATGGCTGTTGCCGAGGCATCTTTTAGGATCTCAATGGAAGCAATGTCATTGGGATTCAATGAAGAAAGTGCATTGCTGTAGTTCGGTGCACTTGAATCAAAATTGATGGTATCGTCATTACTATCGGATACAGGTACTCCGTCAATTACATACAGAGGCTCTGTAGAACCTTGAAAGGAGTTGGTTCCGCGAATTTGGATACTGATGCCACCACCCGGAGCGCCGTCATTGGATATTACATTTACACCGGTCAAGCGTCCTTGCAAGCCTTTTTCCAGGCTTACAGGCGAATTCTTTAACAGTTCCTCGCTCTTTACTTGTACCACAGAACCGGTAAGGTCGCTCTTCTTCACAAAACCGTAACCTATTACCACAACTTCGTCCAATGTCTTACTGTCTTCTTGGAGTACTATTTTCATACCATCTGTTGCTTTAACCTGTTGTTGCAGGTATCCGATAAAAGAGATGGTAAGTGAAGCCCCTACCGGACAATCCAGTGTAAAATGCCCATCAATATCTGTTATTGCACCATTTGTTGTACCTTTTTGCAATACATTGGCACCAATTACCGGCTCTCCATTTTGATCGACTACTGTACCGGAAATTTTCCGGCTCTGTTGTGCGGTTTCCACGCTAATCGGAGTTACAGCCATGGTTTGAAGCGAAGCTCCTCCCAATAGAAAGGTACTGCAAATCCCGATCATAAAGATCTTTTTCATGCTATTAGTCATAAAGTTTAACATTATTTGAATACAAAAGTTTTTTCTTTGGCCCGACAAGGCGGTTGGTACGGCCGGCCTTTTGTACCTACCTCTTGTCGGGCTCTAAGAAAAATACAAGTTTGGCGTTATGCCTTTCGATCGACAAAAGTAGGGAAAAGCCTTTTTGGAAGTATCCTTCATTGATTACGAGACTATCCGTTTTGTGTATTTACCCAAATGGGGAGTGTTTTTACCCAAATGGAGAATCTTTGTACTCTCTTTATTGATGGAGAATACCTATCTTTGTCATCAAAATCATACCTTATAATCGTAAAATGAAAAACCTTCTGATGCTTTTGTATTGTTTGATGGCTTATTGTGCACAAATTGATGCACGATTAGTCTTTCGTACATTTGATGTCAAATCCGGTATATCCGATAATTATGTGTTATCCATTTTGCGCGATCAATACGGATTTATGTGGTTTGGTACAATCAATGGTCTAAACCGTTATGACGGCTATCAATGTAAACGGTACACTACTACTCAATTGGGAACCTACAATAACTGTATCAATTCTGTAGCGGAAGACGCTTCCGGCTGCATCTGGATTAAAACTCCCGGACTCTATCTATGTTATAATCGTGAACTTGACGAAATAGACAAGGATATATATGGGCGGCTATCCAGATTAGGGATAGAAGCAACACACATTGAGATGCTGAATGTCGATTGTGAGCAGAATCTTTGGTGTGTGGCCAATGGCAGGCTGTATTATTATACGTTTAAGGATGGAGGACTGCGCCAATTACTTTTGCCGGACAAGAAGTTACTACATGTTGTTTCCAGGCAGCGGCGTTCATTCTTGTTATTTGCTGATGGAGAAATAGCGCAAATTAATTGGGAGACAGGGCAGCTGCAAAACGTGCTTCAATTGACACTTCCTTCATCCGGAGAGCATTGTATGTATATGGATACGCAATATCGATTATGGATTTATACTATTTATTCATCTTATGTACAGTGCTATGACACCAGCCGACAGACTTTTGTTGAGCTTTCAGAAAAGGACATTTTGAAAGCGGATTTTGTGAAAACGATAGTAGATGACGGTGATGGTAATATTTGGATGGGAACTAACAGTCAAGGCATTTATATATTTGCAAAAGATAAAAACAGTTTTGTACAAATAGACCAGAATGTTGATAATCCGTTTTCATTATCCAGTAATCATATTAATTGTCTATATAAAGATAATCAGGAGATAATGTGGGTCGGAACGACGAAGCAGGGTGTGTCCTTCACGTGTCTGAACAACACTTTTTTTGAAGTATATCGGGCTCCGGAATTGGAGGACATCAGCTGTTTTCAAGAAGATAATGACGGCTATTTATGGCTGGGATTTGATGGTAAAGGACTTGCTCGTTATGACAGCGAACGGGGAACATATAAATTCTTTAATACTGGCAATTGTAATATACCTTCCAATCTGATTATAAGTTCGTATGTAGATACTAATGGGAAATTATGGTTTGGCAGCTATGGTAATGGTATATTTTATAAAGAAGGAGAAACATTCCATCCTCTTAATCGGTTTGTAGAAGGAGAAGGGAAGGAGAATCCTATAAAGTATGTACGCCATTTTGTTGAGGATAAATATGGAAATCTATGGATAGGTACATTTTTGCATGGGTTGTACTGCTTAAATGATCGTGGAGAATTTACCAGCTACACCATGAAGAACTCATGTTTGCGTACTAATAGTATTACCGACTTAGTCTATTCTGATGATTTTTCTACGTTATATGTCGGTACCAGTACAGGCTTATATATGGTTGATGTACAAACCAAACAACCCACATTTGTGAATTGCCGTAATGAGGAAAATCGTCTTCTGGATAAGATTCATGTTAATTGCTTGTATCGTGATAGTCGGGGATTGTTGTGGATTGGTACCCAAACTGGCATCAGAGTCTATGATGAAAGAAAGGGGACACTTATGCATCTTTCGGCTGACGACGGCTTGTCCCATCCTTATGTCCGTGGTATAGCAGAGGATCATGATAAGAATATATGGATCACCACTGATTATGGCATCACTCATATTATCGTGATAGACAATCCAGCTGAGCAAGACCTTCAATATTGTTGTTACCCCTATTTTGAGGAAGATGGCATTGGGAATATTCATTTCTGTAACTATTCTATTTATTGTAATAGTAAAGGTGAAATATTGATGGGTGGTACGGGAAAATATTTGAAGATTAGTCCTATTCGGAATAAATATCATATAAGCAGCCATAAAGTTATTTTCACCGGACTTTATTTGGCCAATCAACGCATTGATGTGGGAGCAGCCACGCACGATGGCAGGATATTGCTACAGAAGAACATTCAATTGTTAGATGAAATAACCGTGAACTATTCAGACAATAATTTTGCTTTGGAAATCTCTGCAATGGATTATGGCATCCAGCATAAACTCCAGTTCGCCTATAGATTAGGTGCAGGCGAAGAGTGGATAAAACTGGAAGGAAATAAAATTTATTTCAATAAGCTTTCTCCGGGTACTTATCCATTGCAAGTCAGAGTGAATGAAGTGCATGGAACCAATAGTCCTGTTTCCAATTTGACTATTCGGGTACGTCCGCCTTTTTGGCTCTCTGTTCCTGCTTACATAATCTATGACTTTTTAGTATTAGTCATCGGATTTTTTGTGCTTAGACGTATACGTACGAAACATAGGCGGATATTGGCACAGCAGAAACGGGAATTGGAAATCAGACAACAACTTGAAATGGATGAGGCGAAAATGCGATTCTTTACTAATGTGAGTCATGATCTTCGTACTCCCTTATCACTCATCATTACTCCTTTGGAAAAGTTACTGCATTCGGAGAAAGGCAAAATAATCAAAGATGATTTGCTTCTGATGCATCGCAATGCTACGACTTTAGTCAATGAAGTAAATCAATTACTGGATTTCCGTAAGCTTGATCAACAGAAAGTACAGCTATCTTTATCTTATGGCGATTTGACCGATTTCATAGCAGAAACATGTGTTCCTTTTGAATCTTTGTCACAAAAGCATGGGATAGCTTTACAGGTCCACATCAACACCTCTAAAATAGAAATGGATTTCGATCGTAATAAGGTACAACGGATTGTATTCAATCTACTATCCAATGCTATTAAGTATAATCATGAGAATGGTAGCGTGACAGTTTCTGTGGATAAGATACAGACTGATAGCGGGGAATGTGTACGAATAGAGGTTGCTGATAGTGGTATCGGCGTCAAGGATGAAAATAAAGAGAAAATATTTGACCGTTTCTTTCAAGAACAGCATGTGACTACTCCCTATATGGGAAGTGGTATCGGTTTACATATCGTTAAAGAATATGTAACTCTCCACGGTGGAGAAATTACGGTGACAGATAATAAACCACAGGGCTCTGTATTTACTGTTATTCTCCCGATAATTCAGTCGGCTGAATCAGTGGAAGTAGAGGGTGACACAGCGGAAATAGTGACAGATACTGTTTCGAAAATAGTTTCTAAACAGTCGGAGGTGTCGTTGCTGATTGTAGAAGACAATGATGATTTCCGTTCTTTTCTTATGAACTGTCTGAAAGAGCACTATCAAGTATTCGAAGCTTCTAACGGAAAAAATGCCCTCTCAGTTCTCGCCCATCGTTCTGTTTCTATCGTTATTAGTGATGTGATGATGCCTGTTATGGATGGAATGGAGTTGTGTCGTAAAATCAAGACCGATATACGCTATTCACATATTCCGGTTATTTTGCTTACTGCCCGCACAGCCGAGGAAAATATTCTCGGTGGTTTGAAGGAAGGAGCGGATGAGTATATTACGAAACCTTTCAATCTTGAAATACTGCTGTTGCGCATCCATAAACTACTGGAATGGGCACGGCGTAATCACGAGATGTTCAACACGGTTGATATTTCTCCTTCAGAGATAACAATCAGTACATTGGATGAACAATTGATAGAGAAGTCCATTCGGATTGTAGAAGATAATATGGATAATTCAGATTTTTCTGTCGAAGAGTTCAGTGCGGCAGTAGGTATGAGTCGTAGCGGGTTGTACAAGAAGATGATACAGATAACCGGGAAGTCTCCGCTGGAGTTTATCCGGATTCTGCGTTTGAAGCGAGGGAAGAAACTCTTGGAAAGTAGCCAACTGGGCGTTTCGCAGATAGCCTATCAAGTAGGAATATCACCGAAACAATTTGCCAAGTTCTTTAAAGAAGAATTTGGTTACTTGCCTTCGGAATATAAGAAAGATTCTATTCGTAATAAAACGGAACAATAAGTTTAAGGAGGTTGATAAATAGGTGTAGGATAAGATAAATTAATACCCTCCGTGTCCTACTTATGATATAAATGCCTATCTTTGTGGCGCTTTTTAACTGAAAAAAAGAATCAAATTAATTAAGATACAACAAGAAATGGCACAAGAAGACGTTTTTAAGAAACTCGTATCACACTGCAAGGAATATGGATTTGTATTCCCTTCCAGCGACATTTACGACGGACTGGGAGCCGTATACGACTACGGTCAGATGGGTGTGGAATTGAAAAACAACATCAAACAATACTGGTGGCAGAGCATGGTGCTGCTGCACGAAAACATTGTAGGCATTGATTCAGCCATCTTTATGCACCCCACCATCTGGAAGGCCAGCGGACACGTGGATGCTTTCAATGACCCTTTGATTGACAACCGCGATTCCAAAAAACGTTATCGTGCCGATGTATTGATAGAAGACCAACTCGCCAAGTACGACGATAAGATAAATAAGGAAGTAGCCAAAGCTGCCAAACGTTTCGGCGAGGCTTTTGACGAAGCACAGTTCCGCAGCACCAACGGACGCGTACTGGAACACCAGGCAAAGCGCGATGCACTGCACGAACGTTTTGCAAAGGCACTGAATGATAATAATCTCGACGAACTCCGTCAGATTATCGTCGACGAAGAAATCGTTTGTCCCATCAGCGGAACAAAGAACTGGACGGAAGTACGTCAGTTCAACCTGATGTTCTCTACCGAGATGGGTTCTACTTCGGACGGTGCAATGAAGATATATTTGCGTCCGGAGACGGCACAGGGTATCTTCGTTAACTACCTGAATGTACAGAAGACCGGCCGTATGAAGATTCCTTTCGGTATTGCACAGATTGGTAAGGCTTTCCGTAATGAGATTGTGGCGCGCCAGTTCATTTTCCGTATGCGCGAGTTCGAACAGATGGAAATGCAGTTCTTCGTAAAACCGGGAACAGAACTCGACTGGTTCAAGACATGGAAGGAAACCCGCCTGAAATGGCACAAAGCACTGGGATTCGGTGACGACCATTACCGTTTCCACGACCATGATAAGCTGGCTCACTATGCCAATGCTGCTACCGACATTGAATTCCTGATGCCCTTCGGCTTCAAGGAAGTGGAAGGTATCCATAGCCGTACGAACTTCGACTTGTCTCAGCACGAGAAGTTCTCGGGCAAGAACATCAAGTACTTCGACCCTGAAACGAACGAAAGCTATACTCCGTATGTCATCGAGACAAGTATCGGTGTAGACCGTATGTTCCTCAGCATCATGTCCGCTTCGTACTGCGAAGAGCAGCTGGAGAGCGGAGAAAGCCGTGTTGTCCTGAAGTTGCCTGCTGCGCTGGCTCCGGTAAAGCTGGCCGTTATGCCGCTGGTAAAGAAGGACAGTCTGCCCGAGAAGGCTCGCGAGATCATCGACGATCTGAAGTTCCACTTCCATTGCCAGTATGATGAGAAAGACTCTATCGGCAAGCGTTACCGCCGTCAGGATGCCATCGGTACTCCGTATTGCGTAACTGTAGACCATCAGACGCTGGAAGATAACTGCGTGACGCTGCGTAATCGTGATACGATGCAGCAGGAACGCGTTGCTATCTCTGAATTGAATAACATCATTGCAGACCGTGTAAGCATCACGTCGGTGCTGAAGACGCTGCAATAACATAAATAATAGAACTGAATGAAAAGACCATCCCTTTTGTTTTTGCCTTTCTTGCTGTTTCTGGCAGGAGTCTTCGTCTCTTGCGAGGAAACTGAAGAAGTAGGGAAGTATGATAACTGGAGAGAACGTAACGAGGCTTTTGCAGACTCGATAAAGACGTTGACCGGTGACAACTATGTGGCTACAATGGAAGCTGCTGATAGAATGGAACTCGGAAAATTGTATGCCATACAGACTACTGCCGGAACTAATACCGGTGAGCAATATGTCTATTGCAAGAAGCTCGTGAAGAATGAAACGGGAGAGCGTCCGTTATATTCGGGTTATCATTCTACTGTCAGTGCCTATTATTATGGTACTTTGATTACCGGTGATAAGTTTGACGGAAACTTTGAGGGGTATGGTTCGCTTGATCGTAACATTCCTATTCCGCCGCAGAAGAAAGAAACAGAGTTCGATTCTCCAACTACTTTTACGGTAACCGGTGTTGTTCCGGGATGGACGTGGGCTTTGCAATATATGCGTACCGGTGAACGCTGGATGCTTTATATACCTTGGCAGTCCGGATATGGCGCTGCCGGTAAAGATGCGATACTTGGATATACTGCATTGACGTTTGATTTGATGCTGGATAGTATTGTTGAATAAGCGATTGTATAAAAGATAAAGAAAAGGGTGGTGAAGATTTGTTCTTCACCACCCTTTTGTCATTTTATGACGGATATATCAGATTTAGATTTTCTTCTTCAGTTCCTTTACCCAAATTTTGTATCCTTCCTCATTCAGGTGCAGGCCGTCTCCCGTCAGTTCGCTGCGCAGCACATTGGTGCCTTTCTCCGTGAAGTGGGGAAAGAGGTTGATGTACGTGATGCCGTGTTCTTTCGCTAATGCTTCCAGCTGGGCATTGATTTCGGGAATCATATCTGTTTTTCCGGCCAGTTTCTTGTAGCGGTTGAAGCTCTCGTTGAAGGGGAGCAGGCTTTGCAGGTAGAGCTTTGTATCGGGAGACTCGCGCTGGATGCGCTCTACGGTCATGCGAATCATGCCGACGATGCTGTCTGCCGTCAGGTCGTGGGAGAGGTCGTTGACGCCGATAAGAAGGAAGAGCTTCGCCGGATGTCCGGGAAGTATCTGGTGCAGGCGGTCGTAGATGCCCATTACTTCGTCGCCGATGATGCCGCGGTTGCGGATGTTCTTTTTGCCGAGGCGCGCAGACCAGTCGCCGCCACCTTCTGTCAGGCTGTTGCCCAACATTACAATATCTTTGGAAGTGATGGCGGGCTCGTCCATGAATTGCAGGAAGCGCTTGTAGTAGTGATCGGTGTAGGCGCGGGGAGTGGGATAGATGGAGGCGGCTACAGCGTTGGCTACGAGAGAGCGCAGGCGGACGGTGCTGTGCCCGTCTTCGGGGTGCACGGCATTGATGAGGAAGATGACGGAAGTGTCGTTATCAGGGTCGATGACGATGGAAGTACCTGTATAGCCGGTGTGGCTGTAGGTATTCGGACTGAAGAAGTCGCCGTTGTTCGAAGCGTATGCGGTGAAGTTATCCCAGCCAAGGGTGCGGCCCAAGGTGGCGGTGGCGCGGGGAACGGTGCGCATGGCTTTCACACCGAGGGGGCTGAGGATGCGGCGGCCGTTCCATTCGCCTCCGTTCTGCAGGGCGGCGCAGAGTACGGCGATGTCTTCTGCACAGGAGAATACGCCGGCGTTACCGCTGATACCTCCATTCATGATGCGGGCGAGCGGGTCGTGCACTTGTCCGCAAAGCACTTGTCCGTTGGGTTGCTTCTCGGTGGGGGCGATGAGGCTGTGCCAGTCGCCTTCGGTGAGGCCGGCCCAGTGGGCGTCTGCGGTGTTTATCCATTGGCCGTCTTTATCGCGCTGGCAGGGCAGGTAGTCGGTATGGTCCATGCCGAGGACGTCGAAAATGTTTTCACGGGCAAAGTCACGCAAGGACTGTCCGCTGACGGTTTCGATGATGTGCTGCAGGGTGATGAAGTTGAGGCAGCTGTATTGGAAATCGGTCTGCGGCTTGAAGTCGCGGCGGCAGGTGGCGATGTATTCCATCAGGCCGTCGGGGTTGGGGGAGCCGTATTGCTTTTCCAATTCGGCGGTGGGGCCGTAGGGGGGCAGGCCGGAGGTGTGGGTCATCAAGTCGGCGATGCGGATGGTCTTCTTGTCTTTGCCGTCTTCGCTTTCCCAGCTCTTGAAGTTGGGGATGTAGAGGCTGACGGGGTCGAGCATGCGGATTTTACCGCGTTCGGCCAGTATCATGGTGCAGATGGCGGTGGACATGGATTTGCTGCAGGAGGCCATGTCGAAGATGGTGCTGACGGTCATTGGTTCCGTATTGGGGTAGATGCGCTTGTTGCCGTAGGCTTTCAGATAGGCGAGTTTGCCGTGGCGCACTACGGCGAGCACGGCGCCGGGAATGTCTTTATGGGCGATAGCTGTTTCGATGGCTTCGTCGGCATACATCAGTTTGCGGGAGTCCATTCCCACTTGTTCGGGGGCTACGCGCTGCAGGGGTTGCGCGGAGGCAAGTTGCACGCCCAAAAGGAGAAAAAGGAAGAGGTGTAGTGTTTTCATATGGGATTGTTTTTAAAAGTATCTTCTATAAATGAGAATTTACCAGCGTAGTGCTGGAACAAGGTTTTCATTCGGATTACTTGCTCAGCAAAGCCTGAAAGGCTTCCAGCTATCAGCCCAGGGCAACGCCCTGGGTAATAATGCACTCCTATCTCTGCGCCCTGAAAGGGCAAAAGCCCGTTATATAATCTTATGCCCTTTCAGGGCGTAAAGTGAAGGGGCGTTCTTAAACCCAGGGCGTTGCCCTGGGCTAATAGATAAAAGCCTTTCAGGCTTGCTGCGCTGATGCTTTGCTGCGCTAAATTATCATTTTTCCGGCTTAGCCCTATAAGCATCCACCGCCTTTTTTACCGAACCGTGCATCAGCAGCAGTGCTTTTGCCTTACCGTAATCCAGTCCGAGCTCTTCGACCAGCATGCGTGTGCCACGGTCCACCAGCTTCTTGTTGCTGAGCTGCATGTTCACCATTTTATTGCCTTTCACGCGTCCCAGCTGTATCATGACGGAGGTGGTAATCATGTTCAGAATCATTTTTTGCCCTGTGCCCGACTTCATTCGTGAGCTGCCGGTGACGTATTCCGGGCCTACAATCATTTCGATGGGCACATCGGCTTCCGCAGCCATCGGAGAGTCCGGGTTGCTGGTGATGCAGCCGGTCAGGATGCCGTGTTCGCGGGCTTCGTGCATGGCACCGATGACGTATGGCGTGGTGCCGGAAGCTGCAATGCCGATGACAGTGTCCTTATCCGTGATGTTCCGTTCCATCAGTTCTTCCCAACCGCGTTGTGTGTCGTCTTCTGCATTCTCCACCGGATTGCGCAGGGCAGTATCGCCTCCGGCTATCAGGCCGATAATCAGCGTGGGCGGCATGCCGAACGTGGGCGGTATCTCCGAGGCATCGAGCACGCCGAGGCGTCCGCTGGTGCCGGCACCCATGTAGAAGATGCGTCCTCCCTGCTTCATGCGGGGTACGATTTGAGTTACCAACTTCTCGATTTGCGGAATTGCTTCCTTTACCGCCAGCGCCACTTTCTGGTCTTCGGTGTTGATGTCTTCCAGTATTTCGCGGACAGACTTCTTTTCCAGGTCGTTGTAGAGCGAAGGTTGCTCTGAGATTTTAATGAATGCCATGATGATGATTTATAATTTATGAATTATGATTTATACGTTGACGGGGACGTTTTGGCTATGATACTTAATCAAGCCTTCCATCGGACTTTTAAGTATCGTGCCCAACTGAATACCCATTTCCTGTGCTGCTTCTGCCAGAACCTCCTCGTAGTGGAAGGCTACGGAGCCGATGAAGTGCACCTTGCTGTGCCGGTAATCGTACTGCATGACGTTGCGTTTGAGGAACGCCTTGAAGCTGTTGAGCACCAATGTGCGCACACAAGGCTCGTGCAGGTTCTGTGCCAGGAAGGGAGACAGACTTGCCAGGAAGCGGTTGGGGAACGGCTTGCGATAGACACGGTCGATGATGTCGGCAGAGGTCAGGTTGAACTGAGTGAGGAACTTCTCTTTCAGTTCGGGTGTCATCTGGTTCTTCAGGATGTCGCCCACCAGCAGCTTGCCCAGACAGGCGCCGCTACCCTCGTCGCCCAGGATGAAGCCCAGGGGCGAGATGTTGCTGACAATATCTTTGCCGTCATAGTAGCACGAGTTGGAGCCGGTACCCATGATGCAGGCAATGCCGGGGGCATGTCCGCAAAGTCCGCGTGCGGCAGCCAGCATGTCGGTGTTGACTTCTACTTCGTCTTTCACCTTGAGGTGGCGGGTGATGGCACGGTGCACCATGGCTATCTTGTCGGGAAAACCGCATCCCGCACCATAAAAGTGCACCTCGTCCAGCTCGTCCGTCTTCAACTGTGGCAATAGTGCTGTCGCTATTTCATTGCTGATTTCTTCTTCCGACTGAAAGAAAGGGTTTGTGCCTTTCGTAAATATCTGTTGGAGGAGTACTCCATTCTCTACAATACACCAATCGGTTTTTGTAGAGCCACTGTCTGCTATTAGAATCATATATTATTTAGTGATTAGTTATCATTATATCTTGATATATATTTTCCGTTTATATAGTTGGTAGCCGATGCACCAGTTGATGGCTATGAACAGCAGGGCGTATGCCAGCGAACCGCCGGTTTCGCCGAAGACCGGCATCAGAAGTATCTTATACAGGAATCCGTGTATACTGATGCTGCCATCGGCCCACGGGAAGCTGATTGTTCCGAACAGGATGCCGAGCACGCCGCCCAGTACATACATGAACAGCGGATTTACCCCGAATGCTTCGAAGAACATGCTCCACTTCTTGTAGCCTTTCACATCGATAATCCAAATGAGCAAGGCGAGGAAGCTGGATGCCAGTCCGCAAGTCGTCAGTACGAAGGTGGGAGACCATATCTTCTTGTTGATGGGGCATCCGTAGCTCAGCAGGAAGCCTGCGAAGGTGAGGATGACACCTACCAGGAACAGCGTGATGAGCTGGGAGTTGAGGAAGCTGGCACGGTCTTCCGACTTGTTGCCGTCCAGCATCAGTCGGCCTACACAGAAGCCCAGCAGTACGTGCGCAATGGCAGGAATGGTGCTCAGCAGTCCTTCGGGATCGATGCCGTTATCCTTGTACATGTGTGCAGGGGTCAGGACGGCGCGGTCTACGATGGAGAGGATGTTCGTTTCGTTGTAGGCAAAACCGTTGCCACACATCAGCAGGACGAAGTAGCCTATCAGCAGGGTGGCAATGAGGTAGGGGATATGCTTATGCTTCATGGTCAGCGCAATGATGGAGGTGGCTCCGTAGCACAGTGCCAGGCGCTGCATGACGCCCAGGATGCGCATGCGGTCGAAGGTCCAGACAGATGCCCACAGGTTCTCGCCGAAGCTGAGGCCTTCGTGGGAACTCGCCCAATAGCTGCAGAAGCGCGAGAACCAGCCAATGGCAAGTCCGATGAGGAAGATGACGATGGTACGTCTCAGTATCTTCATAGCGGCTGCATGGCTGAATTCGAAGTTGTATTTCTTCAGGGAGATGTACGTAGAGATACCCATGATGAACATGAAGAATGGGAACACGAGGTCGGTAGGGGTCAGACCGTTCCACTCGGCGTGGCGGAGGGGGGCGTAAATATGTGCCCAGGTTCCGGGGTTGTTTACCATAATCATACCGGCGATGGTGACACCGCGGAGGATGTCGAGTGCCAGGATGCGTTTATTCATTTTAGTACTGTTCATGGTGATATGTGTGTTAAGTTATTCATTATCCATTGCCTTCGTGCATTCGTCTACCAGGTAGGCGATGGACACGTAGGGGATGCCGGAGTTGGTGGCCAGTCCTATCTCACAGGTACGGCTGTTGCTGTAGCCGATGCTGACTCCCGCTGCCTTTATCTGTGGGCGGAGCTTGCGCAGGGTGTAAGCGTTCAGCTCGGGATAAGTGAAGCCGCGGTCACCGGCAAAGCCGCAGCAGCCTACTTCTTCGGGCACGATGACGTTGTTGGAGCAGAGGCGGGCCAGGGAGACAAGTATGTCTGCCAGACCCATGCGACGCATGGAGCAGGTGATGTGCAGGGCTACGGGGCGGTCGGTGGGGGTGAAGACCAGCCGGTCGCGTAGGAAGGTGTAGATGAACTCGGCAGGTTCGTAGAGTTTCATCTTCTTGATGCACTGGCGCATGCGATGTAGGCAGGGGCTTTGGTCGCAGAGGACGGGGTATCGGCCCTGTTCGCTGGCTTCCCAAAGGGCGGCTTCCAGTTCGGCGGTCTTGCGGTCGGCAATGTCCAGCATGCCTTTGCTTTCCCAGATGGTGCCGCAGCAAAGCTTGTCCATGTCTTTGGGGAAGATGACTTCGTAGCCGGCTTTTTGCAGCAGGGAAATCATCTTGTTTACTAAGGGTTGCTCAACGGGGGACTTTTTGGGCAGGCCCATGGTCTGGTTGATGCAGCTGGGGAAGTAAACGACTTTGGAGCTACGAGCTACAAGTGCTGCGCTATCATGCTGCACAGTACTTGTAGCTTGTAGCTCGTCATTCCGTAACTTATAACTTTTCGGCATGGCAGGCGTCCACAACGGGATGCCGAGTGCATTGTGCATGCCTTTGGTGATGCTGCTCATGGTCTTGGTGCCCAGAACGGAGTGCCCGAAGTTGGCTAAACTCAGTACGGGGCGCAGGGCGCTCTTAATGCCGGCGAAGTGATTGGCGGCAAAGTCACCTACTTTATATCCGAAGCTGCCCGGAGGTAATAACTCTTGGCGGATGATATGGGTGAGGTCGCCGGTATTGATGCCCATCGGGCAGGACATGGAGCAAAGGCCGTCTCCGGCACAAGTCTGATTGCCGGGGTAACGGTATTGCTTTTGCAGCAGAGCAAGACGTTCAGGCTCTTTGCCACTTTGCTTCAGACGGGATATTTCACGCTGCACCACGATGCGTTGGCGCGATGAGAGCGTAAATCCGCAGGAGAGACAGTTCACTTCGCAGAAGCCGCATTCGATGCACTTGTTAGCTACGAGTGACGAGCTATGAGCCACGAGTGCTGCGCCGTCATGCTGCATAGTACTTGTAGCTTGTAGCTTGTCACTTGTCACTTCCAACAGCGGCAGCGGTTTGAAGTTCTTAATATGGCATTGCGGGTCGTCGTTGAAGATGACGCCGGGGTTCAGCAATCCTTTCGGGTCGAAGAGGGCTTTGATGGCTTTCATCTTTTCGTAAGCGGCATCACCCCATTCGTAGCGGACGAAGGGAGCCATGTTGCGACCGGTGCCGTGTTCGGCTTTCAGTGAACCGTCGTACTTATCTACAACCAGGGTCTTGATGTCGTTCATCAGGTCTTCGTAGCGTTTCACCTCGGCTTGGGTGCTGAAGGACTGGTTGATGATGAAATGATAATTCCCTTCGAGTGCATGGCCGTAGATGCAGGCATCGTCGTAGCCGTGGCGGGCAATGAGTTGTTGCAACTCTGCAGTAGCTTCGGGCAGGTTTTCGATGTGGAAGGCGATGTCTTCGATGAGGCACGTGGTGCCCGGTCGGCGCGTGCCGCCTACGGAGGGGAAGATACCGGAACGGATGGCCCAGTATTTGGAATATTCCTCCGGCCGGTCGGTGAAGCGCACGGGGATGTACGTTTCGAATGCCTTTAGGCAGGCTTCGATGGCGGCGATGTGTTGCTGTAACTCTTCCGGGGTACGGGCTTGGGTTTCGGTCAGTACGGCGGTGAGTCCGGAGGCATCGCTTACCTCCTGCTTATACCTTATATATATAGGATCGTCGACGGAGGAGAGACTCTTGTAGTCCAGCATCTCGGCGGCACTCACCAACAATTGTCCATTGTCCATTGCTTTCATCGCTACCACCGCGCGGCTTGCGTCCTGGATGCTCTTGAAGTAGAGCATGGCACTTGCCTTGCAGGGATAGTCGTACTCTGTCTTCATGGTGACTTGCGAGAGGAAAGCGAGTGTGCCTTCGGAGCCTACCATGGAGTGGGCGATAATCTCGAACGGGTCGTCGAAGCGGACGAAGGGCAGCAGGTTGAGTCCCGTTACGTTCTTGATGGAATATTTATAGCGGATGCGTTCCGAGAGTTCCCGGTCGGCACGGATTTCGTCGCGCAGTTCGCAGATGCGGCGGATGAAGTCGCGGTGGGTCACTTCAAAAGAAGCGCGGCTGATGGGGTCGCCGGTATCCAGTACGGTACCGTCAGCCAGGACGATGCGGGCGGAGAGGAGCACTTTGTCACTGTTGGCATGCGTGCCGCAGTTCATGCCGGAGGCGTTGTTCATGACGATGCCGCCCACCATAGCACTTTTCACCGAGGCGGGGTCCGGTGCAAACTTGCGGCCGTAGGGGGCCAGCAGTTCATTGACGCGCTGGCCGATGATGCCCGGTTGGAGGGTGATTTGTTCGTGGTCGGGCGAGATACTGTACTTCTCCCAGTGCTTTCCGGCTACGATGAGGATGGAGTCGCTAATGGCTTGTCCGGACAGACTGGTGCCTGCCGCGCGGAAGGTGACGGGCAGCCCGTGACGGTCGGCAAGTTTCAACAGCTGTGATACTTCTTCTTCGTCCTTTGCGCGGACTACAATCTGAGGTATCAGGCGGTAGAAACCGGCATCCGTACCCCAGGCCAGCCGGCGAAGTTCGTCGGTGTAAATCCTTTCCTGCGGAATGAATCGGCCTGCTTCCTGCAGGAAAGCCATGTAGTTACTCTTTTCCATATCGTTTATTCTCATTACTCTTTATCTTGCTGCCAATGAGATGCTTATCTCGCTCGCAGTAACACCTCGGTCTCCCCTGCAGTGACACTACTGGTCTCCCTTATGGTGAGACTACTGGTCTCTCCTATGGTGACACTACTAGTCTCCCTTATGATGACACTACTGGTCTCTATCATGGTGAGACTAGTAGTCTCACTAACACCTCCTCCGATGTGAGGAATCACCTCCCGCTTTTATCTGTATAGTCGATACTTCCCGGACAGCTTGCGGAAGTCTTCAGCATCCTTATACCAATAGTCGCGTACGTCTTCCCAGCGGTTCCGCTTCGCGAAGCGTTCGCGTATCTGCTTTGAGCCGCATACCTTGTCGAACATATTAAAACGTCCCTTGTCGGCATGGTCGAATACAGCACGGTCGGGATAGAGGGCGGCCACTTCCTGCATCACCAGGAATTGCAGGTCGCTCAACGGCGCCTTGCCGAAATCCATGATGTGCACTTGTACGCCTTGCAACAGTTCGCCCTTGCCTACGCTGTAGAACGGCTTCAGATACATCGGCCGGAAGACTACGCCCGGTACACCCAGGCGGTTCAGGTTCCCGGCAAGCTTCTCGGCTTCTACCCAAGGGGCGGCAAACATCTGGAAGGGAATGGTATAGCCCACACCGATGGACATGTAACCCAATTCGCCCAGGATGCCGCTGACAGGATAGAAGAATGCCGAATGCGGGTGTGGAATGTGCGGAGACGAGGGTACCCATTGCAGTCCGGTCTGTGTGTAGTCCATCTTGCGTTTCCAGCCTTTCATCTTCACTACGTGCAGGTTACATTGTTCTCCGCCCGCCAACATCTTCTCGCCGTTCAGCATCAATGCCAGCTCACCGCAAGTGAGCCCGTAAAGGTACGGAATTTTAAACTGGCTGACAAAAGAAATGCAATCATCTTCCGTCAGGTTACCTTCAATCTTCAGTCCGCCTACGGGGTTGGGGCGGTCCAGTACGATGAATTCTTTACCGTTTTCGGCAGCAGCCTCCATGGCCAGGCCCATCGTGCTGATATAAGTAAAGGAGCGGCAACCGATGTCCTGAATGTCATACACCAATACGTCCACATCCCGGAGCATGTCCGGAGTAGCCTTGCGGGTCTTTCCGTATAGCGAATAGACGGGCAGTCCGGTAGTTGCGTCTTTGATGTCCGTCACGTGGTCGCCTGCATGCACATCACCGCGTACCCCGTGCTCGGGTCCATAAAGGGCTACCAGATTTACATTCGGCGCTTCGTGCAGAATGTCGATGGTAGACCTCATCGTATTATCCACTCCTGTAGGATTGGTTATCAACCCCACACGCTTCCCTTCCAGGCATCGGAAGTTCTGATCTTTCAGTACCTCAATCCCGGTCTTTATCCTTATCTTCTGTGCGTTCATCGCTCCGCAAAGTGCGAAGAGTACGCAAAGCATAAATATCTTCTTCATAACAAGTCTTTTATCACATTATCACTCTATCACCTTATCACTCTTTTCACTTTTTCCCATATTCCGGGTCTATCTTCCTGTCTGCAAAGACGGTGACTACCACTGTAGCAATGCAGCATGCTATCACCATCCAGAAGAAGTTGACATAACCGATTGCTTCCTGAATATACCCTGCAAACATGCCCGGAATCATCATGCTCAGTGCCATGAATGCGGTGCAGATGGCATAATGGGATGTCTTGAACTCACCTTCGGAGAAGTACATCATGTAGAGCATGTAGGCTGTGAAGCCGAAGCCATAGCCAAACTGTTCGATAGCGATGGCTGTAGAGATGGCAAACAGGTTCTCGGGTTGCCCGATGGCCAGGTAAACAAACGTCAGGCAAGGCAGAGTCATACATGCCGCCATCCACCAGATAGACTTTTTCAATCCGATGCGCGATGCAAACAGTCCTCCGAGGATACCGCCTGCAGTGAGGAATATCACTCCGATAGTGCCATATACGATGCCCACTTCGGCAGTGGAAAGTCCCAAGCCTCCTGCTTCTTTACTTGCCACCAGGAAGGGCATACACATCTTGATGAGGAATGCCTCGGGCAGGCGATAGAGCAGCATGAATACGATGGCCAGCCACACTCCGGGCTTGGTGAAGTAAGTCGCAAAGGTGCGTCCGAACTCGATGAAGATGTCCTTTGCACTGCTTGCACCCGGTGTCAGGACAGATTTGTCGTCGGCCGGCCGGGGTATTGCAAAGAGATGATAGAAGGTTACCAGGCTGAACATGACGGCGGTAACCAGCATCGTAATGGTCCATGATAGCGGAATGTTATCGTACCGCAACTCGATGGCACCTGCAATGGCTACGAGTACTCCCTGTCCGAAGATGGACGCCAGGCGGTAGAAGGTGCTGCGGATGCCGACAAATGCCGCCTGGTCGCTTTGCTTCAGCGCCAGCATATAGAAGCCGTCGGCGGCAATGTCGTGTGTGGCCGAAGCAAACGCCGTGATGATGAACAGAATCAGCGTGATGGTGAACATGCTGATAGGGGTCTGTCCGGCAGCTATAACTGCCTCATCGGGGCGTGGAATGGACAGCGTCAGCAGGATGAATGCTATTGACATCAGGATCTGCATAGAGACGGTCCACCATCTTTTGGTCTTGATGATGTCGACGAAGGGGCTCCAGAAGGGCTTGATAGTCCAGGGAAGATACAGAAGGCTGGTAAACAATGCCATCTCTCCATTGGGAACGCCCATCTTGGTGAACATCATTACCGAGATGTTGTTGACAATAAAGTATGGAATGCCTTGTGCAAAGTATAAAGTGGGAACCCATGCCCATGGCGACACTCTTTTTAAGCTGTTCATGATATTAGTTTGTTTGAGGGTTAAATTAGTCGTACAGTCTGTCTATACTTGCACCGATATAGTAGTGCAGCAGTATGGCATCGTACTTATAGCCTTGTTCTCCCATAACGGCAGCACCTATCTGGCACAGCCCTGCGCCATGTCCCCAGCCGGCTCCGGTGAGGATGAAGCGTGCGGGCACTTCGGTCACACCCTCCGGTGCACCTGCTTCTGCAGGCAGGCTGCCTTCCTTGTCTACCACAAAGGCGGAACTGTAAAGGTGGGAGGGAGAGAGCGTTCTTCTTATCTCCAGCTCCTTGCCGATGATGAGCGTGCGTTTGGTGCCGACTATCTTCAGTTTCCAGAGGCGTCCGCTGGTTCCGCGGGCTATGGGGACGAGGTCGATGATTTGCCCGTAGTCGATGCCGGAACGTTTCAGGATGAGAGCTGAAAGTTCGTCTTGGGTATAGGTCACTTTCCAACGGTAGAAGTCGGTGGTTTCCTGGTCGTAGTTGTTGAGCACCTGCGAGAGGATCTGCTTGTCGGTGGTGTTGCAGAAGGCTTCCGGGGAGGTGCGTATCCAGCGGTCGGCTTCGGCTTCTTGCGTCAGGTCGGGGAGGTCGGTATGTGTTTTGCTGTCCCGCTGCTTGGCAAGATAGGGGTATTTCACATCTTCCCAGCAATATTGGAACTCTTCGAAAGCACCGCCGCAGCATTTGGAGAAGCGGGCGTCGCATATCTTTCCACCGGACATCAGTACCTGGCCGCGGGTAGCGGCAATGGCCTGCTTCACTATTTCGGTGGAGGCACGCGTGATGCCTTGGTAGCGCTGGCAATGGTCGTCGGCGCAGACGTCGAAGTGAGTATGGTCTTCACGGTCGTACCAGCGGATTAACTCTTCTTCGGTTTGGGTGGAAGCAGAGTAACCAGTCTTGGCTTCGACGATTTCCTTGTTCTTTTGTATCTGGGCCAGCAGCCAGCTTCTTGATATAACAGCGTGGGCTTTCAATAACTCCAAAGAGGCGGTTGCGCTCATTTCACTGGAAATGACGCTTGTCAGGTAATCTTCCACGTTGATGACGTTGATGCCGGTCAGCTTCTCGTTCTCGACGATAATCTTCAGGGCGCCCATGAAGCGCTGGTCTTCCTTTCGTTCCCAGTGGAAGTTGATGCCGATGGTGACGTCCAGGAGTTCAAAGGCATCGGTGTCATAGATGGGGTCGAACGACAGCTCGTCGTACCGGCGTCCGTTCCAAAGGATTTTGCCTTCGTCGTAAGTGACGGTCTGCTTGCCGCTGACCACCATGCTGTATGTGACTACTCCGTCGCAGTAGGTGCCGAACATGCGGTAACGGTTCAATAAGACGAACTCTATCTGTGGCTCGAAGAGGATGCCTACTTGTACTTTGGGCTCTTTCATATTGTATTCTCTTTTATATTTGTTCCTTAATCTGTTGTCTTATCCGGTGAAAATCGTCGGTAGAGAGACATACTTCACTGAGGATTTGTGCCACGTCTCCGGCAGTAATCTTCAGGAAATCTTTCTCTACGGGGGTGATAAATACGCCTCCCAAATCTACGGATGCAGGGCTGCTCAGCAGATTGGCTTCCCCCTCGGCTGTGTAGCAGGCGGGGCGATGCTTTTCGCGCGGGAAGACAAAGACGATCCATTTGCCGGCTTCGTACTGTGCCAGTACGTTCATCATCGGCTCGTCCTCACCGGGCTTTACGTCCAGCGAACGGTAGATGATGTCGAACAAAGCGGCAGTATCTTCTTTGGAGGAAGATTCGATGACGAGCGTGGTGCGGGGGGCATCGTTCAGATACCACAACGCAGCCTTGCCATAGTCGGCTATCTTCCCGGCAATCTGTCCGCGCCAGTCTTTTTCAATCGGCATGAAGCCTTTGTTGCCTGCCTGGAAGTGGGCATGGTCGGGGGCGGAGGCGCCGCATCGGGGACCGTTGTAGAAGATGGTAAAGTCCGACAAGGCTTCCGCCAGACTGAGCATGTCGGTGAAGCGACAAGCTATGCGCTGGGGAACGTGCGCCACTTCCGGTATCGTCAGGTGACGGGGAAAGATGGGGAACGGGTTCACCAATATGTTGTAGTGCCCGCCGAAGAGAACTCCTTTCTGTGCAGGCGGCAGATTGTCCGGACACAGGAAGCACTTCCGCTCCCGGATGGACTTGGCATCTACTTTGGCACCCGAAGATACGATGCGGGCGGGATTGAACTGAACTTTATAAGGAATGCCGTTCACGTTCAGTTCCTTTTCCTGCACGCTGGAGAGCGCAGCGTAATTGTCGCGTGCCGTTTCCCAGGTTGCTACTTGTTCGAAGAGGAGGTCGTTTATTGTTTGGTTCATACTGTTCCCTTTTTCTTATTCAGCGCTATACGTGCCTGCAATTCCCACGTGCGGATGCGGTCTTTGTACAGATTGTGTCCGTTCATCTTCACAATGTCCAGTGAGGCATCGGAGTTGTCGTCCCAACGGCGGCATAGGTAAACTACGTCGTAGACGCGTCCTATCTGATACTGGCGGGAGAAGTTCAATCCCAGTGCATAGTCTTCGCCATAGCTGGTGTTGGGCACTTTCACTTCGCGCAATACCGGAGTATAGAAGGCGCGCGGAGCACCCAGGCCGTTGATGCGGAGGGCGTTGTTGCGTCCGTTTTCCGGGGTCCATTCCTTGTGGTCGATGATGCCGGGAGCAATCATATTCATGTTGAAGTCCGTCATCATATAGGTGCCTACCACCATGGCGCAATTCTGTTCGTAGAAGGCGCGTACCATGATGCTCAGCGTATTTTCGTCCTTATAAACATCATCGCTATCCAGCTGCACGGCAAACTTTCCGCATTTGGGGTGGTGTACGCCCATGTTCCAGCAGCCGCCGATGCCCAGGTCATTCCGTTCGGGGATGATGTGGATGAGGCGGTCGTCGTCCTTGAATTCGTCGATGGCTTCGGTGGTGCCGTCTGTGGAGTGGTTGTCGATGATGATAAGGTTGTATTTAAAGTCTGTCTTCTGATTCAACACGGACTTGATGGCATCGCGGATGGTGCGGATGCGGTTGCGTACCGGGATGATGACCGAAGCTTCGTACTCGAAGTTGCCGGCAGAGAACTCAATCTTCTTGAACTCCGGTTCAAGGTAGCCGCCTATCTCTTTCAGATGTTCGGTACATGCCTGCTCCATCTCTATCTGGCGGTCACGGTTTTTGGGATCTACGTAGTCGAAGATCTTTTCACCGCTCTTGCGCGTGTCGGTCTCTACTTCGCTGTACAGATATTCGTTGATGTGTACCAGTTCTGCTATTTGGCTCAACTTCAGGCGCAGGTCGTAGAGTCCGGCGAATTTATAATCCGACTTCATCCATCCGGCTGCTTCTTTCAGGTCTATGGTCTTGAACAAGAGTACGGACCCGAAATTGAAATCGTCTCTCAAGGAGCCTTCCTGGTAATCAATGACCGGTGCATTGGTCTGCTTGCCGTCTGTCACCTGGTAATGATCGGCATATACCATGCCGGCATTGGTATCTTCGGCTATATGTATCATGCGCTCCAAAGCGAACATACCCATTTCGAGGGTGGTCTCTTTGGTATAGAGCAGTGTGTACTCTCCTTCTGCGGCGTGGCTCATTACCTGCATGGCCAGGCTGCTTTGGGGATATTCCACCCAAAGGCGTTTGCAGCCGGGCAGCGGTTCCAACTCTCCGTTGGTAGTCACTAAATAGATTTCCTTCACAAGCTCCGTAGCCTGCAGTCCTTCTACTGTCTTTCTAACTTGTTCTTCTCCTGTGTAAGGAATAAAGCAACTGATTCTTTTCATCTTGTATGGTGTTTTAATTCTTAATTATTCATTCTTAGCTCTTAATACTCCTGTTTCTCCACTTGTGGCGGTGAACAGCACTTCCCGTCTGCTCAGCGGAACCACGGTGCTGATAAGCGAGTTTCCTATCTTATGTTTCCACAGCACCCGTCCGGTCTTGGCTTCCAGTGCGAAGATAAGCCCTTCTTTTGTACTGCCAAACATTACGCCGTCTTTTTCTACCTGCATGGAGGGAGCATGCTCGTAGCCGAAGCCGACATTCGATGCCCACAGTTCTTTCGGAATGTCGCCCCGGGTGGCGTAGCAGACGATGCTGTCGTTCATGGTCTTGCTATATACGCGTTCGCCGTCTTCGGACAAGCCGATGGTTTCGCGTACCATAGACTGGAAACTGCGCCATACGGTGTTGCCCGTATGGATGTCGATGGCAGTCATGGCACGTTGCGGGTCGGTGATGAATACTTTCCCATCGGCAGCCACCGGCCATACGGCAGCGGGAGAGAAGTGCATACGGGTCAGTCCGCCCGTCCACTTCCACAGTTCTTTTCCGTCGGCTTTGTTCAGGGCATACAAGGTGTTGTCCCATGCACCGAAGATTACTTTGTCTTCCGTTACCAGCGGTTTGGTTTCGATATAGCCTCCTACGCCGGTGTATGCCCAGATTACACTTCCCGTACGTATGTTTATCGCACGGAAGGTATGGTCGCTGGCACCGATATAGGCAATACCGTTATCTATGGTTACGGCTCCGAGCACCGGTTCGGCGGCATCCACCTTCCACAGCAGACTTCCGTCTTTGGCACTCAACCCATAGATGCGGCGGTCGGCCGAGCCGAATACGACGATGCCTTCGCTGGCTGCCGGAGTGCCTACAATGCGTTTGCCCGATTCAAAGCTCCATAGCTTTTTACCGGTTTTCAAGGCGTATGCGGTCAGACGTCCCATGTCGTCGCCTACAAATACCTTGTCTTTTTCTACGGCGGGCGAGCAGTAGATGCCGGCTCCCGTTTGTACAATCCATTGTTCCTTTACCTGCGGGAACTCTTTATTGACAGAGAAGTCGGGGTATTTCTCGGCTTTGCCGTTGCGGTCGTAGTATTGCTTGGTCAGCGAGAAAGCAGCCCATTTCTTTTCGGGCTCACCGATGCGGCGGGTATATACCAGGATGGAATCCTGGGTTACTTCGTAGATGCCGTAGCCCGGCTTGTTGTCTTTATCGCGCAGGTTGCTCCGTATCAGGATACCCGGAATGCCGTCGTAGCGCAAGTCGCGGTTGGTGTGGTAATGTCCGCCGATAAACAGACGGATATTATAGGGACGAACGGCATCCGTTACTTCGTACCAGTTATCCACGTCACCATCCATCAGCGGATAGTGGGTGACGAGCATCACCGGCTTGTCCTTCCCGGCCTTATCCATTTCTTCCTTCATCCAGCGGATGTCTTGCGGCACCACATGGCCGTATGCCATGCGCATCAGCGGGCCGGAGTTGAAGCCGAGGAACAGGAAGCCTTTGTGCTCGAACTCAAAGCGTTCGCCTCCGAAGATTTCTCCGAAAGCGGTGCAGCCGGAATCGCTCCATTTTGTTTCATGGTTGCCGAGGACGACGTAATACTTTACTTTCAATAAGTCGAGGCACGACTTTACTTTCTCCATGGTTGCACGGTCTCCCTCTTCGGTGAGGTCGCCTGTCACCAGCACAAAGTCGATGTTGTTGGTAGCATTGATTTGTGCCACGGAACGCAGCAAATCCTCCGTCGGGTTCGGGTTGTTCGGACTGAGGTGGAGATCCGTCAGTTGGGCAAAACGGAATGTCCCGAGCTGTGCCTGCACCCCGAGGGGGATCAGGCAAGCTAACAGGACGAGAAAAAACAGTCTTCGCTTCATAAATGATGATTGGTTTTATAAATGTTATTTGTTCTCGTTGAAGAATGTGAGGACTGCGTTCATTAGTAATTCTCTTTCAGAATCAGTGCGTATAGCTTCAAAGGGGAATCCCAGGACGCAAGTCTTGTAGGCTCCCTGATAGGCTACACCGGCACTCAGGTTGTTCTCGGAATAACGCATCACGGTGTATGCGTCTTTCGTTGCGGGTTCGATGGCATCCGGTGATTCTACTACGTATGAGTCGGCATTCAACTCATTATAATAGGTATAATTGCCGGAGAGGGCGGGGAACGGGGAGGCAACGGATTTCACCTTGCCCATTATAGCTGCTTGTCCCACACGCCACTTGTATTTCAGCACTTCCGTGGCAAACTTCTTGTCTGCCTCTTCTGCCGGAGCAAGAGGGTTATCCCATAAATCGGTTCCTACGTATGCACCCGATATGAAGATATTCCCGCCCTGGTTGCAGTAGGCAGTGATTGCATCCTGCATCGGTTTGCTGAATGTCTTGAATTCCAACGGTTTCACACCGCCTCTGCCCATCTTGGTCTGGCATTCTTTGCCGAGGATGAGGTCGGTGTACTTATAGTCATTCAGGGAAATCTGTCCGTTTTCTACGGATTCATCACTGCTCGATACAAACGAATAGCCTGCTTTCAGGATGGCTGCACCATGCACGGCAGGATAATCAAATGTATTTCCGGCTATGACCTGAGTTTCGTAGTTCCCGTAGCTGTCGCCGAAGCCGGAGGCATCGTCGTCCATCCAGGGGATGGAGCGGCGGTATTCCTTCATCTTGCCGATGTAGCTGATATCTTTGATATAAGGTACGCCATGATCCAAGTCGTCCAAGAATCCGGCAAGCAGGGTGTCGGCGGGTGCAGCGGCTTTGAAGTCGGCGGGGGCGCCGGTACGGTCGAAGCCGTTCACTACCAATACTGTACCTTTGGAGTTGAAAGCCCGTCCCGCCGAAAGAATTTCGGAAGGGAAGCTCTCTCCACCCTTGTTGACGGCTGTGACTTTGTAGCTGCAAACAACGCCGGCGGGAATGATGACACGGTAGCTGTTCTTATCTACCAGTGTACCGTTATCAAAGTCTCCGTCTCCGATACGGGTGTAGACGATGTATTTCTCTGCGTTGGCGGTCGGTTCCAGAGGGTCGGCTACCGGTTGCCAGGTCAGTTCCACTTCGTTCTCGCCAGTCATGCGCAGGGTCATGTGGTCTACGGGGAGTGGCTGGACTATATAATCCATGTTGTATTGCGAGCAGATGAACTGCAGCATTCCTTTATAGATGGCGCGGCTCACGGTGAAACGGAAACGCGGGTCCAGTCCGTAGCGCATGTCTGCAAAGTTCTGGTGGGAAAGCAGTTCCAGCAACATTGTAGGTACGCGGGGTACGCGGGCTTCGTAGTAAGACTGGTTCCACATGCCGCGGCGCGTCCAGTTGGGTTCGTAGAGTGTACGGATATCGCGTACGATGTTGGATTGGATTAGATCCGTCATATCGTGAGACAGATAACGGGAGGCACCATTTGCAAAGACACCGTTCTCGGCGTTTGTGTAATAGATGCCCAGTGTGCCGATGATGGAGTCGTTCAGTGTGGTTCCTGCATCCGAGTGGAAAGCGAAAGCCAGGTCTACGGGGATGTTCAGACCTTTTTCAGCCGGGTTCACGGAGGAACCTCCGGCCAGGTAGTTCACCCAGATGCCGCGGCACTTATAGTCGTCCGTATAATCGTTTTTGCCGTTGCTGTCGGAATATACGCTGTCCGGCACTCCCGCCCATTGCAGCCAGTAGCGGGCGGCTTCGCAGAAACGGGGGTAACCGCTGATTTCATAAGGATAATCTATTTGCGGCATCTCTTTGTGCGTGATGGCGGCATTGGCATCGGAACTCTTTATATTCTCTGTTGCACCATTCTCGGAGATACGACGGGCAATGTTTCCCATACCGCCGCCTATCTTTACGGCGTCTGCCGTAATCACTTGTCCGGCTTTTGCAGAACGGTTGCTCAGGACTACCTTGCACGCGTTGCTCTTACCGGCATCGAAACCGAATGTACCGAGATAAATCCAGGTACCGCCTCCCATTTGCTGGTTCACCTTGAACTGGGTGGCACCACCTTTGTGATAAACGGTGTAGAGAGCATCGTCTGCGCTGTTCGGCAGGGTTTGGTAAGATACATATACGGCGTATTGGCCGGCAGCAGGTAGCTCGGGAATCCATTCGGCTGTGCTTTCCGTACCTTTCTTGATGGTTTCGATAGCACGGTAAGTTCCTTCCTTGAAAGGATTTTCAAAGTCTTTGTATTGGGCACGCAGATGGGCAAATCCCGGTCCGCTTCCCTGCATCCAGCTCTTGTCGGCAGAAACTTCCGTATAGACGGAACGGCTGTTGAGGCTTCCGTCGTTATCTACGATCACTTCCGCCGTCTGACTGTCGCGCTCGCGGGGAAGCAATACATTGGCTCCTGCATTTTCCAGCATCGGAACGAGGAAGGGTAGTACATAGCTTTGGGTGTATAAGTCTTCTACCGTTTGGAAGATGCGGGCACGCTGCCATTCCCAGCGGGTGAGTTTCGGTTCGTAGTAGAAGCCGTGGCTTTGCCACAAAGCGATGTGACGGTTCATCAGTCCGTTCGTGGGGGCGTAGGGCGCTGAGACCTCCGTCACTAAAGGCTTTGAAGTGCCTGGGGCGAATGTCTTGGCTTTCTTGTCTTTTTTACTGCGCAGTGCTTGGGGGATAAGTTCCTCGATGTTGCGTTGGTTAGTGCGGATTTGCAGTTTGTATTTAGCAAATTCGCCAGGCAGCAGGGCGCTTACACCTTTGTAAATCTCGGCAACATTGTCTTCGCGGAAGGGGATATAGGCGCAGTTCATGTTGGCAAACAACTGCAAGGTATTTCCTTCTACGGCAACGGAGTCAATTTTCACAGCTCCTACAGAAATCTCTTTCCGTGCAACGGCATCCAGGAATCTCCCGATTTCCAAGCGTGTCTCCGTCGGAAGCTCTTGCGCGCCTCCCATCTGGGGGAGTAGGGAGGCGGCGAGCATACTAAGTAAAAACGGACGTCTTACATTCATAGATGATGTATTAAGTTAATTGTTCTTTTTATCTTTCTTAATCAGCAGGCAAAGCCCGATGAAAGTAAACAGTGCGTTGAATATCAGCAGTTCGTAGCTGAACTGGTAACCGTTGAACCAGGCTTCCGAATTCTTTTGCAGGATGAAGCATAGGATGGGCGAAGCGATGGCAACCAGCGGAATATACTTGTCGCGCACTTGTTGTTTCATGAAGATGCCGAAGGCAAACAGACCGAGAATCGGACCGTAAGTGTAACTTGCCAGGATATATACGGCGTCGATAACACTTGTATTGTTCAGCATATTGAATACGAAAATGGTAATACCCATGATAACCGCCATGCCAATGTGTACTTTCTTACGCATCTTCACAACAGTTTCTTCCGATTTGCCTTTGGTACCCAGTATGTCGACGGTGAAAGAGGTGGTCAGCGCGGTGAGTGCCGAACCTGCTGCCGAATAGGCCGAAGAAATCAGTCCGACAATGAATAAGATACCTACGATGGCGGGGAAATAGTCGCCGGTGGCTATCAGCGGGAAGAGTTCATCTCCTTTTTCTACCGTGATCTGCTGGTTGGCGGCAAAGATATAGAGCAGTACGCCCAGCATCAGGAACAACAGAATGACGAAGAACTGTGAAATGGCACTGGTAATCATGTTCTTCTGTGAGTCTTTGAAGTTCTTGCAACTCAGGTTGCGCTGCATCATGTCCTGGTCCAGCCCCGTCATGGCAATCATGGTGAAGGCCCCTGCCAGGAACTGCTTGAAGAAGTATTGCTTGCTGTTCACATCGTCGAAGAAAAAAATGCGGGACATGTCGCTGTCTGCTATGGTGCTTACCATGCTGGTGAACGACAGGTTCAGGTCGGAGGCAATGTAATAGATGCAGAGCACTACGGACACTACCAGGCAGAAGGTTTTCAGAGAGTCGGTCCATATCAGCGACTTCACTCCGCCGCGGAAAGTATAGAGCCATACTAAGGCTACCGTGATAGCTACGTTCAGAATAAACGGCAGTCCGAACGGTTCGAATACAAGCAGTTGCAACGTCAGGCATACCAGGAACAGGCGTACGGCAGCTCCCAGCATCTTGGAGATGAAGAAGAACCATGCTCCCGTCCGGTAGGAGGATATGCCGAAACGGTTTTCAAGGTATTCGTAGATGGATACCAGGTTCATCTTGTAGAATAGAGGTACCAGGAGGTAGGCGATGACCAGCTGTCCGGCGATGAAGCCTAAAACCATTTGCAGATAGCCGAAATTGCTCACGGCGACCATGCCCGGCACGGAAACGTATGTTACACCCGAAATGGCGGAACCGACCATGGCAAAAGCCACGACGTACCAGGACGATTTGCGGTTACCGACAAAGAAGCCTTCGTTATCGGCTTTTCTGCCTGCAATATAGGATATCGTGAAGAGTATCACGAAGTAGGCGGCGATGGTGATGATTACGGATAGGGGAGTCATGGGGATTTATGATTTCAGATTTATAATTTATGAATTATCAACTATCAATTATCAACTACTCTTTGTATAGCAAATAAGGCTTGCGTTGCACTTTGAACTTCGCTACGTCATCTTGCCACATCGCTTTTATTTCATCGGCACTCTTTCCTTCTTCTATCATCTTGCGTACATAGTCTGTACCTACCAGCAATTCGAAGAACGAACGGAAGAAATGGTCGCCCATATTCAGATTCCGGTAAGCGTCGATCACATAACTCAAGTCTACTCCGCGTTTCCATATCTCTTCATCGCTCATATTGCTTAGATCTACCCCGTGGCAAAGCTTGTTGAGCTGCGGCGGATTCTTTGCTCCGGAGACACTGCGCGGTGTAAAGCTGTAGCTATATCCTGTCATATTAGGATGTCCGTATACTTGGAACGGCAGTGAAGTACCTCTGCCCAAGCTGACGGGAGTTGCCTCGAAGTAGCAGGTTGAAGGGTACAGATAGATAGATTTCATATTCGGCAAGTTGGGAGACGGGGGAATCGGCAACTTGTATTTCGTCTGGTGCGTATAATTCTTGCAAGGAATAACGGTCAGGTCGCATACCCGTGAAGCTGGCAACCAGCGTTCGCCGTTCACCATCAGGGCAAGTTCTCCCAACGTCATGCCGTGTACGATAGGAATAGGCAGCCAGCCCACTCCCGATTTGTATTTCATATCCAGCAGCGGCCCATCTACATAATGTCCGTTCGGATTGGGGCGGTCCAGAATCAGCACCTTGCGGTTGTATTCCGCGCAAGCATCCATCAACCGGCACATTGAAGCATAGTAGGTATAAAACCTCAACCCTACATCCTGGATATCTACCACCAGTATATCGAACTTACGCATGGACGCATCACTCGGCTTGCCAAGCTTTCCGTCGTAGAGCGACAAGATAGGTACACCGGTCTTTTTATCTACCGAACTGGATACATGTTCGCCTGCATCTGCGTCTCCCCGGAAACCGTGCTCCGGTGAGAAGATGGCTACTACGTTGAATTTGTTTTCCAGCAGGATGTCCAGCAAATGTTTATCCCCTACCATTCCTGTATGGTTAGAGAAAATAGCGATTCGTTTACCTTTTAGGATAGGAAAATACTCGGAAGTCTGTTCATCACCTAAAATAACTCGTTCTTCTTGTGCCCGGCACAGCAGGGAACTACATAGCACAAAGGCCAAAAGCAGCAGTTTCTTCATAAATAGTATTATTAAGGAGGACATTGTTTGCAACAAAGATACATTTTTATTTTAATATCAAAAACACTTATTTTGGTATTTTTAGTATTATCAATCTAAATTTGCAGATAAACAACTGTTCACCTTATTAAATAAGACCAGAAATTCATCTTAAATTAAATAAGAACTGAGATTCATCGTAGAGGGTCAAAGCTAAAATCAGTTTTCATTTTGGCATTAGCTTCGCTCAAAACCTGTCAGAAACGAATGAAATCTCAGCCTGTAGTAGTTCAAAACGCCAGAGGTTGCGACTGATACAGAATACGCTTACAGAATACGCTATATATTAAATGTTTATAGAAAGCCTGCGAAAGACTAACTGAAAACATAGGAAGAGCTACCCCCAGAAGTAGCAAAAACTGAATGCAAAGTTACTAAATACTATTCTTACTACAGTTATATAAGTTTCTTACAACAGCTGTTGTAAGAAAATAACATTACTATCGTAAGAAAACTACATGGATGTAGTAAGATTAATAAGTAGCAACTACAGTCCTAATCGTTAGCAAGTTTACTGTCAGTTATCAGGCTGTTTAGGGATAATTTTATTATAACGTGAATTCGATATAGGATGATTGACTCATATCTGACAGGGTTATGAGCTAAATGGGAATTTTAGCAGCGCAGCCTAAGGCTGAAAGCCTTTCATCTATTAGCCCAGGGCAACGCCCTGGGTAATAATGTGCTTCATCTTTGCGCCCTGAAAGGGCAAAAGCCTGTTATACACTCTTATGCCCTTTCAGGGCGTAAGGTGAGGGGGCGTTCTGAAACCCAGGGCGTTGCCCTGGGCTGATAGATGAAAGCCCTTCAGGCTTGGCTACGCAAGTAGTCCGAATGGGAACCTTGCTCCAGCGCTACGCTGGTAAATTATCATTTACTTCATTTCTATATCGAAACAAACTAAATTTCTTATATCGAGCTCACGTTAAGAATGAGTAGTTTAGAACTCTAAATGAAAAGTGCCTTTGGTGAGAGCGAATTTTGCCCTCACCTTTTGAAATTGCTCTCACTAACCTTTGAAATACCGATAGATAGGGGAGCGCGTACGAAAGGTGAGGATAGTGAGGGTGCGTGATAACTTTAAAACATTTATGTGAGCTTCGCTGCATGAAGAAGTTTCCTTGCGCCGAGCGTTTAGCCGGGTTACGAACGGCTGAATATGGGGATTCCCATGCGTTGTATATGTTCCAAAAGATCGGTATTTTTTCGCTTATAAGGACGATATACTGGATTGTGGTTGTCTTGGTCGGTAAAAATGAGGTGAACAAATGCAAGGGTGGAAGGGGATATATGCAAAAGAAAAAGCGCCTCTTCCTTATAATCTATGGGGAAGCGGCGCTTTTGTGTTTCTGCTGAGTATTGTCAGTGACGTCAACAGGTGTCACATTTAAAAGATGGAGTATGTGAATGTTATTCTATAGTTTCCGAACCACTTTTTGTCAGCAAATATATAGTCATCGTCCGTGGCACAATATCCGATCTGGGCGGAGCCTTGTATGCGGAATTGCGGGGAGACGTAGTAGTAGGCCTCGCAATTCAGGGAAGTGGCGGAGTACCGCTTCCGGTAGGAATCGTCCGTGATAGTCAGGTCTTCCATGATTCCTGCCCGGAGATGTGTCCGCGAATTGGGGTAATAGCCGAGATAATAGCTGCCTTGCAGGGTGCCTGAGTTTGTCTCTGCGGTCTCGAAATAGTCATCTTCATATTTGGTACGCAGATATTGATAGCCTAATGACAATTCGGCAGAGTGCTGCCAATAGAGGTTTATCGGCTTTTCATACTGCATTTCCAGCACTGCTGCCATTAATAAAGAATTGATTTTGTAGTCTTCACCCGGATCGGTATGGGCATAACCGGGCTGTACGCTGAATCCGGCTTCCAGACCGGAAAGGCGTTGGTGCAGGTCGCCATACAACCAGTAATCGTACAGGGTGGTGAAGTATTCTGCTCCTTCGCTCTGTGTATATCCTTTGTCTGCCATATAGGTGCTGACGGTGGTAATCTCGTCTATCATGTGCTTTCGGCTATCCAGGAAGCGTTTGTTTTTTACGGTGGAGATGACTTGTGCCAATTCGTTCACTTCGCTATCGGACAGGTGTTTCTTCATGATTCCTTTGGAAGTCAGTTTGTCCAGAATGTAGACGGCTTGACGGGCGTCTGTCACGTCCTCGATGCGTCCCCAGCCGATGCCTGCTTTGGGAATGATTTTGGCAGTGAAATAAGTGGATTTATCTTCCACTTTATCTCTTTGGTAAGAAAGCTGTGCTGTACCTCCTACTTGCCAGAACCATTTCTTGGGGTCGTTGAAGTAGAATTGGGATTGATTGGCGTAGTTGCCGGCAACTTCGAAATGGCTGGTCTTTACATCGTTATCGGATACCCCGTCCCGTTGGAATCCCCCAAGGGAAACCAGGAAGTCCTGGTTGCTTATGAAACGGCGGGTGTTTACCCGGTGGTTGAAATCGGCGGAGAACCTGCCTTCAATGTTATAGGCTGTTCCGTCTTGTTTGTGGTAGGTGGCGAAATCGCCATTCGAACCTAATCCGAGATCAAGTGCACTGCGTTTGATGTTCGGCAAAGTGTAGTCCTTCAGTTGATAGCTGTCGTAATTTTGTCCGTAGCCGGCAGTTGCGCCGGCTATCATTAGCAAAGCTGTTGTTAATCTAAGTTTCGTTTTCATACACATTCTTATTTAAATGAATTAAGGTCTTTGTATCGTGCAGAAACGTAGAAGCGTCCCTTCATTTATACAAAGATAGTATAAAATGAGGGAACGCTTCTTAAATTCTTGGATAATTGAAGGGTTTCTTGGTGAAAACCTTTAGTTATACTTGTTACCAGCCCGGATTCTGTTTCATGCTGGGGTTCAGAGTCAGCTGCGTGGTCGGAATCGGGTAGAAGTAATGCTTGGGATCAAAAGTACGGATTTGGGCGTCGGAAGCGTCGATGTATCCGTTCTTGACGGTTTCTTCGCAGTTTGGAACATTACTTACGTTAGCACCCAGCATGATGTTCGGGTATTTTGTAGAATCCAATTTGTCAAGTTGGTGCCAGCGGATCAAGTCCCAGTAACGGTACCAGTTATCCATAATCAGTTCGCAGCGGCGGCAGCGACGTACTTCCCAAATCAGGTTGCTTACTCCCATATTGTTTGCGGGGTCTGCATCCGGAGTAGTTGTCATAGCCGGCAGACCGGCACGGGCTTGCAGCTTGTTTATGGAGTTGTCGAGGTCGCTTTGCGTCAAGGTACCCAGCTCAGCCTTGGCTTCTGCAAAGTTCAGGTAAATGACGGAAATCCAATAGATGGGGCAATCGGTGTATTGGTAACCGATGTTGTTTCGGTCGCTGACGCTCAATTCCTCGGGATTGTCATACTTGGCGATGCCATAACCGGTTGAAGTAGTGAAAGCTGCCACACCGGCGCGGCTGTATGCATGGCCTCTGAAAGACAGTACGGGGTCGAGAATGGCAGTCAATCGTTTGTCGCGTACTGCCAGAAGTCCTGTAATAGAGTAGTTGCCGTCTGCATCCAGTACGGCTGCGTCGTCCGTGTCCTCTGAAGTCGTAGCCAGTGGTTTGCCGTCAAGGAAAAGGAAATTGTCGAATGCATCTTTTGAAATGCCGTGCGTGCCACTTGTATTGATGGTATAGTCAATAGTGGAGTGCCTTAACGAACTTTCTGCGTAAGGCTTGTAGAAAATCATTTCCGGATTGCTTGCCAGACTGATGGAGTTGTAATTGCCTTTGTAACTGTCATTCAAAGCGTAATTCTTTGCCATCAGATATTCACAAGCCGATACACACTCCTGCAGGAATTTGTTGGCGCGGCTCTCGTCGGGGGCTTTGCCGTTCTCGGCTTGGGTGCGATACTTGCAGTACGTGCCTTCGTATAGCGTGATGTCTGCCTTCATGGCGTATGCCATATCGGTGCTGAAACGTTGGCGGTTGCTGTTTGCGGTGATGTGTTCGCACGCATAGTTGAGGTCGGCGAGTACATTGTCCATTACTATATCCCGGTCGGTGCGTGGTCCGTAAAGAACTTCATGGTCGGATGGGTCAACGACCATGTCAATCCACTGCACGTCGCCGTACATACGAACCAGCTGATAGTATTCCCATGCACGGTTCATGCGGGCAAGTCCTTCGTAGTGAGCCTTCGTAGCTTCATCGAGGGAAGAGGATTGCACACCGGCAATGATGTAGTTGGCACGGCGGATTTCCGTGAAGGGGTCTGACCAGTTGGTGGAAGAAGCTACCACATTGGTATAAGTCCAGTTGTGGCCTTCTGCGTCCACTTGGTCATCGCTTAAGGTTTTGAAATAGAACCATCCGCCGGTGCCTGCGTTACCATAACCTGTGAAGTTGTTATAGAATGTATTGCACTGATTATCCAGATTGTCAGTGTTGCTCCAGTATGTCGGAGTATTTGTAAAAGTATCCAGGGGGGATTTGTCCAGCAAATCGTTGCAACTGGTTAACATCGCCAGTGCTGTGGCCCCATATATAAATAGTTTCTTCATTATTCTTAGTTTTTGAGGTTATTACAATGTTACCTGAACACCAAATGAGAAGGTGCGCGTAATAGGAGCAGTACGTCCCCATCCACCGGCTGTAAGTCCGTTACCTGTGCTGATTTCGGGGTCTACCGGAAGGTTATTTCCCTTGTGGAGCAGGAAGAGGTTGCTGCCGCTGAAGTAGATACGGGCTTTCTCGATGAAGGCCTTGCGTGTCCAGTCTTTAGGAAGGGTGTATCCTACAGTTACGTTCTTCAGGCGCAGATAAGACATATCAGTCAGATAGCGGGTCTGAGGATAGTAGTTGTTGCTACCGTTGGCAATACCCGATATAGTACCGGCACCATTATTCGCGCCACGATAAAGACGTGGATAACGGTTGCTTTGGTTTATCTCGTAACCGGTTATGGCAGTATAGTCCGAATTCCAGATTACTTTGTTGTAACTTGTCTGGTGAGAGTAGATAGCCACGTCGGCGTGTACCATAGCAGGAAGATTCAAAGAAGAAGTGGTCCAGTCATCACGCTTGCCTACGCCTTGGAAATAGAGGTCGAGGTCGATGCCTCTCCAAGCTCCACCCAGGTGGAAGCTATATTCGTAACGCGGCATGGAATTACCGATGACTTTCAGGTCGCCGTGGTTGCTGAGGGTACCCGGTCCCGGGCTACCGTCGGTAGTTGTTTTACCGCCATCAATTACGCCGTCACCGTTCAAGTCCTTGAACTTGATATCGCCCGGGCCGTAATGGAAGTTGCCTGATTCCAGCTTAGATTGGTCTGCAACGCCTGGTGCATAATTCCAGGAACCGTCTGCGTTCTGTCCGGTGAAGTCCGATTCTTCGAAGTAACGCTCGGTTACAAAACCGAAAATGTCACCGTAGGTCTTGCCGGTATAGTAGGTGCTGAGCAGTTTGGATTCGTTGGTCCACTTCGTTACTTTGGTCTTGGAGTCGCCGATGTTGAAGTTGGCATACACATCAAATTCACCGAAAGTATGGCGCCAGTCTAAGTTCAACTCCCATCCGCGTGTGCGCAGGTTGCCGGCATTCTCGTAAGGAGCGGAAGCACCCAATGTGTTTGGCAATACTTGTGCCGGGGCCAACATATCGCGGTTCTCGCGTTGGAACCAGTCGAAGCCTACGGTCAGTTCGTTATCCAGGAATCCCAGGTCAAGACCTACGTTCAGGGTGCGGATACGCTCCCAAGTCAAGCTGCTCGATACCAGGTCGGGCATGTTATACATGGTCAGGCGATTGGCGTTGGCATTGTTGTTTTCAATCCAATAGATATAACCGCTATCTTTATCGTTCAAACGTTGGCTAATCAACTGCTCGAACATATAGTCGCCCACAGCCTCGTTACCGATTTCACCATAGGAGCCACGCAACTTACCATTGCTGAAGATGTGTTTCAACGGAGCAAAGTAAGCCTCTTCAGAGAAGCGGTAGCCGATGGATGCTGATGGGAAGAAAGCACACTGGTCGGTATGGGGGAAACGGGAAGAACCGTCGTAACGTCCGTTCAACTCCAATAAATAGATGCCTTTGTAGTCATAATTGATACGGCCGAAATAGCCGGCGGAAGCACGGGATGTATGTTTCCATTGCAAATCCTGTCCATCTTTGCCCGCCATGTTCAGTTCGGGATATCCGTCTTGGTCGTACAACACATTACGGGTGCCATACAAGTATTTGTAATCCTCTTCTTCTGCGTTGACACCTACCATTACGTTCAAATCATGTTTCTTGGCAAATGTCTTGGCATAGTTTACGTATGCGTTGGCTGTCCATGTATTCTGTTTGGAGAAGTCTCTCCAGATGCCGCTGCTGCTCTTGGCAACAATGTAAGAGGGCACCGGATTTCCGCTCCAGTTGATGCCGTAAACAGAGTTGTCCTGCGAACCGCTGTTCATGTTCTGAATAGAGTATGTAAAGTCTGCATTGACAGTCAAACCTTTGATGATTTCAGCTTTCAGGAAAGTATTCATGCGGGTCAGGTCTGTTGTTACTTCCTTATCGGCAGCTTGCTTCTGCATTGCCATGACACGCGTGTCATAACCGTTGATTGTACCTGTAGGGATGAAGTAAGATCCCCAGCGCCACAAATATTGGTAGGTGCTGTTCCATGTGTCGGGGCTTTTATAATTTCTGCGGCTAAAGTTGATGCGGGCGCCGACCTGCAGCCAGTCGTAAACGTTGGTGGTAATGTTGGCGGAGGCGTTATACTTCTTCAGTTCGTCAGGGTTAATTTTCATCTGCCCTTGCTTTTCATTGTAGCCGAAAGAAAGATAGTAATTGGTCTTGCCCGATGTTCCCTGGATAGATATGTTATGGCTCTGAGAGGGGGCTGCATTGTTGAAGTAGATGCCTTTCACATCCCAGTCGGCATAATAATAAGGAGTACCGTCCATTACCATGTAATCGCCTACATTGCTTTCACTCTGGTAGGGTCTCATTTCACCATAACCGAGTTTACCGCTATTCTGCTTTTTCCATGCTTCGGCATAAGGCAGCAGCTTGTCGAAATACATACCGAACAATTCAGGCATACCGGCGCCACCGTTCATACTGGCTTCGATACCCATCCGTAACTGTGTCGGTACATCGGGATAGTTAGGCAAGAAGGTAGCCTGGTCCCAAGCGAAGTTGTTGTTGTAACTGATGGTAACCCTTTCGGTAGGCTTTGCGCTCTTGGTGTTGATCAGGATCACACCGAAAGCGGCGCGTGTACCATAAATGGAAGAGGCGGAAGCATCCTTCAATACGGAGATGCTTTCGATGTCTTGTGTGTTGAGGAAGGAGATGTCGTCCATCGGAACGCCGTCCACTACAATCAGCGGATTACTCTTTTCGTTATTGCTCAATGTACCTAAACCGCGGATACGCATAGAGGCTGTCTCATTGATGCCACCGGTTTCGGTGAGGATGCTCAATCCCGGAACGGCTCCTTGCAGCGCTTTGGCTACGTCTTGTTGCGGACGGCCTGCCATGGTCTTGTTCAGGTCTACTGTAGAAACAGCTCCCGTCAAGTTGGCTTTCTTCTGCGTACCGTAACCCACTACCACTACTTCGTCCAATAATTCGGAATCTTCTTTCAAAACGATTCTCATTGTTTTGGCGGCTCTCACTTCTTGGGTCTGATAGCCTACAAATGATATCTGGAGAGTACTCCCCAGCGTTACATTCAGAGTAAATTTACCGTCAATGTCAGTCATAATACCGTTGGTAGTACCTTTTTCTACTACGCTGGCGCCGATAACGGGTTCACCGGCAGCATCTACGACCAGACCGGTTACAGTCTGGGCTTGCAGTTGCTCTGCTACTCCATACGAATTGTTATCAGCAGTCGAAGCAGCCGTTGTGCTACTGCTCAGAATAAGTGCACTTATTGCCACTGCTGTGAGGAACTTGCTATGCGCTAATCCTCGTTTTTTGTGATCTTCATTCATAAGTGATTGATGATTTTGTTGTTAATTAAATAGTTTTCTTTAAAATTAGGATAAGGATAATGGGACAGGAGTAGTAATGACTACCCGTTTTCAAGACTGTTTCTCTCCATAGGCGTTCTTTTGTATTTAAAGGTTTATAACTTTTGTATTATCTCTATTCTCTCTTTTTTAGTTCAAGTTCAAAGTGTACTTGGTAAATTGTCCGGTAGTACCTTATGTTCAGTATTTTACATCCGATATTCGAGCAAATGGGTAACTGTATGGAGAATATAAATACGATTCAATGAACTGTTGGAAGGGCCAAAATGCAGCTCTTGAAACGATGTCTATAACTGGTAAAGTAACTTTTTTCGCGAAATAACCTTGGAAAGCTTAAAAAAAGCTATATATTTGTATTCAATTCTAAAACTGACTACCTATGAAACTAATTGCGGAAAGTGGTTCTACAAGAACTGAATGGGCCCTGGTTGAGGACAATCGTTTGATACAGAGAGCTTTTACAGAAGGGCTAAATCCTTTCTTCCAAACGCGAAGAGAGATTAGCCGAAGCGTGCGGTTAGGATTACCCGAACATTTTTTCAAGAGAAAGTTGGAGCAAGTATATTATTATGGTGCTGGCTGTACTTCTTATGAAAAGAAAAATGTGTTGGGGGCTTCATTGGTAGCACAGTTCAAAACTCCCATTCAGGTAGAAAGTGACCTTTTGGCCGCTGCCCGTGGTTTGTTTAAATGCGAGGCTGGTATTGCATGCATTTTAGGAACTGGTTCAAACTCATGTTTTTACGATGGAAAAATAATTGTGAAGAACGTCAGAGCAGGCGGATATATTCTGGGCGATGAGGGCAGTGGAGCCGTGTTGGGAAAAATGTTTTTGTCGGACGTATTGAAAGGCTTAGCTCCCAAAGAAGTGATGACTGATTTTTTTGAAAAATTCCGTATCACTCCCAATGAAGTCATGGAATCTGTGTATAACCGTCCGTTTCCAAATCGTTTTTTATCTACACTTTCCTATTTTCTGGCAGATTATACAAATGAGGATTATGTATTCCACCTTATCACAAATAACCTCAGAAGCTTCTTTACCCGAAACATTTGCCAATATGACTATAAGAGTTACCCCATCCGCTTTGTGGGTTCATTGGCATATAGCTATGCAACAATTCTGAGGGAGGTAGCTCGTGAATTTGGAATCGAACTGGATGTAATTGAAGAAACACCTATGAATGGTTTGATTGAATTTCATTCCTTAAATATTGAAGAACCTTAAATTAGCTATATAGTAAGGTGTATAAGCGCCTCTTTGCAAAAGTATAAATATAAAGTTAAATAAATGCAAAGAAATGTTCTTGATGCCAAATAATGATATATCTTTGCTAAGACGAAACATAGATAACAGTTTCGACACCTTTGTTAATAGCGAGTTTTTTTATCTCTTAAGACAATCAACAGAGTTAAGTCATTAACAAGATTTTTGTTTAAAATCAATATAAAACCAAGTACACTTTGAACTTGGTTGGAAGAAAGAAATGAGAGAAATAAATTGCTAAATAATTAACCTTTAAATAGAAATATGCCTATGAGAAATTAGAAAAATTTTCGGAATGCGATTTTGATTATTCCGAACTATAAATCTCCTTACCCTAATTTTGAGAAACTATTTAATTAACAAAATCATCAATCACTTATGAATGAAGATCGTAAAAGACGAGGATTGGCCAATAGCAAATTCCTCACTGCGGTAGCAATCTGTACGCTGTTTATAGGCAGTGGCAATGTGATGGCTGCCCAAACTGCATCTACTGGCTCTTATGGAGTACAAGAGCAGATGCAAACTATCTCCGTGGCTGTTACAGTTGTGGATACAAAAGGTGAACCTGTCATTGGTGCCAATGTCATAGAGAAAGGCACGACCAATGGTGGTATTACAGATTTGGATGGAAAGTTTACGTTGAATGTAAAGCTGGGAGCTATTCTGCAAATCTCCTTTGTGGGCTACGCTACTCAGGAAGTGAAGGCTGCTCCTGCGTTGAAGGTTGTCTTGAAAGATGACACGGAATTGCTGGATGAAGTAGTAGTTGTAGGTTATGGCGCACAGAAAAAGGTGAACCTGACCGGTGCTGTGGCTTCCGTAGATGTAAACAAGACAATCGACAGTCGTCCTATTACAGATATAGGCCGTGCCTTGCAGGGAGCTGTACCTGGATTGACTATCACCACCAATTCCGGTGAGATAGGTGGAGCACCTACTATTAAAATCCGCGGTACTATAGGTTCGCCGAATGGTGATTCCAAGCCGTTGATTCTTGTGGATAACGTGGAGATAACCGATATCTCTATGGTAAACCCGGACGATATTGAAAGTATTTCTGTGTTGAAAGATGCAGCTTCCGCTTCTATTTATGGTGCGCGTGGTGCATTTGGCGTATTGCTGATTACTACTAAATCGAAGAGCAAACATGAACGCCTTTCTGTAAAATACACCAATAACTTTGCCTGGCGTACCCCGACCAAGACACCCGAACAACTTCCGGGCTGGCAGCAAGCTGATATCAACTTGCAGGGGGTAATAAATCAATCGAAAGGTTCTACTGCTTTCTATAATGTAGTAGGTAATATGCGTGTAGATGCTCAACACGTACAGAAGATGAAAGATTACTGGGAAAAATACGGTTACGGTGATCAGTTCGGTCGTGAGATGGAATTGGGACGTGACTTTGAATTCCGTGATGGTGGTATGTTCTTCATCCGTACCTGGGACTGGTATGACGAGTATATCAAAGATTGGTCTCCGCAGCAGAACCATAATTTGTCAATCAATGGTGGTAACGGAAAGACAAACTACAACATTGCCTTGGGCTATTTGAGCCAAGACGGTATGATGAAGATTAATTCGGATGATTATACCCGTTACAATGCTAATATCTCTTTGAACTCGGACCTGAACAAGTATGTTTCTATCCGTACCGGTATCATGTTTACCCGTTCAGACTATGACAAACCGTTCAATTATAATAGTGACCTTTATGATCAGATGTATTATTTGTATCGCTGGCAGCCGATGATGCCGTACGGTACTTTCGAAGGCAAAGAATTCCGTAACGCTTTGACAGAATTAAAAACAGCCCCTACTACCACCAAAGAGCGTGAATATCTCCGTCTGACCGGTGGTGTTACTATCAAACCCATCAAGGATTTGACATTTGATGTTGACGTGGCTTACAGTTCTGTAGAAAGTCGTTTTAAGAAATACGGTACACCAAGCTTGACCAGTGGTTATGAGATCTTTACAGCGCGTTCGTCTGTCGATGCAATGCGTAGTTCATACGGTAATTATATTTCAGCTGCTTCTTATGATTATGTATATCAGGAGACTGGACGTACAGAGAATCTGACGGCTAACTTCGTAGCAACTTATGCCAAGCGCTTGGGCGATCATGACTTTAAAGTAATGGGCGGTTCCAATCTGGAAAAGAGCGAATACAAGTATTACTGGGCGCAGCGCAAAGGGTTGCTTGATCCGGCAAAACCGGAATTGAACCTGGCTACCGGTGATCAGACTACCAGTTCGGAACATACGTGGTGGTCCGTTGCGGGTTTCTTTGGTCGTATTAACTACTCCTATAAAGATCGTTATATGGTAGAGTTGAACGGACGTTATGACGGTTCTTCCCGTTTCCCTTCAGGAAATCGTTTCGGTTTCTTCCCTTCCATGTCTGCTGGTTACCGTATTTCCGAGGAACCGTTCATGCAGTCACTAAAGCCTTATCTGAGCACCTTGAAGATTCGTGGTTCTTGGGGTATGATTGGTAATCAGGATGTAGGTCCCGACCGTTTTGTCTCCACGTTGAAAACTGCTGCCGATAGCTGGATTATTGATGGAAAGAAAGTACAGTCAACACAAAAACCGACGATTGTGTCTTCCACGCTTACATGGGAAAAGGTTGCCACACTTGACCTCGGTCTGGATGCACGTTTCTTGGACGATGCTTTGGGTGTAACATTTGACTGGTACAACCGTACCACCAGTGACATCTTGACTACTGCCAATCTGCCTGCAACATTGGGTGCTGCCGCTCCGTTTGAAAATATGGGTACGATCCGAACTAAAGGTTGGGAACTTGCTGTTGACTATCGTCACACATTCAATAATGGCTTGCACTTTGGTGTAACAGCTTCTATTGCCGATGATAAGACGGAAGTTACGAAATGGACTTACAATACAAAAATCCCTACTTATGCGGCTACGGGCTGGTGGGACACCAGTGCTTATAAAGAAGGTATGATTTTGGGTGATATTTGGGGATTGCAGTTCGACCGTTTCCTGACCGAAGCAGACTTCAATGCCGATGGTTCTTTGAAAGCCGGTTTGCCGGATCAGACGCAGGTATTTCCTGCCGGTTATGAGTTTGCCCCTGGTGACGTGCTCTATAAGGACCTCGACAAGAATGGTAAAATTGAGAAGCAGACAAATACCAATGAAAAGGGTGACCTTAGCATTATAGGTAATGCTTTGCCGCGTATGCAGTTTGGCTTGAATCTGGATGCTTCCTGGAAAGGATTCGATGTAAGTATGTTCTTCCAGGGTGTAGCTAAAAGAAAGCTTTGGGCTGCCGGTAACCAGGTATTGCCGGGCTTCACTGCCGGTGAACCTTTCTACAAAGGAGCTGAAGATTATTGGACTTCTGAAAATCCCAATGCTTTCTATCCACGCCCCATGGACTACAAGCAGGCACAAACCGGTAACTTTAACGTGAATGATCGTTATCTCTTGAATATGGCATACTTACGTTTGAAGACTTTCACTGTGGGTTATTCATTACCTAAGACTTGGTTGAGTAAGTACAAAGTACAAGGCCTGCGTGTTTACTTCACGGGTGAGAACCTCTTTACTATTGATGGTTTGAAACCGGCTATTGACCCGGAAATAGGTATACGTACTGCCGGAACAAGCAGCGATGCCCGTAACTTCGGTCGTAGCTATCCGTATCAGAAGACTGTGTCGTTTGGTATTCAGCTTAGTTTATAATCTAATAGTTATTGCAGTTATGAAAAAGAAAAATTTATTATATATCGTTTGTGCGTTGGCAATGGCTTCGTTCTGCAGCTGCGACGATTTTCTGGACAAAGATCCGCAAGACAAGCAGACCAATGACACATATTGGCAGACAGAAACCTCTTTGCGCACTTATGCGCAGGACTTTTACTCCTCCTTCTTCAAAGGCTATGGCACTGATTATACAGTTTTTGCCGGCTACTTTTCAGGAGATGACTATACGGATGATTTTATCAATCTGAATAATGCGAATACGAATGGAGCGGGGTACATTTACTTCCCAACTTCTTCTACCACAGACTGGAATAGCCGGACGGCAACCTGGTCTGACTATTATGGCATTGTTTATAAGGCGAATGCCATGCTTGAAAAAATTCCGGGAATGAATATCTCGGATGAAGCTAAAAATCACTGGGCAGGTATAGCCCGCTATTTCCGTGCGATGGCCTATAGTACGCTTGCAAAGTATTATGGCGGTGTTCCTTTCTACGATCAGGTGACTGACCCGGCAGATCAAGCTCTCTATAAAGATCGTGACTCTTATCCCTATATAGCACAGAAAATCCAGGAAGATTTTCAGTATGCACTGGATAATGTGCGCCCAGATGATACAAAACGTCAGGTTAATAAGTATGTAGTCGGTGCCTATATGTCACGCGAGTTATTGTATCATGCCACATGGCTGAAGTATCACGGCACTACCGTAGGTCCTACTTCCGAAAAGGTGGCTGATGCCGATATCAAAGCTTTATTGCAAGGCGCCATCAATGGTGCGGAAGCAGTGATGAATTCTGGCATCTACTCTATTGGAAATACTTATAATGCTCTGTTTACTACAGATGATTTGGCGAATAATCCGGAAGTTATTTGGTATCGTGAGTATACAAGTGGTGTACAGTGCAATTCTTTGATGTCTTATAATGGTCCGGAAGATCAGACTCAGGGTGGTGTTACCCAGGATGTAATTGAAACTTATCTTTGCAGTGACGGTCTGCCTATTGGACAGTCTCCCCTTTATCAGGGTAAACAAGATCCCAGTATTCAGAAGTCATTCCAGGAGCGTGACCCACGTTTGTATCAGACAATTGCAGACAGTCTTCGTATCATGAGTGCCATGGGCACAAATTATACAGAAGGTACATCGCCAACGGGATATCCTACCAAGAAGTTCTTGAATGATGAATGGTGGGCTGCAGGATCACCCTATTGTACTGGTATATTGAGTCCCGTTGATGCTCCTTGTATTCGCTATGCGGAAGTGTTGCTGAACTATGTAGAGGCGCGTTATGAAATTGCGCAAGTAGGTGGCAATGCATTTACTCAGAGCGACCTTGACAAGTCTATCAATGAAATCCGCGGTCGTCAACTGACGAAGTGGGGTGACACTGAAGCAAAGACAATGCCTAAGGTACAGTTGAATGGTGGAAGCCTGAGCGTAAATGGAGTGGTTATCAATGACCCGGCTCGTGATGTTGATGTTAATCCGGTTCTGTGGGAAATTCGTCGTGAACGTCGTATCGAACTGATTATGGAAGGCCGTCGTGGCGAAGATCTTCGTCGTTGGGCTAAATTTGAGTACTTGAACTCGGAAGATGCCAGTGGCCATCCTACTATGCCTTTCCTGGGTGCTTATGTCAATATGGCCGACTATCCGGGAATATCAGCGACAGATGAATCCGGCAAGCGGGTACTGTTCTTGTTCGATCCGGAAAATCCTTCTAATACGGATGCCAATAAGGGGTATATCTATTATCTCCGTGAGAAGGGGCTTCGTACATTCAAGAAGGGAGACCTGAATTCAGAACGTAACTATCTGCGTGCAATACCTGCTGCACAGTTGACTATCTACGAAAATAAAAATAAGGTGCTGACTCAGAATCCGGGTTGGTAATATTGTAGATTTATATTAAAGAATAAGTGCCAAAGGTTAGAATTCGGTTTCTGCCTTTGGCACTTTTATTTTATGTCTCAGGGATAAGTTCGTGAGTAACTGAAATTTTAGGCTTATGAAATTCTATAATAGAACAAACGAAAAAGCCGTCAAATCAGTTTGACGGCTTTTTCTTGTTTATGAAAGAATGATTTTATACGTTCTTTTCCTTTATCAGATATTCCGCAATCTGCACTGCATTCAGCGCAGCCCCCTTCTTGATCTGGTCGCCTACGATCCAGAAGGTCAGTCCGTTCTCGTTAGTGAGATCCTTGCGGATACGGCCTACGTAAACCGGATCTTTACCGGCGAGGAACAACGGCATCGGATATTCCTTTTCTGCCGGATTGTCCATCAAAACCAATCCGTTGCCATTGGCAAATGCTTCGCGGGCTTCTTCTACGGAGATGGGGCGCTCTGTTTCTACCCAAATACTTTCGGAGTGGGAGCGAAGCGCGGGAACGCGTACACAAGTAGCACTCACTTTTATGTCAGAATGCATAATCTTGCGGGTTTCGTTGAACATCTTCATTTCTTCCTTGGTATACCCGTTTTCGGTGAATACGTCGATCTGCGGGATGAGGTTGAATGCCAATTGATAGGCGAACTTCTCTACAGTTACCGATTCGCCTGCCAATACTTGGCGGTATTGTTCGTACAATTCGTCCATAGCAGCTGCACCGGCACCGCTGGCAGCCTGATAGGTAGAAACATGCACGGTCTTTATATGAGAAAGCTGTTCGATGGCTTTCAGCGCCACTACCATCTGGATAGTGGTACAGTTGGGGTTGGCGATGATGCCGCGCGGACGGTCTTTAGCATCGGCAGCGTTCATCTCGGGTACTACCAAAGGCACATCGGCATCCATACGGAAAGCGCTGGAATTGTCAATCATTACAGCTCCGTACTTGGTAATGGTCTCGGCAAACTCTTTAGAGGTGCCTGCGCCTGCGGAAGTGAAAGCGATATCAACCCCTTTAAAGTCATCGTTGTGTTGCAAGAGTTTAACCTCGATCTGTTTACCGCGGAAGGTATATTTAGTTCCGGCACTGCGTTTAGAACCAAACAATACTAACTCGTCCAACGGGAAATTCCTTTCATCGAGCACTCGCAGGAACTCCTGTCCCACGGCTCCGCTTGCTCCAACAATAGCTACTTTCATTTTTCTTTGTTTTTAGTTTATAAATAAGTTATTAACTCTAAAAAGATAGAATTGGCTGCAAATTTATAACAAAATGCTGTATGGCACCGCATAAAGTGAAAACTTTTTCGTTATTTTGCATACAAAATCCTAAAACCTGCAGCCTATGGATTGGTTTGACTTCAGTTTGAAACTCCCGATTACCGACCCTACATGGATATTCCTCCTTGTACTACTCATCATATTGTTTGCACCTATGTTGCTGAACCGCCTTCGTATTCCGCATATCATCGGTATGATATTGGCAGGACTCGTCATTGGCGAGCACGGCTTCAATATCCTGGTGCGCGACAGCAGTTTTGAACTCTTCGGCAAAGTGGGACTGTATTACATCATGTTCCTTGCCGGCTTGGAAATGAATATGGGGGACTTCAAGCAGAACCGGGGCAAGGCGCTGGTACTTGGTTTGTTGGCTTTTATCATTCCGATAGGAATAGGTTTTGTTACGAATATGACGCTGCTGAAATACGGTGTCCTGACCTCTGTGCTGCTTGCCAGTATGTATGCCTCGCATACGCTGGTGGCTTATCCCATTGTGATACGTTATGGCGTGTCCCGCCATCGCAGTGTGAGCATTGCGGTAGGGGGGACGGCGGTGACGGATACGCTTACTTTGCTGGTGCTGGCGGTAGTTGGCGGAATGTTCAAGGGAGAGTCGGGAGGCTTGTTCTGGTTATGGTTGGTGGTGAAGGTCATCTTCCTGGGCGGGCTGATTATCTACCTCTTTCCGCGTATAGGCCGCTGGTTCTTCCGGAGATATGACGACAATGTGATGCAGTTCATCTTTGTGCTTGCCATGGTCTTCCTGGGAGCCGGGTTGATGGAGTTTGTGGGCATGGAAGGCATCTTGGGCGCTTTCCTTGCGGGACTGGTGCTGAACCGTCTCATTCCTCATGTTTCCCCATTAATGAACCATCTGGAGTTTGTAGGCAATGCACTGTTCATTCCTTATTTTCTGATAGGAGTGGGAATGTTGATCGATGTGCACGTTATTTTCGGACATGGAGATGCTTTGACGGTGGCTGCCGTGATGATAGTGGTGGCATTGGCCGGCAAATGGATTGCCTGCTGGCTGACGCAGAAAATTTACAGGATGGGAGCCATCGAGCGCGAGTTGATGTATGGACTGAGTAATGCGCAAGCCGCAGCAACCCTGGCAGCTGTATTGGTGGGATATAACATCATTCTGCCCAATGGCGAACGCCTGCTGAATGATGATGTGCTGAACGGCACCGTCTTGCTGATTCTGGTGACCTGCATCGTAAGTTCGTTCATCACAGAGCGTGCGGCGCGAAGGGTTGCAATGGAAGAAGCCCATCTGGAAGAGAACCGTTCGGTAGAAGAAGAAAAAATACTGATACCTATAGCCAATCCCGATACCATTGAAGATCTGATTAATCTCTCGCTGGTGATACGCGATCCGAAGCAGAAGGACAATCTGCTGGCATTGAATGTGATCAATGACGATAGCAGTTCGGAGAATGCAGAGCTTCGTGGAAAACGCTATCTGGAGAAGGCTGCCATGATAACGGCGTCGGCCGATGTTCCGTTGCAGCAGATTACGCGTTACGATTTGAATATCGCTTCCGGCATTATCCATACTGCCAAAGAATACGGGGCAACCGATGTCATTATAGGTTTGCACCGCAAGCTCAATATCGTGGACACGTTCTTCGGTATGCTTACGGAGAATCTGCTGAAGGGACTTCACCGCGAAGTCATGGTCTCTAAATTCTTGATACCCATCAATACAATAAGGCGCGTCATTGTAGCTGTACCTCCGAAGGCTGAATATGAGGCCGGTTTCCAGAAGTGGGTGGACCACTTCTGCCGCCTGGGTGAAACTTTGGGATGCCGTGTGCACTTCTATGCAAATGAGGAGACCACCGCCCACCTGCAGGGATTGGTGAAAAAGAAACACGGGCAGACACTGACGGAATTTTCTCGCCTGGATGACTGGGGAGACCTGTTGATACTGACCGGACAAGTGAACTTTGACCATCTGCTGGTGATTATCAGTGCCCGCCGGGGCTCTATCTCATACGACAGTTCTTTTGAAAAGTTGCCGGCGCAAATCAGCAAGTACTTCGCCAACAATAGTCTGATAGTGCTCTATCCCGACCAGTTGGGCGAGCCCCAGGATGCGGTGTCTTTCTCTAATCCGCGGGGCAATAATGAATCGCAGCACTATGAGAAGGTGGGTAAATGGTTTTATAAATGGTTTAAGAAGAACTAAGTTCTGCAATGAATGATCGGATGATGGAAGAGTGGAAACAAAGAACACAGCTCTTGCTGGGAGATGATAAGATGCAACGGTTGCAACGGGCGCACGTGCTGGTTGTCGGTTTGGGAGGCGTGGGAGCATACGCTGCCGAGATGATATGCCGCGCCGGTGTGGGGCGGATGACCATTGTAGATGCGGACACGGTGCAGCCCACCAACATAAACCGCCAGTTACCGGCGGTGCATTCCACGGTCGGCCGACTGAAAGCGGAGGTACTGGCAGCGCGTTTCAAAGATATCAATCCGGAGTTGGAACTGACGGTGCTGCCTGTATATCTGAAAGATGAGAATATACCGGAACTGCTCGATGCCGCAATTTACGATTTTGTAGTAGATGCCATCGATACGCTTGCACCCAAATGCCATCTGATAGCGGAGGCGATGAAGCGCCGCATCAAGATCGTATCCAGTATGGGAGCGGGGGCGAAGAGTGACATTACGCAAGTGCGTTTTGCCGATATATGGGACACTTACCATTGCGGGCTGAGCAAAGCGGTGCGGAAGCGCCTTCAGAAGATGGGCATCAAGCGTAAGTTGCCAGTTGTCTTCAGTACGGAGCAGGCCGACCCGAAGGCAGTGCTGCTGACGGAAGATGAGATGAACAAGAAATCGACGTGCGGCACGGTCAGCTATATGCCGGCAGTTTTTGGCTGCTATTTGGCGGAGTATGTAATAAAGAGATTGTAGGGTAGATATGATACGATTAGAAAATATAACGAAGAGTTTCGGCAGCTTGCAAGTGCTGCGGGGCATTGATCTGGAAATAGAGAAAGGCGAGATTGTCAGTATTGTCGGCCCCAGCGGTGCAGGCAAGACGACTTTGCTGCAGATTATGGGTACGCTGGACATGCCGGACGGCGGTTCGGTGATTATCAACGGTACGCAGGTCAATCGTATGAAGGAGAAAGAACTTTCTGCATTCCGCAACAAGCACATCGGCTTTGTGTTTCAGTTTCATCAGTTGTTGCCCGAGTTCACTGCTTTGGAAAATGTAATGATACCTGCCTTTATTGCCGGGAAAAGCCAGCAAGAAGCCAAGGCCGCCGCTACGGAAATTCTAGAATTCATGGGGCTTACCGAGCGCGCTTCCCATAAGCCGAACGAACTGTCCGGTGGGGAGAAGCAACGGGTGGCAGTGGCGCGTGCTCTCATCAACCATCCGGCGGTGGTGCTGGCGGATGAGCCTTCCGGCAGTCTCGACACTCATAATAAGGAAGAACTGCACCAGCTCTTCTTCGACTTGCGCAATCGTTTCGGACAAACATTTGTCATCGTCACGCACGATGAAGGACTGGCGCAGATTACAGACCGTACGATACATCTGCTTGATGGGGAAATAGATAAGATGGCCTGACGTTGTTTTTATTTTCCCGTGCTCATTACTCCCGAGTCGTCGTCGCTGTTGTTCACTTTTCGTTGTGCTGTCTTAAAGGTACGACCGAATGAGAAGTTATAAGAAAAGTTGACCATGAACATGCGGGAGCTTTCTTTTATATAATTCTTCGTTTTATAGGATGCAAACTGGTTCCAGTTTTCGCTTTGCACTTTGTAGTTGTCGGTGAAGGGGTTGAATGCACCAACTCCCACCCGCAGGTCTTTGTGCCTGTAATATACGCCTAATATCTGAATGTTCTCTCCTCCCGACAGGGTCTCTCCCCAGAAGTTATTCCAGTTGGTGTTGATCTGCCAGAACAAGGAGAACTGTTTGTAACTCAATGAGGCTTCTGCTTCACAGAACCAATTGGTATAGGTGTGTGAGTATTGATTGCCATGGCTCATGTAATGGTTGACACCCCCTGTAAACGAAACTTGCAGAATATCACGGATAGGGCCTACGCGGAACATGGCACGTCCGGAGACTTTCTGCCAATCTTTTTGGTTATCCCAGGTTTGCACAATTTTATTTCCTTCTTGAATCTTTTCATCCATAATGGCATCGGGGCGGTAGTCGTAAGCACCCCATAAATTGGTGTAGAATATGCCTTTCTTCCATTCGTACGTCAGTTCCGTATTGTAGCACATGTACGATTTCAAATTAGGATTACCACGACGAATCTGGAAGGAATCTACTGCTTGTTCCACTGCACTGAGGTCGCCCAGAGAAGGGGAGGCATTGTAGATATTCGCTTTCCAACGAAGATAAGAGTTGTCGGAGAAAGCATAATGCAACACAATGCTCGGATTGAAACTGTAGTTCTTGGTAGACTGGTCGTCTCCGTTCTGGTGGTAATAGAAGCGGGTTGCAGCAATTCCCAGCCTATAGTTCAACTTATTTATTTTTCCGCGATATTCGCCGAACAGGTAGGTGTTTCCCTGATGCATGTTCGTTTCGTAGTAATGACCATTCTTATATTCGTTGTTGGCATAAGATTGCGAATGGTTCAAACCGAAACTCAATGCATTGCCTTTGGAGAATTGTTTCTCGTAGATGGCTTCGGCAATCAGGGAGTATTTATTCCCCAGGACATTATTGTCGATGTCGGTCAACATCTCTTCCGGGATGCTCTCCTGGTAGAATCGGTGTGATTTATCCCGGTTGTAAGTACCTACGACATTGAATACCAGGGTTTGCTTATTTTTCAGGTTTTGTTGGTAGTACAGGTCCAGCGAGGGGCGTGTCCAACTTTGTTTGGTACGGTCCACCATATTTACCACGTCCGTTTCGTCATTGGCATTATAGAGAGTTCCCTTGTAGTCCCAATGTGGCTGATTATTCCCTCGCAGGCGGAATGCGGCGCTGAAAAGGGAGTTTTCTGAGGTTTGCAGACTGTAGTTTACATTCAGGTTATGCATGACCAATGTTGCTTTGCTGGGTTCACCCCGTTCCAGGCGGCGCAAAGTGGTGCCGTCTGCCAGGTGAAACTCTTCCTCATTGTCACGGTATAGACCGTCAAAACTTCGTGGTCCCATGTAGTAGGAGAAACCGAATTCTGATTTCTTGTGGTTTACTTTGCCGTATAGGTTGTAGTTGCCCCACATGGCATTTACGCTTTGGGAGATATCAGTGCCGAAGTTACCTCCTGTATCGGGACGGCGTACTATGTAGTCTATCACCACTTCGGCATTACCATAGCGCAGTCCCGGGTTATCATGATATTCTATACGGATAATGTCTGCCGGGCGAATGGCTTTGATTTCGTCTATTTCTGCTTTCACACCGTTGATGCGCAGTTGCAGTTCGCCGCCACCGGACAGTCCTATTTCATTATTCATCGGGTTCACCAGAATGCGGGGGAGCATCAGTTCTTGGAGCAGGTTCACCCCATTGGTTGAGGTTTTCATCTGCCTTTCGGAGGGGAAAACTAACTTCCGGTCGGCACGGCTGATCTGGCTGGAACCGGTAATGGTTACTCCTTCCAAAGCGATGGCGGTGCTATCCATTACTATTTGTCCGAGGTCTGTACTGCGTTTTACCCCATCGAGGGTGATGTACTGGGTATTGTAGCCGATGCTGGAAAGTACTAGCCGGTAATCTCCTGCCTCTGTACTCTTGAAAACGAACTGCCCTTGCGGGTTGGTGGTTACCCCGTTCACAAATGTGGAGTCGAGGGTTTGCAATACAATATTAGCGTACTCTATGGCATTGTTGGCAACATCGCAAACAGTTCCTTTGATTTCTATTTTTTGAGCAAAAGAGCTCTCTACCACGCTGCTGAACAGTATGGCTGCTATTATTAATTTTCTCATGTCTATACGATTGTTTCCTTTTTATTGCAGTTGGCCTTTCTGCTTTCAAGGAGGTTTCTGCTTTTTAGACGAAGTAGCTGGGGAAAAAGTTGCATCTGAAATGAAAAAATCTTGCTATTCGAAACAAACATAGTGACTAATCCGCTCTAAATCAGTGGCGGAGAACTCTTCGTAAAGTGCAAAAGGTTTCAGGTTGCGTAGTGTCCCTTTCTTCTTCCGGTATTCTACGAACGCCTTGGCCTGATAGAAGTTGATGTAGGGATGATTGCGAAGTTTCTCTATTCCGGCACGATTGAGGTTGAGGCGGCGGATGTCTTTGCTGTCGATGCGGAGCCAGGATTGCAGCTGACGGTAATCCACGTGAATGTCTTGCAATTGCTCTATGCTATAGAAACCGCCTAACCGTTGGCGATAGCCGGTTATCAGACGTGCAATGCCGCTGCCGATGCCCGGAATCTTCTTCAACTCGGTGGTGTCGGCGCGGTTCAGATCGATGACGGTGCCTTCGGGATATTTATAAGGTGCTGCTTTGGGGCTTGCTGTGCTGTCGTCCGATGCCGGTGGGGTATAGAGGCGGACGATGCGCCTTGCCGTATCTTCGGGCGCAATGCATATGTAAGGTAACAATGCTTGATATTGTTCCGCTGTCAGTCCGTATACTTTCTTGAAGTCTTCTGCTTTACGGAACCGGCCTCCTTTGCCGCGGTAGTGCAGGATATTCCGTGCCATCCACCCCGGCAAACCTAAGGAACGAAAAGTGATGGAATCTGCCGTATTGGGGTTGAAGGGTGCTAACGTGATGACTGGCTGTGGCTCGTGGGGATAGCGGTAGTATGGCTTTTCAGTATTCTTTTCTTCTTCTTGTATGGAGGCGATGAAGGCTTCATATTCAGCTTCGGCAAGAGCTTGTTGCCGGAGTTCTTCCTCAGAAAGCGCCTGGTCCCTATGCGAATAATAATGCCCGACGAGAAAGACGAGGATAATAACTGCAATCAGCACCAGTATTCCGCGTCTTTCTCCCCGGGTGAAGTAGAAGAATTCTTTGAACGGGTTTTGCATGTCCGCTTTACTTTAGCAGGCCCAATTCATTGATAAATATGCATGCAATGCCTATCGGGGCAATGAATTTGAGAATGAATATCAATAGTTTATAGATGGATACCTTTAAAGTACCGTTATTGCTGATTTCTTCCCAAACAATCTTCTTGTCCAGATACCAGCCGATGAAGATGGAGATAAAGAAACCACCCAGCGGTAACATAATCTTGGCAGTGACAAAGTCGAACAGGTCGAACAGGTTTAATCCGAATATCGTATAGTCCTTGCCTATACCCAGTGAAAGTGAGCAGAGCACTCCCAGAATCATGCAACCTCCGGTAACAAACCGTGCAGCCTTGCCACGCGAGAAGTTAAACTCTTCGTGCAGATATGCTGTGGCAACTTCGTGCAAAGAAATAGTGGAAGTCAACGCTGCCAACGCCAGCAAGATGTAGAACATCAATGAAAGCACGATGGCCAGCCAAGGTATGCTGCCGAACGCTTGCTGGAAAACATTGGGCAGTGTGATGAACAGCAGGCTCGGGCCGGCATCCGGCTGTATGCCCACGGAGAATGCAGCGGGGAAAATGATGAATCCTGCCAGAATGGCCACCATCGTGTCTATAGCAGCTACATTGAGAGCCGTTTTAGGCAGGTTCGTATCATTCCGGAAGTAAGAAGCATAGGTGCAGAGGCAACCCATGCCGAGGCTTAGGGAAAAGAATGCCTGACCCATGGCTCCCAGGAATACATTACCGTCCACTTTGCTGAAATCCGGTTTCAGCAGGAACTCGATACCGGCACCTGCACCGGGCAGTGATACGGAACAAATGGCAAGTACAATCAGCAAGATAAAGAGAATGGGCATCATTATCTTAGCCGATTTTTCAATGCCCTTTTCTACTCCTTTGACGATAATCAGGTGAGTAGCCAGCAGGAACAGCACCAGCCAGATGACAGGCCGCCACGGATTACTGACAAAACTGTTGAAAGAAGCGATGAAATCGGCTGTCGACTTTCCGGCAAATCCGTTAGTGGCAGCTTCGCCGATGAATTCAAGCGTCCAGCCGGCTACCACGGAATAATATCCCAGAATCAGGAAGCCTGCCAACACACCCATGCGTCCCACCCAGCGCCATCGTGTGCCGGGCGCCAGCTTCTGATAGGCTCCTGCTGTATTGGCACGCGACCGCCTGCCGATCATGAATTCGGCTATCATGATAGGTATTCCCAGGATGAGTACGCAAGCCAGATATATAAGGATGAATGCAGCACCTCCGTGGTTTCCGGTTTCATAAGGAAATCGCCAGATATTACCCAAACCAACCGCCGAGCCTGCCGAAGCAAGTATGACACCTAATTTGCTCCCAAAGTTAGCTCTGTCACTTCTTGTCATAAAACGTAGATTTTTCTTTCAATTCGTTATTAATATCCACTAAAACATGCAAATATAGAAAATGTTCCGTACTTTTGCACACGAATCGTTGATAATTTGAAATATGCTATATTATATTAAGAAATACCCCGTATCGCTTACCATCATACTGGCGGTGATCTATCTTTCCTTTTTCAAACCGCCTTCCACGGAAATAGGTAAAATTCCTAATATCGATAAAGTCGTACATATATGTATGTATCTGGGCATGTCCGGTATGCTCTGGCTGGAGTTTTTGCGGGCACATCGTAAGGATAACACACCGTTGTGGCATGTATGGGTAGGGGCATTTGTCTGCCCGGTGCTGTTCAGCGGAGTGGTGGAACTGCTGCAGGAATACTGCACTACCTACCGCGGCGGTGATTGGCTGGACTTTGCAGCCAATACCACAGGGGCAATTCTTGCATCACTTATCGGCTACTTTGTGCTGAGGCCGAGGATGGTGAAATGATCACAGATAACCTACAACACTTTCCAGTTTCGTGTAATGTGAACCTTTAATGAGGATTGTCTTTCCGTGAGGCTTTTGTTGCTTCAATGCTTCAATCAGTTCGGCGGCTGTAGGGTAAGTGCGGTAACGATGCCGGGTAGCGGCAAATAATTCTCCGACGAGCACTACGTCCTCGAATCCGCATTCTTCCAGATAGTCTACAATCTTTTGGTGTTCTTCCGCACTGTCTTTTCCCAGTTCTCCCATATCACCCAGTATCAAGGCCTTGTTTTCGGCATTCATATTCTTGAAGTTGCCGATGGAGGCCATCATGCTGGTGGGGTTGGCATTGTAGGCGTCGATAATCAGTGTATTGTCCGCTGTCTTTTTCAGTTGGGAGCGGTTGTTTTGCGGGGTATAGTCTGTCAGTGCGCGGTCTATCTTTTCCGGTGCTACGTCGAAGAAGTGCCCGATGGTTACGGCGGCCAGGGCGTTGGGGAAGTTATACTCGCCGATAAGTTGCGTCTGCACTTCGTGGCATTCTCCGTCCTTTCCGGCTTTCCATCCGAAGGTGAGGTAAGGGGAGTTGCCGGTGACGCGGCCGTTGATGTACAGATTGTCTTCGTTGCCGTAGGCTATCTGCTTCAATCCGCCTGCTATATTGTTCAGGTAGGGGTTGTCGTGGTGGATGAAGATGATGGAGTTTTCCCGTTGCCGCAGGTAGTCGTACAGCTCGCCTTTTGTCCGGATCACTCCTTCGAAGGAACCGAAGCCTTCCAGGTGCGCCTTTCCTACGTTGGTGATGATGCCGTAATCCGGTTCCGCTATCTCTACCAGCTCTTTGATGTCTCCGGGATGGCTGGCGCCCATTTCCACTACGGCAAGGTCGTGTTCGGGGCGGAGGCGGAGCAGGGTGAGGGGCACACCGATGTGGTTGTTTAGATTTCCCTGCGTGTACAGCACGTTGTAGGCTTGCGCGAGGACGGCGGATATCAGTTCCTTGGTAGTGGTTTTACCGTTGGTGCCGGTGATGCCGATGATGCGGGTGCCCAGTTGTCGGCGGTGATAGTTTGCCAACTTTTGCAGGGTGTGCAGGCAGTTGTCTACTAATATATAGTGCGGATTGTCGGCGGGTGCATAGGCTGCCTCGTCTACAACGGCATAGGCGCTTCCGCTTTCCAGGGCTTTGGCGGCAAAAGCATTTCCATTGAACGTATCGCCTTTCAAGGCAATGAACAGGGAACCTTGGGGGCAGTTGCGGCTGTCTGTGGTGACGCAGCTACACTGCAGGAATATCTGATAGAGGGTTGTAATATCCATTGTTTTCTTTCTTTTAGTGTTGTTATTGAAATATGTTGCAGTGCCGCCTGTTGCTAGCGGTTATGCGGCTCCAACCATACCTCTTTCCAGCCTTCCACCGTGCGTGTAGTCGAAGAAAAGTTCACGCCGATGCATACCACCTGGCGGCTGTCTATGGCATAAGGACGGGCATAGCCACGTTCTTCTATCTGCCGGAGCGCCTCCTCCGGACTCTTGTCCAGCTTGAACTCGAAGATGTAGACGTACTTCTCCATCTCGAGGATGCAGTCCACGCGCCCGCGGCTCTGCGTGTCCTCGCTGCGGATGGCGCGGCAGTACACACCTATCAGGCGGAGAAGCAGGTAGAAGGTGTATTGGAAGTGTTTCTCGGTCTTCTGTATATCGTTCAGCGAAGGGTGCGAATCGTATGGGATGCTCGAGAGGAAGGCGGTGAGCGAGTCGCGGAAGGCTTCGGTATGCCCTTTCCTCAACAGGCGGACGGCATCCAGTATCCAGCTGCCCACCTCATGCGAGGCGGGCTTCAGGTAGTTGGAGGCCAGCAGGGTGAGGAAGCCCTTGCGCACCTCGTTGTTGGGGAAGTCCAGTAGGAAGCTGCCCGTCGTCCGGTCGTACTCCTTGATGGTGAGGTAGCCGCTCTGGTAAATCATGGGCAGGGGGCGCTCCACGTCGGCCTTGTAGTCCACGAACATGGCGGGGTCGTAGAAGCGTCCGGCCAGCTCGTTGATGTGCTCGTTGCTACGGGCGAGCAGGCGGATGAGGTAGGTGGGCGTGCCGGTGGCGAACCAGTAGTCGCGAAGTTCCTGCTTGTCGAGGGCGTTGAGTATGCTGAAGGGATTGTAGACGTCGGTCATGGCCGTGCCGAAATGGTAGCCGTCGTACTGGCGCTGCAGGATGTCCCACATCTCGTCGATACTGCATCCATCTTTCTGGGCAAGGGCGGCAACGGGCTCGGCGAAGTACTCACGCATCTCCTGTCCAGTAATGCCGCAAAGTGCCTCGTAACGGTTGTCCATGCTGATGTCATTGGGCTGGTTGAATCCGCTGAACACGCTGACCTGCGAGAACTTGGTGACGCCCGTCAGCAGCACGAACTGCAAGTAGCGGTCGGCGGACTTGAAGGAGGAGTAGAAGGACTTCAGGATGTCGCGGTGGCGGTTTTCCAGAAGAATCCTTTCGCCTTCGCTGTCGCGGGTGTAGTAACCGGTGTCGAGCACGTCGAGGATGGGCTTGTCATACTCGTCCACCAGCACCACGGCACGGCGGCCGGCACGCTCGCTGGCACGTTGCAGGATGCCCAGGAAGCGGTTGCCGATGGTCGATTCATTTTCTCCTTTTCCGTATTCGGACTCCCACTTGCTCAGATAGTCCTCGATGGTGTTCTCCAGTTCTCCGTCCTGCGTATAGTTCCCTCCGTTGAAGTCGATGTGGAAGACGGGGTATTCGTTCCATTCCTTCTCCAGTCCGGCGATGGCAAGGCCGTCGAACAGCTCCTTCCGTCCGCGGAAGTAGCACTCCAGCGTGCTCACCAGCAGGCTCTTGCCGAAGCGGCGCGGGCGGCTGAGGAAGTAAATCCTTCCGTTCTTCACCAGGTCGTAGACCAGGGCGGTCTTGTCCACGTAGACATATCCGTCCTCACGAATCACATCCAAACTCTGTATTCCGATAGGATATTTCATAATCTCCTCTTTTTCTTCTTTTTTGAGACTGTTGCATTGTTGCAATGACAAATGTACGGAGAAAAGGACAAATAAAGAAGGGTTGGATGGAGAAAATGCAAGTATGGACATTCTTTCCACGCCTATGCTTTGCATGCAAGCCTATAGGACTGAGTGTACAAGACATCAGGACTTAGCAGATAAGACATTAGGAATGAAGACCCAAAAGATCCGGATGTTTTACCCCAAAAGATGGGGATGTTTTCAGGGAAAAGACCCGGATGTTTTGGGGCAAAAGATGGGGATGTTTTTAGAAATAACATCCGGAAGTCCGTACCTCAGAATATAGGGATTAAGAGGGCTAAGTCCTATTGATATATATACTAAGTCCTGATGTTATATATAATAGGTGTATATATCCATCAGGACAAGATACTGGTGGCTGAGTGAACCAATGATTATTTGTTCAGCGGCAAGGTGAGTACGAAGTGGCAGCCGTTGGTATATTCCGGGTCGAGCGTCAGGCTTCCACCCATCTTCTCGGCGCAGATGCGTCCGATGGACAATCCGAGTCCTGTGCCTTGCACGAAGGTGTCTATCTTGGCAAAACGCTCGAATACAAACTCTTGTTTCTCTTTAGGAATGCCGATGCCTGTATCTTTTACGCTGAAGATGATGTGTTGATGCGCTTCGTCTTGATGCCAGGAAAGGGTGATTTCTCCTTCTTGGGTGAACTTGGCCGCATTCTTCAGCAGGTGAGAGAGAATCATGCTGAGGCGTACAGGGTTGGTATAGAAGTAGAACTCGTTCGATTCGGTTTGCAGGTTGAGCTTGACGCCGGGTTTCAAGCTCGATTCTGCTTGAAGGATACACTCCCGGCATATAGTTGTGGCATCTGCACCGATGTTGGTCGGTATGTCGGTTCCACTGTCGAGGCTCGAAATATCCAGTACATCTTCTACCAGGTGTAGCAGGTTGTTGCTGCCTTGCTCGATGATGTCTGCAAATTCTTTGGTTTCGTCATTATCCTTGCTCATGCTTCCGATGATTTGGGAGAAACCGACAATCGAGTTTAGAGGCGTACGAATCTCATGGCTCATGTTCTGTATGAACTCGGTCTTCATGATGCTGGCCTTTTCGGCTTGCTCTTTGGCATGGAGCAACTCTTTCTCGGAAACAAGCAAGGCCTGGTTCTTCTCTGACAGTTGCTTTTGGGAGGCCCGCAATCTGCCGTTAAGGAGGTGTTCCCGATAGAAGATGATAGAAGCAAGGATCAACATGGCAATCAGGAAGAAGATGATGCGTTGCTTGCTTTTCAAATCCCGTCGCTGCATTTCCTGCTGTAATTCGCTCTTTTCGGTATTCAGACGCTCTACACCAAGGCGGGTGGCATATTCGCTGGCGGCTATGTTTTCATAAAGTTTATTGAGCGAATCGCTGGTATGGATATATTGCTGATAATACTCCAAAGCCTTTGCCGGATTGCCCATTTCTTTATATATGGTGGCCTTGATTGGCAATTCGTCCAAATCGATATCGGGGCTGAGGCGCATGCTGTCGATATGCTCTTGTGTGGTTAAGGCTTGGGGATATTGTTTGGTATACATATAGTAATCTCTCAGCTTTAAATAGTACTCATGAGAGACTTTGGCAACTTCCTTGTGTGTGTCGAGCAACAGTTTTGCCTTTTGCAGGTATTCTTTAGCTTTGGGATATTCTTCGCTGTCTATATAATAACCGACATACTTCAGGTTGAAGTAGTATTCTTGGGTATTGCTGTAGATATGTTCTTTCGCCTTTTCCAAACACTCTGCCGCTTTGTCCAGCCTGTCGCATTTGCAGTAAAGGAAAGAGAGAGCTCCGTAGGTGCTGCTTAAATTGTAGGTGTTTATCTTGTATTTCTGGATAATCTCCACTTCCTTTTCGCGGCTTTCGATGGCGAGCTCATATAACTTTCTGGTCTGATAGATAGTGCCTACTGCATTAAATCCGTCTGCCATTCCTGCCGGATAATTGTCCTGTTCCGCTTGCTTTGTCATCTTGTCCGCTTCGTAGAGGGCCGTATTGTACTGCTGGTTTTTGATGTAGTAGAAGATGAGTCTCTTTGCCCATACAAAATAGTAATACTTGGGTTGATGGGTCTTCTTTGCGAACTCTTTTACTACATCTACATAGTGCAGCAGGCTGTCTTTATGGCTATCTGCGTAGTAATAGTAGTCGAGTTTGGTGCACAGGGCAACTGCCTGCATCCGCATATCCTGCTTCTCTTCTGCCAGTCGGAACAGGGTGTCGGTCATTTGCATGACCTCGGGGTCTCCTATTGCCGACTTACAGCGGAGATAATAAGCATATAAAGTACTGTCTACATCGTATGCTTCACTTGCATCCTTCTGTTGCCCTCGAATCTGAGCGCTACATAGCATGAATAGAAAGCAGAAAATGTAGCTTAGTGTACAGGGGGCAGTTTTTAACTTCGCCATTATGGTGTTTTATTTGCACATTCTGTGCAAAGATACTTTATTTTCGATATAATCTGCATGTTTAATGGCTTTTTTGTTTACATTTGCAGAGGTATATAACAGAAAACAACTATTCATGGAGACACTGAAAGTCAAATATATAAACGTTAATGGCACATTGCTGAATCTTTCCACCCCTTGCGTTATGGGGATATTGAATATCACTCCCGACTCTTTTTATGCTGGCAGCCGTATGCAAACCGAAATGGAGATTGCCCGGCGCGTAGAGCAGATTTCCCGCGAGGGAGCCGGAATCATCGATATCGGCGCCTACTCTTCCCGTCCTGATGCGGAGGATGTTTCGGCCCGGGAAGAAATGGAACGGTTGCGCAGGGGACTGGCCATTCTGCGCCGCATAAAGCCGGATGCTGTTGTTTCTGTAGATACTTTCAGAGCCGATGTAGCCAGGATGTGTGTGGAGGAGTTCGGAGTGGCCATTATCAATGATATAGCTGCCGGCGAGATGGATGCGGATATGTTCCGTACAGTGGCCGACCTGAATGTACCTTATATAATGATGCACATGCAGGGCACTCCGCAGAATATGCAGAAACATCCGCACTACGATAATCTGTTGAAGGAAGTTTTCCAGTACTTTGCCCGGAAGGTGCAGCAGTTGCGCGATTTAGGAGTGAAGGACATCATACTTGACCCGGGCTTCGGCTTTGGGAAAACGGTGGAGCATAACTATGAGCTGCTGGCTCATCTGGAAGAATTCCGGATATTTGAGTTACCTTTGTTGGCCGGTGTTTCGCGCAAGTCGATGATTTATCGGTTGCTGGACATCACCCCTCAGGAGGCTTTGAACGGTACTACGGTGCTCGACACCATTTGCCTGTTGAAAGGAGCGGATATACTTCGCGTGCACGATGTGCGCGAAGCCGTTGAGACGGTGAGGATTGTGGAAGCGATGAAGAAGGAAAGCGGGAAGATGGAGAAGTAAAAGAAATGATAGTTAATATTTAATACTTGAACTTGTGTTTTTTGAGTTTGGCATAAAAGATTTCATAGATATCCTGCTGGTGGCATTCCTGCTGTACTATACGTACAAGTTGATGAAGGCTTCCGGCTCTATCAATGTGTTTACCGGCATCCTGGTGTTTATCCTGATATGGCTGGTGGTTTCGCAGGTGTTGGAGATGAAGCTGCTCGGCTCTATTTTCGACAAGCTGGTCAGTGTGGGTGTGTTGGCGCTTATCATTCTGTTTCAGGACGAGATACGGAGGTTCTTGCTGACCCTCGGTTCGCATCAGCATGCCAGTGCATTGGTGCGCTTCTTCACCGGGAATAAGAAAGAAAAGCTGGAGCACGAGGATATCATGCCTATTGTGATGGCATGTATCAGTATGGGAAAACAAAAAGTAGGCGCATTGATCGTGATGGAGCACAACATGCCTTTGGATGATGTGGTGCGTACGGGAGAGATAATCAATGCTGATATCAACCAGCGCCTGATAGAGAATATCTTTTTTAAGAACAGTCCGTTGCACGACGGGGCGATGGTCATCAGTAAAAAGCGCATCAAGGCGGCAGGATGTATCTTGCCGGTATCGCACAATCTGGATATCCCCAAGGAACTGGGACTGCGGCATCGGGCTGCGATGGGAATTTCCCAGGTTTCCGATGCACATGCAATCATTGTATCGGAAGAAACAGGCTCTATTTCCGTTGCCTATAAAGGCCAGTTCTATCTGCGCCTGAGTGCCGAGGAACTGGAAAGCCTGCTGACGAAAGAAAACTAATAACTCATAACTAATAACTGAAAACAATGGATAGACGAAACTTCTTACGGACGGGGAGTCTGGCGGCATTGGGCTCGCTGGCAATACCTTCGTTGGCTATGCCGGCATCAGTGCGCAATGCATTGGGAGGAGCAGACAATAAGTCTGCTGTTGCTGCGGCAATGAATCATTTCGGTGTAACAGAAGCCGATTTGCAGAAAGTTCTTGCTGTTGCCTTGGAAAAGGGCGGCGACTATGCCGACCTCTATTTTGAACATACATTCAACAATAACGTAAGTCTGATGGATGGCAAAGTGAATAACTGCGGTGCCAACATCGACTTCGGTATGGGTGTACGTGTACTGGCGGGAGACCAAAGCGGCTATGCATACGTAGAAGGCATCACTTTGGAAGAAATGATGCGCGCCGCCCGCACAGCTGCCCGCATTGCTTCTTCCGGTAAAGCGGGAAAAGTTGCTGCACTGACCGAAAAGACGATTGCCAAGAACCGATATGTGGTTACCGATCCTTGGGAAGATGTAAGCGTAAAGGCTAAAATCCCTTATCTGGAGAAACTGGACGAGAAGGTCTTCTCATTGGACAAGCGCGTACGCAAGGTGCAGGCAATGTTGTCGGACAACACATCGCATGTACTGTTCTGTAATTCAGAAGGTGTTTGTTACTACGATTATCGTCCGATGGTCTCTTTCGTGGCTGTTTGCATCATGGAAGAGGACGGAAAGATGGAGAATGGCTTTGCAAGCCGTTCCTATCGCAAGGGATTCGAATTTATGACGGATGATATTGTAGAAGTGATAGCACGCGAGGTGGTGGATAATACGGCCATCTTGTTCAAGGCGGTGAAGCCCAAAGGCGGTGAAATGCCCGTTGTGATGGGCGCAGGCGGTTCGGGCATCTTGTTGCACGAGGCCATCGGCCATGCTTTCGAAGCGGACTTCAACCGCAAACGGACTTCTATTTTCTGCGACCTCTTCGGCAAGAAGGTGTGTGATGAACATATCAATGTGGTAGACGACGGTACTATTCCGTTCAACCGCGGTTCCGTGAACTTCGACGACGAAGGTGTGGAAGGACAGAAGACCTACATCGTGAAAGACGGTATCTTGACCAGCTACTTGCACGACCGTATCAGCTCCAAGCACTACGGCGTGGCTCCTACCGGAAACGGACGCCGCGATACATTCCGCAATATGCCTATCCCCCGTATGCGTGCCACGTATATGGAGGCGGGCAATATGAAGGAAGAGGATATCATTTCTACGGTAAAGAACGGTATCTATGTAGATCAGTTCACAAACGGAGAAGTGCAGATCGGTGCCGGAGACTTTACCTTCTTCGTGAAGTCCGGTTATCTGATTGAAGACGGTAAGCTGACGCAACCCATCAAGGACATCAATATCATCGGTAATGGCCCGAAGGCTTTGGCGGATATCACAATGGTGGCCAATAACGACAAGATTGACAACGGCACGTGGACGTGTGGCAAAGACGGACAGTCTTGTCTGGTTACTTGCGGCATGCCGTCGGCATTAGTCAGCAAGCTGACGGTGGGAGGAGAAAGTTAACTATCACCTATCATTTATCAACTATCAACTAAAGACAATGATTACAGACAATAATAAGAAATTGGCGCAATGGGCAATGGACTTTGCCCTGAAGAATGGTTGCCAGGCAGCTAAGTTGGTGCTGTACTCCAATTCCAACGCTTCTTTCGAACTGCGTGATGCGAAGATAGACAAGTTGCAGCAGGCTTCCGAAAGCGGATTGAGCATAAGTTTGTTCGTAGATGGTAAGTACGGTTCCTATTCAACCAATCGTTTGGATAAGAAGGAACTGGAAGCATTCATAAAGAACGGTATCGAGTCCACGCGCTATCTGGCGGAAGACGAGGCGCGGGTGTTGCCCGATGCTTCCCGTTATTATAAAGGTGGAAAGCCCGATTTGCAGTTGTTCGACAAAAAGTTCTATGATATCAATCCCGATGATAAAGTAGCGATTGCCCGCGCGGCTGCCGAAGAAGTGATGGGTAAGGACGAGCGCATCATCTCGGTAGGTACTTCCTACGGTGACGGCGAAAATGCTGCTTATCGCTTGACGAGCAACGGTTTCGAAGGAGAATCCAAGTCTACTTGGTTCTCTGTATCTGCCGATGTGGCGATAAAAGGTGAGGGCGAGGCACGTCCTTCTTCCTATTGGTATGATTCGGCTTTGTACTATGACAAACTGATAAAGTCGGGTATCGGAGTGACGGCTTTGGAGCGTGTACTGAAGAAATTGGGACAGAAGAAAGCTGCTTCGGGCAAGTATACGATGGTGGTAGACCCGATGAACTCAGCCCGACTGGTGGACCCGTTGCTGAGTGCACTCTACGGTGCCTCTTTGCAGCAGAAGAATTCTTTCTTGCTGGATAAGCTGAATACGAAGGTAGGTTCGGATGTGCTGAACCTGACGGACGAACCTCATACTATCGGTGCTAATGGTGCCCGCTACTTCGATAGTGAGGGCGTGGCAACGGAGCATCGTCCGATTTTTGAGAACGGAGTGCTCAAGACGTATTTCATCGATACCTATAATTCCAAAAAGATGGGAGTGGCACCTACCATCAATTCGCCTTCTTTGCTGGTAATGCAGCCGGGCAGTAAAGACCTGAACGGTTTGATTGCCGATGTACAGAAAGGCATCTTGATAACGGGATTCAATGGCGGTAACAGCAATAGCAGTTCCGGAGACTTCTCTTATGGTATCGAAGGATTCCTGATTGAGAACGGTAAGTTGACCCAGCCGGTGAATGAAATGAACGTGACAGGCAACATGATTACGCTTTGGTCTTCTTTGGCGGCCATCGGCAATGATCCCCGTATGTCTTCTTCCTGGCGCATTCCTTCATTGGTGTTCGAAGGAGTAGACTTCAGCGGATCGTAATGCCTAATTCAGCATCAGACTCATACAGGGGACTGATGATGCAAATACTTTTTCGGTGAGTTCGCCGATTGTTAGTGCCAAGTGACTGCCCGGCAGACGCTTGGCACTATTCATACATTTACCATTGTTCAGGTAATAGTATCCGTTGTTGGCATTTACTTCTTCGTCGCTGAGGTAGATGCTGGTTTCCAGTTCGGGATGGGCGGCAGCATAGAGTTGCAGTATGGCTTTGGCATTGATAATGCGCGCCATGCCCAGAGGTTGTCCCGTCGCATTGGCTACTTCAATGGATGGAAGTTTAAGCCTGCTGCAAATGCGCTGAAGCAGCAACGAAGCCATATCGGGAGTGTCCGATACGATTTCTTCTACGTACCATTGGTTGGTATCTGTGGGATAGGCAATGGCCAATGCTACGATGGCACCTCCATGATTCAGCTCAAAAATACTTCCCCGGCTTAATTGCAAGTCCGAAAGAATGACGTGGAAATCCTTCTCTGTATGCTGGATGCAGTAAGGACGTTCTTTTAATTTCCGGTTCAGGTATTGATAGGTATCTGCTTTGTACTCATGGGTTACTTTCAATGTGTAACCCGTTTTGGGAAGGGGAACGGCGGAAGCCGGAACAGTGCTTTTGCTACGGTTGAAGATGGGGGCATAACCGTTGCGGGCATAGTAAGAGAAGAGCCACGGTTCTGCCGGTATCAGGGTAGACAGGACGACGTCATTGTGCAGCATCCGTGTGAAGGCCTGCGACAATAATTCGTGCATCACGCCCCGGTTGCGAAAGTCGGGATGTGTGCACGCTCCTGAAATGTAGGCGGTATTGATTTCTGCTTCACCGAAAGTCATGGGATAAGGCAACATTTGCAGGGCGGCAATCACCTCTTCTCCGCTCTGGATGGCGAGGTTGACGTCATTGTTGTAACGTAGCCTGAAGTACATGTCTATGAATTCTTCGCTGTCGTCGAAACAGAGCTTCCACAACTCCTTTACTTTCTCCCGTATCATCCTCTTATCACTTTATCACCTACCACTTTATCGCTTCCACCGGTTCATCCTTCAGGCAAGCGACGTATTTTTCCAGAATAATAGTCGGCTGGTACGACAATTTGGCTTTGCGCAGTCCTTCGATTCCCAGGTCTTCTTCCCGGTTGATGTACACGTATTGTTCGGGAATGTGATTGGCAAATTCGTAGTTTATCATTGCGTATGCACCGTCGATGCTGGTATCGGCCTTCTCTACATGCACTCCGAAAGTGTCTTGATTGATGGGCATGCCGAAGGTAAAGGCGGCAATCTTTCCATCTACATGCAGGATGCCTCCTGTCAGGCCCAGCGCTTCGAAGTTGTGCAGGGCATAAATCAGTGCACGGCGTTCGTTGCCCGTACCCTCGTGTTGGTCGCAGTTATTGACTTTGCACCATTCGGCTTCCAGATCCAGGCATTCCCGGATGCGGTCGGGGGTGATGGGAGTATATTCGTAGTTGTAGGTTCGTTTGAACTTGTTGACGTGGTTCCGCTTGGCCTGGAATTTCTTCCCGGAAAGCGTGGCAAGATCGGTGCGCAGATAGAGGTAATCGGCATAATCTCGGTCGGCCGTGAATTGGAACTTGCCGGGCATGAAAGTTTCCAACTCTTCGCACATCCCGGCACATATACCTAATAAGCAGAGTGGTTCGCCTTCCCGGTGGGCATCTTCTTCTAGTGCATTCAGCACTTTATTTAAATCGCCGTTGCCTATCGGCATCATGTATACCAGTTCTCCGTCTGCCCAGAACTTTAGTAAAAGGAAACCGTCCAGGATGGCAAACTTGGTATTGTACAGAAAACGCCAGCTGCACAGATTGGAAAATGAAAGGTCGCAGTTCCGTCGCGGGCTGTTCTGGGTATATGAAGTTATCAAGTCTTTGTCTTGTAATTCAATGTCTTTAAATGAAATCATACGTTGTTCTTATATGGTTAGCATAATGAATAACAAAAATAGGGAGATTTTGTTAGAGTAGACCTAACAATCTTAAAATAGTTGGTGTTAATAAAGCCGTGAAGATGCCATTCAATGTTAAACCCAGACTGGCAAATGCACCGTATTTGCTGCTGATTTCCATGGCTGTGGAAGTGCCTACAGCATGGGCGGCAGCTCCCAAAGAAAGACCTTGTGCCATGGGACTGCCGATGTGGGTCAGTTTCATGGTCTTGAAACCTAATATACCTCCCAGCAGACCGACGCACACCACTACGGCTGCCGTCAGCGAGGGGATACCTCCCAGGGATTTTGTTACTTCCATGGCTATCGGGGTAGTAACGGATTTGGGTGCCAGCGAATAGATGATTTCATCCGAAGCTCCCATCAGTTTGGCAATCAGTACCACTGAGACTACGCCGACAATGCAACCGGCCAGTTGGGAAAGCATGATGGGTAGCAGTTGTTTCTTTATCGTTTCTAATTGCAGATAAAGCGGCACTCCCAGCGCCACAACTGCCGGTTTCAGCCAGAATTCTATCAGGTGTCCCCCTTCATTGTAGGTCTCGTAGCTGATATGTGCCATTTTCAGGAATATGATGAGGACGGCGATGGTCAGCAAAATGGGGTTGAGCAGCATGATGCCTGTTTTCTTTTGCAATAGTTTGGCTAAGAAGAAAACTCCGAAGGTGATAGCCAGCAAGAAAAACTCGTTCTCCAGGAAGTTCATTTGATTTTACGTGTTAATTGGTGAACCCATCCGGTGACAATAATCACCAACAGGGTACTGACTAATGAAGCAGTAATGATCGGCCAGAATTCGGCAGCGATAATGTCGAAGTAAAGCATAAGGGCTACGCCGGGTGGTACAAAGAAAAAGCCCAGGTTAGCAACCAGAAAGTCGGACATTCCCTGCACCCAGTGCAACTTAATCCAACCTAATTTCAAAAAAAGGGTGAGCAACAGCATACCAATGATGCTGGAGGGTAACTTGATACCCGTAAAAAAAACAATCAGTTCACCCAGAGCTAAGCATCCGAAGAGGATGGCGCATTGACGAATCATGATACTATATACCTTATATTATATTGAAAACTGCTGCAAAGTTAGACATTCTCTTCGTCGGGCGTACTGCTATGAATCATCCGTTTGTGTTAAATATTACAATATATGAAGATTGGGACATAAAAAGACCCTATATTGCAATGTAGATATTGCAAAATTGTGTACTTTTGCGGCGTGAATAACACGTTTTATACCGATTCTTATACACAATTAAAATATCATGCAAAGATTAATCAATGGAATTCTTGAACGTGCGAAGGCCGATCGCCAGCGTATTGTTCTTCCCGAAGGTACTGAAGAACGTACCTTGAAAGCAGCCAATCAAATTTTGACTGATGGTATTGCTGACCTGATTCTCCTGGGTAACCCGGACGAAATTCGTGCTTGTGCCCAGGAATGGGGCTTGGGCAACATAGAGAAAGCAACTATCATCGACCCGGAGAACCATCCGAAAAAAGAAGAGTATGCGCAGTTATTATTCGAACTGCGTCAGAAAAAAGGTATGACTATTGAAGAGGCGCGCAAGTTGGTGCTCAATCCTCTCTATCTGGGCTGCCTGATTATAAAGAACGGCGATGCCGACGGTCAGTTGGCAGGAGCCCGCAACACTACCGGCGATGTACTTCGTCCGGCTTTGCAGATTATCAAGACTACTCCCGGTATTACGTGTGTTTCTGGTGCTATGCTGTTGCTGACTCATGCTCCCGAGTATGGTAAGAACGGTATTTTGGTAATGGGTGACGTTGCCGTAACTCCTGTACCCGATGCTTCACAGCTGGCTCAAATTGCCGTTTGCACGGCACGCACAGCACAAGCCATTGTAGGTGTAGAACCCAAAGTTGCATTGCTCAGCTTCTCAACAAAAGGCTCTGCCAAACACGAAGTGGTAGACAAAGTGGTAGAAGCATTGAAGATTGCCAAAGAGATGGATCCGGAACTGGCCATCGACGGCGAACTGCAAGCCGATGCTGCTTTGGTGCCCGAAGTCGGTGCAAGCAAAGCTCCTGGTTCTGAGATTGCCGGCAATGCTAATGTGCTGATTGTTCCGAGCCTTGAAGTAGGAAACATTTCATATAAACTGGTGCAACGCCTGGGACATGCCGATGCGGTAGGTCCGATTCTGCAAGGTATTGCACGTCCGGTGAACGACCTTTCACGCGGTTGCTCCATCGAAGACGTTTATCGCATGATTGCTATTACTGCCAATCAGGCTATTGCGGATAAACAACGTTCTAAATAACTTATAAATCTAAAGACAAATGAAAGTATTAGTATTGAATTGCGGTAGCTCGTCCATCAAGTACAAACTGTTTGATATGGATAAGAAGGAAGTTATCGCACAGGGCGGTATCGAGAAGATCGGTCTGGAAGGTTCGTTCCTGAAGTTTACATTACCCAATGGAGAGAAGAAAATCCTGGAAAAAGATATACCGGAACATACTGTAGGTGTGGAGTTCATTCTGGAAACGTTGGTAAGCCCGGAATACGGCGCCATCAAATCATTGGATGAGATTAACGCTGTAGGTCACCGTATGGTGCACGGTGGAGAGAAGTTCAGCAAATCGGTATTGCTGACGCAGGAGGTGCTCGATGCCTTCGTGGCTTGCAACGACCTTGCTCCGCTCCACAATCCTGCCAACCTGAAAGGTGTGAACGCTATCTCGGCTACTTTGCCTAACGTGCCGCAAGTAGGTGTGTTCGATACAGCTTTCCATCAGACGATGCCGGAGTATGCTTATCTGTATGCCATTCCTTACGAATTATATAAGAAATACGGTATCCGCCGTTATGGTTTCCACGGAACTTCTCACCGTTATGTTTCGCAGCGTGTATGCGAGTTCCTGGGTGTTAAACCCGAAGGTTTGAAAGTGATTACCTGTCACATCGGTAACGGTGCATCCATTGCCGCCGTAAAAGATGGCAAATGTGTAGATACTACAATGGGACTTACTCCGCTGGAAGGCTTGATGATGGGTACTCGTTGTGGTGACATCGATGCAGGTGCGGTAACCTTCATTATGGATAAGGAAGGCCTTGATACGGCTGGCGTTTCCGATTTGCTGAACAAGAAGTCCGGTGTAGCCGGTCTGAGAAACGGTGCCAGCGACATGCGCGACCTGGAGGCTGCCGTTGAAGCCGGAGATGAAGAAGCTATCATGGTAGATAAGATGTACAACTACCGCATCAAGAAGTATGTGGGTGCCTATGCTGCTGCTATGGGTGGAGTCGATGTGATCGTATTCACCGGTGGTGTGGGCGAAAACCAATGCAGTTGCCGTGCTGCCGTTTGCGAAGGTCTTGAGTTCCTCGGTGTGAAGATGGATCTTGAAAAAAATGCTGTAAAGGGCAAGGAAGTGGTTGTATCTGCTCCCGACTCTAAAGTAAAAGTGGTAGTTATTCCTACTGATGAAGAATTGATGATTGCTTCGGATACTATGACCATTCTGGAAGGTAAATAATCAACGGAGAGTATATCCGATAGAGCCAAGATAAGGAGCCGGGGACAGGTAAAACTGTTTCCCGGCTTTTTCTTTTTAACAGAATCTTCATCCCTTAATGGTTTAAAATCCTTATCTTTGTTACGTTTTAAGAAACGGTGACGACTTTTTGAACAACTTTAAATAAATAGCAAGTTTATGAAACGATTAATGTATGTATTGCTCTTTGTGCTGTTGACGGGTGCTGTATATGCCCAGCAAGCAAAGTATGTGTTCTATTTCATCGGGGATGGAATGGGAGTGAACCAAGTGAACGGTACGGAGATGTACCTGGCCGAACAGGAAGGACGCATCGGGATAAAGCCTCTTTTATTTGCCTCCTTTCCGGTTGCCGGCTTTGCCACTACTTTCTCTGCCACAAACTCAGTTACGGACTCTTCTGCTGCCGGAACAGCCCTTTCTACCGGTGCGAAGACGTATAACGGCGCCATCGGCATGGACGACAACAAGAATGTCCTCCAGACCGTTGCCGAGAAAGCCAAGAAAGCCGGAAAGAAGGTAGGCGTGACGACCAGTGTCAGTGTAGACCATGCTACTCCTGCCGCTTTTTACGCTCATCAGCCCAACCGCAACATGTACTATGAGATAGCCCTTGACCTGCCGAAGGCCAATTTTGACTTCTATGCTGGCGGCGGTTTCCTGAAACCTACTACAACTGCCGATAAGAAAGAAGCTCCGAGCATTTTCCCCATCATCGAGGAAGCCGGATATACGATTGCCAGAGGTTTGGATGAATACAAGGCAAAAGCAGCCGATGCACAGAAGATGGTACTGATTCAGAAGGAAGGTGCTGATCCGTCGAGCTTACCTTATGCTATCGACCATAAAGACGGTGACTTGACCTTGGCCGAGATTACGGAAAGTGCCATCTCTTTCCTGACTAAAGGAAGCAACAAAGGTTTCTTCCTGATGGTAGAAGGTGGAAAAATAGACTGGGCTTGCCATGGCAACGACCCTGCTACTGTTTTTGAAGAAGTGATTGATATGGACAATGCTGTGAAAGTGGCTTATGAGTTCTACAAGAAGCATCCGAAGGAAACACTGATCGTGATTACAGCCGATCACGAGACCGGTGGTTTGGGACTGGGTACTTCCAAGTATGAGTTACATTTGAAATCTTTGGTAAATCAAAAGCAATCTCAGGAACAGCTTTCGAAAGCAATTACAGACTTGCGCAAGGAAAGAGGTAATAAAGTTTCTTGGGAAGAGGTAAAAGCATTGCTTACTAATAATATGGGCTTTTGGAAGGAACTTCCTTTGACTTGGGAACAAGAGAAAATGCTCCGTGATGAATATGAGAATTCTTTTGTAAAGAACAATGCTGTCTTTGAAGAGAGCCTGTATGCCAAGACCGAGCCATTGGCTGCTGTTGCCCGTAAGGTGATGAGTGAGATTGCAATGGTAGGTTGGACAAGCGGTAATCATACCGCAGGATATGTACCGGTGTATGCCGTAGGTGCAAATTCCGAACTATTCAAGGGCAAGATGGATAATACGGAAATTCCGAAACGTATAGCAAAGGCCGGCGGATATAAATAATCTTTCTCTATACTATAAGAGAGGCTGAATCATCATCAGATTCAGCCTCTCTTTCATTATTCCAAGTCTTTCTTGATTATCTGGTCCATCTCTTTGATGAGTTTCTTCCGCTCCTTTTCCGATTTTACCTTCTTATCTTTATACCCGAGATCTGTTCTTTCGGAAATCTTTTCGCTCCACTCTTCAAATTCATCTATTGCCGGACGTCCGTGGGGCTCTATGTTCTCTTCGGCAATCGAGTCGTTTCTGTTAATCATATCATCCATAACATTTTTGTTTTAATGGTTCTTTATGATAAACCCCGATTGCCGCGAAAAGTTTCAGAAGTACCTTTCTCTTTTTATAATCCTTCGTGAGAATAAACGTTTTATAACGCCGGGAGCAGATACTTCCAAATCAAGTTCAATTCAGCCTGCATGTCTTGGATATGTGCGGTAACGGCGATAACGGCATCCTTCTCGGGCAGCACCAGAATGTATTGTCCGTTGGCTCCATCTGCGCGATAAGCATTGTGACGGCAGCGCCACATCTGGTAGCCGTAGCCTTGCAGCCAATCGCTGGTCTTGGCGCTCATCTTCGCTTTCTTCACCATTTCCGGTTTCATACCTGCGGGCAGTGATGGAACCTGATAGGCTGAAGCTTCCTTGACCCATTCTTCCGGCAGCACTTGCTGACCGTTCCATTTTCCTTTCTGCAGAAAGAGCTGTCCCATTTTGGCAAGATCTTCCGTCTTGAGGTACAAGCCCCAACCACCGGTGTTGATGCCTTGCGGACTTTCTTCCCAACGGACATTGACAATACCCAGTGGGCGGAACAATCGTGGATAGAGGTAATCTACCACTTTTTCGCCTGTCACCTTTTGCACGATAGCAGAAAGCATGTAGGTTCCTACGCTGTTGTAGGTATAGAACGTGCCGGGCTTGTGCTCTACCGGATAGGCAAGGAATTCCTGTACCCAGTCGGCATCGGCCTTCTTGCGTACGGTACCGGAAGGATCAACATCATGTCCGCAGTTCATAGTCAGCAGGTCACGTACGGTCATGTCTGCCAGGTTCTCGCTGATGGTGGCGGGGAGTTTGTCGGGGAAGAAGGAAATAACCTTGTCCGTCAACTTCAACTTGCCTTCGGAAATGGCAAGCCCTACGGCAGTGGCGGTGAATGTTTTGCTGACGGAATTCAGGATGTGCGGCTCGTCTTCCTTACCCTGGCTCAACCACTGGGCAGCGACGACGTTGCCGTGCTGTACTATCATAATGCTGTGCAGGTCTTGTCCGGCTTTCTTTACCGCATTCAGGTATTTGTCCATCGCTTTGTCCAGCTTCTTGGAAGCGGTGGCGCGGGGCAGACCTTTAGTCAACTGGTTGATGGTAATGAGCTTGATCCCTTTCTCTTCGATCGTTTGCTTTACACGGGGATTTGTCAGCAGGTCGGTCACTCCTTGACGATCGAGGGCTACGTCTTCGTAGCCGATGTGGAAGACAGTTTTCATCTCGTCATTGTCGAATGCAGGGTGATCGAGGAAGAGATATTGCTTGCCCGGTTCCAACTTGTTCAGCGATTTGATGAAACTGTTTTCCTTTTCGGCGGATGTCCGCTTGGGACCGTCGTAGCCAATGTATGTAAACTGGTAGTCTTTGGAAGAATTCATCCGGTCGACAGATGGCAAGTTGTATTCTTTGGCAAGGCGAAGCACCAGCTCGTTGACTTCCTTGCTGAAGCCGGTAGAGAGCATGTGCCCGGACAGATGGCTGAGTTGGGGAATATTCTTCAATGCCATTTCTATCTGTGCACGGAATTCCTGTTCTATCTCCTTGATGTCCCATTTATTTTCCATAATGGATTGTCCCGGGTAGGCAGGATTGGCGGACATCATCGGGTAGAAGTAACCGTTTTCATCCGTCAGGCTGGGGCAGTGGGTCAGCGGTCGCCACTTCACGTTCTCCCATTCGCTGGTGATGACCAGGTGCAGGCCTACGTCCAGACCGGGATTTTCTTTCAGCATCTTCACCGCTTCGGGATACCATGCCGCCACGGGCATTACTTCTACACTGCGGGCAATGCCGTCGCGGTAGGTTTTGATACAAGCTTCGTTCACGGAGTGGAAAGCGCCGAGGTCGTCAATGCGGACGACGAGGGTAGGAGACGATTGTCCCCATGCCGGAAGTGTTCCTGCTGCAAACAGACATCCGGCAATCATGTTTTTCATTCTTAAAGGTTTCATTTAGAGTATATTTGTAGGGTTATAGTTTGGTCTCTCCTTCGATGAACTCTTCCAGGAAGAGATTTTCGCCGTCAAATACGGCATAAGAGAAGTAATTGATCCAGTCGCCCAGTATCAGCACGCGGGCAGTGGCGCTCAGCATCAGATCCAGTTCGATGTGCCGGTGTCCGTAGATGAAGTAGTTGATGTTGGGGTGGCTCTTCAGATATTCTTTGGTGTAGAGCACCAGATATTCTTTGTCTTCTCCCATGTATTCAGGCTCTTTGCCGTTGATGCGTTTCATGCGGCTGTGCTTGGCCCATGCCAGTCCTAAGTCAATGCTCCAGCGGGGATGCAGGGAGGAGAAGAGCATTTGCAGGGTGGGACTGTGGAATATGGAACGGAGGAAACGGTACTTCTTGTCCGGGTCGCCCAGGCCGTCGCCGTGGGCAAGATAGAATTCTTTTCCGTAGATTTCGGTGGTGAGGGGCTCGCGGTGGATGATGACGCCACATTCGGTCGTCAGATAGTCACCACACCACAAGTCGTGATTGCCGGTAAAGAAGTGTACTTCCACGCCCAGATCGGTCAACTCGGAGATTTTTCCCAGAAAGCGGGTGTAGCCTTTGGGTACTACGGTGCGGAATTCGTACCAGAAGTCGAATATGTCTCCCAGCAGGTATACGGCGGATGCCTTATGCTTGATGCTGTCCAGAAAGTTGACCAGCCTGCGCTCTTGGGTGCGGCTGTGCTCAATGGCGCGGGAGCCAAGGTGGGCATCGGACAGGAAATATACGTTCTTCATTTCTTTATCAACTATCAATTATCAACTATCATCTATTGTTACAGGAAGCCCAGTTCCAGTTTGGCTTCTTCGCTCATCATGTCTTTGTCCCATTCGGGTTCGAATACAAGGTTGATGGTGGCGGAGGTGATGCCGTCGATGGATTCCACCCGCTGGCGCACATCTTCCATGATAAAGTCGGCTGCCGGACAGTTGGGAGCGGTCAGCGTCATGTCAATGGTGACTTCTCCGTTGTCCTCAACGTCTATCTTGTATATCAGGCCCAAGTCGTAGACGTTGACCGGTATTTCGGGGTCGAATACGGTCTTGAGCATGGCTACTATCTTTTCTTCTATTTCAAATCTGTTGTCCATAATCTTAAGGGTATATATAGATTTTACGAAACAAAGCTAAATAATTTAATCGAGACTACAAAGAAAAAGACGGACGGTGTTATAGCAGCCCTTCGTCGGTAAAGCTATAATACTTCCCGTCGGTGATAATAACGTGGTCGGTTAGCCGTATGTTCATGGTTTGGGAGGCTTTCCTTACGAGTTCCGTCAGTCGCTGGTCTTCGGGGCTGGGACGCGGGTTACCAGAAGGGTGATTGTGGATGAGGGCTATTTGGGTGGCACGTTGCAGCAGGGCTTCGCGAAGGATGCTTCGTACGTCGGCGGTGGTCTGGTCGATGCCGCCGCGGCTGATGCGTGCTTTGTCGATGACGCGGGCGGCCTGGTTCATCAGCAGTACCCAGAATTCTTCTTGAGCCAGGTCGCAGAGCAGGGGATAGAAGATATCGTGGATGTCTCGGGAAGAACGGATGACGGCACGTTCGGGACGTTCTTGCAAGCGGCGGCGTTTGCCCAGTTCCAGAGCGGCCATGATGGTGATGCTTTTGGCGGGACCGAAGCCTTTGAAACGGGAGAAGTCATGTACTTCCCATTTGCCCAGTTGGTTCAGGTCGTTACTGGCGGCGGAGAGTACCCGTTGCATCAGAGCTACAGCACTTTCTTCCGTATTGCCGGAGCCGATGAGGATAGCAAGCAGTTCGGCATCACTCAGTGCCTCGGCACCTTTTTGCATCATCTTTTCCCGTGGGCGGTCTTCTTCGGCCCACTGGTTGATATTAAGTTTGTCCATTATTTGTAGAAGTTCTTTTTGAAGGCTTCGAATTCGTCTTTGCCAAGTATGCAGCGGTTCCACCAGGCGCGCCAGAAGCCCGTTCCGTAACCGATGAGCTGAATGAACGACGCGGCAATGGAGTAGATGCCGATGCACAGGCTGTGGTTTTGAATGGAAGAGTCGATGCATACCAATAGAGCATACAGTAAGATAGGTGTCAGGCTGTACAGACAGAAGGGTGCGCCCAGCAGTAATATCACCACTCCCAGGGTAAAGGCGGCCGGCAGCAAATGGACTACCTTCAATGATTCCGGGTATTTTTTATATAGATTGATTCGGGCAATTCCCGAGTTATGAACCTGTTTGAAGAACTTCCTCAAATCTGTCCGGCGCTTGTGGTATACCCAGGCATCGGGGAACAACCGGCACGTATATCCTCCTTTGAAGATGCGGATACTGAAGTCGATGTCCTCGCCGAAACGCATTTTCGAGAATCCGCCCAAGGCTTGGTATACCTCCCGCCGTACTCCCATATTGAAGCTTCTCGGGTAGAATTTGTCCATCTTCTTTTTCCCTCCCCGGATGCCGCCGGTGGTGAAGAAGGAGGTCATTGAGTAGTTGATGGCTTTCTGCACAGCTGTAAACGATTCGTGCGCGCGGTCCGGGCCGCCGAAAGCGTCGGCAGGTTCTCTTTGCAGTTCTTCTTCCACGGCGGAGAAATAGCCTTCGGGCAAGATGCAGTCGGAGTCCAATATAATAAGGTATTCTCCTTTGCTCCGCTCCGCTCCGTAGTTGCGTGTCTGTCCGGGACCGGAATTCGTCTTGGCGTAGTAATGTATATCCAGTTGCTTCTGATATTTCTCTACCACTTCCTTGCAAGGGATGGAGGAACCATCTTCTACAACAATGACTTCAAAGTTCTTGAAACTCTGTAACGTCAGGCTTTGCAGCAATTCGTCCACTTCATCGGGACGGTTGTATACGGGGATGATAACGGAGTATCGCATGGTGTCAGTCTTTTCTTCATGATGCTTATTGCTTACAAAGATACGTACTTATTCCCGATAACGTCTTCGTTCTATCAAAAAAACACCCGAACGTTATGAACGCCCGGGTGTCTTTATATTTGTTCTAATAGACTCTTATGCTTTCACACGACCTACGTAAGAACCGTCGCGAGTATCGATTTCGATAGTTTCGCCTTCGTTGATGAACAACGGAACACGTACTGTTGCACCTGACTCTACTGTTGCAGGTTTCAAAGTGTTGGTTGCAGTATCGCCCTTCATTCCCGGTTCGGTATAAGTAACCTTCATCTGAACTTTGATAGGCATGTCTGCATAAAGTACAGTTTCGGTAGAAGCATCGGATACAACTTCGAGAACAGCTCCTTCCAACAGGAAGTCAACGCCATTGATAAGATCGTGGGCGATGGGGTGTTGGTCGAAAGTTTCCTGGTTCATGAAGATATAATCTTCGCCTTCTTTATATAAGAACTGGTAGGGACGGCGTTCTACGCGTACATCTTCCAGTTTCTCACCGATGTTGAAACGACGTTCGAGTACATAACCGCTTACTACGTCTTTCAGTTTTGTACGCATAAAAGTGTTACCTTTTCCCGGCTTTACATGCAGGAATTCAACGCAAAAATACAGCTTGCCGTCCATACGGATGCAAGTTCCGTTTTTAATGTCTTGGGCATTAATCATACTTATAGTCTTTATTATTATATTAGAAATTACTCCTTTAGTGCTGGTTTGCGGGTGCAAAAGTAATGGAAATAGGTAGAAAACGCAAAAAGTTTTGAGAGAAAATGAGTTATCTCTTGGTTTATTTGAAAAAAGTCCCTATTTTTGCAGCCCGAATTCGTGAGAATAATAACATAAAACAAAGATACAGTAATGAAAAGAACATTTCAACCCTCTAACAGAAAGAGAAAGAACAAACACGGTTTCCGTGAGAGAATGGCAAGTGCTAACGGTCGTAGAGTATTGGCAGCACGCCGCGCTAAAGGCAGAAAGAAACTGACTGTTTCTGACGAATACAACGGAGTAAAGGCATAAGCCAATTCCTTGTACCAAGAAATAAGAAATCCGCAAAAGGCTTCAGTCTTTTGCGGATTTTCTTGTTTACAGCTCCTTATTGTTGCGCTGCCAATTTCTCTTGTAGTAGTTTTTGTAGCGGTTCGTAGACTTCGTTGTAGCCGCGATAGAGCGTCTTCCCTTCGGGCGAGATCACCATCAGGATGGGTACACCGGCAAGGTAATAGGCATCGGTTATGAACTCGTTGCCGGCAGCAGAGGTGTAGACAGTGGTCCAGGGTTGATTGAATAGCGGAGCCAGTTCGTCATATTGTTTATACTCTTCGGACAGGGCTTCTTGGGTAAATCCCAGCACCTCAAAACCTTTCTCATGATACTCTTTGTACAGTTCCAACAAACGAGGTTGCACCCAGATTGTGCCGGGACATAATCCCCAATGGTAAAGTAAAAGATACTTGCCGCGATAGTCGGACAGGGACACTTGCTTGCCGTCCGTAGCAGTCACGGTGAAGGGTGAGGGAGTGTTACCCGGTTCAATGTTGGCTTTCACTTGCAGCATCTGTTCAAGCAACTTACCGGTGGCGGATGCCTTTATTTGAGGGGAGAAGCGCGCGAAGCGCTCTTTAAAGTCGGGATAAGAGGTGTCGTAAAGTCTTTGCAGGTAGGAGATGGCAGCGTATTCGTTGTCGTCGATGGTTTCGGCGATACGCTTTCGCTCCTGGCTCAATGCCGGGCAATTGCGTGTGTTGAATGCGTCCATGTAATATTGCATGGAGTCCGGGTTAGCTTTCGGCGTATCTTGCAAACTGCTGTAATAGAGCGCTCTGCGGTACACGTGTTCGTCTGCCCTGCCTACACTGTCTTCCAATTGCAAGAGTTGCACCAGGCGAGTGTCGTCGTACATACCACCCCGAGGTTGCAACAGTGTGAAGAACTCCGTGCTCCCCTCTATCTGCAACCGATCGCCGGGACGTCCATAAAGCACAGTACCCCGGCTGTGCGAAGGCAGGGCTTCACCTTTGGCAGGCTTGTAAGAGAGGAGGTAATAGTGTGTGCCGGTGAGAGGGGTTTGGTAGGTGAACTTCCCAGGTTCGGAAACCACCAGCGTGTCGGTAGAAATGTCTTGCCACTTGGGCAGGGAGATACGGGTGAAGTAGAGGGTATCTTCTTGTTGAAGTCCTTCGATGTTTCCATCCACTATAAGCTGATTTTGGGGGGCAGAACAGGCGCACAATAAAGATAGTGCGGCAATTACCGGTGTTGCATACTTTGCTTTCATAGTTTATCGTATATTTATAGGGTGGTAAAGGTAAGCAAATCTTTTGATTAACCTGTTTATTTTGCCGACAGGTTATCAATATAAGATAAAAACTTGGGACTTCTCCGCGTACTATGTGGTGAAAATTGTATCTTTGCCCCAAATAACGTGCTATAGATTATGACAATAAAAGATTTTTTCTCTTTCAGGCAGAATAAATACTTCTGGGGGAACCTTATCGCAATGATCGTTGTAGTTGTCGGATTGGTTTTCGGAGTATTGAAAGGACTGGATATATATACCCGCCACGGCGAAGCCGTAGTAGTACCCGACGTGAAGGGCATGAGTGTGGGCGAAGCCGAGAAGATGTTCCGTAATCACGGGCTGAGTTGCGTGGTTTCGGATTCCAGTTATGTAAAGACTTTGCCTGCCGGATGTATTCTTGAATACAGTCCTGCAGCCGGACAGAAAGTAAAGGAAGGACGCATTATCTATCTTACCATCAATACGCTGAATATACCCTTGCATGTTGTTCCCGATGTAGCGGACAACAGCTCTTTGCGTCAGGCCGAGGCACGCATCCTGGCTTCCGGCTTTAAGTTGGCCGAGATAGAGTATATGCCTGGAGAGAAAGACTGGGTGTATGAGGTGAAGTATAAAGGTCGTCCCCTTGCTACTGGCGATAAAGTACCTGCCGGTGCCGTACTGACCTTGAAGGTGGGAGACGGTGGCGAGCTTCCGCAAGAAGGTGATTCCCTGGGTATGGATTCTATTCGGAATACCGCTCAGCCCGTTGTTTCCGGCGACTCTGCCGCAGACGAATCCTGGTTCTGATCTTTAATACCGATAGCCGCATGATAGAAGAATTGCCGGATGAAATAGAGAATGATGAGCTGGACGATATAGAACCCGTCGGCGATGAGGCGCAACTCTATGAACACTTCCGTGTAGTGGTGGACAAGGGGCAGGAGATGATGCGTGTGGACAAATACTTGTTCGACCGTCTGACGAACGCCTCGCGCAACCGCATCCAGAAAGCAGCCGATGCGGGCTTCGTAATGGCCAACGGCAAGCCCGTGAAGAGCAGTTACAAAGTGAAGCCGCAAGACGTCATCACCGTGATGATGGACCGCCCGCGCTACGAAAACGAAGTAATCCCCGAAGACATCCCCCTCCATATAGTATACGAGGACAAGTACCTCATGGTCGTGAACAAGCCTGCCGGCCTGGTGGTACACCCCGGACACGGCAACTATCACGGTACCCTTGTCAACGCCATCGCCTGGCACATGAAGGATAATCCCGATTACGACGCCAACGACCCTCACGTGGGACTGGTGCACCGCATCGACAAAGATACCTCCGGCCTGCTGGTGATAGCCAAAACTCCGGATGCCAAGACAAACCTCGGTAACCAGTTTTTCAACAAGACCACGAAGCGCCGGTACCGCGCACTGGTTTGGGGAAATGTAGAACAAGACGAAGGCACCATCGTAGGCAACGTAGGGCGCAACCCCCGCGACCGTATGCAGATGATTGTCCTTCCCGATGACCAGGGCAAGCATGCCGTCACCCACTACCGGGTGTTGGAACGCCTGGGTTACGTAACTCTTGTGGAGTGCATCCTTGAGACAGGACGTACCCATCAGATCCGTGTGCACATGAAGCACATCGGGCACATACTTTTCAATGATGAACGCTATGGTGGGCACGAAATACTGAAAGGAACCCACTTCGCTAAATACAAACAGTTTGTAAACAATTGCTTCGATACTTGTCCGCGGCAGGCGTTGCACGCCATGACCCTGGGGTTTGTGCATCCCGTCACCGGCGAAGAGATGTACTTCACCTCGGAACTGCCCGACGACATGGCCCGGCTGATTGACAAATGGAGAAGCTATATCAGTAACAGAGAATTAGAATGAAACGCACGATTGCTATTGTAGCCGGAGGAGATACCTCCGAATTCGAGGTTTCCCTGCGCAGTGCACAGGGCATCTACTCCTTTATCGACAAGGAGAAGTACACATTATATATAGTAGAAATGCATGGCCTGGACTGGCATGTCCAACTGTCCGACGGAACGAAAGCTCCCGTAGACCGCAATGACTTCAGCTTTCTGCTGGATGGCACGAAGATTACCTTCGACTTTGCCTATATCACGATTCACGGCACTCCGGGCGAAGACGGCCGTTTGCAGGGCTATTTCGATATGATGCACATCCCGTATTCCTGTTGTGGCGTGCTGGCGGCAGCCCTTACTTACGATAAGTTCGCCTGCAACCAGTATCTGAACAAGTTCGGAGTCAGCATTGCCGATTCGTTGATGCTGCGTCGCGGGCAGCAGATTTCCGATGAGGAAGTGATGGAGAAGATCGGGCTGCCTTGTTTCATCAAACCCAGTTTGGGCGGCTCCAGCTTCGGCGTAACCAAGGTGAAAACGCAGGAACAGATACAACCTGCCATAGCCAAGGCGTTTGAAGAAGCTCCCGAAGTGGTCGTGGAGGCTTTTATGGACGGCACGGAACTTACTTGTGGTTGCTACAAAACAAAAGATAAATCTGTAGTGTTTCCTATTACGGAGGTAGTGACGCACAACGAGTACTTCGACTACAAGGCCAAGTACAACGGTGAGTCGGATGAGATTACTCCCGCCCGTATTTCTGCTGAACTGACCGGTCGCGTGCAGGCGCTGACATCGGCTATCTATGATATACTGGGCGCTTCGGGTATTATCCGTGTAGACTACATCATCACCGATGGCGGAAAGATTAATCTGCTGGAAGTGAATACCACTCCCGGTATGACTGCCACCAGCTTCATCCCCCAGCAAGTACGTGCTGCCGGACTGGATATTAAAGATGTAATGACTGATATAATAGAGAACCGGTTCTAGTGATTTTACAGATCACTGAACACTAATCATTTATCGCTATGAACGTGGAATTTGATGAAATCCGTCCTTATCATGACGAGGAGCTTCCCCAAATCTTTGAGGAATTGATAGCCGACCCTGCATTCCGGCAGGCTGCTGCAACGGTTATGCCCGATGTACCTTTTGATGTGGTGGCACAGAAAATGCGCGCGTGTAAAACCAAACTGGAGTTTCAGAAAACCTTCTGTTACGGTCTGTTGTGGAAACTGGCTGCGGACACTACGGATGGACTGTCGCTCGACCATACGGCGTTGCCGGATAAGAAGATAGCCTATACTTATATTTCCAATCACCGCGACATCATCCTTGATTCGGGCTTTCTGTCCATTCTGTTGGTAGACCAGGGCATGGATACGGTGGAGATTGCTATCGGAGACAACTTGCTCATCTATCCGTGGATTAAGAAGTTTGTCCGCGTCAACAAATCCTTTATTGTGCTGCGTGCCTTGAGCATGCGTCAGAAGTTGGAAGCATCCGCACGCATGTCCCGCTATATACATTACACCATTGGCGAGAAGAACCAGTCCATCTGGATTGCCCAGCGTGAAGGGCGCGCCAAAGATGCGAACGACCGTACGCAGGACAGTGTACTGAAGATGTTGGCAATGGGCGGTGAAGGACACGTCATCGATCGGTTGATGGAGATAAACCTGGCTCCGCTCGCTATCTCCTACGAATACGACCCTTGCGACTTCCTGAAGGCGCAGGAATTCCAGTTGAAGCGCGATATCCCCGACTATAAAAAGAGCACTGCCGACGACCTGCTGAATATGCAGACCGGCCTGTTCGGCTATAAAGGCCGGGTACACTTCCAGACGGGAGCCTGCATCAACGATGAACTGGCCAAGATGGATCGTTCATTGTCGAAGCCGGAGCTTTTTGCACGCTTGTCGGCGCTGATAGACAAGCGCATTCATGCCAATTACCAGATTAATCCTAATAATTACGTGGCGCACGACCTTCTTGAAGGAAACGAGACTTTCGCCTCGCACTATACTGCAGAAGACAGGCAGCGATTCATCACCTACGTAGATGGGCAACTGGATCGTATCACTATTCCCAATAAAGACTTGTCTTTCCTGCGCGAGAAGATGTTCCTGATGTATGCCAACCCGCTGAGGAACTACCTGGCGGCCATAAAAGAATAAAATGAATGAATAAGTACTGCTATTGGTGGCTTTTGCCTTTGTTGGTCTGCCTGCTGGCAGCTTGTGGTGATGACGAATACCACTATCCTCCCGTGAAGCTGGAATTCCTGACCGCCTATTCGGGTGCGGACGGTAGTCTGCAATCCGTCTTGACGGATGAAGGGAAAAGCTATCCGGTAGTAGAGGACTTGACCGGTACTCATATTGATGCCGATACTTCAGTCCGTGTTATCAGCAACTATGCTTCGGAGACGGCTATTGACGGCACACCCGGCGTAAAGCTGTATGCGCTGAGTGGCGTCGTCTCTGTTGTTCCCCAAACAGCCGATAAGTTTAAGAATGGTGTCAAGACAGACCCTGCCAATGTGTTGAGCATTTGGATGGGACTCGATTATCTGAACCTGACGCTTCAAGTTAAGGAGAGCGGCCAGCATCTTTTTCATTACGTGGAAGATAGAGTTACGACAGATGCTGCAACCGGGCAGAGTGATGTCTATATTACGCTTTATCATGAAGCAGGCGGGGAAGTATCCTATACCCGACGTGCTTATGCTTCCATGCCTCTGCGGCAATATGCTGTGGAAGGTGTACAGAAGGTGACGGTTCACTTCAGCGTGCATACTTATGCGGGCGACATAAAGACTTATGACTTTGAATATATACCTTGATTAAAAATGAAATATCTGATGAAAACCTTGTTTGCAGGCATTTGCCTTTTCTTTTCCACTTTGTTCTCTTGCCAGCAGAAAGCAGATAACTTTAAATCTGTTTCTGTAGACGAATTTGCCGCCTTGATAGCCGATCCGGAAGTACAGCGTCTGGATGTGCGTACCGTTGCCGAATATTCGGAAGGGCATATCCCCGGTAGTATTAATGTCAATGTGCTGGATGATGCATTTGCGGAGGTTGCCGATTCGGTATTGCAGAAAGATAAGCCTGTTGCACTATACTGCCGCAGCGGTAAGCGCAGCAAGAAAGCCGCTTCCATATTGAGTAAGAAAGGGTATACCATTTATGACCTTGACAAAGGATTCATAAGTTGGCAAGGAGCGGGGAAAGAAGTGGAGAAGTAAATCGTTTTATGTTGAGATGATGATATAAAATCATTGGTGCGCCCCGGGCGCTCTTTCCCTTTTTTCTTTATAGATTGGCAATCTCTTCGAGAGACAAGCCGGTGATATCGGCAATCGTTGCGTTGTCGAATCCTTTGTTCTTCATCTTTCGGGCAGCAGAGAGGCGCTCTTCTTCTTTTCCTTTTTCTCGTCCTTCTACTATTCCTTTTTCCCTTCCTTCTGCTATGCCTTCTGCTCTTCCTTCTGCTCTTCCTTCCAATCTCCCTTCTAATCTCCCTTCCAGTTTAGCTGAATCGATCACATCATTCTGAATCATCACCGCACTGAGATGTTCATCGTACGCCCGACGTTCTTGTGGCGTCATAGAGTAGTACTTCAGCTTCTCGCGTGCTTCTTCCAAGCCGGGAGCTGTAGTATCGGGGCGTATTATTCCGCTTTTCAGATACCTCATCCATTCTTCCAGCGGCGTAACCGCCACCTGGTTGAACTCATTGACACGGATCAAAACATATTCCGGGAAAATCTCAGCAGGCATACGCGTCACTATTGCGTTCTTTTCCTTGACATTGATTTGCAATTTATCGCCGGTATGTACACCTATAAAATTATTCTGTCCGTAGTACAGGTAATCACTGCCGATGCCGATGTCGAAGTACAGTATGCTGATGGAATATATCTTCTTTACGTGATAGTAGGTTTCGCCTAGCGAAATATGCTCGGTGATTGCTTTGGCCACGCCGTAAAGAATACGTTCCAGGTAATAGAGTTCGCGCGTGTTCTGTATTTCGATGATGATGATTTCATCCTTGCTGTTGCGCGCTTTGATGTCCACCCGGTTGAATTTATCATCGGCGGTCTGCTGGTTACCCTCGCTTTCGAGTATCTCCAGGATAGTGACTTTTTCTTTCAGGAATACGGTCAGGAACCCTTCGAGCACACCAAAGTTAGCTTTCTGGCGTAGCAGGCGCTTGATGGCCCAGTCAAATCGTATGTATTTATCTTCCAAATAGCTTTCCATGATGATTTTCTTTTAGAGTTAAACAAAGGTATTGCTTTTACTTTAAAAAGCAATACCGGCAGGGAACCTTTTATTTTGTTTTATAGCCCTTCAATCAATCTCTTCAGCACCACCGTTGCCGATATCTCCCGATTGGCAGCCTCGGGAATAACGATGGACTGCGGACTTTCGATCACGTCATCCGATACAATCATGTTGCGGCGAACCGGCAGGCAATGCATGAAGTAAGCATTGTTAGTGACAGCCATTTGTTGCTTGTCCACCGTCCAGGCGCGGTCTTTGCTCAGTACCTGGCCGTAGTTGTCGCCCGTATAGGCTGCCCAGCTCTTGGCATAAACAAAGTCGGCACCTTCAAGGGCCTTCATTTGGTCGTATTCCACACGTGCGTTGCCCACAAACTTCGGGTCGAGTTCGTAGCCTTTGGGATGTGTAATCACAAAATCGTAATCCGTGGCATTCATCCACTCGGCAAAGGAGTTGGGAACGGCCTGCGGCAACGGGCGCGGATGCGGTGCCCACGTCATAACGACTTTAGGACGCGCCGTCTTCTTATATTCCTCAATCGTTATCAGGTCGGCAAAGCTTTGCAACGGGTGGCGTGTAGCTGCCTCCATAGAGAATACAGGACGACCGGAGTACTGGATGAACTGGTTCAGTATCACTTCGTTGTAATCATATTCTTTGTTCTCGAAGCGGGCAAAGGAACGTACGCCGATTACATCGCAATAGCAACCCATCACGGGAATTGCTTCCAGCAGGTGCTCCGGTTTGTCGCCGTCCATGATGACGCCCCGTTCCGTCTCCAGCTTCCAGGCACCCTGGTTGATGTCCAGTACAATGACATTCATGCCCAGGTTCAAGGCAGCCTTCTGAGTGCTGAGGCGTGTGCGCAGGCTGGAGTTGAAGAATATCATCATCAACGTTTTGTTACGTCCCAGTTCCACATATTTGAAACGGTCTTTCTTAATCTCAAATGCTTCGTCCAGTGCAGACTTCAGGTTTTCGATGTCTTGCACGCAAGTAAAGTTCTTCATGTTCACTGTTCTTTTTAGTGTATCTATATGCACAGCAAAGATAAAGATTAAATGCGAATTACAAATAAATTTGCAACTGCTTTCGGTTTGCATTATCTTTGTCCTGGAATTTTAACCTTATAGATCTGATACGCTGAATTATGAAAAAGACCATTCTGCTTTCCTGTCTGCTGACGGGATGCGCGGCATCTGCCATGTCGCAAGAGCCATTGATTCGTCCCGAAGAGGGGAGAACCTTGTTGGAACGTGTTACTGAAGATGGTAAATCCATTGCTTCCGCCAGTATGAACCTCCAGTTCTACACTTCGGCTGCCGCTTACCTTACCGATGGGAAACTGGATGAGGCAGCTTTTAAAATCAATGCCGTACGCCTGGAGATATTAGGCGATTTCGGTGAGGATTTCTCTTATCATTTCCGTCAATCTTTCAACAAATACAGCAACCCGCATGTGCTCGACAATTTGTCGTCTTCCGTGGAGTGTGCTCTGGTAAACTGGAATATGAACAAGCGCTTTACGCTGACCGTGGGCAAACAGGCACTTCAGCTGGGGGGCTACGAGTATTGGGTGAACTCCATCAAAGTGCGTGAGTTCAGCGATTTCAATAACAATGTGGCTTGCTATCAGGCTGGGGTGAACGGTGCCGTCAACCTGTCGCCCACACAACAGCTGAACTTGCAGATAGTGAACAACCGCAGCGGTGATGAAGACGAGACTTTTCTCTACGGTCGTCCGGAGGAGGTGGGCAAAGTACGCGTACCCATGTTGTCTACTGCCAATTGGGACGGCTACTTCTTCGATCGCGGATTGAATTTGCGCTATTCCGTATCGTGGGGACAGTTGGCGGACAAGCGGAACATTCTTTATCTGACTGCCGGCAATGTTTGGAAGAAAGGGCCGGTTGTGGCTTACGTGGACTTGATGTATTCGCGCGAAGGGCTGGACAGCAAAGGACTCATCAGCGAACTTTCCGCCGGCCGGCCGGAAGGAGGTGTCACCGCCCAGCATGTCTCTTACTTTACTACGATCGCCAACTTCGACTACCGCATACATGCGCATTGGAATCTGTATGCCAAGGGCGCTTATGAAACGGGAAGCGTTTACAAGACAAACGGTTTTTACGAGAAGGGGCTTTATCGTCGTACCTGGAATGTGCAGGCATGCGCTGAATATTTCCCCATGAAAAACAGTGAGCTGCTCATCTTCCTCCACCTTTTGTACAAGAATCACGGCTTGACACAACGTGCCAAAGCACTTGGTGCGGAAGACTACAGCTCACAGCGTATTTCGTTGGGATTAGTCTATACGATACCGGTATTTTAGCTTCTGATCTGGCCTTCTCCTTCGATAATCCACTTGTATGTGGTGATTTCCTCCAATGCCATCGGGCCGCGTGCGTGCAGCTTCTGGGTGCTGATACCGATTTCGGCACCCAGCCCGAACTGGGCTCCGTCTGTAAACGAAGTCGGGGCATTAACGTAGACGCAGGCAGCGTCTACATCGCGACAGAATTGTTCGGCGCGTTTCTTGTCTTCCGTAATAATGCATTCGCTATGCTTGGAACTGTACTGCCGGATGTGTGCCATTGCTTCCTGGATGGACGCAACGGTTTTAATAGCCATCTTGTAGTCCAGGAACTCTCTGCCGTAGCAGTCTTCGGTGGCCGGCTGCAATAATTCAGCGGGGTATTTGCCTTGCAAGGCGCTATAGGCGGGGGCATCGGCGTAAATCATTACGTTGCTTGCGTGCATAGGCTGGCATAAGTCCGGCAAATCAACCAGGCGGTTCTGATCGATGATAAGGCAATCCAGTGCATTGCAAACGCTGACGCGGCGTGTCTTGGCATTGTTGATGATGGCGGCACCCCTATTGGCATCGCCATAAAGGTCGAAGAAAGCATGGCATACGCCTGCACCGGTTTCAATGACCGGTATCGTGGCATTCTGGCGTACAAAGTTGATGAGGCTGCTGCTGCCGCGCGGAATAATCAGGTCTACATAGCCGTTGGCATGCAGCAATTCGGCGGTTGCTTCGCGGTCGGCGGGCAGCAGTTCCACGACGTGCGGGTCTACATTGAAGTGTTCCAGTACTTGGTGTATCACGCTGACAATGGCACGGTTGGAGCAGTCGGCATCGCTGCCACCTTTCAGTATGCAGGCGTTGCCGCTCTTCAGGCAGAGCGAGAATACATCGAAACTGACGTTGGGACGTGCCTCGTAGATGATGCCGATAACGCCGAACGGCACACTTATTCTTTTTATCTTCAGTCCGTTGGGTAGAATGTTTTCCTTCAATACCCGTCCCAGCGGGGAGGGGAGAGTTGCTACGTTGCGCATGTCTGCGGCGATGCCTTGCAGACGGTCTTCGGTCAGTTTCAGACGGTCGTACTTCGGATTGGCAGGGTCCATGCGGTCCAGGTCTTTCCGGTTCTCGGCAAGGATGAAGTCTGCCTGCTCCATGGCAGCATCGGCAACAGCCAGCAATATCCGGTTGATCTCTTCGTCACTCAATGCCAAAAGCTTGCGGCTTGCATCTTGTACTGCAACAAAAGTTTTGTTCAAGTTCATCTTAAATGTGGTTTATGGTGTTTATAACATCTGCAAATGTAATGATTAAAATTGGGTTCTTATATAATGAAATTCGTTTCCTTAGCACAAACTTCTGTTCCCATAGTGGGACACATTCGTTTCCATAGTAGGAAACGAGCGTTCCCATTATAGGAAACGACAGTTCCCATTAGGAGAAACTCTCGTTCCCATGCGAAGAAACTGGCGTTCCCAACGCACGGAAACTGGCGTTTCCATGCGAAGAAACAGGAGTTTCCTACCTATAGGAAACTGCAACGTATTGTATATTAGATTGATATATGCCTTTGTTGGAGCCTATTCTATATAGAGATAATCGTAATGTACTACTGCCTTCTTACCGTGTTTGCCCATTGCTTCGCGTGCCTGGGCAGAGTCACAGTTTGCTTTACCCACTCCGATGGGATTGCCTTCGAAGTCGATAATCCGCACAATGTCGTCTTTCTCGAACTCTCCTTCGATAGCTGTGATGCCTACGGGCAGAATGCTGACGGCCTTGTCGGAAGCAAGTACTTGCGTGGCTTGTTCATTGATGTGCAGTTCGCCTTTGGCAAAGCCTTCGCTGTGGGCAATCCACTTCTTGACGCTCGATACCGGTTCCGGGGAAGGAATAAAGCGGGTGCAGAGAGTTTCGGCAGGATGTTGCAGCAGGTCTACGAGGATATTGTCGCGCTTGCCGTTGGCTATGATTACGGTGATACCTTCGTCGGCTACCTTGCGGGCAATGTTGGTCTTGGTCAGCATGCCGCCACGCCCGAAGCTGGACTTGGATGTCTGGATGTAAGAAGAGAGGTCTTTGCCCTGTCCTATCTCGCGGATAACCTGGGAGGACGGGTCGGAGGGCGAACCGTTGTAGATGCCGTCGATGTTGCTGAGAATAATCAGCGCTTGCGCATCCATCATGGAGGCTATCAGGCCCGACAGTTCGTCATTATCCGTAAACATCAGTTCGCTTACGGAAATGGTATCGTTCTCGTTGACGATGGGGATGACGCCGTTTTCCAGCATCACGGTCATGCAGTTCTTTTGGTTGAGGTAATGGCGGCGGGTGCCGAAGTTCTCCTTCATGGTGAGTACCTGCCCCACGGGGATGCCGTGTTCGCGGAACAGTTCGTAGTAGCGGTTGATGAGTTTGGCTTGTCCTACGGCAGAGAAAAGCTGCCGCTGATCAACGCTGTCCAGTTTCTTGACCGGATGCACCTCGCTACGCCCCGAAGCCACGGCTCCGGAGGAAACGAGGATTATTTCTACGCCTGCTTTGTGCAGCTCGGCTATTTGGTCTACAAGTGCAGACATGCGTGTTACGTCGAGCGTTCCGTCGCGTCGTGTCAATACGTTGCTGCCTACTTTGACGGCAACTCTGCTAAAATCAATCTCCATCTTTCTTCTTTTCGTATTCGCGCACTACCTCCATAGCGGCTTCATAATCTTTTTCGTTGACTACAACAGATATATCGATCGCAGTAGCCGGCAATACCATGTTTACTACCATTTCATCTTGGGCCACGGCTTCGATGTTGTTGTTTGCAAGCAAACTCTTTACAAGTTCTGCCTCCCACGGGCTTCCGCTGAATACTTCAATCAGCTTGGTTTTATCTTCTTCTTTCATGACAGTATGAATTTAGAGGTTATTGTATGACAAATATAACAATTGTTTTCGTTTTAATGTTTAAATTCCTACGAATTATAGTTCTATCCGTTCTACTCTGACCGCTTCATTCAAGAAAGTGGAAGCCGATTCTATGAATTTATCTTCTGCTTCGGTGGTTCGATAGACGCATCTTCCGCCTTTTGTACATTTCCTGTCCATCTCTGGATGGCGGTGGAGATAGTCTTTCAGACTTCTTGCCACCAGCTCCCCTTGCGATACGATAGTAATCCCTTCGGGCATGTACTGCTGTATCTTGGGCAGTAGCAGCGGATAGTGTGTGCACCCCAGTATTACGGTATCTATCAATGGGTCTTTGGCAAGCAATTCGTCGATATATTTGCGTATAAAGTAGTCTGTACCTTCTCCTTGTGCCTCGTTGTTCTCTACAAGCGGCACCCATAGCGGGCAAGCCTCGCTACTGACTTTGATGTCGGGAAAGAGCTTGTGTACTTCCAGCGGATAGGATTCCGATTTGATGGTTCCCGATGTGGCAAGTACACCGATATGGCGGCTATGGGTAATGCTACCAATACATTCCACCGTAGGGCGGATGACGCCTAATACACGGCGCTCGGGGTCGAGGTGGGGCAGGTCGTTCATCTGTATACTGCGCAGGGCTTTGGCAGAGGCAGTGTTGCATGCCAGTATCACGAGGTGGCATCCCATACCGAACAACTTGGTGACTGCTTGCAGAGTGAACTCGTAGACAATTTCAAAGGAACGTGTCCCGTAGGGCGTACGGGCATTGTCGCCCAGATAAATGTAGTCGTATTCGGGAAGTGCTTCCCGTATCTTGCTCAAAATAGTCAGTCCGCCATATCCTGAGTCGAATACGCCGATAGGGCCAGAGGCGGAAGGTAATGTTTGTTTCATACTTTCTAAAAGCTATGTACGTTGCAAAGATAGTGTAAAAAGTAAGCGCGGACAAATTGCCCGCGCTTACTTTTCAGAGATAATATCTTTTCCGGATTTTTATTTAATGCCTAATTGTGTCTTGACCTTAGCCGTTACATCCGTGCTTTGTGTACTTACATAAGGTATTGCCGTACGAGCCAGGTCGAAGATATAAACTACACCTTCTGCCTTACCTACTGCCTGGATTGCTTCATCCAGTTTCTGATAGATGGGAGCCATAGCATCTTGCTGTGCTTTCTGCATAGACTGGTAAGCCTCTTGTTGGAATTGTTCCTGACGTTGAGCCATATCTTGCAATTCTTTCTGGCGTCTTTCTGCAATGTTCTTCGGCAGAGAGTCTGCTTGTGCTAAGAATTCCTGATACTTCTTTTGGAATTCTTCGTTGGTACGTTGCATCTCTTCCTGATACTTCTTGGACATGGCATCCAGATCAGCTTGCGCCTTTGTGAATTCGGGCATTACAGAAATAACTTCCTGTGAGTTCATGTGAGCGAACTTCGCTTGTGCCATCGCTCCCAGCGGGAGGACAAACATAACTACGAGTAGTGCGATTTTTTTAAGCATAATGTTTATTATTTATTTGAATGATTATTTATAGTGGGGTACAAATGTATGAAATTAATTTGAAAATCCTAATTTAGCAAGCACTTCATTGCTGACATCAATGCTTGGTGAAGCAAAAATAATGCTTGATGCCGAGGCACGATCCACTACTACAGCATATCCGCTTTGGGTAGCTATCTCCTTTACCGCTTCATATATCTCATCCTGAATCGGACCTATCAGGTCTTCACGCATCTTATAAAGTTCGCCTTCCGGACCGAAGTATTTGCGGCGCAGGTCGGCTGCTGCTTTCTCCTTGGCTACAATCTCTTCTTCCTTTTTGCCTCTCTGTACATCAGAGAGGGAGGCTATCTGAGACTGGTAGTTTTTGTACATCGTCTTGGCTTCTTCGGCAATCTTTTCAACTTCGCTTTGCCATTGCTTGGACGATTGTTCCAGTTGCTGGTTTGCATGTTCGTAAGCCGGAATATTCTCTAAGATATATTCCATATCGATCAAGGCAAACTTCTGTGCATTCGCTGTAATGCCTGCGGCAAACAGCAGAAACATGAATAAAATAGTCTTTCTCATAACGTCTGGTTTTTGTGAAACAAATTAGAATTCTTGTCCTAAGATAAAGTGGAACTGGCTGCCACCGTAGCTTGTAGAACCAAATACTTTGTCGAAACCGTAAGCCCAGTCAATACCCATCATACCAATCATCGGGAGGAAGATGCGGACACCGACACCGGCAGAGCGCTTCAACTCAAACGGATTGAACTTATTGACATCTTGCCAGGCATTACCTGCTTCTACGAACGTTAACGCATAAATACTGGTACTTGTTTCCAGCATCAGCGGATATCTTAATTCCAGACCAAGGCGAGAATAAGCATAGCCTTCGTAACCGTACGGGGTCAATGAGCTGTTCTCATAACCACGAAGGGCAATACTTTCTGTTGCATAGCTGGAATAACCGGTCATACCGTCACCACCCACATCGAATGTTTCGAATGGAGACTTTTTGTATTTATTGTAATGACCCAGCAAACCGAATTCTACACGTCCCATCAATACCGGCGTACGTTTTACCGTCATCGGGTCCATCAAAGGGATATAGACTTTGGATTTGAACTTCCACTTGTGGTATTCAATCCATTTGTGCATCTTGTTCATGTCGTCCTGGTTGCTGGTGCTGTACTTGCTGTAGTCTTTGCCGTCAATAAGAGAGTAGGGCGGCGTAAGTTGTGCAGACAGTGAGAACTCGGAACCTTGGCGCGGATAAATCGGGTTATCGATAGAACTGCGGGACAAAGTCAGATTGATACTCAGGTTGTTGCACTTACCATTGGTAACAGGGAAGTATTGCCAGTCGCTCAGTACATAGCGTTGGTAGGACAATTCTGCGGTGAACTGGAAGTAGTCATCCGGCCACTTCAAGCGCTTACCGAACATTACGGCAAGACCGTACATCTGAATAGACTTGTCAGGATCGTAATAGTTCTCGTAGTTGTTGTAGTTACCATAATTGTACATACCATAACCATACATACCGCTGTAATAGCTGTTGTAATAGTTGTTCATGTATGCCGAGTTGTAATAGCGGCTACTGATATCAGTCTGTCTGGAGTAGAATGCCGATACGGAGAATGCGTTCGGGCGCTTACCACCGAACCATGGGTCGTAGAAGGATATACTGTAAGACTGATAATATTTGGCATTGGTCTGACCGCTGACTGTCAATGTCTGACCGTCACCTTGCGGCAGGATACCGCGATAGTTGTCACCCGGATGCAGCAAGTTGGCAAGGGAGAAGTTGGTAAACTTCAAACTCAACTTACCGATGATACCCGTTTGACCCCAACCGGCCGAGAATTCTACCTGGTCATTTGCTTTGGAAACGAGGTCGTAACCGATATCTACCGTACCGTCTTCCGGTCTTGGCTGGATGTCTGGTTTGATTTGTTCCGGGTCGAAGTGTCCCATCTGCTGGATTTCACGCATGGAACGCATCAAGTCTTCACGGCTGAACAGTGCACCCGGACGGGTACGGAGTTCACGGCGTACTACGTTTTCGTACAGGCGGTCGTTACCGTTGATGCTTACCTTATTGATAGTAGCTTGGCGGCCTTCGTAGATACGCATTTCCAAGTCTATGGAGTCGCCTACGATATTTACTTCCACCGGTTCGAGGCTGTAGAACAGATAACCGTTGTTATAGTAAAGGTTACCGATAGCGTCATCATCCGTCATTGTGCGTTCTTCCAGTAATTTCTGATTGTAAACGTCACCCTTCTTCATGCGAAGCAGGAAGTTCAACTGTTCGGAAGGATAGAGTGTGTTGCCCACCCACGTCACATTACGGAGGTAGTATTTCTGACCTTCTTCAATCTCCATGAAGATGTCTACCGTGCGGTCATCGTAAGGCTTGATGCTGTCTTTTACGATCATGGCGTCACGATATCCCAGCTCGTTATATTTGTCGATAATCAGTTGCTTGTCAGCTTCGTAGTTCTCCTCAATGAACTTTTTGGTACGGAAGAAGTTGACCAGCTTGTTCTTCTCGTTTGTCTTCTTCATCACTCGTTTCAGTTTCTTGGTCTTAAGAGCCTCGTTACCTACGATGGTGATTTCGTGCACTTTCACTTTCTCCTTCTTGTCGATGTCGATGTTGACGATTACTTCGTTCTTCTTATCGGGATCGTCCTTCTGAGTAATGATGACGTCTGCGTTCTTGAAACCTTTGTCGTCAAAGTAGCGCTTAATCAAGGTTTTGGCACGGTCTACAATATTAGGTGTAATCTGACCGCCCTTTATCATGCCGATTCTGCTTTCCAGGTCACTGCGCTCCGACTTCTTCACGCCACTATAGCGTATTTCGGAAACACGGGGACGCATTGTCAAGTGGATGGTCAGCCAGATTTGGTCGCCCTCAATTTTATCAGCTGTAATCTCTACGTCGGAGAACAGTCCATGGCGCCAATAGCGCTTACAAGCCTGTGTAATCTCATCACCCGGTACAGTGATTATTTGCTTCTTGGATAATCCGGACAATCCGATAATTACATAGTCCTCATAGTTCTGGGCTCCTTCGACTTTGATGTCTGCTATTTCATACTTCTTAGGTGTTCCCGAATAGAGGATAACCGGCTTTTCGGCTTCATCGGTGTTGTCTACGTCCTGCGCTGCGGTTGTCAGTACGCAGCCGAAAAGGCAGATAAACGTTACGAATATGGAGAAAATACGATAGTGCATTTATGTTATGATTAAATATGTTTTGGTTTAACTGATTTGTTCACTGGTTTTGCCGAACCTGCGTTCGCGCTTCTGATAGTCACAAATGGCTTTGCGAAGCTCTTCTTCGCGAAAGTCAGGCCAATAAGTGTCACAGAAATAAAGTTCCGAGTAGGCGCATTGCCAAAGCAAATAGTTACTCAGGCGTATTTCTCCTCCGGTGCGTATAAGCAAGTCGGGGTTGGGCATGAAATGGGTTGTCAGGTGCTGTTCAATCAGTTCGTCGCTGATTTCTCCGGGCTCTAACTCTCCCTTTTGCACCAAGGTGGCTATTTGCCGGGTAGCTTCTGTTATTTCCCAACGGGAAGAATAGCTGAGAGCCAGAACCAGACACATGCCTGTGTTGTGAAGAGTGTGTGCCACGCAGGTACTTAGTCTCTGCTGTACGTTGACCGGTAACTTTTCAATGTCTCCAATCACCTGGAAGCTGATATTATTCTTCATAAACGTCTCTTCCTCGATGGAGTCGAGAAGGAGTCCCATCAAAGCTGCCACTTCGTCCGACGGACGGTTCCAGTTTTCGGTAGAGAACGTATATAAAGTAAGGTATTTGATTCCCAGTCTGGCGGCCTCCTCCGCGATGACGTGCACAGTCTCTGCACCGGCCTGATGTCCGTAGCTGCGCTCATGTCCGCGCTGCTTGGCCCATCTTCCGTTACCATCCATGATAATCGCCACGTGTTGGGGTATCCGGCTTGAATCGATTTCTTCTTTATATAACATCTTTGAATTTTATTGTATTTCGAAGCCCAATTTGTTAAGACGCCCGCGCCATACTTCGTTCTTGGTACCGTTTCCGCCAAATATCACCCAGATAAAATCTCTTTTATCTTCCGGGTTTACTGTCGGGTCCACTACCACTGAATAAGAGCCTTTATCTTTGAATTCCTGAGGTAACAGGAAGTTCTTTTCTGTCTTGAACCATGCAAGGCTTGCAACGGAGCTATAAATAGCGTCCAGTTTACCGCCGAAGCAGTAGTACATCTCACCATAATACATGATGAAAGGATTGGTCATTCCCGGACAGTATGTGTCGTAAGCAGTGTTTTCCAGACTTGCCCAGCCCTTGCCGTCTAATGAGAACCAGGGAATTGTCATCTTTTCATCTGCCTGTGGCATGCCGGTTAAAACTACTTTTTCTATACCGTTACCGGTGGTGGCCACAGTAGAAGATATGTTCTCAGTAGGGAAACCATTGGGAACTTCATCGAGTATGATGTTGTCTTCCTTTTGAGCCGGTTCCCAGTTCTTTCCGTCGCAGATGTTGAAATATTGCTTTCCACCTATCTCAACGATACCCGAAAGTCGGTCGGAGAAGCCGGATATAAGGGTAATGACATTGTCTCCTAAAGTCGTAACATCTGTCCAGTTTGTACCATTGGTAGAAGTGAATACCTTCTTACTCTCTGTTACCATGTAAAGGGCATCTTTATAGCTGACGGCAGATGTCAGTTTTGCATCGGACGGCAGATTGACGACAGATGCCTGGCTCCAACCGTATTCACCTGGTTTTGCAGATGTCTTATAAACAGTAGTATTAGAGGTATAGACTAATAACTCATTTCCCAAGATCACAACCTTCTGCTCACCCGGATTTACCGTATTGGAGAACACGCTGCCTATTTTCTGCATATCTGTCCAGACCAGAGAGTCAGGATCTTGCAGGTGCACATTGACCTTCAGCTTATATTCACGGGTGGTGAGACCATCGGCTGCATGTACTTTGAACTGCATACCGGCATCATTGTTCATGGCAGGTGTTAAGTCCACCGAATCAGCAGTGCTGAATAAAGTATCGTTGGGTGAACCGGAAGTTATCCAGCCCGTAACACTCATGGTTTTAATCAGGATGCGGTCAATGATGGTATCTGATCCAACGGGTAACGAGTCCCTGTTGTAGATAAGTCTGTTGAGTTGGTCTATTGTAAAGGTGTAATTTACGCCGTGCACTGTGTCTAAGACAAAGGCTTTTAGCGTAGCATCGGAGCTGTATTCGTAATCGTCGTCTGAGTTAAGGCATGAACTCACAGCAAATGACACAATAAGAAAACTCACTATTACTGATAGAAACTTTATTCTCATTTGAAAGTTAGTGTTTATTTACAAGTTGCAAAAATAGGAACATTTTTTTCTATAAACAGCTTTACAGGGAAGTTTTATATAAAATTATAGATAATAGTACTGTTTTTCTCGATAAAAAAGCCCCAAAATGAGGCTATTGCCTATTTCTTGCTGCTGTATAATGACGAAAACTCCTGCCGAAAGATTGTTCGATGACATAGGGAATTTTATCGCTGATTTCAGGTGCTTTAACACCGGAATGGAGCAGAATCGGAGCTTCTTCTACAAATATCTCGTCCCATAGCCCGGCGTCGATGAACGACTGTAGCAGGAAACGGCCTCCTTCCACCAGGAGCGATTGCAATCCGCGGGCGTATAACGTCTCCATGATTTGAGGGAGGATGTCTTGGTGGTAGTCTGTCGGAACGTATTCAATATTGTGCACTGCTTCGTGTGGGTGTTCCGTGAAAACAAGAGTCGGCGTACTGCCGTCAAAAAGATGCAGGCTGGGAGAAAGAATACGCTGCCGGTCCAGAACAATGCGTACCGGCGAAGGTCCTTGCCAATGACGGACGGTGAGACTGGGATTATCCAGTTCGGCGGTGCGGGTACCTACCATAATGGCACTATGCTCAGCCCGTTTCTTGTGTACCAGCATGGAAGTCAGCGGATTGGACAGAATGACCGGAGTGCCGTTTTTCCGCAATACGTCTATGTATTTATCTGCAGATTCTGCCCATTTTAAGGTAATGTAAGGTCGTCTCAAGGTGTGGAACGTAATAAATCTGCGGATCAGATGCTGGCATTCTGCTTCCATGACCCCTGTGATGACTTCGCGGCCGGCATCTTTTAACTTCTGTATGCCCCTTCCGGCTACTTTGGCAAAAGGGTCCTGACATCCGATGACAATACGCGGTATCTGCTTTTCGATGATCAAGTCTGCGCAAGGAGGCGTTTTGCCATAATGTGAACACGGTTCCAGGCTTACGTAAATAGTAGAACGTTTCAATAGCGACGGATCTTTTACAGAACGGATGGCGTTGACTTCAGCATGCGCCTCTCCGCAACGCACGTGATACCCTTCTCCTATGATCTTTCCGTCACATACTATTACCGCTCCCACCATGGGATTGGGAGCGGCGTTGCACAATCCGTTTTGTGCCAATTGGATACATCGTTGCATGTATTTTTCTTCTTCCATGCTCTTTCTTTGTTAGATTATTCTTACTTTTGCAGCCCGAAAGCTACCAGTAAACAATGAATGTAACCGTTTCTCATATCCGCAGCACTTTGCAGAGGTCTTATCCTGTACAAGAAGCCGCCAACCTTTCCCGCATTATCTGCTGTGAAATGTTAGGGCAGAGTGCCGTTGATTATTATCTGGGCAAAGATATGATTTTATCCCCAAAAGATGAAAAGGAATTGGAAACCATTCTCGCCCGGCTGTGCAATTTTGAACCGATACAATATATACAAGGTGTAGCCCGTTTTTGGGGCCGGAGTTTCCGGGTGGCTCCGGGGGTATTGATTCCCCGTCCTGAAACGGAAGAATTGGTAGAAAGGATCTTGAAAGAAATTTCTCCGGCTTCCCGCATCCTTGATATTGGCACCGGTAGTGGCTGTATAGCGGTTACTTTGTCGAAAGAACTGCCAACGGCACAGGTCATGGCTTGGGATATATCCCAAGATGCCCTTGCCATAGCCCGTAGCAACAACGAACTATTGCAGGCTTCCGTCCATTTTTTGCAGTGCGACGTGCTGGCTTACCAACCGGCTCCGGATGATTGTTACGACGTGATTGTCAGTAATCCGCCGTATGTTACGGAAGCAGAAAAGCAGGAAATGGAACGAAATGTACTGGATTGGGAACCTTTTTCGGCTTTATTTGTTCCAGATGCAGATCCGCTCCGCTTCTATCGTCGTATCGGTGAGTTAGGGCTGAAGATGCTGGTGGCCGGCGGCAAACTTTATTTTGAAATAAACCGGGCATTTGGTGAAGCTATTGTCATGATGCTTCGTGAACAGGGATATGCCGATGCCTATATTCTAAAAGATATTTCCGGCAACGACCGGTATGTAATTGCAGAACGATGACAGAAATAACCGAAACAGAAGCTCTGAGCCGCGTGGCAGCCTATTGCTCTACTGCCGAGCATTGCCGGGCGGAGATTGCAGAAAAACTGCAACGATGGAGCGTCGCCTATGATGCCATAGACCGTATCATAGCCCGTCTGGAACAAGAAAAGTATATTGATGAAGAGCGCTTCTGCCGTGCTTTTATCAATGATAAATACCGTTTTGCCAAATGGGGTAAAATGAAAATAGGGCAAGCCCTGCAGCTGAAGAAGATTTCTTCGTCTGTCTACTGGTCTTTTCTGAATGAAATTGATGAAGAGGAATATCTCTCCATTCTGCGTGGATTGTTAACCGCAAAACGGAAAAGCATCCATGCCGACACGGAATATGAACTGAACGGAAAATTGATACGTTTTGCGTTGAGCCGGGGTTTCGAAATGAAAGATATACGTCGTTGTATAGACGTTTCTGATGAAAATGATTACTCCGAATGAAAAATTATTGGCATTCTCTTTTTTATTCTCGTTCTGTTTCTGTATTTTTGTGCCATATTTATCATAATAGTTAGTTTTGCTATGAAAACTTTAGAAAGATTGTTTGCTGAAAAGTTGCTGAAGATAAAAGCGATTAAACTACAACCGGCTAACCCGTTTACTTGGGCATCTGGATGGAAGTCTCCATTTTATTGTGATAACCGCAAAACCCTTTCTTATCCTTCCCTCCGTAATTTTGTGAAAATTGAAATTACGCGTTTGATATTGGAACGTTTCGGACAGGTCGATGCTATTGCTGGTGTGGCTACGGGAGCTATCCCGCAGGGAGCCTTGGTGGCCGATGCATTGAACTTGCCGTTTGTATATGTACGCTCCACTCCGAAAGACCATGGATTGGAGAATCTGATTGAAGGTGAACTTCGCCCCGGTATGAAAGTTGTAGTAGTAGAAGACTTGATCTCTACGGGAGGAAGCAGTCTGAAGGCTGTCGAAGCCATTCGTCGTGATGGCTGCGAAGTAATCGGTATGGTTGCTGCCTATACGTATGGTTTCCCGGTTGCCGAGAAAGCGTTCAAGGATGCAAAAGTACCCTTGCTGACATTGACCAACTACGAAGCTGTTATGGAAGTAGCACTGCGTACGGGATACATTGAGGAAGAAGATGTAGAGACGCTGAATGAATGGCGCAAAGATCCGGCTCATTGGGATGCTGGTAAATAAAACGTATTCTTGTTAATAATATAGTATGATGAAAGAGCCATTCGGACAGATTCTGTCCGGGTAGTTCTTTTGTCTTTTTAATCCGATTGAAATATGACGAAATTTGAAAGTGGAGTAAAGGTTATTCCTGCTTCACAAGAGGCTGTCTATGAGAAATTGTCTGACTTGAGCAACCTGGAGAAAGTAAAAGACCGCCTGCCCGAGGATAAAGTGAAGAATTTGAGCTTTGACTCGGAAAGCATAAGCATAGAAGTGGCTCCTGTAGGGAAAATCACCTTGCAGATCATAGAAAGAGAACCGTGTAAATGCATCAAGTTCGAAACAACCACTTCGCCGCTACCTTTCAACCTGTGGATACAGATTGTACCCGTCACTGATATCGAATGCAAGATGAAGCTGACTATCGGGCTGGATATCAATCCGTTTATGAAGACCATGGTGCAGAAGCCTTTACAGGAGGGACTTGAGAAGATGGCAGACATGCTGGCAATGATACAATACTAATAAGTTATAACTCGATTTATGGCTCAGAAACTTTGGGAAAAATCCGTTCAAGTAAATAAGGATATTGAACGCTTTACGGTGGGACGCGACCGTGAAATGGATCTCTATTTGGCAAAGCACGATGTGCTGGGCTCTATGGCGCATATCACAATGCTTCAGAGTATCGGCCTGCTGACAAAAGAAGAATTGGAACAACTGCTTGCCGAGTTGAAGAATATCTATGCAACGGCAGAACGCGGAGAGTTCGTGATAGAAGAAGGAGTCGAAGATGTACATTCGCAGGTAGAACTTATGCTGACGCGCAAGCTGGGTGATGTGGGCAAGAAGATTCATAGCGGACGTTCGCGTAACGACCAGGTGCTGCTCGACTTGAAACTCTTTACCCGTGCCGAAATCAAAGAAATTGCTGAAGCTGTGGAACAGCTGTTTCATGTACTTATTATGCAAAGCGAGCGGTATAAGAGTGTACTGATGCCCGGTTATACCCACTTGCAGATAGCAATGCCTTCTTCTTTCGGACTGTGGTTCGGCGCTTATGCCGAGAGTTTGGTAGATGACATGTTGTTCCTGCAGGCTGCATTCAGGATGTGTAACCGCAATCCTTTGGGGTCGGCTGCCGGATATGGCTCTTCTTTCCCATTGAACCGTACGATGACGACCCGCCTTCTGGGTTTCGACTCGCTGAATTATAATGTTGTGTATGCCCAGATGGGACGCGGCAAGATGGAGCGCAACGTAGCATTTGCCCTTGCCAGCATAGCCGGTACCATCTCCAAGCTGGCATTCGATGCATGTATGTTCAATAGCCAAAACTTTGGTTTTGTTAAGTTGCCGGATGATTGTACTACCGGTTCCAGCATCATGCCACATAAAAAGAATCCGGATGTCTTTGAACTGACGCGTGCTAAATGCAACAAACTTCAATCCCTGCCCCAGCAGATAATGATGATTGCCAATAATCTGCCTTCCGGTTATTTCCGTGACTTGCAGATTATCAAGGAAGTCTTCCTTCCTGCCTTCCAGGAACTGAAAGACTGTTTGCAGATGACGACTTACATCATGAACGAGATTAAGGTGAATGAGCACATCCTTGATGATGACAAGTATCTGCTTATCTTCAGTGTAGAGGAAGTGAACCGCCTTGCACGCGAAGGGATGCCTTTCCGTGATGCTTATAAGAAGGTGGGATTGGATATAGAGGCTGGAAATTTCTCGCATAGTAAAGAAGTTCATCACACCCATGAGGGAAGCATCGGAAATCTTTGTAATGATGCGATTACTGCATTGATGCAGAAGGTTGTAGATGATTTTAACTTCGAGACGATGGAGGTTGCAGAGAAAGAATTGCTCGGCAGATAAAAGAGTTGCGGGTTCAAGTCCCGCTTCGAGTACGATACTTTTTAAAAGAAATATTTGGCAGGAACGGGAAAACTGTTTATCTTTGCACCCGTTCCTCAAATGCGGAAATAGCTCAGTTGGTAGAGCACAACCTTGCCAAGGTTGGGGTCGCGAGTTCGAGTCTCGTTTTCCGCTCTTTCTTTTTTCTTCTTTCTTTGAGGATGCTCGAATGGTGGAATGGTAGACACGAAGGACTTAAAATCCTTTGGCCATTGCGGCTGTGCGGGTTCAAGTCCCGCTTCGAGTACTGTTTAAAGCTCTGTAAATCAAGTGTTTACGGGGCTTTATTCTTTTATGAAACTTCCTTGCTTTCTTCATTAAATGATACAGATTCTACCGGATTTGGGCTACTGAGTTAAACCGAGAGTTAAACCAAGAGTTAAACCGAAATTGTAATGAAAGCTACTGTTAATGTATTGTGTTACAGGTCTAAAACTCTTAGTAATGGTGAACATCCAATCATGTTACGCGTGTGTAAAGGCGGTAAGAAGAAGTATATCGGTCTTGGAATCTCTGTAAATCCCAAATATTGGGACTTTGAGAAGAACAAGCCTAAACGTAATTGCCCTAATCGGGAACAGATAATCAAGGTTATTAATGAGCAGGAACAGAAGTATTCAGAGCAGATACTTGAATTTTCTACGGAGCAACGGGAATATTCTCCTACTACTCTGGTTGAAGCAGTTGCCCCGATACGTAAGAGTAAAACTGTTAATGATATGTTTGAAGAGTATATAACTCAACTTAAAGATGAAGGCAGGTTGGGGTATGCGTTATCTGTGCAGCAAGTCCGTAATTCTCTGTTAAAATTCAAGGGACATTCGGATGTGTTTTTCTCTGAAATAGATGTGAACTGGCTGAAAACGTATGAATCGTGGTTGAGATGCTGCAAGTTGGAAGATAATACGATTGGCATCCGTTTCAGAACGCTACGAGCAGTCTATAATTTGGCTCTGACTGAGGGGGTGGTAAAGGCTGATTGTTATCCATTCAAGAAGTATAAGGTGTCTAAATTGCATAAAGAGACTGCCAAGCGCGCCATAACAAAAGAGCAGGTGAAGCAGGTTATTGAATATGATGTGTCAGGAGCACGTTTCTATAAGAGGTTGGCAGTTGATATGTTTACGTTCTCTTATTTGATGGGCGGTATCAACTTTACTGATATGGCACTTCTTACTGATAAGAACTTTGAAGGTGAGCGTTTAGTGTATGTTCGTCAGAAAACGAAGAAGTTGATAATGTTACCATTGCAGGAGAAGGCTATGGAAATAGCGGGCCGTTATCGCTCTCCACAGTGTAAATATATATTTCCGATACTGGATAATAGAGAGCGAACTCCACGACAAATAAGGAATCGAATATATGACGTATTAGCCAATGTGAATGGACATTTGGAAGATATTGGGAAGGAATTGGGGATTGAGTTGAAGATTTCCAGTTATGTTGCTCGTCATTCTTATGCTACGGTCTTGAAACGTTCGGGAGTTTCGACTTCTGTAATCAGTGAATCTTTGGGGCATAGTTCTGAACGGGTAACACAGATTTACTTGGATAGTTTTGAGAATAAGCAACTTGATGATGCTATGAAGCACTTACTTTAATTTATAATGCCACTCTGTTGTATAATGGGGTGGCATTTCTTACTGAAATCCATTTGCTGATATTAGCGGATTAATACATATATTAACTGTTGCTTCAGGATTATCGGTATTTCTTGGCGCTCCCTATTGTATGTAACAAAAATGTACCTATCTTTGTACCGTTGCAACTCCGCAACGAGAGCTCTTTAACTTGATGTACTGTATTAGCGTGACAACCATAATATTCCGTCTCGATTGCGATTGCAATACTTGGCGGTGATTCTGGTTATTTTAAATTTTAAAACAATTAAAATTTATGAAGAATCGGAATCTAAAGACAGAGGAGAATCCTCTGTTTGTAATGACCGTCACTATCATGGCTGACGGTAAAGAGCAGGAAATAATTCCTGTATTCTCAGAGTTCTCAATGGGACGCAAGTCATTTGGGAATGATAGTATTCACAATGCATTGGATAGAAGTAAGATTCTTCCTACTGTCTTTTCCTTTGTTGATGTGAAGACATTGGAGGGAGAGCAATATCCGCTGTTTGACTATGCGGGTAATCAGATACCTGATGATTTCGACTGCGAAATACCCCTCATGCTGTACTTGGATAAGGCTGATAACTTCCAGTTGTTGGGAGAAGTTGAAGAGCCACTAAATGCGGTTATTGTGGATGAATGCAAGTCGTTTGCAGATGCTTATCAAAGGGTGGCGACTTCCGCCTATTACTCTAGAACCCCGAACAAAATAGAGTGGCTCGGTTGGGGAGGTATAGTCACTAACGATGATATACTGATTGCAATCAGAGGGTTCTGTAACCTATATAAGGTGTCCGGCACTGTTGCCCAGAAATATTTCGGTATTCAGGTGTCAAACTCACTGCTACATGCCAAAGCACTTGGTATAAACGATTCCCTAATTACCCCTAAACGCACTCCTACGCAAGCCGTTGCACTTTACAAAGCTGCGGTAGAGGCTTTCGGAGTGAAGATTGCAGGTCAGGGATATTCGGTCAACGCTATTAATTACTGTATTAACAACAGCAGTTATGGCCTAGTTTTAGCAGCCTTAGCTGAAATTAAAGCAGAGGAGAAACTTCAATTAGAGCATACTAAATGCGGCGAAAAAACAGCATGTATTCAGGCGCTCATGCTTGAAGTCATAAGAACCTTGAAAGAGGAAGCGGAGATTGCATAGAGAAATTAACCCCGTCTGATTGATACAGATTCACAAGTAAAGAATTCGCCCCTGCCAGAGTTATCTAGCAGGGGTTTCTTTTTATCTAATCTCCCACCCGTTTCTACGACCTTCAGGAGTTACCACTTTCTGACCTGACAAAGAATCGGGAAAGTATTCAAGTATATCGGTCGCATGGGCTGTTTTCTTGAATCGCAATTTATCATAGATAGATTGCAGTAATGCTTTCAATGCAGGGTTCGTTATCCGTTCCCCTCTCTTGATGACTTTACCAAGTTCATAGAGAATACGGCTCTTTGAGTTCATTATGCTTATCTCATTTTTAAGGTTACACTCCTTATAACTTAACGCCTTGATTCTGGAACTTCCCAGAGTATTGTAGTAATACTCCAATTCAGGGTATTTGGATTGCAAGGTGTTTGCATATACGTCCAGTATCAAATTACCCTTATCCTTGTACTCACAATAATATTTCATCCTCTCCGAGAAATCCTCCTTCTTAATCAGGTGCTTCAACTGTTCCTGATAGGATATATACTCTTGGTTTACAGAAGTATCAAAGTGATTGTCATCCAACTGCTTCCTGATGATGATTCCATTCTGATAATTATGTTTCTGTAAATCGAAGCAGAACTGTTCATTTACGTAAGCTAGTCTATTGAAAACAAATTGCTGGGAATGTTCATCATACATAGTGTATGAATCCTGATAACGTAATGACATTGGCATTTTGTTCCAGTCCTTGATGCGTTTCTGCTTCAACGGCTCTGCTTCATTGTTGTTCGATTTCACTTCCATATTGGTAACGGCAACCTTACCCTCTAATGCTTGGTAAAACTCTATGCCCGAAATTTCCTCTACGCTGGTATTATATATGAAGGTAAGATATTTCCTGAATGGATTGGAATCCAATCTTTGCCGACCTGCAATCTGAACAAGGTCGGTGGATATGTCTATGGAAGTGTTAATTCGGGTACAATCACTAATAACGAACGATGCTGCGCTTTCAGAATAGAAATCGCAACCCGCATAGGCAGTGGAAGTACAAAAGGTAAACTGTTTATGCGGTTCACCCTTCAACGGTATTCTCCCTCTGCTGAAACCTGCTCCAATCTTCTTGATTAGTTTGTCGTTGTCATCGGTACTTCCTACAATGATATTTACGTCCTCTGGTCTTAATTCCGTATGCTTGATGATGTTTAAGATATTGGTTACGCTATTCAGGAAAATTACGCACTCTATAGATTGATGTACTTTATTGTCAATCACTATTGAAGGATAATTTTTTGCCTGATACATTCGCACAATGTTGATGGCTATATTAATAGGCTTGGGATTCTTATATCTTATTAACTGTACTGTCTCTATCTCCTTCCATTGCAATTCATAATAAGGTATATCATTGAAAAAATCTATCTGCTCTAGATACTTGTCAAGAATTGGAGTTGCAGAAAGATATGTAATGTATGGGAAGGCTTTCAAGTGATTCAGAAAATGAAACTCCGTCTCTGATTTGAAGCTACTATCACTCAACAAACATTGAAACTCATCTACTACCACTCTCCACTCCGATTTATCTTTGATACATCCAATCAACTTATACATGGAATCATAAGAAACCAAAATTTTAGGAATATCAGTATCCTGTATATATCTGTCAATCTCATCTTGATATACACCGCCAACAACAAGTAAGGAGTTTGAATATTGGGCGTGCTTGTTCTTTAGGAGTTCGTTTCTAGGACTGCATATAATGGTCTTATGATTATCTATAAGTGCTACTGTGGTTGCTCCACAACCGGGTATCTTTTTGTTGCATACTCCATTTGGAAGTTCAAATTCATCTAGGTCTGTGAGGTACTTGATACCTTCTGGAATAGAAATCAATTCTCTTCTCATTCAATTTAAAATTAGATAAGTGTTAATGAAGAAACTATCTGAAATGTGGTGTCCAGTTTTTTGCTAGATTCAATCTATATACTAAGGGAGTCAAGGTCAATAAATTAGACAAGTGGGAGAATAATAAAACCAGACTGGAATCTGGCTCTATTACTTCCTTCGATTAATACATATCTAGTGATTATTGCAATAATTGAGCGATTTATCCTCTTGAATGATACTCTCTCTACTTCCCTTACTTGATTATGCAAAGATAGTAAACTTTCCTTACTTTAAAGAATGAACATATATTGTATTGGAAACTTTGAGCTTAGAGGCATCTTAACCTTGATTCTTTTTCTCTGATTGAACTCCGTTCCCCTTACGTGGGGCTAATTTAGCGTTCCCCTTCTTGGAACTGGGCTTACGGAATGGTACGTCTTTACGGGGTATCAATTTAGGGCTGTCTATTACATATTGGTGGTTTTCGTGAACTATCTCGTGAATTACGTTATCTGTAACTATGGTTGTCGCTTCGGGGAATACTGGAATTTCTATTCGCATGGTAATTTTGTGTAATAAGTCTTTCTAACGTGGTTAATCTGTTTACGTATCTTGGTGAACCCCGATAACCGTGCCCATACTCCAATATGAACCCGATTATCAGATACACCCGCTTTTATAGCTATATCTCTCAATTCTTCATAACTAAACATTTCATTCATTATCATAGGCGATTGATTAATGGCAAGTAATCTGTGTATTATGGCAGAGTTATCTACGGGCAGCTATATCTATCAAATGAAGTCGGTAATAGGATAGCTTATAAGCAAGTTGATAAGTGACTGCAATTATATACCCGATTTGAAAGTGGAAGTTCGATTTGCTGATACCTTATAAATACGGTAACGGTAAACTGCATTATATATCCGAATTGCAAGCCTAAGAGACTGACATTACTAACTTCCCTTACCCACCTTAAAGATACTACATATTTGGAACTCCGTAAAATGAAACGGATATAACTTGTAAGATTGTGGCGCATATCAGAGCCACTTCATTATTAATGCCATCCAATATAGGAGATTAGGATATACGGGAAAGAGCCACACATAATATAACGGGTACTTCATTACAGATACCCCCACCTATCCAATTCAACGCAGAAAAAGGTATAGCGTTTTTCTATTCAAGAACTCAGAGCCTCATCCATAAATACGTCACGTAAACGTGACTTGACATCCTCTCATGACCCCTCCAGTGGGGTGATATAAGAAACAACATTTAAAACAGTTCAATTTATGGAAGGGCAAAGATTACTCCGAGTTAGTGAGGTAAAACTCACTTATCAACCTAAAGTTAAGGCATCCGAACGCTACTACATAGCGCATAGTGAGGACACTTACAAATTATTGAAGGAACATTGTTACGATGAAAGCACTCTCCTTACGGATGAAGGTACGTTAAACCGTTAATTCATGGCATTATGAAAGATGTATTCTACTTTATACTCTCGCTTGCAGCGGCATTTGCTATCGTATTACTGTGTCCGTTATTTGCGGTGGCATTGATAATTTGGTGGATTATATGGATAGGTAAGGAAGTCTCGAAATATGACGGACTTTAGTTATTAATCAGAGTGTTACATGAATTGAACGTTCGTTTAGCTCGTGTAACCACTCTTAAAATATGTAAACGATGAAGACATACATAGCGTATTTACGCCAATCAACCATGAAGCAGGAAAGAAGCGGTCTTGGAGTTGAGGCTCAAAGAGAGATTATTCATAACTTCATTAAAGAGGGAGTTATCCTACATGAATTTGTCGAGACTGAAAGCGGTAAGAGGACGGATAGACCTAAATTGCAAGAAGCGTTGATAATGTGCCGTAAGACCAATTCTATTCTTATTGTGGCGAAGTTAGACCGATTGAGCCGTAATGTGGCGTTCACTTCCAAGTTATTGGAGAGTGATGTGGAGATTACCTTTTGTGATTTCCCGCAAGCTAACCGCTTGATACTCCACATTATCAGTAGTATCGCTGAATATGAAGCAGGGTTAATCAGTCAACGCACAAGGCAGTCATTGCAAGCTAAGAAGGCACGAGGGATGAAACTGGGTAAATCGGATAACTTGATGAACAAGCATAAAGAGGCTATCGCTAATAGTAACCGTACCAATAGATTGAAAGCGGATAGTAACCCCAATAATATGCGGGCAATCGCTTTGCTACGCTCGTTATCAATGGAAGGTAAGACCTTATCCGAAATGGCAGACCTACTCAACGCACAAGGTTTTGTTACTTCACGAGGTTGCAAGTTTCAGAAGGTACAAGTAAGCAGGTTACTTGCTAAACTCTGATTACTTTAGTTGGGAGGAAATCTTTAAAATTCTGTATATATAGACCGAGTTAGAATTTCCTCCTAACCTTGATTTATCAACGGGAGACTATTCTCAACTATTAATAAACAATAGTTCTTGTCAATCAAACGTAATTTAGTAACTTTGCAGCAATTCCAAGCCTCTAAAGAGATAGGGGACTGGAAGGACTTATTAGTTAACGAAGAGCGTTTGACATATTATCCTGCATTGGAATCTCGACAATTTCATTCTTCAAGGATAATAGACAAGAACGCTCACGTCAATGCTATATACCCGCTTTACTAAGTGGACTATATAACGTTTGGCGTGGGCTATTGTTTATTACTTGAAGAAGGGCAGTCGAGAGCCTCAATGCAGTAATATTCAATAGTTCCCACGCCTCTCTATTTATTAACAGCTAACATTCGGGAACAAGTTAGCGTAATATATTGGATAAGAAACGGATATATAGTTTACTACTTACAACTACTTTATTAATGATATGTAAGCCTATTAATAGGATGCTGCCTTACATATATTTCACGTTGCAACCCTAAGCAGCAGGGATGCACTTATATTATTAACTTATGAAGACATTAAGATTATTAGCGGTATTAGTTATCGCAATGACTGCATCTATATGCAGTGCACAGAACGGGTATAGAGGTATGATTGAAGGAGGACGAACATTCCACCTTGATGAGACAGCATTACACGCCACCGAGTTTTCTACCACACACGGGTATCAATTCAATCCCTATTTGTTTGTCGGTGCAGGATTAGGATTTCACTTTACATCTTCGGATGCAGAAATGACTTATATGCCGTTGTATTTGGATGTGAAAGCCAATCTTATGCAGACTAAGGTTGCTCCATTCATTGACGTAAAGGCAGGCTACTCCGTACTGGATGCTAAGGGAGTATATCTAAGTCCGAGTGTGGGAGTTAACTATAATTTCTATAAATGCTTATCTGTATATCTGAAAGTGGGTTACACCTATCAGAAAGTGGATAGCCCTATATATGCTAACAGTGATAAAGAAATCAGCAATATAGGCGGTATCACAGCTAAAATCGGATTTGAGTTTTAATATGAGCAGATATAAGGCGGCATTGAAGTAATTCAGTGTCGCTTTATTGGCTATATAATGAATAAAAATTAAATGTTGAATATTTCTTGGGTTAAGTCTCAGAGTTAAACCAATAGTTAAACCAAGATAGAATCAGAGTGTAAGATATAGAAGTGTACATTGCATAAATCGCAGATTTATAGCTTTATAATAGGCTGTTGCAAAGCGAGAATGGTGGAATGTGTGGGGGACTTAAAATCCTTTGGCCATTGCGGCTGTGCGGGTTCAAGTCCCGCTTCGAGTACTGTTTAAAGCTCTGTAAACGACAAGTTTACGGGGCTTTATTCTTTTATGGACTTACCATATATTCATAGTCTGGGAATTAGCGCAGTTCTATGTATGTTTTTTCCTTCATCTTATTACTGCAATGATTTCAGAAATCATTGCAGTAATAATTTCAGAGATCATTGTAGCAATGATTTCAGAAATCATTCAAAATACTCCATAGCGCTTCTAAATTATGCTCATTTTAGATATGATTTGCAGCACTCGTGTAAACCAAGATGTAAACCGGTAAAGCTATCAATCCAAAAGAACTTCTGTACAGTTGCAAGATCCGGGGTATATTCAGACTTCAAATTGTCCTTTATACCGTAAACCTTTCTTCTCTTCGTATTGTTGAAATTCCAACTATTAACTTAAACAAGAATGATATGGAAGAGAAGAAAGTTGCTCGTGAGGAGAGAAACCGGGAGAAGTTGGCTAATGCTGATTGGGTAATGGCTGAGTTTTATGCAACGTGGTGCCCTCATTGCAAACGTATGCAGCCGGTGGTAGAAAAATTTAAGAAGGCGATGGAAGGAACACTTGAGGTGGTACAAGTGGATGTAGATCAGGAAAGCGACCTCGCTGATTTCTATACAATCGAAGTAACCCCTACATTTATCCTTTTCAGAAAAGGAGAGCAGTTGTGGAGGCAGTCGGGAGAATTGACTCTGAGCAGACTGGAAAGAGCGGTCGAAGAGTTTGGGTAAGCCATGCTCCTTGAACCGTTTAGTATAGCTTGGGGCGCTTGTTATTGAACCGGAAGCCTAGACCCAGCATCAGGTAATTAGGCTCATGAAATTCCCTGAGGTTATATCCGATGTGAAGATAGGAGTTGCGGGTGACGTCTATCTTCAATGCCAGTATCTGGTAGAAAGATTTGAGGTCGCCTCCGCTATGCAGTACATTGGCTCCAAGGCCGATGCCTACGGTGAAGTAGGGCATTACGAACTCTCCGCGGGCGGATAAGCCTAAGGCCATCTGCTTGATGGCAGAAGGGGAGGAAAAGTCATCCATTCCGTTGTATACCGCTTCAATGTTCGCACTGTGGTCGTATACTCCATCCAAGGCTACACCGGCACGAAATTTATAGCCTAAGTTGTACATCGGTGCAAAGCTGAAACCTGCTACGGTGTAAGTGCCCGGTGCAGGTACTTGTCCACCGCCGAAGTCCACAGCCTTCTTGCGCCAGGAACCGAAGAACGTCAGGTCGTAGCTGATGTGGCGCGGAAAGGGCGGGGGGATAGGACGCTGCCAGGATTTGCCCAATTCGTCTGCCCGCCGGTTGAAGTTATAGACCAGACCCACTTTGCAGTCAATTGTATTCAGACCCGAATTGGGGTACTGGGTATTTCCGTTGGAGAAGTGACTTCCGGTAGCTCCCACTATCAAGTCGATTTTTGGGGAAACTGCCCAGTTCAAGTAAAGGTTGACATTGAGGAAGGCATTTGTTTTCGAGCCGATGATCGTGTTCTCCGGATTTTCATAATCCTCGTAAGGCTTCCAGTTGAAGGAGGCTCCGAAGTTCCATTCGTAGTTGAGCGACAGACGAGGGGTGAGTTGGGCAAGACGTCCTCCCTGGAACAGGTAGAGGGCAATGGGGTTTCCCAGTTCCTGCTTGTTCTCGAAGTCGAAATAACCTAATCCGATGCCTTGGTAAGCACCTATGTAAGCACGGTCGGCGGCGGTGTTGGGGCGGACTTGGAACGAATACTTCAGATGGCCGGAATAGGTGTCGTTCATGGTCTTGCCACTACGGTTGTAGCCTTCCAGGAAAGGGTTGGTGGGGAATATGTAGCCCATACGACCTTCTACGCCTAATCTGTGGATGAAGCGATGTGCAAATGAGACTGTGTCTCGTTTTGTTTCCGAAGAATAATCGGATGTCCATTGCTGGGCGTATATCGTATCAGACAAAAGAAGCATTACTCCCAAGAAAGCAAGAAGCTTCCATGTCTGTGTTTTGTTTTCCATATACCGTGCCGGTCTTTATTATTTAATACATGTCTGAAGTAAAGTTCAATTTCGTCACAAATATAAGTCTTTTATCCTTTGCGCCTGTATAATGAAGTATATATTTGCATACGTTAAAACTATGCAGGTACCAATAAACAAGTAGAGAGGCTGTTTCTTGAACGATTAACGTTAATCATTCGAGAAACGGCCTCTCCACTTATCTGCAAATCTATTTATTTCTGATCATTCTCTCTGATTTCCACGCGGCGGATTTTTCCGCTGATGGTCTTCGGCAGCTCGTCCACGAACTCGATGACACGTGGATACTTATAAGGAGCAGTCACCTTCTTCACATGGTTCTGAAGTTCTTTGATAAGTTCTTCGCCGGCGCGGGCCTTGTACTCTTTGGAGAGGACGATGGTTGCTTTCACCACCTGTCCGCGAATCTCGTCGGGTACTCCGGTGATGGCACACTCTACAACAGCAGGATGCGTCATCAATGCACTTTCCACTTCGAAGGGGCCGATGCGGTAACCACTACTCTTGATAACGTCGTCGGCACGACCTACGAACCAGAGGTAGCCGTCTTCATCTTTCCACGCTACATCTCCGGTATAGTAGATGCCGTCGTGCCAAGCCTCGTGGGTGCGTTCGGCGTCGCGGTAGTACTCTTTGAAGAGGCCCAGCGGTTTGCCCTTGTCGGTGCGGATTACGATTTGTCCTTGTTCGCCGGCTTCTACGGAGCGGCCGTCGTAGTCTATCAGATCTACATCATATTGTGGATTGGGAAGTCCCATGCTGCCCGGTTTCGGTTCCATCCAAGGCATGGTGGCTACGGTGAGTGTGGTTTCCGTTTGGCCAAAGCCTTCCATCAGTTTGATACCGGTCAGTTTCTTAAAGGTGTCGAACACGGCGGGGTTCAAGGCTTCTCCGGCGATGGTGCAGTATTGCAGGCTGGAGAGGTCGTACTTCGTCAGGTCTTCGTGGATGAGGAAGCGGAAGATGGTGGGCGGTGCGCAGAGAGAAGTGACGTGATAGTCTTGTATCTTCTCCAAGATGGCGGCGGGGGTGAACTTCTCGTGGTCGTAGACAAAGATATTGGCGCCTGCTATCCACTGTCCGTAGAGCTTACCCCATACGGCCTTGCCCCAGCCTGTGTCGGCGATGGTGAGGTGCAGGCTGTCTTCGGTCAGGCGGTGCCAGAAGCTGCCGGTGACGATGTGTCCAAGCGGATAGGTGAAGTCGTGGGCTACCATCTTCGGTTCGCCGGTGGTGCCGCTGGTGAAGTACATCAGTGAGATGTCATCGTTGGTGTTCGGATGTTCCGGCTTCACGAACGGTGCGGCGGCCTCGATACCTTTGTGGAAGTCTTCGAAACCTTCAGCCACTTCGGGTCCTACGCTGACGAGGTGCTTCACGGTAGGAGAGTCGGGCATAGCGGCAGTAATATGGTCGGTGATGACCGGTTCGCCGGCGCAGACTATCATCTTGATGTCAGCAGCGTTGCAGCGGTATACGATGTCTTTCTTCGTCAGCAGGTGCGTGGCGGGGATGACTACGGCGCCCAGTTTGTGCAGGGCGATGATGCTGTACCAGAACTCGAAACGGCGTTTCAGTATCAGCATTACCATGTCGCCATGGCCGATGCCGAGGCTTTGGAAGTACGAAGCCGTCATGTCGGTGTAGCGCTTCATGTCGGCAAACGTGAACTGACGGTGTTCGTCTTTATCGTTGGTCCATAGCAGGGCGGGTTTGTCGGGTTGCTCTTGGGCCCAGGCATCTACTACGTCGTAGCCGAAGTTGAAGTTTTCCGGTACGTTTATTTTCAGGTTCTTGATGAAGTCCTCCTGCGATGTGAAGGAGGTTTGTGATAAAAATCTTTCTACCATAATTAGCACATTTTACATGATTACCGCGAGGAAGCGTACCGTCTTTCCATCCAGCGCCTTCATGCCGTGGGGCAGTTTAGAGTTGAAGTACAGGCTGTCTCCTTCGTTTAAGATAAGTTCTTTGCCGTCGATGCTCACCATCATGCGGCCTTCCAGTACGAGGTTGAATTCTTGTCCGGCGTGGCTGTTGTAGTGTATCGATTCATCGTCGGGTTTCGGTTCTACGGTGACGATGAACGGGTCAGCGGTGCGGTTGATGAAGCCGGCGGCCAGTGACTGGTACTTGTAGGCTTTGGTACGCTCGATGCTAGTACCTTTTCCGGCGCGGGTCAGGAAGTAGGTGCTCATTTTGGGCTCCTGGCCGAACATTAATGCGTCCAGCGCGATGCCGTAGTGGCGGGCAATTTTTTGCAGCATGCTGACGGAGATATCGAATTCTCCGGTTTCGGCAAGGCGATATTCTTCAGCAGAAAGGTCGCAGTCGCGGGCAATGTCTTCGGCGGTGAGCTCAAGGACTTCGCGCAGGCCGCGGAGGCGTTCGGCTATTTGTCTGATTTGGTCTTCCATTTGGTTGATGAATTAGTTATTTGTATTCTGTTTGCTTTAAATGCTCTTTTTGATGGCATTGATCACGGCAGAGGAGAATCCCTCGTGTTCCAGTTCATTGATGCCTTTGATGGTGATGCCACCGGGGGTACATACTTTGTCGATCTCCACGCTGGGGTGGGTATCGTTGTTTAGTATCAGTTCGGCGGCGCCGCGTACCGTTTGGGCTACCATGCGCATGCCGTCTGCAGGGCGGATGCCCAGTTCGATGCCGGCTTGCATGGCGGCCTGGATGTACTTCAGCACGTAGGCGATGCCACAAGAGGCCATGGAAGTGGCGGCGGCAAACTTCTCTTCGGGGATGAGCATAGCAAGGCCCATTTGGTTGAAGATGTCGAGCATCAGTTGTTCCTGCTCCTTCGTGGCGTTCCGGCTGGCGATGAGGGTCATGCTTTCCAGTTCGCTGATGGCGGTGTTGGGGATGATGCGGAACATGGTCATTTCCTTGTCGGCCACGTAGTGTGCCAGTTCTTCAAAGGGAATGCCGGCGGCCACGGAGATGAGTATCTGCTTGCTTTTCAGTTTCAGTTCGCTCACTACGGGTTTCATTAGCCAGGGTTTCACGGCCAGGATGATGAAGTCGGCGCCGGTCACGGCCTCCTGATTGTCATGCGTAGTTTGCATGGCGGGGAATTCGGCCTTCAGGGCATCCAGTTTGCCTTGCGAGGGGTTCGATACGATGATGTCGGCGGCGGGGATGATAGTCCCTTTTGCCAGTCCGCGGGCGATGGAGCCGCCCATGTTTCCTGCTCCGATAATTGCTGTTCTCATATCTTCTATATGTTAAAAAGTAATCTGTGGACAAAGGTAGATAAATTTTCTACAAAAAACGACCGAAAGAGAGGGATTGTCTTTACGGTCGTTTCTTTTGTTGGCTGATTATCTGTCAAATATCAAATAACTTTCTGAAATCGTTCGAGGAATTCATCTGCTTCCTCCATGCTGAGGCAAAGCGGCGGCAGTAACCGGATCACGTTCGTGCCGCTGACACCGGTAAATACATGCTGCTCTTTCAGCAACTTCAGGCGTAGTTCTTTGATGGGCTCTTCGAATTCCATGCCAATCATCAGGCCGCGTCCGCGGACTTCCTTGATTTGGGAGAATTTTTTCAGTTCTGTCAGCAGATGTTCACCCACTTTGGCAGCGTTGTCTATTAGGTTTTCCTGTTCTATCACGTCCAGCACGGCCAGCGCGGCGCTACATGCCAGGTGATTTCCGCCGAAAGTGGTTCCCAACTGGCCGTATACGGCGGTGAACATCGGGCTGATAAGTACGCCTCCCATCGGGAAGCCATTGCCGATGCCTTTGGCTACGGTGATTATATCGGCCTGGATGCCGTTGTGCTGATGGGCGAAGAAGCGCCCGCTACGGGCGTAGCCGCTTTGGATTTCGTCCAGTATCAATACAGTGTTGTGGGCGGTACAGGTTTCGCGCAGGGCGTGCATGAACTCGTCCGTCGGCAACTGTATGCCGCCTACGCCCTGGATGCCTTCGATAATCACGGCGCAGACATCGCCTTTGGTCAATTCGGCCTTCATAGCTTCGATATCATTCAGCGGGAGGTACGTTACGTGTCCGCAGTTGTTGATGGGGGCAATGATTTTAGGATTGTTGGTTACTTCTACAGCAAGCGAAGTACGGCCGTGAAAGGCTTTGGAGAAAGATACCACGCGGGTGCGTCCGTTGTAGAAAGATGCCAGTTTCAGGGCATTTTCGTTGGCTTCGGCGCCACTGTTGATAAGGAACAGGGAGTAGTCGTCGTAACCGCAGACTTTTCCCAGTCGTGCGGCCACTTGCTGTTGCAACTTATTAATGACAGAGTTGGAATAAAATCCCAGCGTCGCTACTTGTTTGCTTATCATCTCCACGTAGTGCGGATGTGCATGTCCGATAGAAATGACAGCATGGCCGCCGTAGAGGTCGAGGTACTCCGTACCGTTTTCGTCCCATACGTGGCAGCCTTTTCCTTTGACAATGTTGATGTCAAAGAGGGGATATACGTCGAATAATTTCATAATACAAATTTTGATACAATGTAAATCGCTGCTCCGATAGCAGCGCCTACGAATGTTGCTTTGAGGAAAACCTCTTTATTAAATTTTGCCATATCTTTTAAAAGGCACTGGGTTTCAACCGTAATCCTACGGTTTCTTCCAGATTGAACATCAGGTTCATGTTGTGTACAGCCTGGCCGCTGGCACCTTTCAGCAAGTTGTCTATGCAGGAAATGATGAGCAGCTTGTCGCCATGCTTCTCCAGATGGATGAGGCATTTATTGGTGTTCACCACCTGCTTCAGGTCGATGTTCTTGTCTACGATATGGGTAAAGGAATCTTTGGCATAATACTCCTGGTACATGCGGATGATTTCTTCCAGCGCCACTTTCGTCTTCACTACGATGGTGGCGAAGATGCCTCGTGGAAAGTCGCCGCGGTAGGGGATGAAATCAATCTCCGAGTCGAAGCTGTTCTGCAACTGGCGGAGCGATTGCTTGATTTCGGGCACGTGCTGGTGCTCGAAAGCTTTGTAGACGCTCATGTTGTTGTTGCGCCAGCTGAAGTGGCTTGTTGCGCCGGGTTTTACGCCTGCGCCTGTGCTACCGGTGATGGCATTCACCATGACGTCTTCGTTCAGCATCAGGTGCTTGGCAAGCGGGAGCAGGCCCAACTGGATACAAGTGGCAAAACAGCCCGGATTGGCAACATGCTTCGCCTTGCAGGTGGCGCGGCGGTTCAGTTCCGGCAAGCCGTAGATGAAGTCGTGCTCGGGAGAAGCGATGCGGTAGTCCATAGAGAGGTCGATGATGCGCAATTCTTCGGGTACGTTGTGGCTGTCCAGAAACTTCTTCGTGTCGCCGTGAGCGGTGCAGAAGAAGAGCACGTCGATCTCGTCCAGCGGAAGCTGGTCGGTGAATACTAAATCCGTTTCGCCGTACAGTCCTTCGTGTACGTCGGTAATTTTGTTGCCGGCGTTGCTTGAGCTGTTGATGAAGACGATTTCCGCTTCCGGATGGTTGAGCAGCAAGCGTATCAGTTCGCCTGCCGTGTATCCGGCTCCGCCGATGATTCCTACTTTAATCATTTTGATAATATCTATTGTTTTGTATTTCGCTTATTGGTTAAATCTTTTCGTCTTTATGATTTGCATAATAGGCGCGCAGTGGAGTAGAGGTGACCTTGATAAAGCCTTTGGCATCTTCTGCTGTCCACCCCTTCTGCATTTCGCCGTATTCGCCGAGTTTGTTCTTCACGAGGTCGTCTTCGCTTTCCACACCTACGGTAGAGAAGCCGAGCGGGCGAAGTTCGAGGATGGCCGTACCGTTTACGTTGCGCTGGCTTTCGGTCAGCATGGCCTCGATGTCACGCATCACCGGTTCCAGGTACTGGCTTTCGTGCAGGAACATTCCGTACCAGTTGGCTACCTGGTCTTTCCAATACTGTTGCCACTTGCTCAGCGTATATTTTTCGAGGAAGCGGTGTGCGCCGATAATCAGCATCGGAGCGGCAGCCTCAAAGCCTACGCGGCCTTTGATACCGATAATCGTGTCGCCTACGTGCATGTCGCGGCCGATACCGTATGCGGCGCCAATCTCTTCTACCTTCTGAATGGCCTTGATAGGATCGTCGAACTTCTCGTCGTTCACAGCTTTCAGTTCACCCTTTTCGAAAGTGAGGCGCAACTGTTCGCTGCCTTCTTTCTCGCAATGCTTCAGGTAAGCGCTTTCGGGCAAGCCCTGTGCAGAGTCCAGAATCTCACCGCCGCAGATGCTGGTACCCCACAGACCTACGTTATAGGAATATTTCAGTTTGGCAAAGTCGGCGGCAAAGCCATGCTTGTTCAAATAGTCTATTTCTTCCTGACGGCTCAGTGCCATGTCGCGTGTCAAGGTGATGATTTCCACACCCGGAGCCATCACAAGGAACGTCATGTCAAAACGAATCTGGTCGTTGCCGGCACCGGTCGAACCGTGTGCGATGGCATCTGCTCCGATTTCGTTGGCATAGCGCGCAATGGCCAGTGCCTGGAAGATACGTTCGGAGCTTACCGAGATGGGATAGGTGCCGTTGCGCAGCACGTTGCCGAATACCATGTATTTCAGGCTCTTTTCATAATATTCCTGTGTCACGTCGATGGTAACGTACTTCGTAGCCCCCAACTTATAGGCATTTTCTTCGTTGGTTTTCAGCTGTTCGGGGCTGAAACCGCCGGTGTTGGCACAGGCAGCATATACTTCATATCCTTTTTCCTTGGCAAGATACATCACTGTGAATGAGGTGTCCAGACCGCCGCTGAATGCGACTACTACTTTTTTCTTCTTTTCCATATCCTTGTGGTTTTTAGATTTTATCTTCTTCATGTAATTTCGGATCGTAGAGCATTGCTGTGCAGATGCAGAACTTCCGGTTTTTGGCTACCAGTATATCGTGGTTGATGCAGCCTTCGCAACCTTTCCAGAACGATTCGTCGTCGGTCAACTCGTTGAAGGTGACGGGGACGTATCCCAGTTCGGTATTCATCTTCATTACAGCGGCTCCGCTCGTCAGACTGAAAACCTTGGCATTGGGCCATCGCAATCGTGCCAGGCGGAAAGAGGCGGTTTTGATCCGTTTGGCCAGTCCCAGCCCGCGATAATCGGGATGTACTATCAAACCCGACGTTGCCACGTATTGTTTGTTACCCCAGCTCTCTATGTAGGTGAAGCCGGCAAATTCGTCTCCACACAGTGCAATGATGGCCTTTCCTTCTCTCATTTTAGTAGCTACATATTCGTGCGTGCGTTCTGCGATGCCCGTTCCGCGTACCTTGGCAGCTTCCCGGATGGTATCCAAAATCTTGTCCACGTAAACTTCATGTGAGGCGTCAGCCACCATCACATCAATTTGTTTCGAATCCATTTCTTTCTTTAATTAATATTTCTTCATTTACTTTACATTCGGAATGATTTGTGACAGAAAGCTACGCACTTCATCGTGTGATGCGGCCTCGTGCACTACCAGCATGATGGTGTCGTCTCCGGCAATGGTGCCCAGGATGGCGGGACATTCGCGGTTGTCGATGTCGTAGGCCATGCTGCTGGCATATCCGGGGCGTGTACGGATCACGGCGATATTGCCCGAGAACTGAAGTGAAACAAATCCGCTGTTCATCAACATTTCGCTGGCGCTTTGGTCATTGGAGCGTTTGTACATAATGTTGTTGGGTAATACATATACATATTTCCCGTTCATGTTTGCTGCTTTTGCTACTTTCAGTTGTTTCAAGTCGCGTGACAAGGTGGCTTGCGTCAGTTCAAAGCCCTCCTTTCCCAAAGCTTGCAGCAGTTCCTCCTGAGAACTGATGTCTTTGCTTGAGATAATCATCTTGATGGCATCTAACCGATTGGCTTTTTTCTTCATGTTTCTGTATAATTATTCTAAGAATGGCGCAAAATTACGGAATCTTTGGGATATAATATACAAAAACGGATATTTTTTTAGTATTTTTATTCCAGTTAGAGCTTTAGAGGGTGATGATTCTGCATAAGTATGGGGAAAATAAAAGCCGGATTGTATTTTCTTTGTTTTATTCAGACATTTGCGCCTCAGTTCCTTTCGGGGTTGTTCTTCTGTAAAGATAATGCTTATTTCTATGTTTTTATTCCCTAACTCCCCCTTTTTTACTATCTTTGACAGCGAGAACAATTCGTTAAACCAAGGTTTACTTTTCGATAGACCTTGGTTTACTTTTTGCCCAACCATGGTTGATTTTTCGCCCAACCATGGTCGGGTGAAATAAAAATCTCGGTTCTTACTATTAACCTCACCGCTTTTAAATAATAAATTCGGTGGCTTATATCTTTATTTACTATGAGTGTCTATTACGATTTGTATCAGAACCCTCCACAAGACGGAGAGAAAGATGAACGCCTGCATGCGCGCGTTCTGCCTAAAGGGACGATTCCGGCAGATAAGTTCCTGGAGATTGTACACAATGCTACGGGTTTCAGCCAAGCCATTCTGGACGGTACGCTGCAAGCCATTACGGACGAACTGCAAAGCTGGCTGGCAGACGGCTGGATTGTGGAAGTAGGCGAACTGGGACATTTCTCCCTTTCGCTGGAATGTGACCGATTGGTGCAGGATAAGAAGGAGATACGTTCTCCGTCCATTCATTTTAAAAATGTGAACTTGCGGGTGAGCAGCAAATTCCGCCGCCGCTTTGTGACGATGGAACTGGAACGGAAAGAGTCACCGTATGTCTCTCATTCTAAGCTATCGGAGGCGCAACGGTTGAAACTTTTGCAAAAACACCTGGATGAGAAAAGGTGCATTACCCGTGCGGACTATTCTGAACTGACCGGGCGGTCGAAATCGCAGTCACTGGACGATTTGAACCGTTATGTTGAGCAGGGAGTGCTGTGCAAATATGGCAGTGGAAGGACTGTGGTTTATCTGAAGCCTTGATGCTGATTGAGATAAACGGCAAAAACAATAAGAGAACCGCCAAAACAGTAAGCGGATCTTTGCCGGGAACTCCTTATTTTTGCATCGCTATCAAAATGGCATTTAAGTCTTAATCAATAAAACTATTAAAAGCACATGAAAAAGCTACTTGGACTAACAGTCCTTTTTATTTTCTTTGTTCTGTGTCCGATAACGGCAAAGATAACCCTTCCTGCTATCTTCTCTGATAACATGGTTTTGCAACAGAATACACAAGTCAATGTATGGGGGAAAGCTGCACCCGGTGAAAAAATCACGGTAAAGGCTTCCTGGACGGACAAGGTGGTGACTGTCAAGGCTGGTGCAAACGGCAAGTGGACTGTAAAGCTGAAAACTCCTGCGGCGGCAAAGAATCAGTCCGTTACGGTAAACGGTGAGAATTCCATCACTATTAATAATGTATTGATTGGCGAAGTCTGGCTCTGTACGGGGCAGAGTAATATGGAGTTCCCCGTTTGCAAGCATCCCGACATGAAGTGGATGACGGGCATGGAGACTGAGGAGGAGGAAATGAAGGACGCCGATTATCCGGAGTTCCGCCTGTTCCATGTAGAGCATCAGTTGGCGCCCGATGGCGAGATGGACGACTGCCAAGGGAAATGGTTGGTATGCAATCCGAAGAACCTTTATGACTTCTCGGCAGTGGGCTTTGTGTTCGGCCGCAAACTGCATAAGGAACTGAATGTGCCCGTGGGCATGATACAATCTACTTGGGGCGGCACGCATGCCGAGTCGTGGACCAAGATGGATGTGATGAAGAACAATCCGCTGTATGCCGATGTGCTGGAAGAGTTTGCGCTGAAAAATGTGAAGCAGCAGAAGGGGTATTGCAAAGTACCTGCCACGCTGTGGAACGGCATGATTAAGCCGATTCTGGGATATACGGTAAAAGGAAATATATGGTATCAGGGCGAATCGAATGCTATCCGGGCGGAGAAGTACCAGCAGGTATTCACCAATATGATAAACAGTTGGCGCAAGGAGTGGAAGCAGCCTGATATGCCCTTCTATTTCATGCAGATTGCTCCGCACAAGGGGCAGCCGGCTGCTATCCGTGAGGCGCAACTCAAGACGTGGCAGAGCGGGCTGAAAAATGTAGGCATGGCCGTGATTACCGATGCAGGTGATTCTACGGATATTCATCCGCGGAACAAGCGCGTAGCAGGTGAGCGCCTGGCGCTGTGGGCACTTGCCGGACAGTATGGGAAAAAGGTTGTCTGCTCCGGTCCGCTTTTCAAGACGATGAAGGTGGAGGGAGACAAGGCTGTGCTGAGTTTTGACTATGCCGAAGACGGTTTGATGACTCCGAACAACGAACCGGTGAAGGGCTTCCTCATAGCCGGTGCCGACCGGCGTTTCTATCCGGCTACGGCTGTGATTCGCGGCAGCCGGTTGGAGGTATCTGCTCCGCAGGTGGAGGTGCCGGTGGCTGTCCGTTACGCATTCTGCAATTTCTTCCGTGTGAATTTATACAATAAGGCGGGGCTGCCTGCCGTTCCTTTCCGCAGTGATGCCTGGGAGCCGGGTTCGTATGCCCGCTGGTTTGCCGATTCCGAGATGAGGCGCTTTCCGCAGGCTTATCAGTTGGACCATGGCAAACGCCTGTTCTTCGGTTATGCGCAAGGCGTGGGGTGCTGTGCCATGTTGCAGGTGTGGAAAGCAACAGGAGACCATCGTTACTATGATTACGTGAAGCAGTGGGCGGACTCATTGATTAATGAGCAGGGTGAGATACACTTGTATGACATGGCTGCCTATAATCTGGACTTCATCAACTCCGGCAAGGTGCTGTTCGACCTCTATCGCGAGACGGGCGACGAACGCTACAAAAAGGCGATGGATGTATTGATTCGCCAGTTGAAGAACCAGCCCCGTACGTTGGAAGGCGGTTTCTGGCACAAGCTGGTTTATCAGCATCAGATGTGGCTGGACGGGCTGTATATGGCTTCGCCGTTCCTGGCACAATATGGTGCCGAGTTCAATAAGCCGGAATGGATTGACGAGGCTGTGAAGCAGTTCCGTCTCTGCCACAAGCATACTTATGATGCAAAAACCGGTCTCTATCATCATGCCTGGGACGAAAGCAAGAGCCAGCGTTGGGCCGATCCGGAGACGGGGCATTCTCCTAACTTCTGGGGGCGCAGTATCGGTTGGTGGTTCATGGCGCTGGTAGATGCATTGGACTTCATTCCGGAGGATCATCCGGGACGGGCCGATATGATAGGTTACATCAAAGGATTGGCGGAGGCACTGCCGAAGTACCAGCGTGGCGGTTTGTGGTATCAGGTGATTGACCAGCCGAAGCGTAAAGGTAACTTTCCGGAAGCATCTGTAACCACGCAGTGCATGTATGCTTATGCAAAAGCGGTGAATAAAGGGTATATTGATGCGAAGTATCGTACCGTAGCCGAGAAGGCGCTGCAAGGACTGAAAGACAAACTGCTGGTTGAGAACCAGGACGGTACTTTGACGCTGACCCGTTGCTGCCAGGTAGGCGGCTTGGGCGGGCATCCGTATCGCGATGGAAGTTTTGAGTATTATATAGGTGAAAAGATGCGGGATAACGATGCGAAGGCAACGGGGCCGTTCATTATGGGATGCCTGGAATTAGAGAAATAGTATTATGAAGAAAGTATTAAGTCTTATTTTGGTATTCTTTGCTGTCGGTTCCTTGTCAGCGCAAACCACTGCCTGGCCCGAAGTCACGACCGAAGCTAAGCCTGCCGCCCGCTGGTGGTGGATGGGAAGTGCGGTAGATAAGGAAAACCTTACCCGTAATCTGGAAGCGTATGCCGCAGCAGGCATGGGAACCATGGAAATCACCCCTATCTATGGGGTGCAGGGAAATGATGCCAACGAAATCCCGTTCCTTTCTCCCCGGTGGATGCAGATGCTGCAACATACGGAAAGCGAAGCAGCCCGCCTGGGCATGCAGATAGATATGAATACCGGTACGGGCTGGCCCTTTGGAGGTCCTGAGGTAGCCATAGAAGATGCCGCCTGCAAGCTGTTTGTAACGGAATATCGGCTGCAAGCCGGAGAGCGTCTTGCTGAAAAGATAGAAGTTTCCGACGCCAGGCAGCAGCCTTATGCCAGATTAGAACGCTTGATGGCTTTCTCCGACGCTGGGAAGTGCATCAACCTTACCGATAAAGTCAAAGAGGGAATGCTCGACTGGAAAGCTCCGAAGGGAGACTGGCGCCTGATAGCTGCCTTCTGTGGCAAGACCTTGCAGAAAGTGAAACGTGCCGCTCCCGGTGGCGAAGGTTATGTGATGAACCACTTCTCAGCCCGTGCTGTGAAGAATTACCTCGACCGCTTTGACCGGGCCTTTGCCGGGACGGCTTCTGGGGATGGTGCCTCTGCCGCCTATCCTCATAATTTTTTCAACGACTCCTACGAGGTCTACGGCGCCGACTGGACAGAAGGACTTTTCGATGAATTCTCTGCCCGCCGCGGCTATAAGCTCGAAGAACAACTGCCGGAATTCCTTGCCAAAGGCGAACGGACCGACGCTGCCCGCCGAATCATTTCCGACTACCGTGAAACCCTCGGCGAACTGCTGCAAGAAAACTTCACCCGGCAGTGGACGGACTGGGCGCATCAGCACGGCTCCAAGACCCGCAACCAGGCGCATGGCTCCCCCGGAAACCTGATAGACCTTTACGCCACGGTAGATGTCCCGGAATGTGAAGGCTTCGGCCTGTCAGACTTCGGCATCCGCGGTTTGCGCCGTGACTCCCTGACGCGCCCCAACGACTCCGACCTCTCCATGCTGAAATACGCCTCTTCGGCTGCACATATTGCCGGAAAGCCCTATACCTCTTCGGAGACATTCACCTGGCTGACGGAGCACTTCCGCACTTCCTTGTCGCAGTGCAAACCCGATATAGACCTGATGTTCGTTTCCGGCGTCAATCATACCTACTTCCATGGTACCACGTATTCGCCTGCCGAAGCTGCCTGGCCGGGATGGAAGTTCTACGCTACGGTGGATATGAGCCCGACGAACAGTATCTGGCGGGATGCGCCGGCATTTTTCCAATACATCGCCCGCTGTCAGAGTTTCTTGCAGATGGGGCAACCGGATAACGATTTTCTGGTCTATCTGCCGGTTTATGACTTATGGCAGGAGCAGGACGGACGCTTGCTGATGTTCGATATCCATAAGATGGCGCAGCGTGCTCCCCGTTTTATCGAGGCTGTGCACCGCATCAACGATGCGGGCTACGATATGGACTATATCTCCGATAACTTTATCCGCAGCGCCGCGTGCCGCGACGGCAGGATTGTGACTTCCGGTGGAGCAGCTTACAAGGCGCTTGTCATTCCCGGTGTCCGGCTGATGCCTGCGGATGTGCTGAAGAAGCTTTTGAGTCTTGCACGTGAAGGGGCGACTATCGTCTTCTTGGACCGATATCCCGAAGACGTGCCGGGCTTTGCGAAGGTAGAGAAGCAGCGCAAAGCATTTGGCAAGACAATGGAGAAAATAAAGAAAGCCCAAGAGAAAGGCTGGAAGATACTCTTCGGTACGGACTATCGGCGGACGCTGGCTCAGACTGCCGCCGTGCCCGAAGCTGCGAAGACCACCTACAAACTGAGTTGCATTCGCCGTGCCCATGCTGACGGTTATCATTACTTTATCTCTGCCCAGACGGAATGGGATACGGAAGCGTGGATACCACTGGCTGTGCCGGCACGTTCGGTCTTGATTTATAATCCGATGGACGGCACGTCGGGGAAAGCCCGCATCCGCCAGCGGAACGGAAAGACGGAGGTGCTATTGCAGTTGGCATCCGGCCAGTCCGTTCTGCTCAAGACTTTTACGGAGGCGGATGTACAGGCCGGGGAGTGGAAATATTACACGCCTCTGTCCGAGGAATATGCCCGCCACTATGCGAAGGGACCGTACTGCTCTGTGCGACGTTCTCGCGCACCCTATGCGAAGCTCTCGCGTACCCTGTGCGATCTGTCTGCTCAAAACTGGTCTTTCCGTTTCCTGCAGAGTGCTCCTGCTGTGGGCAGTGTTCCCGATTCTGTCTCTTTGGGCTCTTGGACGGATTTGCCCTTTGATGGTGCGGGGACGACGATGGGCACTGCCTGCTACACAACGTCTTTCTACGTTGATGACCCTGCTTCGGTCGATGACTGGCTGCTCTCCCTGGGCGATGTCCGCGAGAGTGCCCGTGTCCGCATCAATGGGCAGGAGGTGGCTACGCTTTGGGCTGTTCCGTACCGTTGCCTGATTGGGCAGTATCTGCATCCGGGGCAGAATACGCTGGAAGTGGAAGTAACCAATCTCCCTGCCAACCGCATTGCGGATATGGACCGCAGGGGAGTGAACTGGCGTATCTTTAAGGATATCAATATGGCGTCGTTGGGCTATAAGAAGGGTACTTATGCCGGTTGGGCGCCTATGCCCAGCGGACTGTTGGGACCGGTGCTCGTTGTGCCGATGAAGGCAATACATGAATAATTAATACGAATCAGGAGTTAAATGATAATTTAGCAACGGAGCCGCTAAAATTTAGCACAGCGAAGTATCAGCGTAGCAAGCCTGAAAGGCTTTCATCTATCAGCCCAGGGCAACGCCCTGGGGTTAAGAAAGCCCCCCTCGCCTTACGCCCTGAAAGGGCATAAGATATAACACACGGGCTTTTGCCCTTTCAGGGCGCAGAGATAGAGCAGATTATTACCCAGGGCGTTGCCCTGGGCTGATAGATGAAAGCCCTTCAGGCTTTGCCGGACTGATAAATGAAAGGCTTTCAGGCTTGCTGCGCAAGTAATCCGAATGGAAACCTTGCTCCAGCGCTACGCTGGTAAATTTCCATTTATCTAAATTGTTATTAACGATCGATTCCCATAACCAATAAATAAAGTATCATGAAGAAACATTTCTACGCATGGGCAGCGCTTTGCTGTGTAGTCTGCGCCTTGCATGCTCAAGACCCGCGTGAGCGGCATTACTTTTACGAAATACTCGATCCGAAACATGAACCGAAACCACTGGTCGAAGGCTTTGCGCAGGAACGGATCGTGGAGAACCTGAACCGCGCGCTGACTGCGGCCCCAGTACAAGACGGCAAATCGGTTTATCTTAGCTGGCGCCTGCTGGCATCGGATGCACCGGCTACATCTTTCCATGTGTACCGCGAGGCGGACGGTAAAGTGCGCCGCCTCACCCGGAAAGCCATTTCACAGACTTGCGATTTTGTAGATACCACCCCTTGCGAGCGTGCCTCCTATTGGGTGGAAGCCGTGGCGAAAGGGCAGAAACCCGTAGCTTCGGATAAAAAGGAAGTGGTGCTTGCCGATCTGAAACCCTATTCCTCCATCCGCCTGAAGGACGATGCCAAAGCCGGAAAAATAGCCCTTGCCGATTTGAATGGCGACGGTACTTACGATTATATCATCCGCACTCCCGAAACCAACGTAGACCCCGGAATGCCGGGCGACACCACCGGGAAAAACTATAAAATTTCTGCCTACCTGAGCGACGGTACTTACCTGTGGACTTACGACATGGGACCGGGCATCGAACCGGGCATCTGGTACTCTCCGTTCATCGTCTACGACTTCAACGGTGACGGCAAGGCAGAAGTGGCGATAAAAACTGCCGGCAACGACTATGTGAAGAATGAAAAAGGTCGTGTCTGTGGTGGTAGCGAATACCTTTCCGTACTTGATGGCATGACCGGAAAAGAAATAGATCGCGTAGACTGGCCCGAACGCAACGACCGTTACGGAAATCTGATACGTCAGAACCGTAATCAGATGGGAGTGGCCTATCTGGATGGTAAAACACCGTTTATACTGGCTGCACGTGGCACTTATAAACTGATGGTAGTAGACGCCTGGATGTTGAAAGACGGAAAACTGCAACGTGCCTGGCGCTGGGATGGTGACGAGGAAAACCCGATTGTGCGCAGCATGGGCGCCCATAGCATGGTTACTGCAGATGTGGACGGCGACGGACGGGATGAAATCTTGCTGGGTTCGTGCATGCTCGATGATAACGGTACGTTGCTGTGGTCGTCCGGATTGGGACATAGTGACAAGGCATATCTCTGCAAGTTGCATCCGGATATGGCAGGAATGCAGGTATTCATGGTCAGCGAGCCTAAAAAAGAGGACGGGCGCGGTGTTTCCGTTGTAGATGCTGCCACGGGAAAACTGATTTGGGGCATCGGACAGACCACTTATCACGTGGGCGACGGTATGGTAACGGACTTTGATCCTACCCATCCCGGCCTGGAATGCTTTGCCAGCGAAGACCGCAAAGGAGGCAGTACCGATAAGTATCTGCTGACTGCCGACGGGAAGAAGCTGAACACGACCAGCGAAGAAGTGCCCGGTTGCCGCAACTGGATCTGGTGGGATGCCGACTTGCTGCGCGAGACTTTTAAAGGAGATGATAACCGTTGGGGCGCAAACTCCTCTTCCGGCGGACGCAAGCAGAGTATCTGGAAGTGGAAAGGCGAAGTGCTGACCGAAGGCATCGAAGGAGATATCCTGATGATGGTGGATATGGAAGGAGATTGGCGGGAGGAACTGATTACTGCCCTGCCCGGAGAGTTACGCATCTATCGCACCAATATTCCTGCAAGCGACCGCCGCGTCACGCTGATGCAGGATGCCTTGTATCGCAGCTATGTGGCGCATCGCAGCATGGGATATCCGCAAGCGCCCGTACCATCTTATTATTTAGGAGAATAATCAAAACTATAATTAAAAATGACGAAACAATTGTATCTGATTGCAGCCATTTGTGTGTGGGCGCTTAGCGCTTGCCAACCTCAAGAGACAACGTATAAGTACGAAGAACTGTACCGCAACCTGCCTTTTGACATGCCGCGGGTAGAGGCTCCGCGGTTTCCGGACCGTACTGTGAATCTGAAAGACTTCGGTGCCGTAGGCAATGGTGAAGAACTTTGTACCGAGGCCTTTGCCAAAGCTATCCATTCCCTCTCCGAGCAAGGTGGCGGACATTTGATAGTACCTGCCGGAGTTTGGTTTACCGGCCCTATCGTATTGAAGAGTAATATAGACCTGCACTTGGAGAAGGGTTCCATTATCCTTTTCTCTCCGGATGTAGACCTTTATCCACTGGTAGAAACCGTGTTTGAAGGCTTGGACACCCGCCGTTGCCAGTCACCCATCTCCGGCCGCAACTTGGAGAATGTAGCCATCACCGGTGAAGGAGCCATCGATGGAAACGGTCATTACTGGCGTCCGCTGAAACGCGAGAAGGTGACGGAAGGTGTATGGAAACAGACGATTGCCCGTGGCGGTGTGTATAAACGTCCTACCTATTGGTTTCCTTATCCCGAAACGCTGAAGGGCGATACCATCAGCAATATGAATGTGCCCCAGACGCTGCAAACAGAAGAGGAATGGCAGAGCGTCCGCCATTTCCTTCGCCCGGTTATGGTGAGCCTGATAGAATGCAAGAACGTCTGGTTGCAGGGAGTTATTTTCCAGAACTCCCCGGCATGGAACCTGCATCCGCTGATGTGCGAGAATGTTCTGGTTGAAGAAGTGCAGGTGCGTAATCCGAGCTATGCGCAGAATGGTGACGGGCTGGACCTGGAATCTTGTAAGAATGCCCTTATCGTAAATTCTACTTTCGACGTGGGCGATGACGGTATCTGCCTGAAGAGCGGTAAGGATGAAGACGGACGTCGCCGTGCACGCGTCTGCGAGAATGTGGTGGTAGACGGCTGTACGGTCTTCAAAGGTCATGGCGGTTTTGTGGTGGGTAGCGAGATGAGTGGCGGAGTGCGCAATGTATCCGTCAGCAACTGCCAGTTCCTGGGTACGGATGTAGGCTTGCGCTTCAAGAGTAAGCGTGGACGCGGCGGCATTGTAGAGAATATATGGGTAACCAATGTCTCCATGATGGATATTCCTACCGAACCGATTACTTTCAATCTCTACTATGGCGGAAAATCTGCTGTAGAAGTCTTGGAAAGCGGAGAAACCGTTCCTGCGAAGGTAGAGCCGCTGCCGGTGGACGAAACAACTCCCTGTTTCCGTAATATCCACGTGAAGAACCTGATTTGTGCCGGTGCTCGCCGCGCCTTGTTCTTCAATGGTATTCCCGAAATGCCTATCGACGGTATTGTGTTGGAGGATATAGATATCACCTCCCGGCTGGGAGCTGAATTTATATACAGTAAGAATATCAGCATGAAGAATGTGAATATCCGCAATACGGAGGGGGAAAAGGTGATTACCCGCTTCTGTGAAGGAGTGGAATAAATCTTCTCTATTTTGACTACCCTATATCTTTTAAATTTTGTCTTATAACTAATATACTTGAAATCTATGCGCATATTATGAAAAAGAATATTTAATTCTTCTACTTTTGGGGAATTTATCTTTTGTAGCTCAAATGACTATGGAGAAACACATTATTGAAAAACTGAAGCAGGGCGACGAAAAGGCATTCAAATACATATATGATTGCCATTACGTTTTGCTCTGCCGTTTTGCGTATCAATTGTTGGATGACTCTTCTTTGTCCGAAGAAGTTGTAGACGATGCTATCTTTTATTTGTGGGAGCATCGTGCCGATATCGAGATAACTTATTCCATCCGTGCCTATCTGATGCGTGCAGTGCGCAACCGCTGCCTGAATGAACTGAATTCGCTGGCTCGTCGAAAAGAACTTCGCTTTTCTTCTTTCATGCTTCCGGAGAATATGGAGTTTCTGGATACTGTCTTTATCGATGATAATCATCCGTTGGGCACATTGCTGGAACAGGAGCTGGAAGGGAAACTATCTCAATGCATAGAGGAACTTCCGAAGGAATGTCGTGCTGTTTTCAAGAAAAGCCGCTTTGAACAAAAAAAGTATGAAGAAATTGCCGCTGACCTGAATATCTCTGTAAATACGGTTAAGTATCATATTAAGAATGCTTTGGCATCCATTCAACTGCACATGGGGGATTATTTGAAGCTGCTGGTTCTCTATATATTTATGGAGAATTGAAAAAAACTTCAATCGTTGACTACCCTGGATTTCCTTTTTTTTGTCTTATTCATAAACGCACTTGATATATGCATACAGAAGAAAAACATAACGATATAGATGAACTGATATCATTATACATATCCGGTACATTGGATGAACAATCCTTTGCCCGGCTGAAACAGTGGAGCATGGAATCGGAAGCCAACCGGATTTATGTACGAAACCGGTTGGAGGTATGGTTCTCATCGGGAGTGTCGGGCGACGGAACGTCTTTCAACAAAGATGAAGCGTTTGATTTGTTCAGACAGCGGATTGCCAAAGCGGAAGAAAAACAAAAGCAAGTTCGTCGTTTCTCCTGGAAAGTAGTATATCGTGTGGTCGCTGTCATTTTAATCCTGTTGTTACCGCTGGGAGCCTACTGGCAGGGGAAAGAAACCGTCAAGCATACTTTTGCAGACATGATTGTTGAGGCTCCGTTGGGAGCACGGACTAAATTGTATTTGCCGGATGGAACATTGGTGTGGCTGAATGCGGGCTCTAAAATCATATATTCGCAAGGGTTTGGTGTAGACGACAGAAAGTTATCGCTGGAAGGAGAAGGGTATTTTGAAGTAACGCGAAATGAAAAGGTACCTTTCGAAGTTAAGACGAAAGAAGTAAACCTGAAAGTTTTAGGAACTAAATTTAATTTTCGGAATTATCCCGATGATGCGGAAGTAACGGTGAACTTACTGGAAGGCAAGGTCGCTTTACACAACGAGATTAGGGCCATGCAGGAACTCTATCTGGAGCCGGACGAAAGAATGGTTCTTGATAAATTGACCGGTAAGATGACTAAAAGCCACGTAAAAGCAGAGAATGCGAATGTGTGGATAAACGATGAGCTCTTTTTTGATGAAGAGTTGTTGGAAGATATTGCAAAGAAGTTGATGCGTAGCTATGATGTAGAGATAGAGGTTGCCGATTCTTTGAAGAACAAACGTTTCTACGGCAGCTTTAAAATCATGGGAAATACGATTGACGAAGTGCTTCAAACGATAGCATCTACAAACAGAATGAAGTATCGGCACGAAGATGAGAAATATATATTGTATTGATATAATTGTTGAACCTTAAAAAATCAAGAGAATTATGGGGCATTTAAAAAGGGCTATATTAATAGCCTCGGCAGCGCTTTGCCTTAACTTATCGGCTTTTTCGCAAGATATAACGCTGAAAGCCAATGATGTAACGGTAAAGGAGGCGATGGAACAGCTAAAGAAATCGTCAGGATATTCATTCGTGTTTTCATCGGTTGATGTAAATACAAAGAAGCATGTCTCCGTATCGCTGGAGGATGCTGCAATAGAAGAGGCTGTACGGCAGATACTGCAAGGGCAGAACGGACTGAGTTATGAGATTCAAGGTAAAAAGATTATTATAAAGAAGGTGCAACCGGGCACTGCGACTCCTGTAAAGAAAATCAAGGCTACCGGTAAGGTTGTAGATGGAACCGGAGAACCTGTTATTGGAGCAACTGTCAAAGAACAAGGTACACCGAACGGTGCGATTACTGATATCGATGGCAACTTTTCGTTGGATGTTGCCGAGAATGCCAGTCTGGAAGTGTCGTACATCGGTTATCGAAGCCAGAGGATAAAGGCGGAAGACGGAAAAATATTGGCTGTTACTCTGCAGGAAGATACTGAGATGCTTGATGAAGTGGTTGTTGTGGGATACGGAACCGTGAAAAAAGCCAATGTAGTGGGGTCTATTGCCAAAATAAGTTCGGATGTAATACAAGACCGGCCGGTAAATAGAGTAGAACAAGCTTTGCAGGGACAAATGGCGGGCGTTTCCGTCAGAAGTACTTCAGGAGCTCCGGGCAGCGATATTACTATTAATGTACGTGGTGCGGCTTCTATCAACGGGGAAAGTACCCCTCTGTATGTTGTCGACGGAGTTCCTATCGATAATCTGTCGGGCATTAATCCCGGTGATATTGAGTCGATAGATGTCTTGAAAGATGCTGCTTCGGCTGCTATTTATGGTTCCCGCGGCTCGAATGGAGTTGTGCTGGTAACTACCAAGAAAGGAAAAACCGGTGCTCCGGTTATTACGTTGAACGCTTATGCCGCGGTTTCATCGTTGGAGAAGAAGGTGGATGTGATGAACTCTGAAGAATGGATTGCCTTTAACAAAAAATGGTACGACTACCAATGGGCAAAAACTTCCGGTATGCCCACATCTACTAGCCAGGCGGATAGAATAGCTTATGCGGAACAAAAGCTTGGAAAGAAACTGTCTTCGCGTACCGATATGGGGGCAAATGGCGTGCGGAATACCTATGGTATATACGATCCCTGGTGGGGAAGTGCTGAAATAGATGCGATCGACTGGCAGGATGAGCTTTTCCGTACTGCTCCTTCATACGACATTCAGTTGACAGCTTCCGGAGCTACCGAAAAGATCAATTATTCACTGTCAGGAGGAGTTTATCAACAAGATGGTATTGTATACGGCTCTTCTTATAATCGTTATAATCTGCGTGCCAATATAGAAGCCCAAATGACGGACCGTATCAGGGTAGGTCTGACGGTGGCTCCCTCTTACGGAGTGCAGAAAGGCGCCAAAGTGGATGGAAAGGAAAACGCCGTTTCGAAAGCACTGGGACTTCCCGGATGGGTACTTGCCGGAAGTGGCAGAAATGCCGGTGCCGATCCTTATAAGTTCTATGGTGAGTGGGGACCGGGCCCTAATGTCGTTAGTCCTTATATTCAGGCTACTGCGCCCGAAAGAAAAAATGCCGATATCAGAATTAATACTGCTTTGAATGCAACGGTTGATATTATTGACGGTTTGAAAGCTTCAGGAATGGTTGCATGGAACTATAGGAGCAGAAATGAAAGAGTATATACCCCCACGTGGTGTAATGCTAAATGGAATACGGCGAGCCACCCCGGTGAATTGTCCAGTTCCAGCTATTCCACTAATAGTTCAAATTCTTTGCTGGTGCAAGGCTTGCTGACCTACAATAAGAGTTGGGGCTTGCATAGTATTGATGCCATGATAGGCGCATCTTACGAGTCGAACAATGCAAATACATCTCTGCAGAGTGTATCGGACTTTCCAAATGATAAAAGTTGGGTCTTTGATAAAAATAAGGGAAGCACGGTGAAGAGCAATGAGATTGACTATACCGAAAATGCGCTTCTGTCCTATTTCGGACGTGTTCAATACGCTTTAATGGACAGATATCTGTTTTCTACTTCTCTGCGAAGAGACGGTTCGTCTAAGTTTGGCTCCAAAAACAGATGGGGATTCTTTCCGTCGGTTTCGGCTGCGTGGAAGCTGAATGAAGAATCTTTTATGAAAGATATTGAATGGCTTGGATCTGCCAAGTTACGTTTAAGTTGGGGACAGGCTGGTAATGACCGCATTGGAGAAGCACAGTTCTTGTCGAACATGATTGCGTTGAATTATGCAATCGGAAATTCACAGAACCTGGCCAGTGGCTATGTTCCGGGTAATCTGGCAAATCCTCTGTTAGGCTGGGAGACGACTACTTCTTATAATGTTGGTATTGACTTCGGTGTTCTGAATAACCGGATTTATTTCTCAGCAGATTATTATAAGAAGGTGACAAAAGACCTGTTGCTGAAATCTCCCGTTTCATTAATTACCGGTTTTAGCAATATGATGGCCAACGTTGGAAATGTGGATAACTGGGGACTGGAATTTGAAGTGAATACAGCCAATATCGTAACCTCTTCCTTTAAATGGAATTCCTCACTGAATATTTCATTGAACAGAAATAAAATAACGAGTCTTGGTGACGACAATTCGGATATCCGTTCCGGACAGGGTAATACTATTATCCAGAGAGTAGGGCATCCGGTCAATTCCTATATGCTTCTGGAAGTGGAAAGAACGTTGACTGCAAATGATTTTGAGGCCGATGGCATTACTCCTAAGGAAGGTATCGCCATCTATACGGGGCAACGTCCCGGCGATACAAAATGGAAGGACAACAGTCATGATGGCAAAATAACGTCCGATGACTATACGGTCGTGGGAAGTTATCAGCCCAAATTTGAGTGGGGATTCACGAACACATTCAAATACAAAGATTTTGATGCATCCCTCTTGTTGCAGGGACGTGTGGGAGGCAAGCTTTTGTCTATCGGTTCAAGAAGCTGGAATCGCGCTACCAATGATCCGAAATATAATTATCTGAACAGATGGCTGTATAAAGCTTATTGGTCCGAAGATGAACCGGGGGATGGAAAGACACCTGCGTTCTATGCAACCGTAACGGGTGGGCAGTATGATACGAACTGGTTGTATGATGCCGGATACGTCCGCATCAAAAACATCACCTTAGGCTACAATATCCCATTCAAGCCTAACAGTGTATTGAGTAAAGCCCGCATTTATGTATCTTGTGATAATGTGTATATGTGGGATCATTACGATGCGGGCTTCTCACCGGAAGCGGCTACACAAGACAATGCATCTTCGGACTGGGGAGCTTATCCGTTGTCGAGAACTTTTTCTTTTGGTGTAAACGTAACCTTCTAATTAAAAAACTTATGAAAACAAAAATATATATAGTAGCATCGATAATTGCATGTTGTGGTTTATGTTCCTGCAATGATCTTATTGATATTTATCCGGTAGAAAATAATGTTGCCGATAAGTTTTACTCTTCTGAATTTGAAATCAACCAGGCTGTGATGGGAGTTTATGCCCGTTTGGGACGCAATGGAGGTAACCAGGATTTTCCTACAATTTATTATTTTATGGCTTCTGAAGGCCGTTCGGACAATTTGTACTATGCAGCTTTGGCAAATGCCCAACGCGATCAGGTTGACTTGAGAAACTTTGCCGTTACGGATGTGACAGGTACCAATGAAGATATCTATGCACGGTTGTATCAGATTATAGCTGACGCAAACATGCTGTTAGAGAGAAGTCCCGAACAGTATGTACGCTATCGTGCCGAGGCCTCTTTCCTCAGAGCATTGGCTTACTTTGAACTGGTAAGAGCTTATGGCCCTCAGCCTGTAGTCGATCGCTCTGTTCTAAATGAGGATGCCAAAAAGATGGACCGGCAGCCTATAGAGGATATCTATAAACTGATTATTTCTGATTTGGAGTATGCCGGAAATAACCTGGAAGCATTTTATACGGGAGAGGAAGCCGGTCGCGTCGGTTCTGTTGCTGCAAAGTGCTTGTTGGGCGAGGTCTATGTGACTATGGCAGGCTATCCGATGAATGACCGGAGTGCTTATCAGAAAGCCGAATCTACCTTACAACCGATTATGGACCAGGCTAAAACGAGATTTGCACCGGATTATTCGTATATTTTTGATGTGAACAAGGAGAATACGTATGATTTGTTCTCGGTGCAGTTTGCTTCGGGAAACCAGGGGCTTGGCTCTTCATTGGCCGGATATGTGACGGAGGGTTCCGGAGGAGTTATGATTCCTGAGTGGTTTTATAGTGGCTATCACCTGCAAGGTCAGGACTTCCGTGTAGATACTTTGTTGGTAAATGATATGAAAAAGCTGGGAGATAAACGATTGGAAACCTCTGTAACAGAAGGTTACTGGGATACTACCGAGCATGGATTTACTCCGGAAGATTCGGCCAAGCATTACAAGGAACGTTGTATGATGATAAAGTATCTGGTAAAAGACAATACCAATAAGACGATAAAAGCTTGGAATGACTATCCGTTGAATTTCCCGATCCTGAGACCGGCTGATGCGTATCTGCTTTATGCAGAGGCCTTGATTAATAATAATAAGGCAAGTCAGGCCAAAGAATGGATTGATGCCGTCCGTCAACGTGCCGGTTTATCTCCTTTGGACCATACTCCGACAATGGATGATGTCATGGATGAAAGAAGATACGAGTTTATAGGGGAAGGAAAACGGTACTTTGACCTGGTGAGGATGGGAAAAGATACTTTTGTCTCGACCTTAAAGAATTTCTCGGATCACTATGAACACGTTACTAAGATGGGTGCAAACAATCCGTCTGAGAAAGATCTGCTCTTGCCGATTCCGCTGACGGTGATGAACATTCAGGCATCGTGGACTAATAACCCCGGATATTAACGGAATTCTATTGTAGGATGATTGTATGAGGAAAATCAGATTGTTTTCGCTTCTCTTATTGGTAAGTATTGTATGTTATGCCGACTCTTACCCGGTTCCCGGAGGAACGTTCAGTAAAGCTCTGGCCGGTTTTTTGAATCCTCAGGATTCGGCCCGGACCAAGATGTGGTGGTTTCATGGTAAATTCCCTTCTACAAAGGAGGGGATGACCAAAGACCTGGAAGCGTTTAAGCGGATTGGTATTGGTGGTATCGTTTTCTATGATCAGGTTCATGGAGACCAGTTGCCGGGTACCGAGTTGGCAATGAGCAAAGAATGGTGGGATAACGTTTACTATGTAGCAAGAGAAACCGAGCGTCTGGGGCTTGACTTTGAGTTTCATGTATCTAATGGTTTTGTTGCGGGAGGTCCGTGGATAAAGCCGGAAGATGCAATGAAACGCTTGGAAAGTATCGAAACGGTAGTGTCGGGAGGAAAGCAACTTGAATTAAGGCTGAAAGCACCCGAGAATAAATATGATTTTTATCGGGATATAAAGGTGATGGCCATACCTACGGAAGATACATCGGACTTTCAGGTGAAGCTTTCCTCAAATACTTCTCAAGTCAATCCCGAGGATCTTTTTGGAGGAAAAGAGCTCTGCGTTATTCCGTCTATAAAGAATGAACCGGTTTATATTCATATCGATTATTCCCGGGCTAAGGTTCTGAGGAGCATCACTTATATCATAGGTCCGTCCGGAAAGGCAACGACAAGTGCTACAAACGTACCGGCAGAACCTCAGGAGACTTTCGTCGGTACGGGATATGAAGTATTGCCTCCTTGCGGAGAGTTGCAGTGGAGTGAAGACGGGGAGGTTTATCACAAAGTTTGTGATTTGAAGCCCTTGTATCGTGCTCACGAAAGCTATAAAAAGAAGACAATCTCATTTCTTCCTGTGAAAGCCCGGTTTTATCGGATTAAACTTTCCGGCTGGAATGGTTCTGACGAAGGGAAGGCTTTGCGTCTTGGAGGAATTGTTCTAAGTTCGGACCCGATGATTAATGAGTATGAGTACAAGGCTGGATATATTTCGGAGTATATTGAGAAGACGATGGACTCACCGGCTTATGCTTCTTCAGAGCTTGTACCTTCCGGTAAGGTGCTGGATATAACCCATTGTCTCGGAACGGACGGAGTATTAAGATGGAATGCTCCGGCAGGGAATTGGCGGATATTAAGATTGTGTATGGTACCGACAGGTGGGCAGGTAAAGCATGGACGTCCGGAAATGATGGGGCTGGAATGCGACAAACTGTCCGTCCGTGCTGCTACTTTGCAGTTCAATTCTTACTTCAAGCAGATTCTCGATTCTTTGGATTACCACGGTATCAATAATCTGAAAGGTATGGCAATGGACAGCCATGAGGCAGGTGCCCAGAATTGGACTGATGATTTCCTTGAGGCCTTCAAGAGGTTTAGAGGATATGATCTGATTCCTTATCTGCCTGTAATGGCCGGATATGTGATTGACAATATCAGGACTTCTGAGAATATCCTGTACGATGTGCGTCTTACAATAGCCGATTTGATTGCGGAACGTTATTACGGAACTTTCGATAGGTTGTGCCGGGAACATAATGTTGTTTTTACGGCACAGGCAACGGGAAATGCGCAATGTATTGTTGCGATACCGATTGTTGCCAAGAGTAAGGTTCAGAAGCCCCAGGGGGAGTTCTGGGTGATGCAGCCGGATGGCAACTACGATATAAAGGAGTCTTCGTCGGCAGCACACCTTTACGGAAAACCGATTGCTTCGGCCGAAGCTTTTACTGATGGCGACCTGACCACTATGCCGAGCGACCTGAAGAATATTGCAGACGGTGCATACGCATTTGGCATTAACGAGTTCGTTGTCTGTGCCTCGGTGCATCAACCTCATGAAGCAAATGCCGGTGATCCGGGCGGTCGATACTATGCAACCTATTCGCGTAACAATACATGGTGGGAAAAGAGCCGGGACTTTGGGGATTACCAGGCACGCGTCAGTTATGTGATGCGCCAAGGACGGCCTGTGACGGATTTGTGTATTTATCTGGGCAATAATGCACCTGTGAGGATATTGACTCACCGGTTGCCTAAGATTCCTGCCGGCTATGATTTCGATGCCTTCACAGAAGATGCGTTGCTGACCCGGATGGAATTAGAGGAAGGGAAAATCGTTTTGCCTACAGGGCAGCGCTATTCCATGATGGTGCTTCCCCGTTCCGGCGAGATTTCTTTGGACGCCTTGCGGAAAATAGCTCTGTTGGTAAAGCAGGGAGCTTGCGCCTATGGAAACAGGCCGACAGGTTCGCCTTGTAAGAAAGATATAGGAAAAGAGGAAGAATATGAGGCATTGGTTCGTGCAATGTGGGATGCTACCGGCTTCTATGGAAAAGGGAAAGTCTTTTCCGGAATGACTCTATCCGAAGCATTGCAAAAGGCGTGTATTGCTCCGGATGTGGATGGCACAAAACTATATTTCGCCCATAGGGAAACAGATGATTGCGATATCTACTTCTTGAACAACCATACCGACCGGCAGATTTCAGGGCAATATGTATTTAAGACGAAGTATAAATATGCCCAGTTATGGGATGCTGTCTCCGGGAGGCGATATAATCTGCAGGCTGATAAGGGACGTGTAACTCTGCATTTTCTTCCTCGGGAATCCTGTTTCATAGTATTCTCCGATAAAGAGGAAAACCTGGAACATAAGCCGTTATTACAAAAGCAACGGGTACTCGATAATGACTGGACTATTTACTTCGATCCTCATTACAAAGGGAAAGGAACGGTACATTGCCGCCGACTGGAGTATTGGAACAGGAATGAGGATCCGGCTATCCGTTATTATTCGGGAACGGCTGTATATAGAACCTCTTTTGAGTGGCAGAACAGCATGGCTGGTGTCCACCTCCAGATACCGTCCAATAACTGTGTGACGGAAGTATCTGTAAACGGGCAGAAGGTGGGAACGATTTGGTGTTCTCCATGGGAACTGGATATTTCGTCTTATATAAGGAAAGGAAAGAACGAACTGGAATTACACGTTACCAATTCCTGGAACAACCGAGCTATTGATGACTTGGGGCAGGACAGGAACAGCAGACTGATAGCCGAACCGGAAGCATTCGTTTCGGAGCATAGCGCATTGCAAGATGCAGGTTTAGAAGGGGAAGTATTGTTAAAGTATTGATTCTCGATAGATTAATTTGATTCTCGATAGATTAATAAGAACCTCAAACGGGCGGATTGTCAAATCAGACACCCTTTCCGTCAAAATGAGTACAGAAGGTAGGGGAGCAATCCCCTATTTTTGTACCGTCTAATAGCGACTAAAACTAATTACCATGAAACAATGCTTTTTTGCGGTCGACCTTGGAGCCACCAGCGGCCGTACCATCTTGGGGGCTTTTACTCCTGCCGGATTGGAACTGGAGGAAGTGAACCGCTTTCCCAATCACCTGATTGAAGCCGGAGGACATTTCTACTGGGATATCTACGAACTCTACCGTCACATCGTCGAGGGGCTGAAACAGGCTGCCCGGAAGGGAGATGTGGAAATAACCTCTATCGGTATCGATACCTGGGGAGTAGATTTTGTCTGTGTGGGCCGGGATGGAGGCTTTCTCCGCCAGCCATACGCCTATCGTGACCCTCATACGGCGGGAGCTCCCGATGCTTTCTTTACACGGGTTCCCCGTAGCCATGTCTATGGGTGGACAGGCATCCAGGTGATGAACTTCAACTCGCTGTTCCAGCTCGATACATTACGCCGAAACCACGACAGTGCACTGGCGGCAGCCGATAAAATCCTTTTCATACCCGATGCATTGAGCTATATGCTGACGGGCGAAATGGTGACGGAATACACCATTGCCAGTACGGCGCAGTTGGTCAATGCCAATACCCGCAAGCTGGAAGATGCCTTGCTGAATGAGCTTGGACTGACGCAAGCGAATTTCGGACGCTTTGTCTATCCCGGCGACCGGGTAGGAGTGCTGACCAAAGAGATACAGCGCATGACCGGCTTGGGCAGCATTCCCGTAATCGCTGTAGCCGGACACGACACCGCCTCGGCCGTAGCGGCAGTACCTGCCATGAACCGGAACTTTGCTTACCTGAGCAGTGGCACCTGGTCGCTGATGGGAATAGAAGCCGACGCTCCTGTTATAAATAAAGAAACCGAAGAACTGAACTTCACCAACGAAGGCGGAGTGGAAGGCACCATCCGCCTGCTGAAGAATATTTGCGGCATGTGGCTGCTGGAACGTTGCCGTGCCGAGTGGGGAGAGACTTCCTATCCGGAACTTATCGCCGAGGCAGATGCCTGTGAGCCGTTCCGCAGTCTGATAAACCCGGATGACGCTTTGTTTGCCAATCCGGCCAATATGGAGCAGGCCATCCGGACTTATTGCTCCGACCATCGCCAGCCCATTCCCCAGACGAGGGGACAGATCGTGCGCTGCATCTTCGAAAGCCTTGCTTTGCGTTACCGCCAGGTACTGGATAATCTGCGCCACCTTTCACCCCGCCCGGTAGAGGCACTGCACGTCATCGGCGGTGGAAGCCGTAACGACCTGCTGAACCAGTGGACGGCCAATGCGGTGGGCATTCCCGTCATAGCCGGTCCCTCGGAGGCTACGGCCATCGGCAACGTTATGATTCAGGCACTGACGACCGGTGCTGCCCGGGACGTTGCTTCCATGCGGCAGCTTATCAATCGCTCCATCCCGTTGAAGACTTTCCATCCACAGGATATGGAAGTGTGGGATACCGCCTATCTGTCATTCAGAGGGCTTTAGCCCGAAGAATCTACTCTCTTAATATATAGGGAAGAGATTCTTCGCTACGCTCTGAATGACAGATACTATAGATTTTCATAACTTATAACTTAATAATTTACTATCATGAAAGAAGAATTGATTACGAAGGCATTTGAGGTAGCCAAAGAGCGTTATGCTGCTATTGGCGTAGATGTAGAACAGGCAATGGACGCCTTGCAGAAGATTTCCCTCTCGCTGCATTGCTGGCAGGCAGATGATGTAGCCGGGTTTGAATCGACGGGCTCGCTCACCGGGGGCATTCAGGCTACAGGTAATTATCCGGGCAAGGCACGCACGATGGAAGAGCTCCGTCAGGACATACTGAAGGCTGCTTCTTATATCCCCGGCACGCACCGTCTGAACCTGCACGAAATATATGGCGACTTCGGCGGAAAGTTCGTAGACCGCGACCAGGTAGAGCCCGCACACTTTGAGAGTTGGATGCAATGGGCAGCCGAAAACAATATGAAGCTGGACTTCAACTCCACTTCCTTCTCCCACCCCAAGAGCGGCAACCTTACGCTGTCTAACCCGGACAAGGCTATCCGCGACTTCTGGGTAGAGCACACCATCCGTTGCCGTGCCGTTGCCGAAGAGATGGGCCGTCGCCAGGGTGACCCTTGTATCATGAACCTTTGGGTACACGATGGCAGCAAGGATATCACCGTGAACCGCATGAAGTATCGCGAGCTGCTGAAGGACTCCCTCGACCGCATCTTTGCCACCGATTACCGGAATATGAAGGACTGCGTAGAGTCCAAAGTCTTCGGCATCGGTCTGGAAAGCTATACGGTAGGGTCGAACGACTTCTATATCGGCTATGGCGTGAGTCGCAACAAGATTGTGACGCTGGACACGGGGCACTTTCATCCCACGGAAAGCGTGGCCGACAAGCTCTCTTCTCTCCTTCTCTTTATCCCCGAAATCATGTTGCACGTCAGCCGTCCGGTACGTTGGGACTCTGACCACGTGACGATTATGAACGACGATACACTGGACCTTTGCAAGGAAATCGTTCGTTGCAATGCACTGAACCGTGTACATATCGGACTCGATTACTTCGATGCCAGCATCAACCGCATCGGCGCATACGTCATCGGTAGCCGTGCTACGCAGAAGTGTGTGCTTCAGGCGCTGCTCGAACCACTGGATACGCTGCGTCGCTACGAGGCTGCCGACCAGGGCTTCGAACGCCTGGCACTGCTCGAAGAAGCGAAATCACTGCCATGGAATGCCGTGTGGGATATGTTCTGCTTGAAGAACGATGTGCCGGTGGGTGAGGAATTCATTGCTGAGATTGAAAAATACGAGGCGGAAGTGACGTCCAAGCGCAACTAAGCGTATCTTTGAGGGCTCGTCGCACGGCTTCGGACACCCCGAAAATGCAATCTGAGTTTCAGCGCACGGCTTCGGACACCCTGAAAATGCAATCTGAGTTTCAGCGCACGGCTTCGGACACCCTGAAAATGCAATCTGAGTTTCAGCGCACGGCTTCGGACACCCTGAAGGTGCAATCTGAATTTCAGCGCACGGTTTCGGACACTCTGAAGGTGCAATCTGAATTTCAGCGCACGGTTTCGGACACTCTGAAGGTGCAATCTGAATTTCAGCGCACGGTTTCAGGCACTCTGAAGGTGCAGCGCGGGGGCTCTTTTATTATCAACAAGAAACATTTAAATGCAGTGATATAATGAATACACTAATCGGATTACTAATTATCGCCATCGGCAGTTTCGGGCAGAGCAGTTCGTATGTACCTATCAATAAGGTGAAAAACTGGTCGTGGGAAAGCTTCTGGCTGGTGCAGGGCATCTTTGCCTGGCTCGTCTTCCCGCTGCTGGGTGCATTGCTCGGCATTCCTGCCGGTAGCAGCCTGATGGAACTCTGGGGAGCAGGCGGCGCGTTACCTGCCATGGTCTACGGTGTCCTTTGGGGCGTCGGTGGACTGACATTCGGACTGAGCATGCGCTATCTGGGTGTTGCTCTTGGGCAGAGTATTGCTCTTGGCACCTGTGCCGGTTTCGGAACACTCTTCCCGGCACTCTTTGCCGGAAAAGACCTGTTGCATGGCGATGGACTGATGTTGCTCATTGGCGTTTGCATTACGTTGGCCGGTATTGCTGTCATCGGTTATGCCGGAAGCCTCCGCTCCCGGAATATGAGTGAGGAGGAGAAAAAGGCGGCTGTGAAAGACTTTGCACTGACCAAGGGATTGCTGGTGGCACTGCTTGCCGGTGTAATGAGCGCTTGCTTCGCCCTGGGGCTTGATGCCGGCGTGCCGATAAAAGAGGCTGCCTTGGCAGGTGGTGTAGCTCCGTTGTATGCCGGGCTTCCGGTTATCTTCCTTGTTACTTTGGGCGGTTTCTGCACCAATGCCGTCTATTGCATCCAGCAGAATGTGAAGAACAAGACCGGTCGGGAGTATTTCTCAGTCAAAGGCGGTGTATTCATCAATAATCTTTTGTTCTGTGCACTGGCAGGCGTACTGTGGTATTCGCAGTTCTTCGGCTTGGAGATGGGTAAGAGCTTCTTGACGGATAGCCCCATACTGCTTGCTTTCTCGTGGAGCATCCTGATGTCGCTCAATGTTACGTTCAGTAACGTCTGGGGTATTCTGCTCCGGGAGTGGAAAGGCTGCGGACAGCGCACCATCGGTGTACTTCTTCTGGGGCTGGCAGTGCTCATTGCCTCTATCATTGTAGTGGCTATGGCGCAGAATTAAATAATAAATTAGAGTATCTATAAATAATCTTCTAAGTATATGGAATCAATCTTAAACAATCGCCTCGCTCTTGCTGCCGAAGTGTGGAAAGTAGCCGAAGTAGCCGGCTACCTCTGGCAGAAAGGCTGGGCGGAACGTAATGGTGGCAACATCACAGTCAACATCACCGAGTACATCGACGATGAAATCAAGTCCATGCCCGCCATCAGCGAAGTAAAACCGATAGGCGCCACCCTGCCGCACCTGAAAGGCTGCTACTTCTATTGTAAAGGCACCAACAAACGCATGCGCGACCTGGCCCGCCGCCCGATGGAGAACGGCTCCGTCATCCGTATTCTGGACGACTGTGCCAGCTATGTCATCATAGCCGACCAGCCCGTACAGCCTACCTCCGAGCTCCCTTCACACCTCAGCGTTCACAACTATCTCATCGCCCAAGGTTCTCCCTACAAGGCTTCCGTGCACACCCACCCCATCGAGTTGGTTGCCATGACCCACTGCCAGAAATTCCTGCAGAAGGATGTCGCCACCAATCTCCTTTGGAGCATGATTCCCGAGACGAAAGCCTTCTGTCCGCGTGGTCTGGGCATCATCCCCTACAAGCTCCCCAGTTCCGTAGAACTGGCCGAAGCTACCATCCGCGAACTGGCCGATTATGACGTCGTAATGTGGGAGAAGCATGGCGTCTTCGCCGTAGATGTAGATGTAATGGCCGCCTTCGACCAGGTGGATGTCCTCAACAAATCCGCCCTTATCTATATCGCCGCCAAGAACATGGGCTTCGAACCCGACGGCATGAGCCAGTTGCAGATGCAGGAAATGACCGTAGCATTCAACTTGCCAAAATAAATTCATTTACATTGTACTTAACCCAACTCCCTATGTATAGAATGATATTGAACGAGACCTCTTACTTCGGCGCCGGCTGTCGCGAAACGATTGCCGTAGAAGCAGCCCGCAGAGGTTTCAAGAAGGCCTTCTTTGTGACGGACAAGGATCTGATCCGTTTCAAAGTAGCCGATAAAGTGATCGAAGTATTCGAAAAGAACCATATCCCTTACGAGCTTTTCAGTGACGTAAAGGCTAATCCTACTATTGCCAATGTACAGCATGGTGTTGCTGCTTTCAAAGCCTCCGGGGCCGATTTCATCGTAGCCCTGGGTGGCGGCTCTTCTATCGATACCGCCAAAGGCATCGGCATTGTAGTAAGCAATCCCGATTTTGCCGACGTGAAGTCTCTGGAAGGCGTGGCCGATACCCGCCGGAAGGCTGTGCCTACTTTTGCTCTGCCTACTACGGCCGGTACTGCTGCCGAGGTTACCATCAACTACGTCATCATCGATGAAGATGCATGCAAGAAGATGGTCTGTGTCGATCCCAACGACATTCCTGCCGTTGCCATCGTCGACCCCGAACTGATGTACTCCATGCCGAAAGGACTGACTGCCGCTACCGGTATGGACGCGTTGACGCATGCCATCGAGAGCTACATCACTCCCGGTGCCTGGGCCATGTCCGACATGTTCGAACTGAAAGCCATTGAAATGATTGCCGCCAATCTGAAGGCTGCTGTCGATAATGGCAACGATGCTGCCGCCCGTGAAGCCATGTCTCAGGCTCAGTATATTGCCGGTATGGGATTCAGTAATGTCGGTCTGGGCATTGTGCACTCCATGGCTCATCCTCTCGGCGCCCATTATGATACTCCGCATGGAGTGGCCAATGCACTGCTGTTGCCATACGTTATGGAGTATAATGCAGAGTCTCCCGCCGCTCCTAAATATATCCATATTGCAAAGGCGATGGGGGTAGATACCGAGGGCATGAGCGAGGCTGAAGGTGTGCGTGCCGCTATCGATGCCGTCAGGAACTTGTCGTTGAGCATCGGCATTCCGCAGCAACTGCACGAAATCAATGTAAGGGAAGAAGACCTGCACCAGTTGGCAGTCGATGCTTTCAATGATGTATGTACCGGTGGAAATCCGCGTCCTACTTCTGTTGAAGACATCGAGGCGCTGTATCGCAAAGCATTTTGATTCACCATTTAATACGATCACATGAAGAAGATTTTTATTTCCTGCATGCTGTTGCTGGCTTCGGCTACGCTTTTCTCGCAAGTAGAGGTGAAGAATGCCGCTCAGGCAAAACTCTCAGCCTCCGAGCTGGCTGTGAAGATAGCCGACCGCATCCTTGGCAGCACCACCTATGAGTTTAAGAATACCAAGACCGGCGAGACATACACCACTGTCAAGAACCTGCCTTTGGATATGAATGTCCGCGTTGCTTGCAAGTATAATAACTGGCACTATACTAATGGAGTGACCCACATCGCCCTGATGGAACTTGCCGATAAGACCGGCGACAAGAAGTACGACGATTATGTCCTTCGGAACATGAACTTCGTATTCAATGAAGGCAACCTGGATTTCTTCAGGAAGCAATACGACAAGGCTATGAAAGACGAAGGCTGGTACGGCGTCCGCAAATTGAGCTGGCACATGATTTTCCGTGGTAAGCGCCTGGACGACAACGGTCCGATGGGCGCCAGCCTGATCGACTTGCAGATGAAACATCCCGATAAAGCATTCCTGAAATATATCAACGAGACAGCCGAACATCTGAACTATGGCGAACCTCGTCTGGAAGACGGTACCATCGCCCGTATCTGGCCGCACGTCAACACCATTTGGGCCGATGATGCCTTTATGGCAATCTCTTTCCTGGCACGTATGGGCAAAATGACCGGTGACATGAAGTACATTGACGATGCCGCCAATCAGGTTATTAAATATCACGAATATCTATGGTGTCCGGAAAAGCAGATTTTCTATCATTGCTATCACACGGATAACAAAGAACATGGAGTGGCACACTGGAGCCGTGCCAACGGTTGGGTGTTCATGGCTACTGCCGATTTGCTGGACGTGATGCCCCAGGACCATCCTTTGCGCACGAAAGTGCTGGAATGCTTCAAACGCCAATGCAGCGGCGTAGCCCGTTACCAAGGCAAAAACGGTCTTTGGCACCAGCTTCTTGATAAGGAAGATTCCTTTGAAGAGATTACCGGTACCGCCATGTTTGTCTTCGGTATGGCTCGCGGTGTGAAACGCGGATGGTTGCATCCCGATTTCATCTACGCAGCCGAGCAGGGCTTGAAGGGTATGATGACCAAAATGTCTGATAAAGGGGATGTTACTGCCATTTGTGTAGGTACGGGCATCATGCCGTCTCCGGCTTACTACTATAACCGTCCTGTTCAGGAGAACGATCCGATGGGTGAAGGCCCGGTGCTCCGTGCATTGATTGAGATGATAGATGCGCCGAAGTATACGGAAATCAAAGCCGAACAACAATATGATAAAATTGTAGTCAAGAAGCCATAAGCTGCACTTTTTACTCGTTAGTAAATTAGAGTCTTCGCATTGGGAAAAATATATTTTCTCGGTGCGAAGACTTGTTTTTAAGAAATAATCTCTATTTTTGTCCCGAACCCAACATGAAGGACACGTGTTATGACAAAGAACTATAATGATTTAGGAGTAGAATTCAAGTACCTTATCGTAAATGACATGGACCAGAAGTATGGTCTTTGGGTCAATACTGTAGGGTTTCAATCCATCCAGCCTAACTCCCCTTATCCGCTAAAGGATCATCCTACCGGCTATTTCTTCAATGCACAGAAAGGACGTGTCTTGCGTGAATATCAGTTGGTTTATATCACAAAGGGGAGGGGATTGTTCTCCTCGGAAACAACTCCGGAAAAGCAAGTCTGCAAAGGGCGTCTGATGGTGCTCTTCCCTGGTCAGTGGCATACCTATCATCCTTATTCCCAGACAGGATGGAACGAATATTACATTGGTTTTGAAGGGCCGGTGCTTGATGATATGGTGAAAGCGGGCTTCCTTTCGAAAGAGAACCAGGTACTTGAAGTTGGCTTGAACGAGGAACTTGTTTCGCTTTACTCCCGTGCATTGGAAATAGCCGAGGCAGATAAGATTTCTTCCCAGCAGTATCTTGCCGGGATTGTGCTGCACATGATAGGGATGATACTATCTGTTTCCAAGAATAAGATTTTTGAAGTAGGGGATGTGGACCAGAAGATTGAGCAAGCCAAAATTATCATGAACGAGAATGTATTCAAGGATATTGACCCGGAAGAGCTGGCTATGAAGCTGAACATCAGTTATTCCTGGTTCCGCAAGGTCTTCAAGGACTATACGGGTTATGCTCCTGCCAAATATTTCCAGGAACTGAAACTGCGTAAGGCAAAGCAGCTTCTGGTCAGTACTTCACAATCGGTAAAAGAGATTTCTTTTATGCTCGATTATAAATCTACAGAACATTTCTTCTCCTTATTCAAGAAACGAACCGGTTTCACACCGCTGGAGTACCGCTCTTTTGGTCGCGAAACCGATGCTGAAGAAGAATTGTAGAATACAGTTTATTGTAGTTCTTACCAGCACTCCAGCACGCATGCGTGCAACGAAAAGATAATCAACGTATTAACCGGTGCTGGTAGCAGTGACGGTAGCGTGCTGGTAAACTGTTACCAACACGCTTTTTTTATGCTATTGTTGACAAATGATTCATGTAATATGCTGTATTACAGTTCTTAATCATACTTCGCACCTCTTGCCTTTAATCATGCCTAAATAACCTTTATTAACACCATAATTAGGGCAATTCAGCGTTTTCTCTTTTAAAATAGCTGCTATTCCGCTATAATTAGTTCGGACAATAGCCGGAAAAGTGTCCGAACATGCCTGTATCTGTCATCTAGACAGACTGGCTCGACGTCCTTGGACACTTGTACATTTTCCCTTTTTAGCCAGTATCTAATACGCAAAAGAATCACCCTGAATGCGCAAAGAGACTATGTAAAACTCCGTCCTGTGTCTGCGGGCTATCGGGCACACGTATGTGGGCTGTCGGGCATACAACTGTAAACCGTAGGGCCCACGCACGAGGGGCAAAGTCTTACATACTCCATTGGTCCAAAAACAATATGGGAAATGCATATTCTCGACTTGCTGTTTGCAGGTTTTTCCCTTGCTCTCTCTATTGAATAATCATTTGTTTATGAGGAAAATCAAAAAAAGAAGTGTTTCAGTCAAAAGAGGTATTTACTCAGATTATTAATCTTACTACTTTTGTCGCCGAGATACCTGTGTTCGATAACGGAACGCAAGTTTGTTAAGCTTGAATTTATTTATTAATCAAATATATATTAATAATCTATGAGAATCCTACACAAAAACCTCTGCTTGTTAATGCTTCTATTAATAGGCTGTCCTCTAGGCATTTTTGCTCAGAACAAAACAATTACCGGTACGGTTCGCGATGCGATTGACGTGGTGATTGGTGCTTCTGTTACAGTGAAAGGTGACAAAACAATCGGTACTATTACCGATATGGATGGTAACTTTAAACTGTCTGTTCCTGCTTCTGCCAAAGATCTGGTGATTTCATTTATCGGTTATGAAGATCAGACAATAGCGATTGGCAGTAAAACTCATTTTGAGATTACACTGAAAGAATCTTCTATCATGTTGGAAGAGGTGGTAGCTATCGGTTATGCCAAAGTTAAACGCAAAGATTTGACGGGTGCCACTTCCTCTGTTTCAAGTAATGAGCTTGCGGCTGTTCCGGCAATGACTGCTGCACAGGCTTTGCAGGGAAAAGCTGCCGGTGTTAATATTGTAACGAAGAGCGGTGCTCCGGGAGCCAGCGCGAATATTACCGTGCGTGGTGGTACGTCAATTACACAGAGTACCGAACCTCTTTATATTGTTGATGGATTTGAAATGAGTGATGCGCTCAGCAATATCGATGTGAATGATATCGAGAGCATTGACATTCTGAAGGATGCATCTTCCACTGCTATCTATGGTGCACGCGGTTCTAATGGTATTGTCCTGATTACTACCAAATCGGGCAAGAAAGGCAAGACACAAGTAAGTTATAATACTTATTTTTCTTTTGACGTGTTGTCCAAGAAACTTGACATGATGTCTAATGCTGAGGATTTTGTTAAATATCAGTATGAACTGGCAGTATTGCAAGGCGGTGCTACAAACTTTAGTACAGTTTTTGATAATGTGGCTTCTGATGCTTCCGATTTTTATACCGGTGCTTATTCTCGTATTGCCAGTCGTTATGCCGGCGCACAAACGCTTGATTGGCAGGATGAAGTATTCGGTGGCTCGGCCTTAACTCAGAATCATAATGTGAATGTTTCTACCGGAACAGATAAAACGCAGGTGATGTTGAGCTATAATTATAGTGGGCAGGATGGATTGTTGGTAAATCATGGTGTGAATAAGAGCTCTTTCCGTGCCAAAATTAATTCGGAACTTTGGAAAGGTATTCGTGTAGATGTTAATACAATGTTCTCTTATAATAAAACAATGGGTGGCGGAGCTTACTCCGGTATGAAGAGTGTACTTTTGCAACCGATTGTTGGCGGTACGAAATATACTTTAGACGAATTACTGAATACACAGACTTATCCGGATTTGTCTGCTTTGGATACAAGTTATGATACTGCCAATCCACTGATCCAGAATCAAGCCTCTACTTCAGAGAAACGTTCACGTATCTATACGGTAAATGCAGGAGTTGAGTTTGACCTTCTGAAATATCTGACGTGGCGTACTGCCGGTAGTTATACTTGGACTAACAGCAAAAGCAAATCGTTTGCTGATGAAAATTCTACTTCGTATATAATGGATGCTGCCAATACTGGTATTAATGGTAGCATAGACAATGCGGAATCATTCAAATGGCAAATAACTAATACGCTGAACTATAATCAGACATTCGCACAGAAACATAAGTTGAATGTCCTGTTGGGCCATGAAGTAACTTATTCCGAGTCGGAGAATAATAAGATGTCTTTAGTTAAGTTCCCCTTCCCGAACTTTGGTTTGGATAATATTTCTCAGGCTACGTTGAAAGATAAATCGGTTGGGCACTCACGCAATGGTATTGTTTCTGCTTTTGCTCGTTTGAACTATACTTTCGATGAACGTTATCTGTTGACGGCAACGGTCCGTGGTGACGGCTCTTCTAAATTTGCCAAAGGCAATAAGTGGGGTATTTTCCCTTCTGTTTCCGGTGCATGGCGTGTTTCAGAAGAAAAGTTCTGGCAGGAAAGTAATATTTCCAATACGGTCAATAATCTGAAGTTGCGTGTAGGTTATGGTACGACCGGTAACTGTAATATCAGTGACTATATGTACACTACTTCTTTCAAGCAGACAGATTATCCTTTGAATAATACGGAAGGTAACCTTGCTTATGTCTTGGATGAAACTCTGGGTAACAGGGAATTGAAATGGGAAACGATGCATTCTACTAATATTGGTCTGGACGTTTCTTTGTTCAACAGCCGTTTGAATATTACTGCAGAATGGTATAACAATCAAGTAAATGACCTGCTGCTGAAATGTGTCATCCCATCTACAAGCGGTTATAAAAGCCAGTTCCAGAATGTAGGTAAGATTCGTAATCGGGGTTGGGAATTCTCTATAAATACTGTAAATGTACAAACTAAGAATTTCCGTTGGACAAGTGATTTGAATCTGGCATTCAACAAGTCTAAGGTTGTTTCTTTGGAAGATGGCCTTGAATCAAAGACTTTCTCTGTAGGTAGTAACCGTTCCGGTCAGGTGAATTATTATGCAGTTGTAGGCCAGGCTTTGGGTGATATGTATGGTTACGTTTATGATGGATTGTACACTACGGATGACTTTACTCAAAACGCTGACGGTACATTGACTCTGAAGGAAGGCGTAGTGAAACCCAATAGCGGAACGCCGCAACCCGGTGATATCAAGTTTGCTGCCGACAATGAAGATGGCACGCAGTTTACCCAGCAAAAAGTGAAGATTGGTAACGGTACTCCCGATTGTATTGGTGGTTTCAACAATACTTTTGCTTATAAGGGCTTTGATCTGAGCGTATTTATGAAATTCTCTATCGGTAACGATGTTTACAATGCTACCAAGCACAGTATGAGTCCGTATGCTGCATTCCAGAATGTCCCGACTGAATTCGGCGATAACTATTATCGTCTGGTAGATCCGAGTACAGGCCAGAAGGCAACAGCTTTGGATCGTATTAAAGAACTGAACCCCAATGAAGGGTCACGCACCTGGAGCTTGAGCAAAACCAATTCCAGCTATATCACTTATCCTTCTTCTTACTATGTAGAGGATGGCTCTTATTTGCGTATTGCGCAAGTGACTTTAGGATATACTTTACCAAAAGTATGGTTGAAGAAGTTCTGGATATCTAATGCACGCCTTTATTTTACGGCTAATAATCTGGCTACTATCACCGGCTATTCCGGTTATGACCCTGAGGTATCTTCGGGTAATGACCAGGTTGTTTGTACGCCGGGATATGACAGCTCTACTTATCCGCGCTCCAGAAGCTATGTAGTAGGTCTTAACTTAACATTCTAAACTTTACTGTTATGAAACAAATATTCAATATAAAGAAACAAATTATATCACTGTCAGTTCTGATGCTCTCCCTGGGGATGACCTCTTGCTCGGACTGGCTCGAGATGCCTTCTTATACTTCAGCAGATACTGAAACTGTATTTGAGAGTGAGGCAACGGCTGATGCATACGTACAAGGTTGCTATCGCGGTATTATTCCGACAGATATGATTTATCAATTGGCTGAAGGTGAAACAGTCAGTCACCCAAGTGAGGATGGAACAACCAATAACTCAAAGTACAATCTTGCCAACTGGTTCTATGGATCGAACTCTCCGGACTGGACTACTACTACACTTTTCAATGAAGAGTATGGTGCGATAGAGTCTGCCAATATCGGTATCAAGCGTCTGAGAGGAATGCCTGAAACAGCAAAGCGTAACTCTATGTTGGGTGAGGTATTGGGACTTCGTGCCTTTGCATATCTTAATCTGATTAGTATTTATGGCGATGTTCCGGCTATGTGGCAACCTTTGGAAGATATGGACCCGAATGATGAAAATACGTTCTATCCCAAGCGTGTGTCCCGCGATATTATATATGACCAGATTGTGGCTGATTTGCAGGAAGCTGTTGGCTATCTGCCTTGGTTTAGCGAGAGTGGCTATGCTACAACAGAACGGTTGACCAAGCAAGGCGCTCTGGCATTGTTGGCACGCGTGGCTCTTTATGCAGGTGGCTATTCTTTGCGTTGGAACCTCGAAACGAACGACGCGTCTACCTTGAAGGTAGCCCGGCGCAGTGATGAGGCCCGGGTACGCGAGCTCTACCAGATTGCAAGCGATGCATGTAAGGAGATTATAAATCATGGTGAAAACTCACTTATACAAGAAAAGAGTGATATGAGTGGTTTCCAGTATATGTGGTATAACTTCTGTCAGCGTAATTTTTCTGCCATTAACAATGAAATGATATTCAGTCTGGCTCAGTATGGTTCTACTACGAACTCTAAATGGGGTGTATATGCTCATCCGGGTACTCGTGGCGGTTTGTTCGGGTCACGTAAGGCTATGATCTCCATTCTGCCTACATACTATCTGTCTTTCGAGCCGGGCGATACCCGTCGTGATGTGACTTGTACTTCGTACAGTATTTACTTCCTGGAAAAAGGCAGTGCTGATGATACCTGGGTAGATGTAGGTACTACATACTCTTGTATTATGTCCGGTAAATTCCGTATCTCTTGGTGTGTGGCTCCGGCTCCTGATGCAACGAAACGTAATCTGAATATTCCTATAATCAGTTATCCTGATGTATTGTTGATGTATGCTGAGGCACAGAATTATTTGAATGGAGGTCCTACCGGTGATGCAATAAATGCATTGAAGCAAATCCGTGAACGTGCCGGTGTTGGTTCACTGGAGATACCTTCTACTAAAGAAGAGTTTGACGATGCTTTGGCTCAAGAACGTAAATGGGAATTGGGCGGCCAGCTGTTCCTGCGTACTGATTTGATTCGTATGGGACGTATCTCTAAGGAGATTAGAGCTACACAGCAGGCAATGAAAGATTTGTCTGACCGTAAAGGTGAGTATGCCAATGTTCCTATCTACCGTCTGTATAAGTTGCATGAAGACGCTCAAGAGTATGGTGATAAGTTCTTAGCCCTTGACTATATTGAGCTGACGGACGAACAGGAAATAGCCGTTGCTATAGATGTACCGGATAATAAAGAGCAGTATGCTGAATATCAGGCTCAACTGGCCGATATTGTTCGTGCACACGGAGTAGCTGTCAATGAGGGAGATAAATGGTATCCTTGCAATATGTTCCAGGCTTACACCAGCTCATTTAACGGCAAGGCTCGTAAAGCTGCAGGTTTTGGAGCAGGTTTCAATGCATTGCAGATTGGTAAAATACTTTATCAGAATCCGACAGGCTCTTTTGAAAACAAGGGGGTATATCCTGACTGGATTGCTGCTCCTGACGGTAGCGATGGTATTTATTATGGATATAAAGAGAATTTCTCAGAGTTGCTGCCGCTGGCAGATAAATCAAGTGGACATCCGTTGGTGGATAATCCGAATTTGACTCAGTTGCCGGGATATAAATAAATATCTGTAGGTAGAAGGAGAAAAACGATAGGGTTAGAGGAACTTATACGTGTCAGTTGGGCTGTGGAAGCAAAGCTGCCGGATTGATTCCTCTAACTTTTTTATCGCCGAAAAGTTAATTTTGAATCTATCAATTAATCAAATATATTAATAATCTATGAGAATCTTACACAAAAATCTTTGTCTGTTAATGCTTCTGTTAATAGGCTGTCCTCTAAGCATTTTTGCTCAGAACAAAACAATTACCGGTACGGTCCGCGATGCGATTGACGTGGTAATTGGTGCCTCTGTTACAGTGAAAGGTGACAAAACAATCGGTACTATTACCGATATGGATGGTAACTTTAAGCTGTCTGTTCCTGCTTCCGCCAAGGATCTGGTGATTTCGTTTATCGGTTATGAAGATCAGACAATAGCAATTGGCAGTAAAACTCATTTTGACATTATGATGAAAGAATCTTCTGTAATGTTGGAAGAGGTTGTAGCTATTGGTTATGCCAAAGTAAAGCGTAAAGACTTGACCGGTTCCTCTGTATCGGTTAGCTCGGATGATTTGAAGATGGCACCGGTTACTACTGCTGCCCAAGCACTTGCCGGTAAGGCTGCCGGTGTGAATATTGTTCAGCAGAGCGGTGCTCCGGGTGCGGATATTAATATCACGGTACGTGGCGGAACGTCTATTACACAAGGAACGGAACCCCTTTATATCGTGGACGGCTTCCAGATGGATAATGGCTTGCAGAATGTGGATATCAATGATATAGAAAGCATTGATGTAATGAAGGATGCTTCGGCAACGGCTATTTACGGTGCCCGTGGTTCGAATGGTGTTGTGCTGATTACGACAAAGTCCGGCAAGTCGGGAAAGACCGAGGTTGCTTACAATGCTTTTGTTAGCTTCGACCATTTGGGTAAGAAACTGGATGTATTGGGCGTGGAAGATTATACGAAGTATCAGTATGAATTCAATGCATTGCGTGGGAGTTATGGCGATTTCGTCAGCTACTTTGGAGGTGATTTGAACGCTCCTGACTTTTATACCGGAGCTTATGCACGCATTGCAAGCGAATATGGAAACCGTCAGGGCATTGACTGGCAGGATTTGGTGTTTGGAGATACCGGTATTACGCAAAATCATAACTTGAACATAACCGGTGGCACTGAGAAAACAAGATACATGTTGAGTTATAATTATACCGGTGAAGACGGTATCATGGCAAAGCATGGTTATCAGAAAAACAGTATTCGTGCAAAGATTAATCATGAACTTTGGAAAGGAGTACGTTTTGATTTCTCGTCCAGCATGCAGATGACCAAAGTAGAAGGTGGCGGTAGCTTGGGCGGTAAATTGAAACAGACCATTTTGCAACCGGTAACCGGTGGTGACAAATGGACCAATGACGACATGATTAATTCGGATTTGAGTAATATGATCGGCGACATGATGGGCGATGCCAGTTATGATGCACAGAATCCGTTACGGGACAACCAGGCCATTGACCAGGAGAAATATACTCGCATGGCTACCGTTAATGCCGGTCTGGAAATTGACTTGATGAAGGATTTGACTTTCCGCACTGCCGGTAGTTATATGTGGAGACAAATACGCGATGATTACTGGGACGATGGTACTACGAAACAGGCCAATGCCAACAAAAGTCCGTATGGATTTGGCAAGCGCAACAACAGTGAGAAATTCTCCTGGCAGGTTACGAATACCCTGAATTATGCTTTTAAACTGAAGGATATCCATAGCTTCAATGTATTGTTGGGACAGGAAACATACTATGAGCAATCTATGAACCTGGATAATGAATACCGGGAATTCTCGGATGGTAACTTTGGCTTGAATGATGTCAGCATGGGTAAACCTTATACCTGGAAGTCCGGTAAGAGCAAAGTGGGGATGGTTTCTTTCTTCGGCCGTCTTTCTTATAACTTCAACGAACGTTACCTGTTTACCGGTACGCTTCGTGCCGATGGATCTTCTAAATTTGCCCGTGGCAACCAATGGGGGTATTTCCCGTCTGCATCTGCCGCATGGCGTATTTCTGAAGAAGCGTTCGTTAAAGATAATATTGACTTCTTCCAGAACTTGAAGTTGCGCGTCGGTTACGGTACAGCCGGTAACAATGGTATCGATAATAATATGTATGCCACTTCGTATGGGTCAGGTCATTACGGCTATAATGGCGGTGATTACATTACTTATAAGCCGGGCGACACTTTGGGTAACCCTGATTTGAAATGGGAAAAGACTACTACAACCAATGTCGGTCTGGATATTTCTGTCTTCAATAGCCGTCTGAATGTATCGGTTGACTGGTATAACAATGAGTCTTCAAATCTTTTGATAAAGAATAAGATACCGACTTCTACGGGTTACTCTACACAATTCCAGAACTTGGGCTCTATTCGTAACCGGGGTGTGGAAATTGTGGTGAACTCTACCAATATCCGTACCGGTGATTTTACTTGGAGTACCGACTTCAACATTGCCTTCAACCGCTCCAAGGTACTTGACCTTTATGGTACCGACCAGACTAATTTCATTCAGGATTATGAGGGACGTATGGGTTACAAGGTTGAAGTAGGCAAGCCTTTGGGAGAGTATTACGGACTTCTTTATGACGGTATCTATACGACGGATGATTTTACCCAGAATGCGGATGGTACTTATACGCTGAATCCCGGCATTCCTTATTTGAAAGGCAGTGTACGTGCCAATGTGAAGCCCGGTGACGTGAAATACAAGAATGTAGCGGGTGAAGTGGATAAGGACGGTAATCCGGTTTATTCAATCAATGACCGTACCGTGATAGGGCATGCTGCTCCTAAATTTACCGGCGGTATCAACAATACGTTCAGATACAAAGGCTTCGACTTGACGGTATTTATGAACTTCGTAGTAGGCAATGATGTGTTCAATATGAGTACGCAGCGTTTTATCGGCCCTTATAAAGCCAACCAGAATACGATTACAGATATGCTTAACCGCTTTACGCTGATAGATCCGCAGACCGGTAAGGAAAGTACAAACCTGGCTCGCCTGGCCGAATTGAATCCTCACCAATATAGCGGTTCTGCTTTGTGGAATATCTCCAGCAATAACAAGAATGCTATCAGCGACCACAGCAGTTATTATCTGGAAGATGGCTCTTACTTGCGTTTCAGCACTATTACGTTGGGTTATACATTCCCGAAGGCATGGACGCAAAAAGCTAAAATCAGCAATGCGCGCGTTTACTGTACGCTGAATAATATCTGTACAATTACAGGCTATAGCGGTTACGACCCCGAAGTATCGGCAAGTAGCAGCGCATTGACTCCGGGTATTGACAACTCTTCTTATCCGCGCTCCAAGAGTTGGGTATTGGGCGTAAACTTAACTTTCTAAACGACGAATTAATATGAAAAAGATATTTAATATTTTAGGCGTAGCTGCATTATTAGCTTTCACCTCTTGCCAGGATTGGCTGGACATGCCTTCTGAATCCAAGGCGGACAGTTCTTCCGTATTCGAAACCGTCAGTAGAGCCGAAATGGCGGTTGTCGGTGCTTATTCCTATCTCCATACTCAGGAACTGAATTATCAATTGCTGATGGGTACGGATGAATCGAGTTCTACCGAGGCCAATTCAAAGTACTATATGTCTAATTACGATTACACGAATGTGACCGGTTTGGTGAGCAAGACTTACACCAATATGTATAAGGCTATTGAATATGAGAATGTATGTATCAAGAATATACCTAATATGAGTGCTTCTTCCGAGGCAGACAAGAAGAAACTTGATGCGCTGCTGGGAGAAGCATTGGCTGTCCGTGCTTATGCTTATTGGAATATAGTACGTTTCTATGGTGATGTTCCTTATGCAGATGTTCCGACCACTGATTTGACGACTTTCTCTTCTTCACGCGTGAGCCGCGATACCATTTGGGACCACTGTGTGAGAGACCTGCAACGTGCTGTAGAGTTGCTTCCCTGGAAGAGTGAAGGGATGGTTGCCACGGGCGAACGCTTTACTAAAAATTCTGCGTATGGTATTTTGGCCCGCGTGGCTTTATATGCTGCCGGCTATTCTTTGCGTTGGGACTTGAATACAGTTCCTTATGATAAGAACACGGTGAAAATAGCCAAGCGTGAGGACGCAGCCCGCGTGAAAGAACTGTTGCAGATTGCGGCGAATGCTTGTAAGGCAGTTATCGATAAAGGCGAGAACCGCTTACTGGATGATTACGATCAGGTGTTCCGTGACCTTGCTCTGAAGCAATACAATGATGAAAGCATGCTGGAGTTCGGTTGGTATGGTCCTAATGGCGAAGACGTCCGTACGGGTTACACAAATGGTATTCCCACCAGTGGTACTTCTGCCATATTCGGTAAGGGTGGTGCCCAGATGGTGGTTATGCCGACTCTCTATTTCGACTACGAAGAAGGTGACCAACGCCGGGATGTATCTGTGTGCAATTATGGTATTGTTGCTCCCGACACATTGCGTATGAGCACTTATCTTGGTGCTTGTATAGGCAAATTCCGCATTGACTGGAAGAAAGACAGAGGTACCTCAGACAGCAAGCGTGACATCAACTTCCCGCTTTTGCGCTACTCTGACGTGTTGCTGATGTATGCCGAGGCTTTGAATGAACTGAATAACGGCCCTACGCCGGAGGCTGTCAATGCTTTGAAGAAAGTGCGTCTGCGTGCTTTCAAGAAGGATGAGAGCAAGATTGGTACTATCCCCACTGCTTATCAGGAGTTTAGAGATGCCATTATTCTGGAGCGTAAGTTGGAACTTTCTAATGAGTCGCTCCGCAAGACGGATTTAACTCGTTGGGGTATTCTGTACGAGCACCTGACTGCTGAAAAGGAGAAACTGTATCAGTTGGCAAGACGAGAAGGAAAATATGCTGATGTAGATGTATATCGGGCATATAAGAAGGTTACAGCCGGTTTGCCGAACGAATATATATCTGTTCCTTACATTTCAATGAGCAAAGAGGATATCAAATCTCTGAACCTTACTTTGAAAGAAGACTCTGTGCTGAATAGGTTGAATGCTTCTGGTGAAGGTCATCTGGATAGAATATTCTACGAAGCTAAAGGCAGCGATAAGGTTTACTTTACTAAGGAATCTGTACCGGCAGGAACAGATGTGTCGGAAGCTAAATATGTTGTATTGAATATGTTCGGTTGTCACTCCGTGAAGCAGAAAGGCGGCCTTTCGGTAGATAAGGTAGAGGGACTTGCTGATAAGAATACTTGGATTGAAGAGATGTTTTATGGCTTGCAGAAGAACATGGTGGAGATTATTCCGTTCAATACAACTTCTATAATAGAAGTGAATCCGGGGCTTGCCGGTCAGCAGCATCCGTGTTATTAATAATGGTTGAGTTTTAGATTAGTGAAGAAGGAGGCGGTTGCTTGGAGAAGGTGGCCGCCTTCTTATTAAATCAGAAATCGTATGAAGCATATCCGGTCTTTTTTAATATTTGTCCTATGGGCTTCCAGTTCTGTTTTGCATGCCCAGCAAACCGAGCGCCAGTACCTTTCCGGTACAGGACTGGGCAATACCGTGACCTGGCAGTTCCGTTGTTCCGAAGGTCGCAACAGCGGTAAGTGGAGTAAAATTGAGGTGCCGTCGCAATGGGAGTTGCAAGGATTTGGTGAATATACTTACGGGCGCTGGTACAAAAAGAAAGGGGTGAAGAACCCCAGTATGGAGGAAGGCGTTTATCGCCGTAACTTTAAAGTGCCCGCTGCCTGGAAAGGGAAAAACGTGCGGCTGTGGTTCGATGGAGTAATGACGGACACGGATGTATTGGTAAACGGCCTGTCTGCCGGCGAAACACACCGCGGAGGCTTCTACCGCTTTTCTTACGATGTGACTTCACTGCTGAAGTACGGAAGCAATAACCGGATAGAAGTACGGGTAAAGAAACATTCCGACAATAAATCGGTGAACGCAGCAGAGCGCAAGGCGGATTGGTGGTTGTTCGGAGGTATCTATCGCCCCGTATGGCTGGAAGCAAAACCGGAGATGCGTATAGAATATATGGCCGTGGATGCACGGGCGGACGGTACGATACAACTCCATACAAATCTGAAAGGAGTAAGCGGCAAGGAGAAACTGGTGGCGACTTTAGAGCGCATTGATGGCTTGGAGGAGACTCCGCGTATCTGTACATGGCCTGTTAATAATGACAGCATATTTGTGCATCTTTGGGACGACATCAGCACTTGGACTCCGGAGACTCCCCGGCTCTATAACCTTGTTGTTTCTTTGCTGAGTGAAGAAGGGAAGCTTGCGCATCAGGCAACTACCCGTGTGGGCTTCCGTACCATTGAATTCCGTCGGCGTGACGGTATCTATCTGAATGGTACCAAACTGGTGATGAAAGGTATCAACCGCCACTCTTTCCATCCGGACGGCGGGCGGACTACCAACAAGGAAATCAGCCTGCAAGACGTCCGGCTCATCAAGGAAATGAATATGAATGCCGTACGTTCGCACTATCCGCCGGATGAACATTTTCTGGATGCTTGCGACTCTTTGGGGTTGCTCTATATCGATGAGCTTGCCGGATGGCAGAATGCCTATGATACCCCGACGGGTACAAAGCTTGTGCGGGAAATGATTATGCGGGATGTGAACCACCCTTGCATCGTGCTGTGGAGCAATGGCAACGAAGGAGGCTGGAATACGGCTGTCGACAAACTGTTCCGCAAATACGACCCCCAGCAGCGCCACGTCATTCATCCGTGGGCTGATTTCGACGAGCTGGATACGCATCACTATCCTGCCTACCTGACCGGTGTGGGGCGTTTTACCAACGGGTATAAGGTCTTTATGCCGACCGAATTCATGCACGGTCAGTACGACCAGGGACATGGTGCGGGACTTGAAGACTTCTGGGCGCGCTATTCGGCACATCCTCTGTTTGCCGGTGGCTTTATGTGGGCATACAGCGATGAGGCGGTACGCCGGGCAGACCGTAACGGGGTGCTGGACAGTGAAGATTACAATGCTCCCGACGGTATTGTCGGCCCTTATCGGGAGAAAGAAGGCAGTTTCTATTCTGTCCGCGAAATCTGGTCGCCGATAAAGGTGGAGCCTTTTATGATAACTCCTTCTTTCCGGGGGCGCTTTTTAGTAACCAATCATTATCTGTTTACCAATTTGGAGGAATGCTCCATGCGTTATCGTGTGCTCCTTTGCACGTCACCGCGGGAGAAAGGAAACGCGTTTGCCGTGGATAGTGGGGAGGTGAAACTGCCTTCCTTGTCACCGGGAGAGACGGGGTATGCAAGTATTCCTTCATTGAAAGAATATAGAAAGCATAAACTCTTCTCGATAGGAAGCATCTTGGAACTGGAGGCTTTCGACGCGAATGGGCGGAGTGTTTGTACCCGTACGTTTCCTATACAGACAGTGGAGAGGTATTTCTCGCTGGTACAAATCGGGATGGATATGGAAAACAGCCGGAACGCAGTGAAAGGCGGTTGCCGTGTGGAAGAGGCTGATTCATTGATTACATTGCATTCCGATTCTCTTGCCGTCTTTTTTCGCCGTAGCGATGCTACGATCTTTTCTGTCTTGCGGAAGAAGGATAATCGGGTGATTCCGCTGAAAGACGGCCCTCTGCCTGTAGGCATGAAGATGGAGCTGGTATCTCTTTCCGCGCGTATGGAGCAGGCAGGAGATGCTGTGCTGTGCGCCCGCTATCGCGGTGGTGCCGATTCCATTGTATGGCGCCTGGCTCCGAACGGATTGCTGAAAATGGATGCTGTGCTGTTGAACCGTGCCTCGGGGGGCGGAGGCTTTGATGACGCTTTCACGGATGAGGCTGTGCTTAACTTCGGCTTTACATTCTCTTATCCGGAGGATGAATGTACGGGCATGCGCTGGATGGGACGTGGCCCTTATCGTGTATGGAAGAACCGTATTCCGGGTACGAACTATGGCATCTGGCAGAAAGACTATAATAATACCATCACCGGAGAGAGTACGGGCAAACTGGTTTATCCCGAATTCAAGGGCTATCATGCCAACCTTTATTGGGCGACAATCCAAAGCAGGCAGGCTCCTTTTACCGTTTATGCTGCTACGGACGGGGTTTTCTTGCGCGTGTTCACTCCTGAAGAGCCTCGCGGGCGCCAGGATGGCATTCATACGATGCCCGATTTTCCTGCCGGTGATATCTCTTTCTTGCTGGATATTCCTGCGATCCGTTCTTTTAAACCGATCAGTCAGCACGGGCCACAGAGCCAGCCGGGCATTATCCGCATTAAGAAAGGGGACGAAGGGCTGAAGCTGGGGCTGATGTTTGACTTCCGCTGAATGGCGGATAATGCTGATTAATTAGGAACAGTTACTTATGTGAATCAGTAGTTCATGACACTTTTATAAATGGGAATTTACGGAGTATCTCAAATTCCTCCGCCTGAAAGGGGAGGTGCCCGTAGGGCGGAGGGGTTTCACATCCGAAGGGACTTGCACACAGTTACTTTCTATTTATGTAAGACCCCTCCGCCCGCAAGCGGGCACCTCCCCTTTCAGGCGGAGGAGTTTGAGATACACTTGTTATCACACGCCGCTAAATTATCATTTAACTGCTGATTCGCATTACTTATACATTAATACATTATGAAGAACTTCTTTTTTGCCGCCTGCTTGCTCTTAGCGGCTACTTACACGCAAGCGCAACAAATCGCCTTTCCCGGTGCCGAGGGATATGGCAAGTATACAACCGGTGGACGCGGCGGGCGCGTACTGACCGTCACCAACCTGAACGATAGCGGCGAAGGCAGCTTTCGCAATGCCGTGGAGCAAACTGGCCCCCGCATCGTAGTCTTTGCCGTAGACGGGACTATCGAACTGAAATCCCCGCTTCGCATCAACAACGACAGCATCACCATTGCCGGGCAGTCGGCTCCGGGCGACGGCATCTGCCTGAAGGATTATCCGCTGGTGGTGAATGCCAGCAATGTCATCGTCCGCTACCTGCGTGTGCGGGTGGGCGACCGTCATCACCTGGACAGCGACGGACTGGGCGGCGGACGCTACGGTCAGAAGAATGTCATCCTCGACCACCTTTCCGTCAGTTGGAGTATCGACGAGTGCCTCTCTATCTACAAGACGGAAAATCTGACCGTGCAGTGGTGCCTGGTTGCCCATAGCCTGAATACCTCCGTACATACCAAAGGCAGCCACGGCTTCGGCGGCATTTGGGGCGGGTATAAGGCGACGTTCCATCACAACCTGCTGGCGAATCATGCCAGCCGCAACCCTCGTTTCTCGTCCGTGGATGGAACGAAGTGGGTGGACTACCGTAACAATGTAGTCTACAACTGGGGCTTCAAGACGGCTTACGGCGGCGGGCATCACGGTGAGATCAATATGGTGAACAATTATTATAAGCCCGGTCCTGCCTCCGAGCATCACCGCCTGCTCGATGTGGCGGAGGATGGCACGGGACGCTATTATGTGGCGGGCAATATGATGGAAGGCGATGATGCCGTGACGCGCGATAACCGCAACGCTGTGAAAGACTGTGCCGGCAAGTGCTATGTGCCCGGCAGGAAGAGTGCCGGTGCCGATTCCGGCATTTCTCCCGAGGCTGTGCCTACGCCGGGCGAGGCATGTACCTCCTGCCTGGTAGATGCTCCGTTTCCTTACGAACCGATTGCGGAAGACACGCCTGAAGTAGCCTATCGGCGGGTGTTGAAGTCTGTAGGTTGCAGCTTCTCGCCAGATGCTTACGACCGCGAAGTATTGCGCCAAGTGAAGAAGGGGATAGGCACTTCCGGAAAGAACGGTATCATCAATTCACAGGAAGATGTAGGCGGATGGCCTGTTTTGAAAGCAAAGAAGGCTCCCAAGGATAGTGATGGCGATGGCATGCCCGATGCATGGGAACGCCGTCACGGACTGAATCCGCTGGATGGCGGGGATGCAAGTGCCTATACTTTGGATAAAAGGTATACTAATATTGAGATCTATCTGAATAGTTTAGTTCGTTAAATGGAAATTTACCAGCGTATCTTAAATTCCTCCGCCTGAAAGGGGAGGTGCCCGTAGGGCGGAGGGGTTTTACATCCGATGGGACTTGCACACAGTTACTTTCTATTTATGTAAGACCCCTCCGCCCGCAAGCGGGCACCTCCCCTTTCAGGCGGAGGAGTTTGAGATACACTTGTTATCACACGCCCCTAAATTATCATTTCTCTTATCATTTCCGCCAAACCAAACAGACTGCGGTTTGCAACGAAACGCTATCTTTGTGCCCGAACACAACGATGAATCTTAATCAAATATATTATAGATACCATGAACAAACTGTTTTATTCTTTGCTTGCCGTCGCTTTGGCGGCTTGTGGTTCGGAGAAACAAGCCCCGACGATAGACCGCGAGGCGCTGTTGACACGCAACAATCCCCAAGTCTCCGCCTTCGATTCGCTGGCATCCCTCTCCGTGGGCAATGGCGAGTTTGCCTTTACGGTAGATGCTACCGGCCTTCAGACCTTTCCCGAAATGTATTCCAAAGGTGTGCCCCTGGGCACGCAGAGCCAGTGGGGATGGCATAGCTTCGGCAACCCCAACCATTATAAACCCGAAGAATATCTGAAAGAGTACGACTTCGGACGCGGACACAAGGAACTCTATGCCTGCCAGTTCAAGGAAGACGGCCGCCAGAAAGAGGCTGCCAACTGGTTCCGCACGAACCCGCACCGCCTGCACCTGGGCATCATCGGACTGGAACTGGGCGAAGGCGTGAAAGCTGCCGATATCACCGACATCCGTCAGACCCTCGACTTGATGAAAGGACAAATCACCAGTCACTTCAGCCTGAATGGACAGGCGTTTGATGTGCAGACCGTCTGTCATCCGTCGCTCGATATGATTTCCACCAGCGTCACCAGCCCCGCACATGCAGGCATAAATCTTCGCTTCCCTTATCCTACAGGTGCGCATGCCGATGATGCCTGCAACTGGGATGCCAACGACCGGCACACTACAGAGATCGTCCGCCAGGATGCCCAAAGTGCTCTGCTGAAGCGCACGCTGGACGAAACCGTCTACTACGTTACGCTTCGTTGGGAAGGTAAAGCCGCCCTGGCGGAGAAGTCGAAGAACTACCTCGTGCTGACTCCCGAGGAGGATGTGCTGACTCTGTCTTGCCGCTTCACCCCGGACTTCGAGGGAAGTGTGGCCGAGAGTAAACCGGCTATTTATACCGGTGACAAACCGTTGCCTTTGTATGCCGAGACCGCCGACGCCAGTGCTGCTTACTGGACCGACTTCTGGAAGAACGGTGCCGCCGTCGACTTCTCTCATTGCACCGACCCGCGTGCCCCGGAGTTGGAACGTCGCGTCGTACTGAGCCAATACCTCCTTGCCATCCAGTCCGCCGGCAGCACGCCTCCGCAGGAAACGGGGCTGACGTATAACTCCTGGTTCGGCAAGTTCCACCTCGAAATGATCTGGTGGCATCAGTCCTGGCAAGCTCTTTGGGGACACGAAAATCTGCTGGACCGCACGCTGGGCTGGTACGAAACCGTGGAACCCACGGCCCGCGAAATAGCCCGCCGCCAAGGCTTCGACGGTGTACGCTGGATGAAGATGACCGATCCTAGCGGTGTGGAAGCACCTTCCAACGTAGGCAGTTTCCTCATCTGGCAGCAACCGCACTTCATCTATCTGGCAGAACTCGTTTACCGTGCCAATCCGTCGGATGAAGTCATCCGGAAATACAACCACCTGGTGCAGGAGACGGCCAAGTTTATGTACTCCTTTGCCACTTACGACGAGCTGCACGGCCGCTTCATCCTGAAAGGCGCCATCCCCGCACAAGAAACGCTGCGTGCTGCCACCACCATCAACCCGCCCTTCGAACTCTCTTACTGGCACTTTGCCATGCAGACCGCCCAGAAGTGGCGCGAGCGTGCCGGCGAGAAGCGCAACCTGGAATGGGACGAAATGATAGACAAACTCTCTCCGCTGGCCTACAACGAAGACAGCCTTTATCTGGCTTCGGAAGATGCCGTAGATACTTACCGGGACATCCGTTTCACCAGCGACCACATGGCCGTGCTTGGTTCCGTGGGCATCTTGCCGATGAATAAGCTCATCCGTGCCGACTATATGAAGAATACCCTGCACTGGATTTGGGACAACTGGAACTGGGGCAAGACCTGGGGCTGGGATTACCCCATGACCGCCATGAACGCCGCTCGCCTGGGAGAACCGGAGAAGGCCGTAGGCGCCCTGCTGATGGATAAGCGTACCAACACCTATCTGCTGAACGGCCACAACTACCAGGACGGACGCCTCCGCATCTACCTGCCCGGCAACGGCGGATTGCTGACGGCCATTGCCATGATGTGTGCCGGTTGGGACGGTTGCGATGCTGTGAATCCTGGTTTCCCGAAGGACGGCACTTGGGATGTACGTTGGGAGGGGCTGAAGCCGATGCCATAGGCGGATGCTCTGCGTGTTGTTGGGGCGGATGCTCTGCATCCGTGTTTGTAAACTATTATTGTATCTTATACTTCGACCTTATGTCAAGACTGACCTTTCTGCTGCTGCTCTCCTTGCTCTGCTGCCCTGCGGCGACTTGGGCACAATACGCCACTTCCTCGAAAACACAGAAGAAGGCGGGCGATTTGATTGAATCTACTTCCTATAACGACCATAAACGTGGTGCCCCGCGCAGGTTGCAATATCTGCCCGACGGCGAGGATTTCGTCTGCATCAACGGCCAGAACCGATACACCCGTGCCCTCTACGGCAGTCCCACGGCATGGAGGCTCGAAACCAGCGACCGACCCATCTTTGCCACTTATGTGAAGAACGACAGCCGGAACATCCGTTTCCGCCTTCGCCGGCCCGACGGTACAGTCACGCCGCTCGAAGCCACCACCTGGTGCGAGGCACGCTATACACCCGGACGGCGCAGCTACTTGTTGCGAGATGCAGCCTGGGGAACGGAGGTACTCTTGAAGATTTCCGTCCTTGCCAGTCCCACGGAAGAAGCGGCCGTTTGGCAGTTCTCCGCCGAGGGGCTTCCGCCGGGCTGTGTGCTCGAAGCTGTGAACTCGCCCATCCGCCTGAAGAAGCTTTCGCGCAGCGGTGATATGGGGGCCGACCCTCCCGGTTGCTTCGACCCCGCGGAAGACGGCACGGTGTTGCAGACGTTGGAGTGCGGGCTGCCTTCCGGTACATCTATATATATAGGTATAAAGAATAACGTGTTGAAGCAGGTCGATTCCCCGGCCTTGTTCGCCGAATATGAAGACGCTCGCCGTGCCCTTGCTGGTCGCATCCGCATCACGACTCCCGATCCTTATTTCAATACCCTGGGTGGTGCGCTTGCCGTAGCTGCCGACGGCATTTGGGGGACGGAAGGCGTGTGGCTGCACGGCGCAGTGGGATGGCGCATGCCGCTTAGCGGTTGGCGTGCCGCCTATACAGGCGATGCCCTGGGCTGGCACGACCGCGCACGTATGCATTTCGATAACTATGCAGCCAGTCAGGTGACCGATGTTCCTTGTACCCGTCCGCATCCGGCTCAGGACTCTGCACTTGCCCTTGCGCGTTCCGTCAAGGAGTGGGGCACGCCGCAGTACAGCAACGGTTACATCTGCCGCAATCCCCGTCGCAACGACCAGATGCATCATTATGACATGAACCTCTGCTACATCGACGAGCTCCTCTGGCACTTCAACTGGACGGGCGACCTCGACTATGCCCGCCGCCTCTGGCCTTTGCTCACCCTGCACCTTGCTTGGGAGAAGCGCAACTTCGATCCCGATAATGACGGACTATACGATGCATACGCCTGCATCTGGGCGAGCGATGCGCTGTATTATAACAGCGGTGCCGTCACTCACAGCTCCGCCTATAACTATCGTGCCAACCGTCTGGCTGCGCTGATTGCCGAGAAGATTGGCGAAGATCCTGCGCCTTACCGGGCGGAAGCCGACCGGATATTGCAGGCACTCAACAGCCGTCTTTGGTTGCCCGAAAAGGGGCATTGGGCGGAGTTTCAGGACTTCATGGGACATAAGCGGTTGCATGAATCCGCTGCCGTATGGACTATTTATCATGCACTGGACAGCGATGTGGCCGATCCTTTCCAGGCATATCTTGCCACGCGCTATGTGGATAGAGAGATACCGCATATTCCGGTGGTGGTTTCTGCTGATACTACTTCCGAAGCCGCTGCTCCTGCTGCCGAAGATGTTTCTGCTTCTGTCGGAACTTCTTCTTCCGAAGCCGCTGCCGCCATCAATGCCGGCGGCTACGCCACCGTGTCTACCACCAACTGGTTGCCCTATTCCTGGAGCATCAACAACGTCGCTTTTGCCGAAGTGATGCACACCGCCCTTGCCTATTTCCAGGCAGGTCGTCCCGATGCCGGCTTCAAACTGCTGAAAAGCTCCATCCTCGATGGTATGTATTTGGGCGAAAGCCCCGGTAACTTCGGACAAATCAGCTTCTACGATGCCGCCCGCGGAGAGTGTTACCGCGACTTCGGCGATCCCATCGGAGTAGCTTCCCGCGTTCTCATCCAAGGTCTCTACGGCATCCTGCCCGATGCTCTGAACGGTCGTCTGCTGCTTCGCCCCGGCTTCCCGGAGGATTGGAAATATGCTTCGCTGCATACGCCGGATATCGACTTTGATTTCAAGGCTGGTGCTGCTGTCTCGGGTGCTTCTGCTACTGATGCTACTTTTGCCGGTGCTTCTTCTGTTGGTGCTTCTTCTTCTGCAAGCACCGCCGCTGCGCGACGTCTCTCTTCCCGCGATCGTTCGCTTTATACATTTACCCATCGTCTGCCTGCCGTGCACACGCTGGAATTGCAGTTCCCTGCCCATCGTTCGCAAGTAGCCCGCCTGACGGTGAACGGACACCCCGTTCCCTGGACGCTGGTAGAACAGTCAATCGGGCATCCGGTACTTTCCATCTCCATTCCCGCTTCCCCCGGCGAAGAGCAGAACGTCTGTGTAGAGTGGGAGGGCGAGTTGCTCGCTGTTCCTTCGGCAGAAGATTCTTTCCCGGCTTCCCGCATCCGGCAAGAAGGCCTGGTGAAGTTCGTAGCCATGGAGCAAGGGCAGATGAGGTGGTGGGCACCGTTGGAACAGCCGCAAACGGAAACTGCTTCAAAGCAGCCTTCTGCTTCTTTTGAGCATGTGGTAACAGATCAATGCCTCCCCATCGCCATGGACGATGCTTTCAATGCCAATGTCACCGATATCTTCCGTAACGAATACCTGTCCCCCCGTTCTCCTTATACCACCTTGCAAATACCCGTACAAGGAATCGGCGAGTGGTGTCATCCCCTTAAAACAGCCGATATCGACGACTCAGGTCTTCGTTCATCCGTCCGCAACGGCGTGCTCAAAACGAAATTAGGCATCCCATTCCGTACCCCGGCCGAGGGACGTAACATCGCCTTCACCTCCCTTTGGGACAACTACCCCGATAGCTTGAAAGTCCCATTGAAAGGAAAAGCCTCCCGTGCCTATCTGCTTATGGCAGGCAGCACCAACCACATGCAATGCCATATCGATAACGGCATCATCCGCGTTTATTATACCGATGGTTCTTGCGATGCATTACCTTTGGTCAATCCTGATAACTGGCCGCCTATCGAGCAAATCTTCTTTGAAGACGGCAAGGCTTTCAACCGTCATGCCCCTTCCCTCTACCGTCTGCGCCTGAAGACCGGGGAGGTGAGCAATAACTTCGGTGAAGAACTCGGCTTCCCCGGCGTTTCCCGTGAAGTGGACGGCGGAGCAGCCGTTTTGCTGGAAATGCCCTTGGACAACAAGAAGTCTCTCTCTCATCTTGTCCTCGAAACGCTTTCTAATGAGGTGGTGATAGGGCTGATGGGGATTACGTTGCAACAGTAATGGGATTTACAATGTACAATTTGGCTGCGCTATCATGCCGCACGGCTAAATTGTACATTGTAAATTGTACATGCCCTTATTTTCCATGATATTCCGCTAACTCCCGGTCGCCCGTATCGGCAAAGCCATATTGTTCATCATGTTGGCTGAGGTCTAATCCGATTTCTTCGCTCTTGGCCGAAACGCGCATCGGAATCATCTTATTGGTCAGCCAATAAAGTGCATAACTCACGATAAAGGTATATGCGCACACTATGACTACGGCCAATATATGAATCAGGAAAACCTTGACATCTCCCGCTATCAGCCCGTTTACAAACACTCCCGTCATGATTGTACCGAAGATACCTCCTACACCGTGTGTGGGGAATACGTCGAGTGCATCGTCCACGGCAGTATGGTTTTTCCAGTGCACGGCAATGTTGCAGACCATCGTTGTGAGAAGTGCAATAAAGATACTCTCGCCCACCGTAACGTAGCCTGCCGATGGCGTAATGGCCACCAATCCTACCACTGCCCCGATAGCTGCCCCCATGGCCGACGGTTTGCGTCCGCGCAGACAATCGAAGAATATCCACACCAGCATAGCAGTGGCCGATGCCGTATTCGTATTCAGAAACGCCTTTATGGCAACACCGTCCGCCGCCAGTGAAGAACCGGCATTGAACCCGAACCATCCCAGCCATAACATCGCCGCTCCCAGAATGACGAACGGTATATTGGCCGGTGCCTGTACCTTTCCGTTTCTTCTACCCAGGAAGAGTGCTCCTGCAAGGGCTGCCACGCCCGATGAGGCATGCACCACGATACCTCCTGCAAAGTCGATGACTCCCAGTTGGCGTAAGAACCCGTCGGGATGCCACGTCCAGTGTGCCAGCGGGCAATAAACGAAGATGCAGAACAGAATCATGAATACCATATATCCCGAGAAACGTACACGCTCGGCAAACGACCCCGTAATCAATGACGGAGTGATAATGGCAAATTTCATCTGAAACAAGGCATAGAGTGCCAAAGGAATGGTAGGTGCCAGGAAATCGTTCACTTTGGCCCCTACATTATTGAACATGAAGAAGGTTGCCGGATTGCCTATAAAGCTGCCTATATCATCGCCAAATGCGAGGCTGAATCCAAACACTACCCAAATGACGCTGATAATTCCCATCGCAATGAAGCTTTGCAGAATAGTGGATATTACATTCTTTTTCCCTACCATTCCCCCATAAAAGAAAGAGAGTCCCGGCGTCATCATCAGCACGAAAATAGTAGCAGTAATCATCCATGCTACATTTGCTGTGTTCATCTTTTCATCCGGTTCCCAAATATCTGCCGTCTCCGGCATAAATACTCCAATCAAACTGATGATGACCATCAAGGACATCATAATAATCCATCTTTTCTTCATACTGTTTCTTTGTAGTTGATCTTATATTAGTTGTGGTTTCAAAAAGCTACGCTATAGCTTTGTTTAATATCTATTTGTAAAATCAGGTGCAAAGATATAAAACAAATTGGGATAATGAGTGTGGAAAGTGCGTCTTTTTGCTCGATAATGCGTTGAACGCGTTTCTTTTTGAGGGTGAATGAATGATGGATCGCACTTTATCGTGCATTTGCCTGAAAAAGAAAAAAGCTGTTGTAATACAACAGCTTTTTCTTACAATGTCGGAATGAGGCGACTCGAACGCCCGACCCCTACGTCCCGAACGTAGTGCGCTACCAACTGCGCTACATTCCGATCTCTCGGAAGTGGTGTCACCAGGAATCGAACCGGGGACACAAGGATTTTCAGTCCTTTGCTCTACCAACTGAGCTATGACACCTTTTTCGTTTGCGGGTGCAAAGATAAAGAGATTTTTTTATAACACAAGGCTTTTTGAGGAAAAATATCTAAAAAAGGTACCTCTTTCGCGGAGGAAAGAAGTACCTTACTTTTAAGAATCACTTAATATCAAAAAAATCAGTCGATATTCGGGTTGATGCTGTGCCAGTCTTTGATAGCAGGCAGTACGCCCATTTCAATGACTTCGTCGCGCAGTTTGCAGAGGTGAGCATAGCTTTCTTTCAGTTTGGCTTCCTCTTCCGGAGTACCGTTCAGTTCTTTGTAATGTACACCGTCTTTGTTGATTTCGGTTTCCATGGCCATCATGATGTGGTCGAAGCCGTGGCTGTGTACATACGTACCGGCAGGCCAGCGGAACGGTTTGCCACCCATGGCGGCAGCTATCATTTCGATGGAGACGTAGGCAGGGCTTTGGAAGGAAGAACGGCCGCGCAGGGCGATGATGTTGGCACCGCCTTTGGTTACCTTAGTCTGGATTTCGGCCCATTGTTCTTTGGTCAGGGCAGGAGTGCCGATGATGTCGAGCAACGGTTTGCCATCTACTTTGGCAGTAGAGGCGTATACGGCCATCTGTTCGCCGTGACCGCCATACGTACGGCAGTTTTCTATCTTATCGGGAGCGATGCCGAAATGCTTGGAAAGCTCGCTGCGCAGACGGGTGCTGTCGAGGGCAGCCAGCGTAGTTACCTGAGAAGGTTTCAAGCCGGAATACAACAAAGTGATCAAGCCGGTGATGTCGGCAGGGTTGAAGATGACAACGACGTGCTTCACGTCCGGGCAGTAAGCCTTCACGTTCTTGCCGAACTCTTCGGCGATGGCAGCATTGCCTTTCAGCAGATCTTCGCGGGTCATGCCGGCTTTGCGGGCGGCGCCACCTGATGATACTACATATTTGGCACCGGTCAGTGCTTCCTTGATGTCGGAAGTGAACGTAAGGTTCAAACCTTCAAAGCCGCAGTGGAACAGTTCTTCTGCCACGCCTTCCAGCCCGGGAGCATAAGGGTCGTACAGACAGATGTTCGGAGTGAGGTTCATCATGATTGCGGTTTGTGCCATGTTGGAGCCGATCATGCCGGCTGCGCCGACGATGGTCAATTTGTCATTTGTAAGAAATTCCATAATCTTTTATTATTTAAAGGTGAATAAGTTTCTTTCCGATTAGTAACTACGCTACAAAGATAACCGTTTTTGGGATGGGTTGTTCATAGAAAAAAGTTATCTTTTAGAGTGAAAAGTTATTCTTTACTTATATCTTTGTCACATAATGTCACAAAACTAAGTTTATATGAGTATCGAGTTAGGAAAATACAACACGCTGGAAGTGGTGAAAGAGGTGGATTTCGGTTTGTATCTGGATGGCGGGGAAGAGGGGGAAATCCTGCTCCCGTCCCGTTATGTACCTCAGGACTGCAAGGTGGGCGACAAGTTGAATGTATTTATATACCTGGATAATGAAGAACGCCTGGTAGCCACCACGCTGACGCCGCTGGTGCAAGTAGGGCAGTTTGCCTGCCTGGAAGTGGCATGGGTCAATCAATACGGCGCTTTCCTGAACTGGGGGCTGATGAAGGATCTTTTTGTTCCTTTCCGCGAGCAGAAGATGAAGATGCAGGTAGGGAAGAAGTACGTCATCCATGCCCATCTGGACGATGAGAGTTACCGGATTGTTGCTTCGGCAAAGGTAGACCGCTATCTTTCCAAAGAAAAGGCTGCTTATGAGCCGGGACAAGAGGTGGACATACTTATCTGGCAAAAGACCGATTTGGGCTTTAAGGCAATCATAGAGAATCAGTACAGCGGTCTGCTGTACGAAAGTGAGATATTCCAGCCCCTGCACACGGGGATGGCATTGAAAGCCTACGTAAAGCAAGTTCGTGAAGACGGCAAGATAGATCTGATACTTCAGAAGCCGGGCCTGGCCAAGGTGGAAGATTTCTCGAATACCCTGCTGGAGTACATCCGTGAGAATGGAGGGCGTACGTCGCTGAACGACAAGAGTCCTGCGGAGGAAATCTATGAGACTTTCGGCGTCAGCAAGAAAACCTTCAAGAAGGCAGTGGGAGACTTGTACAAGAAACATCTGGTGGTGCTGACGGAAGAGGGGATTGTGATGAGGGATGGGGTATGAGTTATAAGTTATGGCACTAACCCCTAACATTAATAGGGTTTTCCCTCTTCAAGAATAGAGAGAAATAAATAGATGGGGGAAATCATTCCCCTATTTTTGTCTCATAGAAAAATAGACATTGAGTATGAACTTATAAAAAACGCTACCATGAAACGAATATTATTTATATTTATAGCCGCCATGATGAGTACTGCTGTTTGCAGTGCGGCGATGAGTAACAGTAAAGTACGTAAAGAAACCCTTTTCCTCACGGACAAGATGGCTTACGAACTGAAGCTCAGTACCGAGCAGTACAATGACGTATATGAAATCAACTACGACTTCATTGCCGGCATACGCTACCTGATGGACGATGTGCTTCGTGGTGAAGAGTGGGCGTTGAACCGTTACTATGATTATCTGGATGTACGCAATGACGACCTTCGCTGGGTACTGAGCAGCCAGCAGTACGGGCGCTTCATGCAGGCAGCTTACTTCTATCGTCCGGTTTATGTCAGTGGCGGTCGCTGGTCTTTCAGGGTTTACATTACTTATACCAATCACAATCATTTCTATTTCCCGCGTCCGTACCACTACCGCACTTATAGCGGAGGGCATTATCGTACGCACTATAACAATGTGAGCTATTACCGAGGACGTTACCACCATCCTCATTACAGCGGTGTCTATCGCATACGTGATAATAAAACGTACCACACCAGCCGCCGTTCCGATTTCGGTTCGGTAAATATCCGCCCGAATTCAAATAAGCGTCCGGCAGAAAGGAATGAGGTATATACTACAAGACGTAGTAATAGTAGTAGCGGCAGTAGTGTACGTAGCAATAGTAACAGCACTGTGCGCAGTAACAGCAATAGCAGCAGTGTTCGTAGCAATAGCAGTAGTAATGTTCGGCACAGTACTACGGACACTAAGGTTCGTCGGAATACTGCTACCGATACAAATCGCAACAATAGCAGCGTTCGGCGTAGTAGCAACAGTAACACCCGTCGCGAAAGCGTGAAAGAGAACACAAAAACTAAAGATAATAATAGTAAGAGTTCCAGCCGTAGCAAGGCAAGTAAGGAGAGCAAAGAGAAAAAGAGTTCTCGTACCTCTTCCGGTAATAATTCATCTACACGTTCTTCCGAAAGGAGTCGGAGAAATTGATGATAAATTGCCGCTTCACTGCTTCATCGTCTTCCGTAACTGCCTGCTGATGGGCGATAGCGGGTGAAAGCGGGGTAAAATCCCGCTTTCATCGTTTCACCCTATAGCGTTCTTCATCTGGTACTTCCTTACCTTTCATTTGAAACATTCTTGTCTTCCGTCTGAAACTCAACGACCTTTACTGCACAAGATGGCATCTTGTGTTGCTCAAGATGCCATCTTGAACAGCATAAGATGCCATCTTGTGCATGTGATCAAACTACCCTTCTTCTCTTAAGCAAGGAACATCCAGGCGTTGGGTAGTAATGTTCTGGGTGTAAAAACGTATTCTGCTGAATGACGGGCTATAGGTGAAGGCCGATTTTTATCTATAGATAATGCTTGTGCACAGAGGTTTTTGCAAGAAAAACATTATCTTTGCTGCGTCTCCCCATTTGTAGCCTTGATGAAGGCATAGGGGAGGCAGACATATTTTGAAAGACGTTTTCGGACGTATTCTTCTACAAGTAAATTCTCGCAAAATTTATGGAAAAAGGAGAAACGCAGCGAAACGTTCACCTTATATGTATGTTATAGGCATGCCAATTTTGGTATGTCCGGTGATATCATATAGGCGTGGGCTGTTTGCGTTGCTTATCCTTTTTCCGGGCAATGCGAGAAGCCTACTTGTGGGATGAGCGTGACGCAAACTCCCACGTTTCTCGTTTATGCCTGACTAATATGAAAACTGACCGCCGGATTTCGGGAGCTTCTACGGCACATTCTTCTTCACTATGAAACCTATCGGAATCCTGATAAAGGAGGAACTGGAACGGCAAGAGCGCAGCATCTCGTGGTTTGCCCGCAAATTGTCTTGCGACCGTTCCAATGTCTACCGCTTGTTTCAGAAAGAAAGTATTGATACCAATCTTCTTGCTCGTATTTCCATACTTTTAGGTAGGGATTTCTTCGCTGACTTGTCTCAATTTATCAAGGAAAAGGATGAGTCGCAGCATCTGCAATAGAAGTGTGTCATTCCTGCAACACTACTTTACACTTACTTTTACATCTTTGCTGTATTTTTGTCGAAAAATATTGGTAGCATAATATGGCTTGTGAAATGAAGATAAGGATGAAAAGTATTATAATCTGTGCTCTGATTATGTTTAGCTTTGGCATAAGTACAGCTTTTGGACAAAGCTCAGAAATGGATGCACTGTGCGAGCAGGGAAATAATGCATATAATGAGAAAGATTATTCATTAGCTGTATTATGCTATAGAAAGGCGGCCAAACAGAATCATGCCATTTCACAGAATAACTTAGCCCTATGTTATGAATATGGGTTGGGAGTAAAGAGAAATTTTGCGCAGGCAGCGCTTTGGTACGAAAAAGCTATCCGAAATGGTTGTACTGATGCGGGAAAGAATATGAAAAGATTATTCAATGACCGTCAGAAAGAAATTGATGATGCAGAGGTAGAGAGACGTAAGATTGTAAGAGAAGCCAAAAGAATTCTAAACGAATTAGATGGAAAAATACAAAATTACAAAGCGGAAGATGTGGCTATAGTAATACAAGGGTCGCAAAATGTGCTGGATAAACTGGAGAAGCAAACTAAAGCTGATAATGAAGATATTGCATTGATGAATACTATAAAAGGTAGGAATACCTTGACATTAGATACTCCTGAAGGCAGTATAAATACAACTAATGTGAGAACTGCTTCTCGAAGAGTCCGGGGGAGTAGACAAAGAAATACGGATAATCAAACAGGGAAGAAAGTAAGGAGGGAAGAATTGATAGGTGGTGGTTATTGTGAAATAACAGATTATCCTGATGGTTCGCGAAGAATGAAGACTGTGCGGAAATGTGTGATATGTCACGGAACAAAACAATGTAAGGTATGCTTTGGTGCAAAAGGGGTATTTACAAATATGTGGTATCCTTGTAATAGCTGTATGGAAACGGGTGTTTGTCGTTTCTGTAAAGGAACAGGGTATACAGAAATGTATACTGTTTTTGAGAATGGTGTTGCGATTGGCTATGATAATAATGGGGGATTTGCTATAGGGACGAGTCAAATGGATGTGTCTATACCAGATACGCCTCAAAATATAGATAAAACTTCTACAAAAAGTGGATTAAAGCAAGAAACTTGTGGTCTTTGCCACGGGACTGGTAAAAATCCAGGATGTGATTATGGCCCTCAATATACATCAGATCCTTCTGCTAAAACTTATCGATATTGCCCAATCTGTAAAAAAGATGGGGAAGCTCATACACATGGCGTCTGTCCTTCTTGTCAAGGTAAGGGATATAACTTACGACGAGCTTATTAGCCATTATATAATTAATGTCAGTATGAAGAAAGTATTTGTTTAATCTTTATATATTTATGATTATGAGAAAGTTATTTATGCTATTGAGCTTGTTGCTTTGTTGCCTGGTGGTGAAAGCGCAAGATGATGATTTGAAAAAGAATCAGTGGGCTGTAGAAGCCGGTGTAGGTGGTACCGGGGTAACAACAGTTGACCTTGGAGTGCGTTGGCAAATGAATTTCCATCCTAATGTGGCTTGGGATGTAGTGACTTTGAAAGCATTGGTGGCTCCTGATGATTTTGGGGGAACTATAATGCCACAAGCGATGACGGGTTTGCATCTCACTTCTCCCAAGTTTGCCGGGATGTCTGCCTATTTCATTGGACGGGCCGGTTATGGATACTGGATTGACAAAGAGGCGGGGGCTTTCTGTTTTGAAATTGGTGGTGGTATAAATGTGACTAAGCATATCTATGTAGGTTATGCTTTCAATCATCAGAAAGGAAGTTATGATTATACCTATTATAAGAAAGGCAGTGGCGGCAAATATTCAGGAACTTTGCATACGGCCAGCATGGATTATAAGTTCGATTATCATGCATTCCGCATAGGTTTTTATTTCTAAGATAGAGACTGTCGGCCCTGTTCCTCTTTTTGTGCATGTACAAAACTACGGCATATATTGCTAAGTGCCGTAGCTTTGTACATGAAAAATAGAAGGCTTAATCCTCAAGAAATCATATATTTGCAGAGAATTGAGAATTATTTCTCAATGAATTGAGAATTTGGAGTAAAATTCCCTTTCAATACTACCTTCCCGATATTCACCTGCGCCGCCTCTTCTTCGCTGATGATTCCTTTCTTTGCCAGCCGTTCGGCAATCAGCCTGAAGTAACCTTCCTGATTCTCTTTCAGTCTGCCGTCTTCGGTGAATGAGTTCATGTAATGCTTGGGTTTGGGGACGATGGAGGCGAGGAAGATGCACTCTTCCAGACTCAGTTGAGACGGACGCTTGTCGAAATAGAAGGCGGCGGCTTCGTGGATTCCGTAAATCAGGGGAGCCCATTCGGCGATGTTCAGATAAACTTCGTACATTCTGGTTTTGGGCGTGAGGCGCTTCGTCTCTATTAGCCAGACGATGAGGGCTTCTTCCAGTTTGCGGGCAATGTTCTTGTTGCGGTTCAGAAATACATTCTTTACTAATTGCATGGAGATGGTGCTTCCTCCGCGGGCAAAGCGGTGCTCTTGCAGGTCGTAGATGAGTGCTTCGCGCATGGCATCGGGCAGGAATCCGCGGTGATAGAAGAATGCCCCGTCTTCGCTTTGCATGACGGACATTTGCAGCAGCGCAGGAATGCTGTCCAACGGCGTGAAGTGCTCCCAGGACGGGCCGACGGGGAAGGTGCGCATGGGTTGGCCGTTTTCGTAGGCTGTGTACTCAAATTCGTCCGACATCTTACGCAAGTCCGTCTTTCCGTAGCCGAGGATGCGGAAATCTTTTTCCTTCAGTTCCGATTCCAGTTTCAGACTGTCCAGACGGGAGAAATCTATATCCAACAAGAAACGGTAGGCCAGTTGCCCGGAGGCGCTGATGCCCTCCAGGTTGCTGAACAGACCCTTGGGCAGCGAGCCAAACAGTTCTTCGGCAGGGAACCAGGGTTTGTGGATGGAGGCTGTGAAATGCCATTGCTTCCGGTGCATGCCGTCAGCGGACAATGTCCGTTCGGCTTTCAGATAAGGATGGAAGGTGAGGGCGTTGAAGCGTATCAGGCTGGTGCTGTCCAATTCTACTGCTTGGGGAGTGATATTCAGATGGAAATCCAGTTTGCCGTGGTCGAGGTCGATGGCTTCGGGAGACAGACGACGATGATATACACGCAGTCCGCTTACTTCGGACTGCCCGACGAGGCGCGTACGTTTTCCTTCGGCTTTTTCTTGGGAGAGGCTGCACGTCAGGCTGTCGAAATGTACTTCGGCACCGAAGCGGCGGCGGATGTAGGGTATGGTGATGTAGGGTGCGTCGGGCACAGTGGAACGTGGAGTGCGGATGGTGGCGTAGAACCGACGGGCTGCGGGGTTGATTTCTCCTTCGGTGTTCCATTGCTGTACCAGCGTGTCTTCGGTGATGGATATTTCGGAGTGGAAACGATGCTTGTCGATGCGGAACCTGGGGATGCGGAGTGTGACGAAGTTGCTGTCTTTGCGCTCGCTGATGCAGAGGTTGGTCAGTTCTCCATTACCCGGCAGAAGGCCGAAGAGGAGGTTTAGTGCGGTATTGGTACGTAGGGTGTAGTCGGCGGGCTGTGTTTCTTCTTCGGAGGCGGCGGGTGTTGTTCGGGCACTGGTGCCTGCTTCGGGAGTTGCGTCCTGTGGAGGCAGGAAGAGGAAATCGTAGTTTGCCACCGAGTCGCGTTTGATGAAGTCGAGTACAAGGCCATCCAGCCGGACGTTTTTTACGTCAATGTTTCCACGGAGCAATTGCCACAGGCCGATGCGGACATCAAGCGAGCGCAGGGCAAGGAGGGTATCACGGTCTTGGGGGATAACGGTGAAGTTTTGCAGTGAGACGGTGTTGAATCCTTGCATCGTTAAGTCGTCGTAAGTAATGGTTAGTTTGTACCGCTGTTCCAGACGGGTGATTCGTTGATTTGCTGCATGGCGCAGCACGCTTCCACGGCAAATGTATAGCACTATCAGCACGAGGAGCAGCAGGGAACAGCCTCCTGCCAGAACTTTTTTCATCTTTTGCTTTGTCATTCTTATGTACCGCTTCCTTGACGGCCGGGTTTTGTTGGTTCAGGCTTTTGCGCTGCAAAGGTAAGCAATAAAGCAAATGATTGTTCGGCTGTTGCCGGAAAACTGTCAAACAAAACTCCCCTCTTTCTGCGATTGGGCAGAGAAGAGGGGAGGAATCAAACACAACAACTAAAATTATACACTAATTTATGCTTTATTCGATGGGTTCTCCTTTGTAAAAGTCCAATATCTTGGTGCGGAACAGATAATCGTATTTGGCTTGCAGTTCATCCGACTGTGCTTTCATCAGGTTCTGTTTCGCTTCATTATACTCTACCGCATTGGCTTTCCCGTTTTCGTACTTCTCGCTCATCAGCCTGAAGGATTCTTCGCTGGCAATGGCGGCAGTGTGGCTGCTGGTGTACTTGCTTTCGGCAGCGGTGGCGTTGTACCATGCCTGCTGAATCTCTTTGTAGAGCGTTTTCTTGGTGTTGTCCAGTTGCAGTGCGTAGTTTTCGCGTTGCAGGCGTGCCGTGCGCACCCGGTTGCGGGTGGCCAGGCGGTTGAAGATGGGTACACTGAGATTGAAACCTACATATTTGCTGAAGTTATCGCTCATCTGCTGACTGAAAGTGCGGTTGATGGTGGAGTAGTAGTTCGTACCGAGGCTACCGTTCAGGCTCAACTGCGGATAGAAATTGCTTTGGGCGATGCGGATGTTGTGGTTGCTGCCTTCCAGACGGAATTGTGCTGCCTGGATGGCGGGCTTGCTTACGATAGCTGTCTGGAAAATCTCATCCGGCGGAGTCAGGGGCATCAAATCCAGGTTGACGGCGGGGGATTCCAAATTGAAGCCTTCCGGCGTTTCCAGTTCGATGAGTTGGCTGAGGTCGAGCAAGGCCAACTTGTAGTTGTTGTTGGTCTGCACCACGTTCATCTCGTCTTGTGCTACGCGCGCTTTGGCTTCCGCCAGTTCTGCCGGAGAAGCTTTGCCCAGTTCCGCCAGGCGGCTGATGCGGGCATACTGCTCTTTGCTCAATTCCACCTGTCCCAGCGCTACGCCGTAAAGTTCTTCGTTGAACAGCACTTGCAGGTAAGCAGAGGCTATATTGATGGAAATATCTTCTTTGGCCTTCTCCAGATCGGCAATCGCGGCTTTCAGATTCAGCTTGGCAAGTGCATACTGATGGGGAATCTCCAGACCGGTAAATATCGGAATGCTGGTGTTGAGCGACATATTGGTGCCGTGGCTGCTGGTATTGACGTACACGGTGGAGTAGTCGCCCGTATCTTCATTCTTGATGGCGGTCTGCGTACGTCCCCAGTTCCAGCTCTGACTGGCGCTTCCGTTCAGGTTCGGCAGGCGTGCCCACTTGGCGGTGTTCACGTCTACGGCGCTCTGCTCGGCATTGTTGGCCGTCTGGCGGATGCTGATGTTGTGCTCTATGGCGTAGTCTATACACTGGCGCAACGTCCAGCGCTCTTGGGCTTGCGCCGAGGCACACCCCAATATAGCGAGGTATAAGAATATCTTTTTATTCATACTGTCTGTCTATTTAGCTGATTTCTTATCTGTACTATCTCTTATTTATCCTTTTTCTCCACGCTGCGTATCTTGTCGCCGGCATTGATACCACCCTTGATAGCAATCTTGATACCGTCGCTCATGCCTACCTGGATTTGCTTGCGCTCGAATTTCTGTACCGGTACGCTGTCTGTCATTACATAGACGAAGGTGCTGTCACCGTTGAATTCGATGGTGCTTTCGGGCAAAGCCAATGTCTTCGTGGCGCGATCCAATACAATTTCTGCATTGGCAGAGTAGCCCGAACGGATTTGTACACTGTCCGGTGCCTGGACGGCAGCCTTTATTTCAAACTGGTTGGCACCGTTCTCTTCTACACCTTTCGGAGATATATATTCCAGTACGGCATCGAATGAGAGGTTCTGCAAAGCACCGATGGTCAGCTTCACAGGCATGCCTTCGTGCACGCGTCCCACTTCTGTCTCGTCTATTTTGCCGCGGAAGATTAAGTCGTTCATGTTGGCCACGGTGGCAATGGTAGTTCCGTCGTTGAACGTATTACTCATGATAACCGAGTTACCCACTTTGATAGGTACATCCAGAATCAGTCCGTCGATGGTGGAGCGGATGAGCGTGCTACTGAACGATGCGCTGTTCTTGGTGATACCTTCTTTGATGATTTCCAGGTTATCCTTGGCTGCCTGCAATTCTTCGCGGGCCTGCTTTATGGATACTTCGCCTTTCTCGTACTCTTCGGCACTGATCAGCTTGTCTTTATACAGTTTTTCGATGCGGGCGAAGTCCGTTTCGCCTTGTGCAGCATTGATTTCTGCCAGTCGCACGCGGCTTTCGGCGGAGTTCAACTGTCCCAGTTCAGGAATAACCTTCACTTTGGCAAGCACTTCACCTTGTCGTACGCTTTGTCCGGCTTCCTTGTACACTTCGGAAATGATACCGGAAATCTGCGGCTTGATGAGGACTTCGTCTCTCGGCTCTACCTTACCAGTGGCTACGGTAGTCTTCTCAAGGTCTGTCACTTCCGGCGTTACTGTTTCGTATACCGTTACTTTAGGTTGGGACTTCTGATACAGGAACACAAACGTCCAGATAAATATGGCAGCTACTACTACCAGTAATGCGATTTTCAGATACTTCTTTGTTTTCATCTTCTATTCTTTATATTATTGTTTTACTTTTCGATATTTAGTGCTTATCTGCGTAAGGTGCTTACTCATCCCTTATCGCCTCAATCGGCTTGATGGCCATGGCGCGGTAGGCCGGTGCAAGCCCTGCAAGTACCCCTAATGCTATGAGCAACATGCAAGTACCGATGGCCAGTCCGAATGACACCTGGTAGTGTGTTTTGATAACTCCCGGATCGTTTGCTGCCGTTTCCAGTATTTGCAGCACCATCACGGCAAAGGAGATGCCTGCCATGCCGGCTATGGTGGTCAGTACCATACTCTCGGACAGGATTTGTTGCAGGATATCTTTCGGTCGTGCACCGATGGCACGGCGTATGCCAATCTCCGTAGTACGTTCTTTCACAGTCACCATCATGATGTTCGATACGCCGATGGCTCCGGCAAATAAAGTACCCAGGCCTACCATCCATATCAGGATGCGTATACCGGTCATCAGATTGTCTACCATGGAGAACATGGCTTCTGCGTTTAGTAGCATGATGGCTTGTTTGTCATCGGGCGAGATGTAGTGCGCTGCCTTAACGAGACGGTTCACTTCCGGTTCCACATCTTTTACTTTTACTCCCGGCTTCATGATGAAGCAGACTACGTCTATTCTCTTTCCCAAATTGTAAGTCCGCTGCATAGTGGTGAAAGGCAGCACGATAGCTTCTGATGCTTGTCCTTGTATATTGATGTTGCCTTCGGAAGAACACATGCCGATGACCTGGTAATATATTCCATTTACCCGTATATAGCTTCCGCACGGATCTTCACCGGGGGTAAAGAGACTTTCATAAACGCGTTTGCCGATGACGCATACTTTACGCGATTCTACTATATCGACGTCGTTGATGAAGCGTCCATAGGTCATTTCCTGGTGTTCTACCTTTTCATATTCGGGGTATAGTCCCTTCACGCTGCAGTCGTATTTTTTATCTCCATGGACGGCTGTCTGCCCCCACAAGGCGAATGACGGGGTCGCGATTTCTATACCTTCAATGCCGCGAATGCGTTCTACATCTTCTGTTTCCAGATCCCACCAGCGGCCCTTACGGAAACCTTTGTAAGCTTCACTGGTCTTCTGCGCAGCGATGAAGCCGGAATTGGTGGCAAAGCCTTCGAACTGGGACTGCATGGCTTCCTGCATGCCTTGTCCGCCGCCGATGAGCGCCACCAGCATGAAGATGCCCCAGAATACACCGAATGCCGTCAGCAGGCTTCGTGTCTTGTTTCTTGTTATCGTGATGAGGATTTCCTCGCACGTATCGATGTCTATTCTCATAATCTTTAATCTGCTCTAAGTGCTTCAATGGGACTGATACTTACTGCTTTCCTTGCCGGGAAGAAGCCTGCCAGCGTACCTGCTATGATGAGTGTCAACGTAGCCTGGATGGCAATGCCGATGTCCACGGTGGGATTGGAAAAGACTGTTTGCTGGAACATGCCGGCATCCATCGTCTGGCTGCCGAAGGCGCTGTTCATCCATTCCGTGACTCCAATGCCGGCCACCATCCCAATGTAGCCGAAGAGGGTGGTGATGGTGACACTTTCTACGATAATCAGCCAGAGTATGGAGAATGGTTTGGCTCCCAGCGCTTTGCGGATGCCGAATTCGCGGGTACGCTCCTTTACGGTGATCAGCATGATGTTCGATACGCCTACAATGCCGCTCAGCAGCGTGAAGATACCGATGACCCAAATAGCAATGCGGAGCATATTCATTGCACCCTGAGCTTGGAGGTAGTTGGTAAAGCGGTTCCATATCCAGATGGCACTGTCGTCCGTAGGGTCGAAGCGGTGGTTGGTGGCGATGGCTTTGCGATACTCTTTCTCGAAAGTTTCATTGCTCTCTATGCTGTTCAGGTTCTTGGTGGTAAAGATGATGTTGTTCAGCTTGTCTCCCTTATTATAAATCACCTGCAGGGTAGAGAAAGGAATATAAGCCTCGCCGGGGTCACGGTCTCCCAAGTCATTGTAGAGGCCTACTACCTGGTAAGCCACTCCGTTGGCATTGACAAACTGTCCGATAGGATCGGTATGCGTCTTGTTAAAAAGGACCTCCGCCGATTTCTTGTGGAGGATAATGACTTTACGCCGGTCTTTCAGGTCGTTGTGGTTGATGAAGCGTCCGCCGGCACTTCTCACGGGCTCTACTTCGGTGTAGTTGGGATATACTCCCTGCAGGGAGATATTGATGTATTCTTGCCCGAAACTGACGGTTACGTTGCTTTGCCGCAGGGTGGCACCGGCACTGATAATGTTCTCTGTGAAGTGACTTTCTGTGTCGCTGATATCCCGGTTATCCAACTGGATGCGGCGTCCTTCTTTCAGACCGTCGTATGATTTGGTAGTCCAACCCGGGAAGATGCGGATGGAGTTCAGCGCACGCTCCGAGGAGTTCTGTTCGAAGGCATGTATGAGGCCGTTCCCGGCGCCGAGCAGTACGATAAGCATGAAGATTCCCCATGCTACGGCAAAGCCCGTAAGGAACGTACGCAGTTTATTGCGCTTGATGGTTCCGTATATTTCTTGCCAAAGGTCTATCATATTGAATTGATAATTGATAGTTGATAATTGAAAATTGTCACTTCATGAAACCGTCTTTGCCGAATGGCGAAGCGTCGTGACTCAGGTTCTCTTCAATACTGCCTATAATACCGTCCTTGATGTGGATAATCTTGTCCGTCTGGTTGGCAACGCCGCTCTCGTGGGTTACGACGATGATGGTCATTCCCGTCTTGTGCAGGTCTTTCAATATCTGCATCACTTCTACGGAAGTCTTACTGTCCAATGCGCCAGTGGGCTCATCGGCAAGGATAATCTGCGGCTGGGTGATGAGGGCGCGGGCGATGGCTACGCGTTGTTTCTGACCGCCGGACATCTCGTTCGGCATGTGGTGCGCCCAGTCTTTCAGCCCCAATCGGTCGAGATACTCCATTGCCAGTGCATTGCGCTTGCGGCGGCTTACTCCCTGATAGAAGAGGGGAAGCGCTACGTTCTCCACTGCATTCTTGAACGAAATCAGGTTGAAAGACTGGAAGATGAAGCCAATCATGCGGTTGCGGTACTCGGCTGCCTTCGTTTCACTGAGGTTCTTGATGAGCGTACCGTTCAGGTAATACTCTCCGGTATCGTAATTATCCAGAATACCTAATATATTAAGTAAGGTGGATTTTCCCGAACCGGATGCTCCCATGATGGAAACGAACTCTCCTTTATCAATGTTGAGGTTGATGCCTTTGAGCACGTGCAGCGGTGCTCCGTTGTTGTAGGTCTTGTTAATGTCTTTAAGTTGTATCACGATTTCCCTGTTTATTGCTTGGTTCCTTATCAATTTTCACTATTAGACGCAACAATGTTACGAAAAGTTGCAAATGCTGCAAAGTTTTTTAAAAAAAGATTTTGTTATGTCGTTTTTCTTTGTGATTTTTGTAACCACTAACATAATTAACTAACCCTTTAAACAAACGTAATATCATGAATTCAAACATGGAAAAGCCCTATGTAGTGGGCATTGACATAGGCGGAACAAACACTGTCTTTGGTATTGTAGACGCACGAGGTACTATCATTGCAAGTAGTTCCATCAAAACCGGTGCTTACGAACAGGTAGAAGTCTATGTAGACGAAGTATGCAAGAACTTATTGCCGCTCATCATCGCCAACGGTGGTGTGGACAAGATAAAAGGTATCGGTATCGGTGCCCCTAATGGAAACTATTACAGTGGTACTATTGAATTTGCTCCGAACCTTCCCTGGAAGGGAGTAATTCCATTGGCTGCCATGTTCGAAGAACGTCTGGGCATTCCTACTGCACTGACCAACGACGCCAATGCCGCCGGTATCGGTGAAATGACTTACGGTGCAGCGCGCGGTATGAAAGATTTCATCATGATTACCTTGGGTACAGGTGTAGGTAGCGGTATCGTTATCAACGGACAGATGGTTTATGGTCACGACGGTTTTGCCGGTGAATTGGGTCATACGATCATTCGTCGTGAGAATGGTCGTCTCTGCGGCTGCGGACGTCACGGCTGTCTCGAAACTTACTGCTCGGCTACGGGTGTGGCACGTTCTGCACGCGAATTCCTGACTGCAAGTACAGAACCAAGTTTGCTGCGTTCTATCCCTGCCGAAGAAATCACTTCCAAGGATGTATACGATGCAGCTGTCAAAGGCGACAAGCTGGCGCAGGATATCTTTGAATATACGGGAACAATCCTGGGTGAGGCATTGTGCGACTTCATCGCTTTCTCCAGCCCGGAAGCTATTGTGCTGTTCGGTGGTTTGGCAAAATCCGGTGATTACATCTTCAAGCCGATTCAGAAAGCTATTGATGATAATATATTGCCCATCTACAAAGGTAAGACCAAATTGCTGGCTTCCGAGTTGAAAGACTCTGATGCTGCTGTATTGGGTGCCAGTGCATTGGGCTGGGAACTGAAAGATATCAAGTAATATTTAGGCACGGATTACACTGGATCAACGGCTTTTAATAAGTAGAAGCCATGAGATTCATGTAATTCGTGCCTAATTTATAATCTTAATTTCGTATGAATCAATCCGCAGATCTTTCCACCCTTTGGAAGTTTTTAGATAATATCACTAAAAACCTGAGAAGTCAGCGGTTGGCAGATGTGTCCCGTTTCATTTCCTTCTATCCTTTTGAGAGTTATGGCCCTCATAAACATCTGCGTATTGAGATCAATTATGTGAAGAAAGGAAGTTGTATTCTCCACTTGGACAATGAGAGCTTCAATTTCGTTGAAGGTGATACCATGATTATTACCTCCAACGTCAATCATGTGTTTGAGGCAGGTTCGGAAGGAGCTACACTGATGCAGCTTGAATTCCTGCCCGAAATATTTTCCGGCTTCGATCTGAACTCCTCAAGCAGTACGGACGGTACGACACCGACTCCTATTTTTCTCTTCTCGGAAGAAAATAAATTGATTAAGATCGTAAATAATATAGGTATCATGCGCGTGGTGCAGCGCATTGTAAACGAGTTGGAAGGAAAAAACTCCTATTACCAATATCTGGTGGTGATGTATTATGCCGAATTGCTGGTGCTTATTTATCGCTATATGGCCGAAAACTATCTGCCGATCTGCAATAACGATGCATTGAAGAAGGCCATTTCCTTTATCCGCTTCAACTATCACCGGAATATCAATATCAATGACGTAGCCAAGCATGCGGGCATTGGCGAACGTTACCTCAGAAGTTTGTTCTCGCAATACCTGAACTTCTCTCCTCTGGACTATCTGAACCAGATCCGCATCAACAAATCCATCGAACTGCTTCGGAATACAGAACAGTCTGTGAAGGAAGTCAGTTTTCAGTGCGGTTTTCAGTCTCCGCAGTACTTTTCGCGCATCTTCAAACAGCAGACGGGCATCTCTCCACGCGAGGTAGCGAAGTGATATTTCCGTTTTGTGCATTTTTTCTTTTCATACGAGCCTTTTCGGACACGTCTTACAAAGACAAATCATTCCTTTTTTTAATGAGGTCAACTAACTTTGCCATTGTTGGAATTAGAAGAAAGTAACCTTATTAAAATAGAATGATAAATGAGAGAATGGAAAGATGATAAAGCTTTGTTGGCCTTGATAAAGGCAGAGCTTTATACGGCTGTTATCGGAGATATCATGGATAAGATGGGATATATCCATCAATTCCTTTCTCCGCGTATTCGTCCGCTTCGTGATGACATGTTGATAGCAGGACGGGCCATGACTGTCCTGGAAGCTGATGTGCACGAGAATACTGCGACGAGAGGAAACAACCCGCTATTGCAACGTTCCTTCGGCTTGATGCTGGAAGCATTGGATGACTTGAAGGAAGACGAAGTGTATATTTGCTCGGGCTCGTCTCCGAGGTATGCCTTGTGGGGCGAGTTGATGAGTGCCCGTGCCATACAGTGCAAGGCGGCAGGTGCTGTAGTAAACGGTTATTCCCGCGATACCAAAGGCATTTTAGCCTTGAATTTCCCTTGCTTTTCTTATGGTCCCTATGCACAAGATCAGGCTCCCCGAGGTAAGGTCATCGACTATCGTGTCCCTATTGAGCTGGATGGCGTTTTGGTCAATGACGGTGATATGCTGATTGGAGATATCGATGGAGTATGTGTAGTGCCCCGGCAGATAGAAGAAGAAGTTTTCAGCCGGGCACTTGAAAAAGCACGGGGCGAACGCATGGTATTGAAGAAAATACAGGAGGGCATGCGTGCACGCGATGCATTTGATAAGTTTGGTATAATGTAATTATTAAGGTAGAAAATGAAAATAACAGATGTAAAAGTATGGTTGGTGCAAGGCATCAAGTACAATTGGACATTATTAAAGGTCTATACGGACGAAGGCTATACGGGAGTAGGCGAAGCTACCAACTGGCCGGGAAGCCCCATCGTCTATGAAGCAGCCAAGCATGTAGGGCAGCGCATAATAGGCCTGGACCCAATGAAGACCGATTTTATCTGGACAAAGCTGTATCGCGACCTCAACTGGATAGGCCCGTATGGTGCCAGCATGTGTGCCATCAGCGGTATTGATATGGCGTTGCTCGACCTGAAAGGGAAAGTGCTGGGCGCCCCTTGCTATGAGTTGCTGGGTGGAGCTTATCGCAAGGATATTCTTCTATACGCCAACTATTGGTTCACCAAGGGCGGACATAACGAAGACGATTATGCAGCCCAGGCGCGTGCGGTGAAAGAAGCCGGTTTTACGGGACTGAAGTTCGACCCGTTTGCACACACCAACTATTTTTACGGCGAGGACCTTGCTTCCAATCTTACGTTGACTACTGCCCAGCAGGATTTGGCATTCAACGTTTCCAAAGCAGTGCGCGAAGCTGTAGGTCCCGAAACGGATATCATGATAGAGACACACGCCATGCTGAATTATCGTATTGCGGTGAAGATGGCAGAGCGTTTGGCTAAACTGGATATTGCCTGGTATGAAGAACCCGCCGGACCTGAAAGTTCTCAAACACTGCGTGCCATGCGCGAACGTATTCCTTCGGACGTCGCTATCTGTGTAGGCGAACGGCACTATACCCGTTTCGGCATTCGTTCGTTGCTTGAGAAGCATGTCTGCGATATTATTATGCCGGACATCACCCGTTGCGGTGGACCTTCGGAGATGAAGCGGATGGCTACCATGGCCGAGGCTTATAATGTATTGATTGCACCTCACAATCCGAATGGTCCGTTGTCCACGTTGGCTTCCTCTCATGTATGTGCCTCCATACCCAATTTCTTCCGGCAGGAGTTTATGTTCAATGATGTGCCTTGGCGGGATGCGGTCATTGACCATCCTATCTCGGAAATGGTGTACGACGGTCATTTGCATTTGTCGGACCGTCCTGGTTTGGGAGTTGATTTGATTGAGGAAGAAATGGAAAAGCATCCCGGCATTGTGGCCGATGCTCCTGATAACTTTTATATTTAAAAAAAATGGCGTTTACTATTGACTTAACAGGAAAAGTGGTGCTGGTTACCGGAGTTTCTTCTGGCATCGGTTTAGGAACTGCACGAGAATTTGCCCGTGCCGGTGCCAATGTTGCCGGCTGTTCACGAAAGGAAACCGATGATGACAGCGTATCTGCCTTCTTGCAGGGGGTAGAGGCTGAAGGCAGTCAGGCCGTTTATGTACAGGCGGATGTCACCAGCAAGCCGGATTTGGAAAACCTGGTTCATAAAGTCATTGAAACATTCGGCAGGCTGGATATTCTTGTTTCCAATGCCGGCATGAATGTTTTCGAGGGCGTAGAGCAATGTGGCGAGGAACGTTGGGCGTATAATCTGGATTTGAATCTGGCTTCCCATTGGCGCTTGGCTAAACTTTGCAAGCCTTATCTGGAACAGACGGGCGAAGGAGTGATTCTGCTGATGACTTCCAATCATGCTTATAGTTCCATTCCCGGTTGTTTCCCCTATAATGTAACCAAAACGGCCATAGTAGGACTGGTACGTAGCCTGGCTATGGAGTGGGGACCTGTCATTCGTACGGTCGGTGTGGCTCCCGGCTTTGTTGATACGGCAGGAAATGATACCTGGTTCAACTCTTTCCCGGATGCGCAGGCCGAACGTCAGCGTACGATTGATCATCATCCGGTGAAGCGGCTCGGTACGGTAGAAGAAGTGGGCGCTTTATGTGTTTACTTGTCTTCTCCTATGGCATGTTTCATTAGTGGAACTACTATATTGATGGACGGAGGACGTTCTACTTTAATGCAGGATTTTTAGTAAAGGCATCATTATGAAAGCAAGTTTGCTATACCGTTGTTATGACAAGACCGGAGAGGCTGTAACCTGGCTTCCCGATTCGGAGACGCTCTTGTGGGTGGACATCGATAATGGCATCTTGCATCAGTATGATGTGGAAAACGAAGAAGGTAGCGATCATGCATTCCCTGAAATGATAACTTCCGTCATTCCTTGGAAGGGGGATGGGCAAGAAGTAATCCTGGCTATGAAGAACCGTCTGGTTGTCTATCACTTGGAACAAAAACGATATCGTACGTTACTGGACTTTACTTCTCTGCATCCGCAACTGCGCACTAACGACTGCAAGGCATCACCGGAAGGGCGGATGTGGTGCGGAGTAATGCACCTGACGGAACATGCCGACACCGGAAGTTTATATTGTGTGGATTGTGATCTGTCTTATGCACCTGTCTTGACAAAGCAGTGCATCCCTAATGGAATAGTGTGGAACAAGGCCGGTGACCGGATGTATTATGCCGATTCGGGCCGTGGTTGCATCGAAGAATATGAATATGACCGTTTCACCGGAACTGTTTGCCGATTACGCACAGCCGTACAAGTTCCTCCGGAGTACGGCGTTCCGGACGGGATGACTATTGATGCCGACGGCCTGCTGTGGGTAGCGCATTGGGGAGGATCCGGAGTTTATATATGGAATCCGCTGACCGGGAAACTAATAGATAAAGTGGAAGTACCTGTTCCTAATGTAGCCTCTTGCACCTTCGGCGGCACCGGACACAATCGTTTGTTTATAACAACGGCTCTGGATGGCCTTTCGAGTGTTGAACAAGAAAAATATCCTTTGAGTGGCAGCATATTCGTTGCCGATGTGCCGGACGTTGTTCCGGGAGAAAACCATTATCCTTTTATAACCGACTAATAGATGAATTATGCATATCTCTATAATTGATTTAATCATTTTCTTCGCCTACTGTCTGCTCATCTTGTTTGTGGGACTGTTTGTCTCCCGCAAATCCAAGAAAGAGGCGCAAAGTGCTAAAGGCTACTTTCTGGCAGGAAGAGGACTCGCCTGGTGGGCGGTAGGTGCTTCCATCATCGCTTCGAATATTTCTGCCGAGCAGTTTGTCGGTATGTCCGGTTCCGGCTATGCCATCGGGCTGGCTATGGCGACTTATGAATGGATTGCGGCTTTGGGACTGTTGATTGTAGCAAAATACTTTATCCCTATCTTCCTGAAGAAGAAGATATTTACAATGCCCCAGTTCCTCGAAGAGCGTTTTGATACCCGCGTCAAGACGGTGATGGCTTTCTTCTGGCTGGTAGTCTTTGTATTTATCAACCTGACTTCCATTCTTTACTTGGGAGCTTTGACCATCGAGAAGATTATGGGAGTACCTATGATCATCGGTATACTTGGTTTGGCTACCTTTGCCGGAATCTATTCCATCTATGGCGGTTTAAAGGCAGTGGCATTGACCGATGTCATTCAGGTGGTATTTCTGGTAGGCGGTGGACTGATTACCACTTATATAGCACTCGACATATTGGGAGACGGGGAAGGCGTGATACGCGGTTTCAGTAACCTCTATGCGCAGGCTGAGGATAAATTCCATCTGATACTTGACAAATCCCATCCCAGCTATATGGACCTTCCCGGCATATCGGTCATTATTGGCGGCTTGTGGGTGGCTAATCTTTATTATTGGGGATGCAACCAATACATTATTCAGCGTGCGCTGGCAGCTAAGTCCGTACGCGAAGCGCAGAACGGAATGCTGTTTGCCGGTTTCATCAAGTTGCTTGTTCCACTGCTGGTCGTTATTCCCGGCATTGCAGCTTTTGCTTTGAATGCTCCTTTGGCTAAGTCGGATGAGGCCTATCCGTGGCTGTTGAGCAACCTGCTACCAGTAGGTATAAAGGGCATCGCTTTTGCAGCGCTCACGGCGGCTATCGTCAGTTCTTTGGCTTCGATGATGAACAGTATATCCACTATTTTCACAATGGATATCTACCGTTCTTATATCCGTCCCAAGGCAGGAGAAGCCAATCTGGTGCACGTTGGCCGCTGGGCAAGTTTCATTTCGCTGGTCATTGCAGTTGCAATAGCTCCTATGTTGTCCGGACTGGATCAGGCATTCCAGTACATTCAGGAGTTCACTGGATTTGTCAGCCCGGGTGCATTGTCCATCTTCCTTGCGGGGTTCTTTTATCAGCGGGCTACGGCTAACGGGGCGTTGGCGGCAGCTTTGGGTTCCTTTGTATTCTCTCTTCTGATGAAGTTCCTTTGTCCGGGATTGCCCTGGATGGACAGGATGGGAATTGTCTTCCTGCTCTGTTGCGGGCTGATTATTCTGCTGAGGAACCGGGCGCAGGTAAGTGTACAGCCTATTCCGCGCTCTTTGTTCCACACTGGAAAGCTCTTTAACGTGTTGTCTTGTGTCATAATTGCCATTCTGATAGGCTTCTATTGCCTGTGGTGGTAACCTGTGATATTTTTAAATTCTTGATCTATTATTTATTCTTTAAATCTAATAAATGTTTTATGTCATGAGAAATTATCTATTAGTATTGCTCGGATTGTTGTTTGCAGTCGGAGTATCTGCCCAGACGGTAAAGGTTGCTGGTACAGTTCTTGATGAGAGCGGGCAGCCATTGTTGGGCGTTAGCGTTTTTGTACAGTCAAATAAGACTCATGGTACTGTGACTGAACTGAGTGGTAAGTTTACCATTGATATGGCGGCAGGCGAGAAGCTGGTCTTTTCTTATTTGGGGTTTGAAAACAAAGTTGTACCCGTCAGCAAAGCAGTTTCCAACTTGATTGTTGTGATGCAAGAAGACAGACAAGCTTTGGATGAAGTGGTTGTGATTGGCTACGGTACGGCAAAGAAGAAAGATATTACCGGTGCTATCTCTTCCGTTTCTGCTGACAAACTGAAAGAAACTCCGGCAGTCAGTCTGAATCAGGCTCTTCAGGGAAAGAGTGCAGGCGTGCAAGTACAGTTAGGCGACAATTCTCCCGGTGGAGGTGTCAGTGTACTTATTCGTGGTAAAGGTTCTATCAACCAATCCAATGACCCTATTTATGTGGTAGATGGTATTATAATGGAAGGTACGTTGAATAATATCAATGTAAATGATATTGCTTCTATCGATATATTGAAGGATGCATCTGCTGCTGCCATCTATGGTTCGAGAGCAGCGAATGGAGTCGTGATTGTAACTACTAAAAAGGGCGAGGCAGGCAAGGCACGCGTATCATTCAGTGCCAGGACTTCATTCCAGTCTCCGTCCAATCTTCCTAAGATGTTGACTGCTCAGGAATTGGCTGAGATCCGTGTTGAAGGTAATGTAAACTCGCAAATGGATGCGAAGTTCCTTGCCAATCCACAGATGAGTATTGACGAGTATCGCAATCAGTTCAATGCCTTGAAGCAACAGTATATGACGGAATTGCCTACGTCTATGTTCTCGGATATAGAAAGACAAACGTTGCTCGACGGCAAAACATATGATTGGTATGACCAGATTTCACATACCGGGATCGTTCAGGACTATACCGTCTCTTTGTCAGGCGGTACGGAGAAATCGAATTACTATATCAGCGCCAACTATTACGACCAGGATGGTATCATTCAGGGTACGGGACACCGTCGTTTCAGTTTCCGCGTGAATTTGGAACAGCAGATAAAGTCTTGGTTGAAAGTAGGAGTAAATTCAAGCTATTATGATGGAATGACGACTCACGGAGGTGCCAGTATCGGTAACGGACTGGGTGCCAACCCTATGTATCCGTTTGAAGTAGATGGTAAGGCTCCTTTGGAATTGCCCTATTACACCAATCCGGGACAAAGTAATCCTATATTGTCTAAACAGATAGATAATGATTCTAAATCTCACCGTTTCTCTATGAACGCATATTTAAAGATAGATTTTACGAAAGATTTATTCTTAAAGAGCAGTGTGTCTTTGGATCAGGTAAATAACTTCGCCGGATATTTTGCTCCTTCCAATATCAAGCAGGGACAGAGTGTGAAGGGAGAAGCACAGATAAAGAATGACCGGTGGACCGACTTTATGCAGGAAAACTCGTTGAACTATTCCAAACTGTTCCGTGAGGCACATCGGGTTAATGTGATGTTGGGCAATACCATCCAGTCAAACAATTATTTTGGCAATACCCAATACGGAAGTGGATTTGCTACTAACGTAATGGGTTATAACAATATCAGTTCCGCTTCCGAGTTCCCGGCAGGCAGACAAGGCTCGAGTAAGACAAGATGGGCTTTGGCTTCCTTCATCGGAAGATTGAACTATGCTTATAAAGACAATTACATTCTTACTGTTACCGGACGTTATGACGGAAATTCCCGCTATGCTGAGGGACATAAGTGGGGATTCTTCCCTTCCGTAGCTGGTGCATGGCGCATCTCCGGAGAACGGTTTATGGAAAAGGCTACTTGGGTTGATGATCTGAAATTACGTGTCGGTTGGGGACAACTGGGTAACAGTAATGTAGCGCTTTATTCATCGTTTACCAAACTGTCTCCCGGAATCACCGTGGATTATCAAGGTAAGTCGGTAAACACAATACAGAACTCAGACCAGTTTATGGGTAATAAAGACTTGCGTTGGGAACGTCAGGAGCAAATTAATGCCGGTGTAGACCTGGCTGCTTTCGACAATCGTTTGCGCTTTACCTTCGATGTTTATAAAAAGAACAGTAAAGACCTGGTTTTGCAGACTCCCCTGCCTGTGACCACCGGTTATCTGAACATCTATTCCAATGTTGGTGAATTGGAAAACAAGGGAGTGGAGATCTCTGTGGGCGGACGCATTGTCTCTACCAAAGATTTCTCTTGGGATTTGGATGTGAACTGGGCTACAAATAAAAACAAACTGAAATCTTTGTATGGAGGCATCAAGGAAAGAATGAACGATGCATCCAATCCTTTGAATGCCGGCTGGTGGGTAGGAAAACCCCTGGGTACGATTTATACTTACCGCTACGAAGGCATTTGGCAGTGGGACGATGACAGAGCGTTGATGGACAAGATGAAAGACGGCCGCGAAGGTGGTGATACTTACTATCCTGGAGAAAATAAGATTGCTGATTTGGACGGCGACGGACAGATTACTACTTTGGATAGAGAGATTGTCGGCTATACCGATCCCAAAGGATACGGAGGTATCTCTACTTCTTTGAGTTATAAAAATTGGACTTTGAATATGGTATTTAATTATGTGTATGGTAATGACGTATTCAACAGGTCGTATCACGAATATACGTTAGGTGCCGGATATGGTTTCCTCAATATGTTCAATGACGAACTGGATCGTTGGAATGTTAACAATACGAATGGTTCTATTCCGAGAGCCCACTCTAATAATCTGGATAGAATGTTGGTTTCCAGCAGAGTCATGCAAGATGGGTCATATTTGCGCATGAAGAATATAGCGTTGAACTATCAATTCCCGTCACAATGGATCAGCAAAGCCGGTTTGAGCAGCCTGAATATTTACGTTTCAGGGGAGAACCTGCTGACGTGGACCAAGTTCAAAGGCTCTGATCCGGAGTCTGTAAGTACGGGATATGATGAAACTTATCCGAATGCCCGTTCCTTTACGATCGGACTGAATGTTAGCTTTTAATGTTGTACCACTAATAATATGAAGTATGAAAAAAATATATATATATGCATTAACCGGGTTATTAGCCTTATCTTCATGCGATGATTTCCTGAAGGAAGAACCGGAGAATTTTTTGTCAGCAGAGTCTGATGTCGTTGATGAGGCGCTGATAGAGGCAGAAATACAAGGAGCTTATAAATCAACATTGTGGTTTAAGAACGGACGTCAGGGATTTATCGGAATATCCGGTACGGATGAAGCCCGCGGAAAAACGGTGGAAGTAAACTACTGGGCGGAGCAGGGGGCGATAGACCGTTACAACACTTCACTGAATGCAGACAACTGGTTGACAAAATGGTTATGGGATTCCAGCTATTTCGGTATTTCACGTGCCAATACGGCCATCAATGCGGTACGCAAATATACCGGCAATACGGAAGAATGGAGACTGAGCAAGGAATCGGAAGTACGTTTTGTCCGTGCCTTTGACTACTTTATGCTGGCACAGTATTTCGGAGGTGTTCCGTTGATAACCGAGGAGACGGCTTTGTCTGCTACTCCCGATTATCCGCGTGTTAATCTTACTGAAATCTATAAGTATATCATTCAGGATTTAGAGTTCTGCGAACAGCATTTGATAACGGATTATCGGGTGGGAAGACCTACTGTTGGTGCGGCCAAAGCCATGCTGATGAAGGTTTATATGTATGCTCCGACGTCTACCGGCATCCGCGATTATGCCAAGGCAAAACGTCTTTTCGAAGAGATAGAAGGCTTGGGCAAGTACTCGCTGCAACCGTCTTATGCCGATTTGTTCGATCCTGACTTTGAGAACGGTGTGGAGTCTGTTTACGAGTTCCAGTTTGAATATCCGGATGAGCCGAATACGTTCCAATATTTCTGTGGCAGTCGTGCGCTCGACCAGTTTACGGTAGGCGGAGGTTTCGGCATCTTTTTGCCGAGTGAGAGGTATTTGGGATTGTTCGATGATACGGATGAACGTTTCGATGCCAGTGTCCGGACGGAATTCTATGATAAGAATGGTAACCGCCTTACTTCGGCCGCCGACCCGGAATATATAGCACCTCACTGCAAGAAGTATGAGGATTATGACCGCATGATGGATGCGGGAGTCAGCGCCAAGAATATCTATTTCATCCGCTATGCCGACTTGGTGTTGTTGTATGCCGAATGCCTGCTGGCAGAGAACGACCTGGCTGGGGCCAAACAACAAGTGGCACGCGTACGTGACCGTGCAAAGGCTTCGGCTCCGATAACGGCTTCAACTGCAACGGAAATGCTCGACTTCATCTATGAAGAACGTATGCGCGAACTGGGTATGGAAGGTTGGAGAAGAATGGACCTGATACGTCGCGGGGCCGACTACTTTGCCGATCAAGTTGATAAGTATAATCCCTTTGCCAAGGGAAATGTACAGCCGTTCCATGCTTTCTATCCTATTCCTACCAATGAGATAAATATGAATAACGGTATCGGACAGGAAGATCAGAACGAAGGATATAAATAAAGAATAGAACCGTAAATAAAAACATTACCATGAATAAATTGCTGTTAGGACTGGCCTTTGGGACTCTCTTTTGCGCAAGCTGTACCAATGACAAGTTGGTATCTATCGATAATGATATTGTAAAGTTAGAGTTCGACTTACAGAAAGGCACTTATAAAGGAATAGATATAGCGACGGGAAAGACATGCATTTACGATGCAGCCTGGCGCGTGAACGATTATCTTTCTACGGATGCAGACTCAGCCTATTATCAGATCGAAACGATACAGGATGCATTGGGTAAAGGGCAATCGATACAAGTTGTTTCGGTGAAGAAAGGACAACCCGACCTGGTCTTTAACTTTAATCTGTATGAGCAGGAACCTTTTGTCATCATGTCCGGAGGAGTTCGTAACCGGACTTCTGCCGACGTACAGGTAAAAGAGATCTCTCCCGTTGCAAATGCCTCTCTGTTCCGGGGAATGGATGTTTCCAAGAACTTCAAGCTTATAGACGGTGAAGGAGGCGGTTGCCCGACTTATATCCGTGAGACTCCTTCTTTGCTGTCGCAGAACAATATGATACTCCACTTTGGGACAGACAGTGACTTTCACTCTCTGGTAAGTGGAGGCGTTTCCTATGAAGAGTTTGCCAAATACGCTTTACTCGGAGAGAGGGAACAGAGAAGAGCCGATTTGGAGAAGCATCCGGTAGGAGGCTTGCGCCTGGCAGCATACATGGATCTTGGAGAAGAAGCGCTCGAAACCGACACGCTTCGGCCGTATATCACATTATCTTCCGTAGCTCCTTATAAGTTCGAGGGAAATGTAGCACATAAGGAAGCCCGGACGGTAGTCTGGGCGGATAGGGAGATTGACGTGACGTTGCATAAGCTGGAGCAAGGCAAGCCCTACGTTGTGGGTATGACGTGGTGTGACGACTCCGACAGACGCAAACAGACGGTAAGTCTTAAATATGGTGACAAGGAGATTACTTGTCTGGAGGCTTGCCGTCTTCCTTCTCTGGCGAAAGGAGAAGATGCGGAAGTAGTTTATTTTGAAATTCCGGCAGATGCCGTCGGACAAGAGCCGCAGTTGCTTGTAAAACAAGCCGGTACTGATAATGTAGTTATCAGCGAGGTTATCATTTACGAGGGAAGCCTTTCCGCCGATCAGTTGAACAAACCGGAGCGTGTGGAAACTCCGCCTGTCGACTTCAATGAATGTACTTTCAATCTGTATGCATCGGACGTCATTGGTAAGTTGGTGGATGCGAACTCTGACTACGTGGCAGAGAAAGACCGCTTCTATCTGGACTTTGTAACCCGTAATCCGGTTTATTCTTCTGAAAAGTATGCACAGACCTTGCGGACCATGCAGCATATCGAGTTGAACTATTACTATTTCCCTACAATTTGTTTGTGGTATGCCATGATGCCGATTTATGGCGGCAATGTAGTGATGGGCACCAATGATGCCGTAGGAGCTGTAGAAGAGATGCAGCGCGTGAAAGCAAGCGGGTTCCTGAAGTACACCACTATGGGTGTCCGTCTTGTACCCGATTGTTATGATGAAAACAACGAAAACGGCTGGTGGGACGATGAGCACTGGCGTCTGCGTGGAAGCGGGCCTCAGGGCGAGAGCATGAAGCTGAAGGCAGGCCATTATCGTCCTCCTTATGACACCTCTAAGAAATGGGCGCAGGCCATTCTTGACTTGGGCGGCTTGCCGTTTACCTATTTCCAGACGGCAGTCCGTTCCAAAGATTATGCGGAAGCTTACCCGGAACACATGCTCTTCAATGAGTCTTTCCACGAAATTGATACGTTCGACTGGTTGAATAAGAACTACACGACTTACGACTTCACGGATGAAGGATTCGTGGCACACATGCGCGATGTCTACCGCAATCTGCACGATGCAGGCATTGCCGGTATGATGTTTGATTATCCCTATACCGGGTGGCCCATTTACGGTGGAATGGACGATAAGTACAGCACAGCTGCCGGAGCTTACCGTAATATCTTCCGCCTGGCTTCCGAAGGTTTGGGAAGCAAGTCTTATATCCATGAACGCAACCTGAAGTACGGTTCTGACATTGCATTGGGGTATGTTTCTTCACAGCGTACCTGGGGAGATACGGACGTGCTTACCCCCGAAATGGTGGCTCGTAGCGGCTTGCGCTGGTACAAGAACCGTGTGGTGGTTAATTTCGATATGGATGCAAAGAACCTGCTGAAGTCACAACCGGCTGATACGGACGATGGCATCAATAAACTGCTGACCATGTCCTATGTCACGGCTTCCCGTCTGTTGCTGGCCAATAGCTTTGGTACGCTGGATGCTGCGCATGTATATAAGTTGTCGCGTATTTATCCTTTCCATCAGTTTGCCCGAAGTGCCCGTCCTTTGGATGCGTTTGTAACTGACTATCCGAGGGTTTATGGCTTGAAGCTTACGGATAAGTGGAGCTCACTCACCTTCTTTAATGAAGATGAAGAACATCCTAAAGAGGTCAGCATCAAACTTTCGGGGATAGAAGGTCGTGGTGGTGCCGGTTTGCAGCCCGATAAGAAGTATTACGTTTACGACTTCTGGAATGACAACCTGATTGGTGTTTTCGGAGGAGATGAAACACTGTCCCAAACCTTGCGCAAGGGAGAAGCACGGCAAATGGCGGTTCGGGAAGTGGAAAACAATCCGCAGGTTCTGTCAACAGACAGACATCTGCTGCAAGGAATGCTGGAACTGTCCGATGTATCGTGGAATGCAGAGACGAAGGAACTGACCGGAACTGCTGAATTGGTAGAAGGTGAGCCGATGCAGATTGCCATTGCCGTGAACGGATTGCAGCCCCGGGTATGTTCGGTTGCCAAGGAAGGGGTGAAGTGCTCTTTGACAGAGAGTTCGGAGACGGTGACAAAGCTTTGTCTGGAAAGTGCACAAGGAGGTAAGGTCTCCTGGAAGATTTCTTTTTAATAGGTAAATACGATAAAATAAAGATGTGATATGAAATATACTGCGATGGTAATGGGGTTACTGCTGTTCCTGTGTTCCGCTTGTGGAGAAAAAGCAGAAGTTACGTCGCCTGATGGCAGGAATACGCTTACACTGACGCTGGACGAATCCGGCTCATTGTACTACCGGATTCTTTCGGGTGAGAATGAAGTAGTCCGCAAGTCCCTGATGGGAATTGCGGCGGAAAATGAGAAATACAGTTTCAATAAGGGATTAACATATATCGGCCGGACAGAGCGGAATATCAATGAAACATACACCTTGCCCACCGGCAAACGCTCAAAGTATGTAAACAAGGCAAACGAAAAGACATTTACTTACCGGAACGGGGAGAACCAACTGCTAAAGGTCATTTGCCGTGCTTATGATGATGGAATTGCGTTTCGCTATGAGTTGGATAATGAAGAACCGGTCACCATCCGGCAGGAACTGACCGAATGTGCTCTGGCAGACGGTACCCACACCTGGATGATGGACTGGATTAAAGACTATGAGAACTTCTATCCGGAACGTGTACTCGATACCATTACCAGCCCGAAGGAGTTTATGCTTCCGGTGCTGACCTTGCAAGGTGAACAATGGATGCTGATGACCGAAGCCGAAGTTTATACTTTGCCTGCCATGCATCTGTCTAAAGAAGCCAATGCCGCCACCTTCCACTATGAGTATGCGCGTGAAGACCCTACGTTTGAAGGTGAGCCTTCTTTCAAGACCTCATGGAAAACGTTTATCATGGGGAAGAACCTCGGCGACATTGTAGAGTCCTCACTGGTAGAGAACCTGAATCCGCCTACCGACTTTACCGATACGGACTGGATTAAACCCGGTGTAGCTGCCTTCCCCTGGTGGGGAAACTACCTAGCCAACAGTTACATCGATACGCTTAAAATGTATGTCGACATGGCTGCCGAGATGAAATGGGACTGGCTGGAATTTGACGTTTCCCTTATCAATACGCCTATCCACTCTTCCAAGGAATGGGAAAACGTAACCTGGATTCCGGAACTGACTGCCTATGCCAAGGAAAAGAATATACGCGTATATGGTTGGGATGAAATAAACGTGCTGGACAATAAGGCCGGTCGCGATTATGTTTTCGACCGCTATAAGGAAATGGGATTGGACGGAATAAAGATCGATTATATCGATTCCGATTCAAAATATGCGATGATGTTCCGCGATACTGCTTGTGCCGAAGCTGCCAAACGCAAGATGATGGTCAGCTTCCACGGAGAAACGCTCCCGCGAGGACATCGTAGGCGTTATCCCAATATCATGACGAACGAAGGAGTCCGTGGTGCCGAGTATTATACTTTCAGGGGCGTTCAGTGTCCCAACGGTCGTCATAATTGTACGCTGCCTTTCACACGCAATGTGGTTGGTTCAATGGACTATACGCCGGTTACATTTACCATCCGTGATGAAAATCCGCGTACCACGACCTATGCCCATGAGTTGGCTCTGGCATTTGCCTTCGAGTCCGGTTGGGTTTGTATGGCGGACAGACCGGCTGCGTATCTGAATTCTCCCGCCCGCCCCTTGCTCGAAAAGATAGAGGCTGCCTGGGATGAAATCCGTTTCATTGACGGTTATCCCGGCAAGTACTTCTGCGTAGCGCGGTGCAAGGACGGAAAATGGTTCGTAGCAGGAATCAACAGTGACCAGCGGCGTAAAATCAGTGTGCCGCTGTCCTTCCTGGGTAAGGGAGAACACACCGTCACCCTGTATGCTGATAAAGAAGCGGATGCGCTGCACGATGTACGTATCGAGACGCGTTCGGGGCTGAGTGCGGACGATACGATGGAGATTGATGTACTGCCCAATGGAGGCTTTGTTTTGGATATTGATTAAAAAAGAGTTGTATGAGTTTGAAAAGATGGTTGATAGCGGTTTTTGCATTGGGCGCGTGGGCTGTTCAGGGAGTTGCGAATGAGATACCGCGGAAGGAATACCCGCGCCCCCAGTTTGAGCGTAAGGGATGGCTTAATCTGAACGGGGAGTGGGACTATACCTTCGACTTTACGAATATTGGCATGGAGAAGGGCTTTCATAAAGCCACTGCTTTCAGCGGCAAGATAGTAGTGCCTTTCTGTCCGGAAAGTAAACTGTCCGGTGTGGGACATACGGACTTTGTGAATCATATCTGGTATCACCGGGTGATACGGAAGCCGGAAGCATGGGCAGACAAGCATGTGATGCTGAACTTTGGTGCGGTTTATTTTAATTCGGAGGTGTATATCGATGGCATATTGGTGGGAAGGCACTTTGGCGGCAGCTCTTCTTTCGGCTTCGATATTACGGAGTTTGTGAAGGACGGGCTGGAACACCATCTTGTGGTGCGCGCAAGTAGTGATTTGCGGTCTACGATGCAAAGCGCCGGTAAACAGAGCCTTTTGCTGAACTCTTACGGATGCCAATATACGCGTACTACCGGCATCTGGCAGACTGTATGGCTGGAGGCTGTGGCACCGGCAGGATTGCAGTCGGCTCAGGTACTTACGGATATCGATCAGAAACAGTTGGTTATTCATCCCCGCTTTTACAGTGACGATGCAAAGAAAACCTTACGTATCTTGTTGCAGGAAGATAAAAAGACGGTTAAAACAGTAAGTGTAAAGGCTACGAACAGTTCGATTGCGGTCTTTACATTGAAGAATATGAGGTTGTGGTCGCCGGAGTCGCCGTTTCTATACGATGTAGTGTACCAAGTACTGGACGAAGCGGGAAAGGTAATTGATGAAGTGACCTCTTACGTAGGCATGCGCAAGGTACATATTGAGGGAAACAAGATATATCTCAATAATAAACCCTACTACCAGCGCTTGGTGCTCGATCAGGGATTCTATCCGGATGGTATCTGGACTGCCCCTTCGGATGAGGCATTGAAGAATGATATTGAATTGTCTCTTTCTGCCGGTTTCAACGGGGCGCGTCTGCATCAGAAGGCTTTTGAGGAACGTTTCTATTATTGGGCTGATAAACTGGGATATGTCACCTGGGCGGAAGCGCCGAGCTGGGGCATGAATGCAAACAGTGTGGAGGTGGCACGCAATTTCCTGAAAGAGTGGTCGGAACTTGTCTTGCGCGATCGTAATCATCCTTCTTTATTAATCTGGACACCGATGAACGAAGAATGGTGGCCGGACCACGTGCAGTATCCGCGCCTGACGGCCGACCTCTATGACCTGACTAAAGCGCTGGATACTACCCGTCCGGTGAATGATGCCAGCGGCGGATGCCACATAAAGACGGATATCTGGACGGTGCACAGTTACGAACAAGACCCCGAAGCGCTGAAGAACCTGCTGTATAAAGAGGGGCGTTTTTTTCAGACGCCCAACAATCCGCAAGGGGTTCCGCCAGCCAATGTAGGCTTCAACGGGCTTGCCGTAGACAGTCCTTATCCTTTCCCGCTGTACGATGGCAAGATGCCTTATCTGATCGATGAGGTAGGTGGCATCAAATGGGTGGAAGCAACCGACAAGAGTAATTCGGACGATTCCTGGGGATATAGCACCCCGCCTGCAACGAAAGAAGAGTTCTTGCAACGCCTGGAAGGGCAGATAGATGCCGTGCTGAGTTTGGAGGATCATGTCTGGGGATATTGCTACACGCAGTTGACCGATGTGGAGCAAGAGCAGAATGGTATTTTCTATTATGACCGCAGGCCTAAATTCGATTTGAAGCTTATTTACCGGATATTTAGTAAGACACCGGATAAATAGTTCTGTTTTTAAGCTGAGTAGCGTCATTTTTCTGCTTAAATTCGTTCGTTATGGCTGTTTTTTTATTATTTTCGCCTGTATAACTTCAAATCGTAAAATACCAGTTATGAAACATTTTTATTATGCAGCGGTAATTGCTATCGTGTTGTGCCTCTCCATGTCCGTGAGTGCACAGAATTACAATGGCTTTAAGGCATCGGTCTACATTACATCGGGCGATGTTAGTAAAATGACAGACACCAAGTGGCTGGAAAGTGCCTGGGCGGAAATCACCAAAGGTTTCACCCCCGACAAAGTCTACATCGAAACGTACCGGGACGGCAGGTATACCCCGGAGGCAGCCTTGATAGCCGCCAAGAAGTTCTTTAAAAGCAAGAAAGTGGACTTTTCCGGAGGTATTACTTTCACGGTGACCGGCGACGGCAAGTTCAAGACGTTCTGCTATACTTCTCCCGAAAGCCGGGCGGAAGTGCAGAAGATTGCGGAGTATACCGCCAAGCATTTCGATGAAGTCATTCTGGACGACTTCTTCTTCAATACCTGTAAATGTCCGGAATGTACCAAGGCAAAGGGAGACCAATCATGGACGGATTTCCGCATTAAACTGATGAATGATGTGGCTGCCAATCTGCTTATCGGTCCTGCAAAAGCCGTCAACCCGAAATGCAAGTTCACCATAAAGTACCCCAATTGGTACGAGCACTTCCCGGCTTCCGGTTTCGACCTGGGTGCGGAGGCAAAGCTTTTCAACGGAATATGGACCGGTACTGAAACCCGCAATCCGGATGCCGACCAACATTTGCAAGCCTATCTGGGTTACGAAATCTTCCGTTACTTCGATAACATTGCTCCCGGTAAAAACGGTGGAGGATGGATTGACGCCGGTGGAATGCGCTATGCCGACCGCTATGCCGAACAAATCTGGCTTACACTGTTTGCCAAGGCGCCCGAATGCGCTATCTTTGAATTCAGCAGTTTGCAACGCCCATTGGGGGAAAACTATAAAGGCGCCTGGCAAGGTACCGGAACCAGCTTCGACTGGAAAGAACTGGGTGATTCGCCCACTATTGCCAAGTTGGCTGGCGTTTCTTACGATGTGGCAAATAAAGTGTACAGTAAGTTGGGCCGTCCGATAGGAATCAAGAGCTATAAACCCATTGGCTCCGTAGGCGAGGACTTTTTGCAGACGTATCTGGGTATGGTAGGCCTACCCATCGAGATGGTTCCTGAATTTCCCTTTGGAGAGCAGATGGTATTGCTGACGGAGCAAGCTGCGTATGATAAAAACCTGGTAGCCAAAATCAAACAACACCTGAAAGATAAAAACAGTGTCATTATTACTACCGGATTGCTGAAAGTAATCAAGGAGGAACTGGGTGATATTGTTGAGCTACGGATCAATGACAATAAAGGTTCTGTCGATGATTTCGGTCACTTCGGCAAGTCGGACAAGAAGATCACCATTCCTCAAGTATATTATTATACCAATGACGCCTGGGAAGACATTCCTGCCATTGACGATGGCGTTACCGGTTGGCCCATGTTGATGCAGGCCCGCTATGAAGATGGTTCTGTATGGGTGCTGACCATTCCCGATTCTTTTGCCGGACTATACCGTTTGCCCGCCGGCGTGCTGAACAGAGTACGTGCCGTAGCCGGTCCCGATGTTCCGGTTCGCTTGGAAGGTCCCGCCAATGTCAGCCTCTTCGTATACGACAACAATACATTTATTGTAGAGTCTTTCCTGGATGAGCCGGTCACCGTGAAGGTTGTTCTGGATGCTACTACCGGTAGTATCACCGATCTTATCACCAACGAAACCATCAAAGGACAAAAAACTCCCGATGCGCGTATCTGGTTACGGGAAGCAAAAGACAAGAATGCATTTGAAATGACTGTCAAGCCTCATTCTTTCAGGGCTTTCAAAAGATAGGATTATAGTCCGCATTACTACTAAAAAAGGGAAATTGACCATGTCAACTTCCCTTTTTTATTTCGAAATAGGAGTTTGGAATTAACCGTTAACTCTTTTTTCTTTAATTCTTGCTTTCTTACCGGTAAGAGCGCGCAGGTAGTACAATTTAGCGCGACGAACTTTACCCACTTTGTTCACCTCGATGCTGTCGATAGCCGGTGATTCAATCGGGAAGATACGTTCTACGCCTACGGTTCCTGACATTTTACGTACTGTAAAACGCTTCTTTTCTCCGTGTCCGGCAATCTTGATAACAACACCGCGGTACAGCTGTACACGTTCTTTGTTACCTTCGACAATACGATATGCTACTGTCACTGTGTCACCTGCCTTGAAGCTCGGGTGCTGTTTTCCGGTAGCAAATGCTTCTTCTGCAATTTTAATTAAATCCATTGTTCTTTTTATTAAATTGTTTGATCGTTACAACGCAACATACCAGGCTTCTCTCTGATGTCCTGACAGCGATTGCGCGAAAGCGGTGCAAAGGAACGAATTATTTGTCAGATACACAAGTGCTTTGATGCTTTTTTTATTCACCATAGAGGATACAGAGGCTTACAGAGTTTTAGACAGACCCTCTCGTAACTTTATTAGTAGTGTTGCTTTCACCCTTCCTCCCTAATTGCTGTCGCCCGAAACATACCGCTCTTTCAACTGTATCTCCCTTGCCTTTCATTCGGAAGCCTTATTGTTCCGATGCACAAGATGGCATCTTGTGTTGCGTAAGATGGCATCTTGTGTAGCATAAGATGGCATCTTGTGCATCAAAGGGAATAGTGTTTCAGATGAAAGGCAAGGGAGTTCCGGTTGGCAAGCAAGGGAGTTCCGGTCGGTAGGTTACTAAAGTCAGGACGGTACAGGGTGAAAGCTGAAAGCAGTGAGGAATGCAAAAAACGCTCTGCTTTCACCCGCTATCGCCTTGTTGCAAAGCCTTTGTTGCAAATCGATGAATGGGTGAACCTTGTTGTGATGACTTTTTCTACGGCTTTTCTATGGCACAATCGCAAAAGAAAAGTATATTTGTAGCAATTTAAAACTAATTAATGATGAAGAGACAAACTTTCAAGCTCCTTTCCGGGGCATTATTGGCAGTAGCACTTCTGTTTACGTCTTGCCATTCTTCTTACGAAGTGACCAAAGTAGAAGGAGGCAGAATCTCCATAGATTCTACCTGGGATGCAAAGCCGGATGCAGAGGCGGTAGCTTTGCTTGCCCCATACAAAGCTAAAATAGATAGTGTGATGTACAGTGTGGTAGGTACGGCCGAGATGTCGATGGATCGGTACAGACCCGAAAGCCTTTTATCCAATCTGGTGGCGGACGTACTGCGCGAAGCTGCCGTCGATGTACTGGGAAAATCGGCCGACATGGGATTGGTGAACGTTGGCGGCATCCGCAATGTACTGACGGAAGGCCCCATCACTACGGAGAACATTTATGAAATCCTGCCTTTTGAGAATTCGCTTTGCATACTATCCATGAAAGGCTCTGCCATGAAGCATTTGTTTGAAAATATTGCGGCAAGATACGGTGAAGGCGTAAGCGGCGTGCAGTTGGAAGTCTCCAAAGATGGCAAACTGTTGCAAGCTACCATCGGTGGTAAGCCGGTAGAAGACGAAAAGATGTACACCGTTGCCACCATCGACTATCTGGCCGACGGCAACGACGGAATGACGGCTTTTCTGCAAGCCGATAAAAGAGAGTGCCCGGATGGCGCTACTCTTCGCGGGCTGTTTATGGACTATGTGAAGCGGCAGACGGCAGCCGGTAAGAAGATAACCTCACGCATGGAAGGACGGGTGACGATTGTCAATTGACAATTGACAATTAACAATTGATAATTAAGAATTAAAAACTAAAGTTCGATGAGACGTATATATACTTTGGCAGTTCTACTGCTTTTTGTTCTTTCAGTATCGGCACAGCAACTACATATCCTGCATACCAGTGATACGCACAGCCGTATAGAACCTATCAGCCCGGAGGCTGCCGATACTTATGCCGGTATGGGTGGCGTGGTGCGCCGTGCTACTTTCGTGAAGCAGTATCGTGACAAGCATCCGGAGATGTTATTGCTGGATTGCGGAGACATTTCGCAGGGTACACCTTATTATAATTTCTTCCAGGGAGAACTGGAAGTGAAGATGATGAACCTCATGGGATATGACGCCATGACAATTGGCAACCATGAGTTCGACTTCGGGCTCGACAATATGGCGCGCCTGTTCCGCATGGCTACGTTCCCCGTGGTGTGCTCCAACTATGACGTGACGGGAACGGTGCTCGAAGGGTTGGTAAAACCTTATATCGTGCTGGAACGCAACGGGGCGAAGATCGGTATCTTCGGACTGTCTCCCAAAATGGAAGGACTGGTGCAGGCCAGTAAATGCGAGGGGGTGGTCTATAACGACCCGATAGCCGTTGCCCAAGAGATGGCGGACCTGCTGAAAGAGAAAGAAGGTTGTGATGTGGTAATCTGTCTGTCGCATCTGGGCTTCAGCAGTTCGAAACCGGACGATCCGTCTGATGAGAACCTGATAACCAAGACGCGCAACATCGACCTCGTCCTGGGTGGGCACTCGCATACGTTTATGGAAAAACCGGTGGTTTATCCCAATGCCGACGGCCTGGAAATTCCTCTTCTGCATACCGGTAAAAGTGGTATATATGTAGGCGAAATGGTACTTACACTCACAAAGAAATAACCAATAATCATTATCTAAACGAAACTACATTATGAAAAAGTTCATTCTCCTTGTATGTCTTGCAGCATTCATATCGGGAGCCTCTTCGCTTCGTGCCCAGACGGTGGAATCTCCGTTTTTACCTTCTCCGGCAGATGCCCGTTGCCGCCAATGGGTGGACTCGGTATTCTCGGGTATGAGCCTGAATGAGAAGGTCGGCCAGCTTGTTGTGGCCACCATTCCTGCCAAGGTCAACAAGGTAACGAAGAAACAGATACGTGAGTTGGTAAAGAAATATAAGGTAGGCGGTTTGCTGTTCTCCGAAGGAAGTGCGGAAGAGCAGGCCATTTTGACGAACATGGCGCAGAAAGCCGCTAAGATTCCCGTTATGATTACTTTCGATGGCGAATGGGGCTTGTCCATGCGCCTGACGGGAACACCCGATTATCCCCGTAATGCGGCCCTGGGCTGTATTGAGGACAATAGTCTGATAGAGGAGTATGGGCGTGAAGTGGCCCGCCAGTTTCGTGAATTGGGAGTGCACGTCAACTTTGCACCCGATGCGGATGTGAATACCAATCCGCTGAATCCGGTGATAGATGTACGCTCTTTCGGCGAGAACCCGCAGAAGGTGGCGGAGAAGGTGGTGGCGTATGGCCGAGGCCTTGAAAGTGGAGGTGTGCTCTCGGTGTGCAAGCACTTCCCCGGACATGGAGACACGGATGTGGATTCGCATAAGGCGCTGCCCGGATTGTATTACGACCGTGCCCGGCTGGATAGTGTGGAACTGTTTCCTTTTAAGGCGATGGTACGCGCCGGACTGGGCGGTGTAATGGTGGGACACCTGCAGGTGCAGGCTTTGGACCCGGATGGTGTGACGCCTTCTTCCCTGTCGCGTAATGTAGTGACCGGGCTGCTGAAAGAGGAACTCGGCTTCAAGGGGCTGGTGTTTACCGATGCGCTGGATATGAAAGGAGTGTCGGAAGTGCCGCAGGTGACGACGAAGGCGTTGCAGGCGGGAAATGACATGGTGCTGGTACAGTTCAATACAAAGAATGCCGTGCAGGAGTTGCTGCATGCGGTGGAAACCGGCAAGTTGAGCAAAGAAGAACTGGATGCCAAATGCCGCAAGGTGTTGATCTATAAATATATGTTAGGACTAAGAAGCGCTCAGCCGCAACTTCAAGTTAGTGGGATGAGTTATCGCATTAATACGGAGGAGGCACAGGCGTTGGCTGCCAAGTTGCGCCGTTCGGCGGTCACGGTATTGAGCAATTATTTCAATATCCTCCCGTTGGCGTCGCCCGAAGGAGACATTGCCGTGCTCAGCATCGGAGAGAAAGAGGCGGATGCATCTTTTGTGGAGGCGATGAAGAAGAATGCCGGTATCAGCCACTTCTATTTGCCGTGGAATGCCGATGAGGCTGCCCGGCAGGAAGTGCTTCGCCAGTTGAAGACTTATCGTCGGGTGGTGATCAGTGTTACGGGTTCGGCTTATGTCAGCGACAGGGATGTGGCTTTCCTGGCAGGATTGAATCTGCCGGCGCCGCTGGTCTATACGTTCTTTTCTTCGTATCGCACGTTGACCCCGCTAATCCCTGCGATCAGCAAATCGAGCGCTGTGGTGCTGGCTCATTCGGCAGAAGCGGATTTGCAGCAATACGTGGCCGATGTGCTTTTTGCCAAGGCACCGGCTCGCGGAAAGATGTCGATGGGTATCGGCAAACTGTTTCCTGCCGGAACGGGATGCGTCATTGAACCGGGAATGGCTTCGGGAAAGGTTATCCCGGAAGATTACGGATTGAAATCGTATGTACTGCAAGGCATAGACGCCGTTGCCCGGAAAGGACTGGCGGCGGGTGCCTATCCGGGTTGCCGCGTATTAGTGCTGAAAGACGGACAACCGGTGTACGACAAGGGCTTCGGCACGCATTCGGACAAGGATACCACGGCGGTGCGCTCTACCGATTTGTTCGACCTGGCTTCGCTGACCAAGACTACTGCCACGTTGCTGGCCGTGATGAAGCTATACGACGAGGGTAAGATCAAGTTGGACGACAAAGTATCGAAGTATTTGCCCCTGCTGCGCAATGGCAATAAGAGAAATATCACGATCCGAGAACTGCTGCTGCACGAATCAGGATTGCCTCCCTATATTCGTTTCTACGTAGATATCATTGATCCGAACTCCGTACACGGTCCGTACTCCCAGAGTTGGGTGGACGAGTGGCACCGTACGCGGGTGAGCGAGCACAGTTACTACTGCACCGACTTTAAGTTCAAGAAGGGCATGATGTCCGACAAGAATACCCCGGTCTACACGCTGCACATGGCAGATGGCATGTGGCTGAACAAGAGTTTCAAGAACTCCATTCTCCAAAGCATTGCCCGCTGCGAGCTGGACAGCAAGCGCTATGTGTATAGCGACCTGGGCTTCGTGCTTTTACAGCAGATGGTGGAGGAGATTGTGAAGTTGCCGATGGACTTGTATCTTGCCAGGGAGTTCTATGCTCCGATGGGTTTGCAGCGTACTTTGTTCCTGCCGTTGACGAAGTTCACCAAAGCGGAGATTATGCCGACGGCATCGAACGACTTCTTGCGCCGTCAGGATTTGTGCGGATATGTGCACGATGAAACGGCTTCGTGCCTGGGAGGCGTGTCCGGTAATGCGGGTTTGTTCTCTACGGCGGAGGAAGTGGCGAAAGTTTATCAGATGCTGTTGAATGGTGGCGAGTTCAACGGAAAGCGCTTCCTGAGCGAGGCTACCTGCCGGTTGTTCACCACGGAGAAGTCGGCTATCAGCCGCCGCGGCCTGGGCTTTGACAAGCCGGACGTTGCGATTGTGAAGCGTAGTCCGTGTGCCGCTTCTGCTCCGGAATCGGTGTACGGTCATACCGGATTCACCGGTACTTGTGCCTGGGTAGACCCCGAAAACAAAACGGTATATGTATTCCTCAGTAATCGCCTCTGCCCCAATGTGTGGAATACGAAGTTGGGAGATATGAATATACGGACGGATATCCAGGAGTTGATTTACAAGAGTTTGCCTGATAATTGATAATTTAGCGTCGTGTGATAACAAGTGTATCTCAAACTCCTCCCCTTTCAGGTGGAGGAATTTGGGATACTCCGTAAATTCCCATTTATATAATTCCTAATTTAGAATGAAAAGATTGTTCTTACTTACGTTGATTGTTCTTATTTGCTTTGTGCATCCGGTCTTGCGGGCGCAGACTGTTCCTTTTCTGCCGCCTGCCGGATCGCCGTCTGCCGAATCGCCTGCCATGCCTTCGCTGGTGCGTCCCTTACAGAATGATGCACGTTGCCGGCAATGGGTGGACTCGGTACTTCAGCGCCTGACCTTAAAAGAACGTATCGGACAACTTTTCATCTACACCATCGCCCCCCAGACAGACAAAGCGAACAAGGAACTGCTCCACAAAGTGGTAGACGACTACAAAGTAGGCGGTCTGCTCTTCTCCGGCGGCCTGATGCAGAACCAGGCTGTACTGACCAATGAAGCCCAACGCATGGCGGACGTACCGCTAATGATTACCTTCGACGGCGAATGGGGACTTGCCATGCGCCTGCGCGGAACTCCGACGTTCCCCAAGAACCGCGTGCTGGGATGTATACAGAACGATAGCCTGATTTACGAATACGGCCGCGAAATGGCTCGTCAATGCCGCGAACTGGGTGTGCAGGTGAACTTTGCTCCCGTGGCCGACGTAGACATCAACCCTAAGAATCCCGTAATCAACACCCGCTCCTTTGGCGAGAGTCCCTCCGGAGTGGCGGATAAAGTCATTGCCTACTCCCGCGGATTGGAAGCCGGCGGCGTGCTTTCCGTCAGCAAGCACTTCCCCGGACATGGCGACACGGATGCTGATTCCCACAAAACACTGCCCATCCTCTCCTTCACCCGTGCCCGGCTGGACAGTGTAGAACTGTATCCCTTCAAGAGAGTCATCCGTGCAGGTCTGGGCGGCATCATGGTGGGACATCTCGAAGTTCCCGCCCTGGAGAAGCAGAAAGGTGTGCCCTCATCGCTTTCGCGCAGCGTGGTGCACGACTTGCTGGCGAGCGAACTCCACTTCCAGGGACTTATCTTCACCGATGCCCTTGCCATGAAAGGCGTGTCCACCAATGCCAGTGTCTGCCTGCAAGCATTGAAGGCGGGAAACGATGTATTGCTTGTCCCCCGCCGCATCAAGGAAGAAGTAGAGGCCATACTCGCTGCCGTAAAGAGCGGCGAACTGACCGAAAGCGAGATAGAACAGAAGTGTCGTAAAGTCCTTATGTATAAGTATGCCCTCGGCCTGACGAAGAAACCTTATGTACGCCTCTCGGGCCTTGGTACCCGCATCAACACTCCGCAGACCCGCGAATTGATACGCCGACTGAACCTGGCAGCCATCACCGTGCTGGATAATAAGTCTAAGGTGCTTCCGCTGGATCCTTTCATCAAGGAAGTAGCCGTACTCAATGTGGGAGCTCCCCAGGAGATTCAACCTTTCATCAAGGAACTGTCCCGGTATACCCATCCTGTAGAGTTCCGTCTGGGGCAGAACTTGCCGGAAGCAGAAGCCGGACGCCTCAGGGAGACGTTGGCAAAGTACAAACGAATCCTGGTCTGCGTCACCGAACATCGCCTGGCGCCCTATCAGGCCTTCTTTGCCCGTTTTGCTCCCGACGTGCCGGTAGTTTATCTCTGCTTCATCCCCGGTCGGCAGATTTTGCAGATAAATCGCGGCATCGCATCGGCCGACGCCGTGGTGTTGGCTCACTCTTCCAACGACGATGTACAGCAGCAGACGGCGCGCATTCTCTACAGCAGTGCCGGGGCGGACGGTCGTTTGTCCTCCAGCATCGGCAGTTTGTTTGCTGCCGGTACGGGAATCACCCTGAACCAGCAAAGCACACCGCATTTCGTTCCCGACGAGCACGGCATCAATGCCCGGCTTTTGGCCGAAATCGACAAGATTGCCGAAGAAGGCATCCGCGAAGGCGCTTATCCGGGTTGCCAGGTGGTAGTGCTGAAAGATGGGAAAGAAATGTATAATAAGGCATTCGGCACGCACACCTGGAACAAGACTGCCGTGGCAGCTACCGGGAAGAAACCGGTCCTTCCCGTCAAGAAGACCGATGTGTACGACATCGCCTCGTTGACCAAAACCACTGCCACCCTGCTTGCCGTGATGAAGTTGTACGACAGCGGCCGCCTCAATCTTACCGACCGTGTTTCAGACTATCTGCCTTTCCTGCAAGATACCAACAAAAAGAATATTACCGTGCGCGAGTTGCTGATGCACGAATCCGGACTGCCTTCCACGATCTTGTTCTATCAGGAAGCCATCGATAAAGAAAGCTACTCCGGCACGCTGTTCAAAGCAAGAGCCGATGCTCAGCATACGGCCCGCATCGCCCGGCAGACATGGGCCAATCCTAAATTCCGTTTCCGCCAAGGCTTGACGTCGAAGGTAGGTACGGCAGAATATACCATGCAAGTGTGCGATAGCTTGTGGTTGCACCGCTCGTTCAAGCAGGAATATCTGCAGAAGATAGTCGATGCGCCGTTGCGCGACAAGCGCTATCGTTACAGTTGCGTCGGCTTCATCTTGTTGCAACAGTTGGTCGAAGCGCGCACCGGCATGCCGATGGACGAATACCTTGCCCGGGAATTCTACACTCCGATGGGGCTGAAACGCACCGGCTATCTGCCCTTGCGCTTCCTGAAGAAAGAAGAGATTATTCCTTCATCCGTCGACCCTTTCCTGCGGAAGACCACCCTGCAGGGATTTGTACACGATGAATCTGCCGCCTTCCTGGGTGGAGTTTCCGGTAATGCCGGTTTGTTCTCTTCGGCCGAGGAAGTGGCGAAAGTCTATCAGATGATATTGAATGGCGGTGAGCTGGACGGCAAACGCTATTTGAGTAAGGAAACCTGCAAAGTATTCACTACCACTGTCTCCAGGATAAGCCGTCGAGGTCTGGGCTTCGACAAACCATCCCGTACCGGGCAAGGCGGTCCTTGCGCCCCGTCTGCCCCTGCCTCCGTTTACGGTCATACCGGCTTCACTGGTACTTGTGCCTGGGTAGATCCGGACAACGGCCTGGTTTATGTCTTCCTGAGCAACCGCATCTATCCCAATGTATGGAACAATAAACTGATGCAACTGGATATACGCCCACGCATACAGGAGGCGATATATAAGGCTATGAAGAAGTAGCGTTTGGGCATTAAAAAAAGGAGCTTCCCTGCTCACGCAGCGAGTGCTCCTTTCATTCCAATTCGAAACAATTAAATTCTATCAGTTAAGCTTTAAGTGTGTGTTCTGTTTAGAACGCGATACCGATGCGCAAACCGAAGTTGCTCATGCCATCTACGCTGTACGTAAAGAGGTCGCCCTTGTTGGTACCGTAGCTGTAATAGGCTGCAAAGTGCAAGCCCGGTCCGTATGCCCAGGGATAAACGTTGAAGCCGATTTCGGGAGATACATAGAATCCCCATGTGTTAGTCTTGGCTTCGAATACGTTGAAGACAGACTTCAACTGTGCATACTGTGCGCCGAGTTTTACGCCGGCATAGGGCTGGAATGCACCGCCGCGGTTCCATACGTAGCGTGAAGCAAGACCGAAAGGCAACTGGAATGCAGTGTGCTGCTGGTCGGTGTTCAAGCTACCGCCATCGCCTACGGGCAGGGTTTGGCGACCGAAATATTCGTGATTGCTATGGTAGGCCAGAAAGCCTCCCAATGCAAAGTTATCTGTCAGGAAGTAACCACCTTCAAAGTTCATGCCCCAACCGCTCGACTTATCGGCGAAATTGTTGCTAAGGGGGAAGTTATATTGCCAGTCAATGTTGGCATAACCGTTATCGGTCATCTGTGCCTTCGCCGGCATAGCGAAGACGAGAGCAAGGGCGGCAACCGCGAATACTCTCAGGGAAAGATATTTTATTGTTTTCATACTTTGTTCTTATTTATTGGTTCGATGACGGCTTCTCCGTCCGGAAGAGGAGCTGTCGTTACTAACTACTATCTACCGACTACTGTCTACTAACTACCATCTACCGACTACTTTTTCAAGTAAGCAGATTGAGTGAAAGCTTGGTTCACGCCTTGTACGGCCAGTTTTGTATTGACAGAGGTTGAACCGCTCAGCAATCCGCTCATATAGCTGGTCCACAGAACGGGCAGGTTTTGATTCTGGCCTTGCGGTGCATCCAAGTTCAGCAATTCGGTAATGAAGGAGCCTGTGCTATAGGAGTAGTTCACGGCATACGGGTAATACCATCCGCCCCAGTTGCCCCAGTAAGGAGCATCCCAGTAGCCGGGGTAGTTCCACCACCATTCGGGACGTCCGTAGTCGGTGAAGTAAAAGGTACTCTTTACGTAGCTTACTTGCAGACCGAGGTCGGCTTCTTCGCGGTCGTCCACACGGATGTAGCCGCGGCTGTTCATGTTAGTCACATAAGCGCTGAGGATTTCCTGTGCACTTTCATCTTTCCAGTATTCGGCATCTTTCTTGTCGCCAATGACGAGGATGCTGTCCGGCAAGTAGTAAGTCTCGAAGGCCTTGAAGTCCGCCTTCTTGTCATAATTGGTATAAACCAGATAGTTGTTGTCCAGCTTATCCATGTCAGGGTCTTTTTCGCAGGCTGCGAATGCAAAGACCGCTAATAATAGGGGAATAAATTTCTTCATACTTCTATAATTGTTTAGGTTTAAATAAAATTCCTGCCCTATGGTACCTTAGGCTTTTGATGGAAACAACAAGATAAAAAATAAAAGGTTCACGAAAGGGAATGTTAAAAGTGAGGCGGAGGTATGAAACGCAGGCGTTTTGGGGCTCCGAGCGCCTACGGAGGTATGAAACGCGAGCGTTTTGAGGCTCCGAGCGCCTACGGAGGTATGAAACGCAGGCGTTTTGAGGCTCCGAGCGCCTACGGAGGTATGAAACGCAGGCGTTTTGGGGTTTCGGACGCCTACGGAGGTATGAAACGCAGGCGTTTTAAAGCTTCGGGGGGGCCCGGAAGGTCGCTGACCGAGGCCGGCAAGATTTCGGGCCCCCCCGAAGGGGTGAAACGTGCAAAGGTGAGCCGCTCTTATATCGAACTTGCGTTCGCTTACTCCATGATCTTTTCTATCTCTTCCAGCTCTTCTACCGAGAAGTCCGTATTCTCTATCGCCTTCAGATTATCTGCCAACTGTGCCACGGAGCTTGCCCCGATGATGACGCTCGTCACCAGGTCATCTTTCAGCAGCCATGCCAGTGCCATTTCTGCCAGCGTTTGTCCGCGGCGGGCAGCGACATCGTTCAAGGCTGTGATTTGCTTCAGGACTTCCGGGGTTAAGACGTCTTTCTTCAGGAAGTTGCCTCGGGACATGCGGGAGCCTTCGGGGATTCCATTCAGGTAGCGGTTGGTCAGCAAGCCTTGTGCCAGCGGGGAGAAGGCGATGAAGCCTGTTCCGTTTTCTTTGGCTTGCTGCAAGATGCCTTCCTCTTCGGGTTCGCGGTTGAAGATGTTGTACCGGCCTTGATAGAGCAGGCAATGTACATCGCGTTCTTCCAGATACTTATAAGCAAACTCGGCTGCGTCTTTGGGATATTTGGAGATGCCTGCATAGAGCGCCTTTCCTTGGCGTACGATGTCTACCAGTGTTTGCAGTGTCTCTTCGAGCGGAGTATTCGGGTCGTAGCGATGGCTGTAGAAGATGTCCACGTAATCCAGATTCATGCGCTTCAGGCTTTGGTCGAGGCTGTTCATGAGGTACTTCCGTGAACCCCATTCGCCGTAAGGGCCGGGCCACATGTCGTGTCCTGCTTTGGTGGAGATGAACAACTCATGCCGGTAGGGCATAAAAGATTTCTTCATGATCTGACCGAAGGTTTCTTCCGCCGAACCGTAGGAGGGGCCGTAGTTATTGGCAAGGTCGAAGTGCGTGATGCCTTTGTCGAAGGCATAGTGCGCCATCGCCTGCGAATTGGCAAACGTATTCACATCGCCGAAGTTGTGCCACAAACCAAGGGAGATTTCGGGCAGCAGAATGCCGCTCTTACCGCAACGGCGGAACTTCATGCCGTTGTCATACCGGTCGGATGCCGGGGAATAAATGGGATTAATCATATCTATTGTATTAAAAGTGAAAAATCAGAGGAACGCCTTATGCTTCTTGCATCAAAGAGCATCGATACAAAAATACGCAAATTCCCGGGAATAGACTTTGTTTTATTTATCTAAAACTGGTATGCAACAACCTATACGGTAGTTGGCAACAAAATAATACTATGATTAGATAAGATTGTGCCACCGGCGTATGCCCGAACTCGCTATCTTTGCAGAAGAGAAAAGTTTTTGAGTTTTATCATTAAATTAAATACTATGAAGCATTATCTTTTAACAGCAGTATTCATTGCTTTTTCTTTTACAGTATCATTTGCACAGAAGTTCGAAGGTTTGGCACAAACCCCGCCTATGGGCTGGAACAGTTGGAATAAGTTTGCCTGCAACATTGACGAAAACATTATTAAAGGTGTGGCCGATGCTATGGTGGAAACCGGCTTGCGCGATGCCGGGTATATTTACTTGAATCTGGACGATTGCTGGCATGGTGAGCGTGACAGTCTCGGATTCATTCAGGCCGACCCGGTGAAGTTCCCTTCCGGCATCAAGGCTTTGGCCGATTACGTCCATTCCAAAGGACTGAAGATAGGTATCTACTCCGATGCCGGCCGCAAGACTTGTGGCGGACGTCCGGGCAGCTTCGGGCACGAATATCAGGACGCGTTGCAATATGCCAAGTGGGGCATCGATTATCTGAAGTATGACTGGTGCGATTCGTACGACATCAATCCGGTGGGAGCTTACAACCTGATGCGCGATGCGCTGCGTGCCGCCGGTCGCCCTATTCTTTTCAGCATGTGCGAGTGGGGTAGCAGCAAACCTTGGGAGTGGGCTGCCGAAACGGGACACATGTGGCGCACTACGGGCGATATCTTCAATTGCTTCGACTGTGTGGACCAGCATCCCGGTTTTGCTGCGTACGGTGTGTTGCAGATACTCGATATGCAGAACGGGTTGCGCAAATATGCCGGTCCCGGCCATTGGAACGACCCGGATATGCTCGAAGTGGGCAACGGACAGACGGTGAACGAAGACCGTGCACACTTCTCGATGTGGTGCATGCTGGCAGCTCCGCTGATTCTGGGGAATGATATCCGCTCGATGTCTCAGGAGACGAAGGATATAATTATGAATAAGGAAGTGATTGCCGTCAACCAGGACAGCCTGGGCGTACAGGGACTGAGGTTTGCAGTAGAAGACGGATTGGAGTTCTGGTTCAAGCCGCTGGCCGGTGACGACTGGGCCTTCTGCATCTTGAACCGTACCACCGAGCCGAGGGAATATACCATCGACTGGCAGAAATTCAACCTTTATGATGACGTGGCGAAACGCTTTACCGACTTCGACTCCAAGGTCTACGACGTTCGCAACCTGTGGACCAAGCAGGCCGAGGGCAATACAAAAAAGGTGAAGGCGGTTACCATCCCTGGACATGATGTGGTGATGTATCGGTTGAAGGTAAATAAGAAAGGAAAATGATAATTTAGTGTCGTGTGATAACAAGTGTATCTCAAACTCCTCCGCCTGAAAGGGGAGGTGCCCGCTTGCGGGCGGAGGGGTCTTACATAAATAGAAAGTAACTTTGTGCAAGTCCCTTCGGATGTGAAACCCCTCCGCCCTATGGGCACCTCCCCTTTCAGGCGGAGGAATTTTAGATACTCCGCAAATTCCTATTTAATGTAATAAACAAAACAATAATATAGAATGAAAAACAAACTAATCGTTATGGCAATGGCAGCTTGTTTTGCCTCTTGTGGCGGAAGCCAGAAAGAAGTGTACAAAGACCCTACGGCTCCGGTCAGGGACAGAGTGGAAGACCTCCTGGGGAGGATGACCTTGGAAGAGAAGGTCGGTCAGATGAACCAGTTCGTCGGCCTGGAACATATCAAGGCAAACAGTGCCGTGATGACCGCCGACCAGTTGAAGAACAATACCGCCAATGCCTTCTATCCCGGCGTGACGGAAGAAGACGTGGCTGCCTGGACCGAACAGGGACTGATAGGTTCCTTCCTGCACGTACTCACCCTCAAAGAGGCTAACTACTTGCAGTCTCTCGCCATGAAGAGCCGCCTGCAGATACCCATCATCTTCGGCATCGACGCCATCCACGGCAATGCCAACGCGCCGGACAACACGGTCTACCCCACAAACATCAACCTGGCCTGCTCCTTCGATACGCTGATGGCATACAAGATAGCCCGCGAAACGGCTCGCGAGATGCGCGCCATGAACATGCACTGGACCTTCAACCCCAATGTGGAAGTAGCCCGCGATGCCCGCTGGGGACGTGTAGGCGAGACCTTCGGCGAAGACCCGTACCTGGTTTCACTGCTGGGCGTACAGTCCGTCAAAGGTTATCAGGGAAATCTGAACAGCAGCGAAGATGTATTGGCTTGCATCAAGCACTTCGTAGGCGGTAGCGAGCCCATCAACGGTACGAATGGCTCTCCGGCCGACTTGTCCGAGCGCACGCTGCGCGAAGTCTTCTTCCCACCGTTCGAAGCCGGTGTGAAGGCTGGCGCCATGTCGCTGATGACGGCGCACAACGAACTGAACGGCGTGCCTTGCCACAGCAACGAATGGCTGATGACGGACATTCTGCGCGGCGAATGGAATTTCCCCGGGTTCGTTGTCAGCGACTGGATGGACATTGAGCACATCCACGACCTGCACGCTACGGCGGAGAATATAAAAGAAGCATTCTACCAATCCATCATGAGTGGTATGGACATGCACATGCACGGCATCCATTGGAACGAAATGGTGGTGGAACTGGTCCGCGAAGGCCGCATTCCCGAGAGCCGCATCGACGAGTCTGTGCGTCGTATTCTCGACATCAAGTTCCGTCTGGGCATCTTCGAGAAACCATACGCCGATGAGGCTGAAACCATGAAGATACGCCTTTGCGACGAACACCGCCAGACGGCTCTCGAAGCTGCCCGTAACGGCATCGTCCTTCTGAAGAACACAGGCGTGTTGCCGCTGGACGCTTCTAAATATAAAAAGGTAATGGTAACCGGCATCAATGCCGACGACCAGAACATTCTGGGCGACTGGAGCGCTCCCGAAAAGCCGGAGAACGTCACCACCATCCTCGAAGGCTTGAAGATGATAGCGCACGATACGCAGTTTGACTTCGTAGACCAGGGTTGGGACCCGCGCAACATGGACCCCAAACAGGTGGCCGAAGCTGCCGTCCGTGCCAAGTCGGCTGATTTGAACATCGTCGTAGCCGGTGAATATATGATGCGCTTCCGTTGGGACGACCGTACGGACGGTGAAGATACCGACCGCTCGGACCTCGACCTGGTAGGTCTGCAAGAAGAACTGATACAACGCGTTGCCGCTTCCGGCAAACCGACCATCCTGGTGCTGGTGAACGGACGTCCGCTCAGTGTACGCTGGGCTGCCGAGAATCTGCCGGCCATTGTTGAGGCATGGGCGCCGGGCATGCAGGGCGGGCAGGCTGTGGCCGAGATACTTTATGGCAAGGTGAATCCGTCGGCCAAACTGGCTATTACGATACCTCACAGTGTGGGGCAGCTTCAGATGATTTACAATCACAAGCCTTCGCAATACTTCCATCCGTATGTGGCGGGTAAACCGAGCACGCCGCTTTATCCTTTCGGTCATGGCCTGTCTTATACTACTTATAAGTACGAGGACCTGAAGCTGGCGCAGAAAGAAATCAATAAAGACGGTACGGTGGACGTCAGCGTGAAGGTGACGAACACGGGCGATCGTGATGGCGTGGAGATTGTACAGCTTTATATCCGCGATACGTTCAGTTGCGTCACCCGTCCGGTGAAGGAGCTGAAAGACTTTGCCCGCGTAGCGCTGAAGGCAGGCGAGAGCAAGGTGGTGAACTTTAAGATCACCCCCGACAAGCTGGCTTTCTATGACATCAAGATGAAGAAGATTGTAGAACCGGGCGAGTTCATCGTCATGGTGGGCGCTTCTTCGGATGACAAGGATTTGCTGAAGGAGACGTTCACGGTGAAATGATAATTTAGCGTCGTGTGATAACAAGTGTATCTCAAACTCCTCCGCCTGAAAGGGGAGGTGCCCGCTTGCGGGCGGAGGGGTCTTACATAAATAGAAAGTAACTTTGTGCAAGTCCCTTCGGATGTGAAACCCCTCCGCCCTACGGGCACCTCCCCTTTCAGGCGGAGGAATTTAGGATACTCCGTATATTCCCATTTATAAATCTAATACATACAATCTGGCTTATGAAAACGCTATATTCCTTTCTTATACTTATAACTATCTCCCTTTCCCTCTCTGCCCAATCCGTCCGCGAACGCATCCTCCTGGACGACGATTGGCAGTTCGCCTTCGGCAACGCCTCCGATCCTGCCAAGGACTTCGGCTGCGGCACAGAATACTTCAACTATCTGACGAAGGCCGCCTCTATCCATAACTCCGGCCCATACTCTCCAAAGTTCGATGCCTCCGGCTGGAAGCGTGTCAACCTGCCCCACGACTGGGTGGTCGATCTGCCTTTCGATGGCAAGGCCAGCCACAGCCATGGCTATAAAACCGTCGGTTATCGATACCCCGAAACCAGCGTCGGCTGGTATCGCAAAACCTTTACCATCCCCCAGGAAGACCTCGGCAAGCATCTCTACCTGCAATTCGACGGCATCTTCCGTGACGCCCGCGTCTGGATCAACGGCTTCTACCTCGGTCACGAGCCCAGCGGCTACGCCACCCAGACCTATGATATCTCCGAATACCTGAACTACGGCGAAGAAAACCTGCTGACCGTCCGCGCCGACGCCACCCTCGAAGAAGGCTGGTTCTACGAAGGCGCCGGCATCTACCGCCACGTCTGGCTCAACAAGACGGCGCCCCTGCATGTAGCCCCTTTCGGCACCTTTGTGCATAGCACCCTGCAAGCCCCCTTCGACCAGGCAACACTTACCATCGAAACCACCGTCGAGAACTCCGCCCTGCAACCCGCCGCCTACCGCCTCCGCCACATCCTGCAAGATGCCGAAGGTCGGGAAGTAGCCCATTGCGAAGCCGATGGCAAATCCCTGCTGCCCAAAGAGCACGGCCTCAGCATCGCCCGACTCGATGTACAGCAACCCCACCTCTGGAGCGTAGATACCCCTTACCTCTACACCCTTCTCACCGAAGTCTACCAAGGTGACAAACTCGTCGACACTTATACCACCGTCACCGGCATCCGCCACATCCGTTTCGATGCCGACCGCGGCTTCATCCTCAACGGCCGGCCCTTGAAGCTGAAAGGTGTAAACATGCACCAAGACCATGCCGGCGTAGGTTCCGCCATTCCCGATGCCCTGCAACGCTACCGCCTTGAACAACTGAAAGCCTTTGGTTGCAACGCCTACCGCTCCTCCCACAACCCGATGACCCCCGAAATGCTCGATGCCTGCGACAGCCTCGGCATCCTCGTCATCGAAGAGAACCGCCTCACCGGCATCAACGAAGAGCACATCCGCCTGCTGGAACGCATGATAAAGCGCGACCGCAACCACCCCAGCATCATCCTCTGGAGTGCCGGTAACGAAGAATGGGGCATCGAATGGAAAGAGAGCGGCACCCGCATCGCCGCCACCATGCGCGAGTATTGCCACCGCTTCGACCCTACGCGCCTGATGACCGTCGCCTCGAGCAGCGGCCCCGCCATCCTGATTCCCGCCGACGTGGCAGGCTATAACTATATCCTCCAAAACCCCGTGGAGCAGCATCGCAAAGACTACCCGCAGCGTCGCGCCCTCGGCTCGGAAGAGACCACCGGCTGCGGCACCCGCGGCATCTACTTCGACGACCGCAGCAACGGCCGCATGGCCGCCCTCAACCGCCACGCCAGTGGTCCGGACAGTCTGCTGAACAGCATCGAACGCGGCTGGAAGTTCTACGACGAACGCCCCTACCTTGCAGGCCTCTTCTACTGGACCGGCTTCGACTACCGCGGCGAACCCAATCCACTGGGTTTCCCCGCCACCGGCTCACAGTTCGGCATCCTCGACTACTGCGGCTTCCCCAAGGACGAAGCCTACTACCTGAAGTCCTGGTGGACAGACGAACCGGTACTCCACATTCTTCCCCACTGGAACCTGGCAGGACACGAAGGTGAAACCATCGACCTCTGGGTCTACAGCAACTGCGACGAAGTGGAACTAACCGTCAACGGCAAGAACCTGGGGCGCAAACCCATGCCCCGCAACGGTCATCTTTCCTGGCAGGCCGTCTATCGGCCCGGCACGGTAAAAGCCGTCGGCTACAAGAACGGCAAGCGCCTGCTCACCGAGCAAATCGCAACCACCGGTGCCCCCGCTCGCATCTCTCTTACTGCCGACCGTCCTGCCATCCAGGCCGATAACCGTGATGTGGCCGTCTTCCGTGTCGAACTTCAAGACAAGAAGAAACGCTTTGTCCCCACGGCTTGCAACGAACTGACGTTGACCGTCAGCGGTCCCGTCCGCATTCTCGGCGTTGGCAATGGCGACCCTGCCTATCGCGCCACGGAGCGCCCTGCGGATGCCGCCGCCCGTACGTTCCGCGTAAACGCCTTCAACGGCCTTGCCCAAGTTCTGCTGCAAAGCACCGGGCAGTCGGGAGAAGCTACGCTGACGGTAGAATCGGAAGGCATTCCCGCCGCTACATATAGTCTGACGGCGAACTAACTGCTTGTCATCGGCCGGCAGACTGCTTGCTGTCGGCCTGAACATATACTCTTGTCTTCCTGAACACTATTGCATGTCATGCACAAGATGCCATCTTATGCTACACAAGATGCCATCTTGAACAACACAAGATGCCATCTTGTGCATGACATGCAATAGTGCTCCGGTTGCTAAGTAAGGGAGTTCCGGTTGTTAGGCAAGGGAGATACATCCGTCAACCAAGTTTCTTCTACGCGCAGGAAAGCTTCCCGGCTAAATAACTACCATTATATTTGATCGTTTAAAAAGAATTGGTACATTTGTATTATGATACTTTTTTAACTGATTACTATGGAAAACCAAAACTACATTATGCGGGAGATTACTCCCTTATCCGATCGCGATTGCTTTTATATTGCTGACCGTCACAAGACAGAATTTACTTACCCCATCCACTGCCATGCGGAATACGAACTGAACTTTGCCGGAAATGCTGCGGGAGTGCGCCGTGTGGTAGGCGACTCGGCCGAAGTTATCGGAGATTACGACCTGGTACTGATTACCGGCAAAGAACTGGAACACGTTTGGGAACAGCATGAGTGCACCTCCAAGGATATCCGCGAGATTACCATTCAGTTCTCACCCGACTTGTTCTTCGACCATTTCGTCAACAAAAACCAGTTCGACAGCATACGCCGGATGCTGGTACGGGCGCAGTGCGGGCTTTGCTTTCCTATGGAGGCCATTCTGAAGATTTACAATTGGATTGACAAACTGGCATCGGAGGAGCAAGGTTTTTATGCAGTGATGAACTTCCTGCGCATACTTTATGAACTTTCGCTCTACGACGACGCGCGGGTGCTGTCCAGTTCTTCGTTTGCCAAGATCGAGACCTTCTCGGACAGTCGGCGGGTGCAGAAGGTTCAGAAGTACATCGGCGAACACTATCAGGAGGAAATTACATTGGGTTTCCTGGCAGATATGGTGGGGATGACCCCGGTTTCGTTCAGCCGTTTCTTCCGTTTGCGTACGGGCAAGACGCTGTCGGATTATATCATCGACATCCGGCTGGGCTTTGCCACCCGCCTGCTGGTAGATTCCACGCGTACGGTTGCTGAGATATGCTATAGTTGTGGTTTCAATAACTTGTCCAACTTCAATCGCATGTTCAAGCGGAAGAAGGGATGTTCTCCGAAGGAGTTCCGGGACAACTATCGCAAGAAGAAGATAGTGATATGATAAAATAGTACCGGTATCCCTCTGCCAAATGCCATATCTTTGTGCTAAACAATTTAAGTATCCGATATCATGAAAAAAGTATTTTTCAGCTTTCTGGGCTTGTTGTGCGTACTTGCAGCAACAGCGCAGATCCGCGGTAACGAGATCCGCATCGTCGTGTCTCCCGACCATACGGACTGGGTCTACCGTTTGAATGAGAAGTGCACCTTCGTTGTGCAAGTGATAAAAGCTCAGAATCTTCTGCCCGATGTGAAGATAGACTATGAACTGGGCCCGGAGATGTACCCCACAGAAACAAAGAAAGATGTTGTGCTGAAGGACGGTACCCTGAAATTGCAGGGAGTGATGAAGACTCCCGGTTTCTTCCGCTGCAAGGTGAAAGCGAGTATCGATGGCCGTACTTACGAGGGAATGGCTACGGCCGCTTATGCTCCGGAACAGTTGCAACCGGTCACTACATTGCCTGCCGACTTCCGTGAGTTCTGGGCCAATACGTTGGAAGATGCGCGGAAGACTCCTTTGAATCCGCTTATGACGCTGCTTCCCGAGCGTTGTACGGAGACGGATAATGTGTATCAGGTCAGTTTCCAGACAAAGCCTTGGGGCGGTCGGTTCTACGGAATACTCAGTGTGCCCAAAAAGGAAGGAAAATATCCTGCTTTGCTGCGCGTGCCGGGTGCCGGTGTCCGTCCTTATTCGGGAGATACCTATACGGCTCCGGGAAAGCTGATTACGCTGGAAGTGGGCATTCATGGCATACCGGTGACGATGGAGCAATCTGTTTATAATGATTTGGGAAGCGGAGCGTTGGGTGGTTATTATAACTTCTGCCGTGACGACCGCGATGCTTTCTATTATAACCGTGTCATTGTAGGTGCTTTGCGTGCGGTGGATTTTATCTGCTCTTTGCCGCAGTATAACGGTAAGGCATTGGCCGTTACGGGTTCCAGCCAGGGGGGAGCACTCTCTGTAATGACGGCGGCGCTCGATCCGCGTGTCACTTGTTTTGCCGCTGTTCATCCGGCATTGTGCGACCTCGAGGCTTTTTCCAGGAAACGTGCTTGCGGTTGGCCTCATTATTTCTATAATAAGAAAGGAGCGGTCAACGAGAAGGAACTCGAAACGGCCCGTTACTATGATACGGCAAACTTTGCCCGTTGCCTGAATGTGCCCGGATGGTTCAGCTGGGGATATAATGATAATGTATGTCCTCCCACCTCTATGTATGCTGCCTATAATTCAATTACCTCCCCGAAGGAGTTGCACCCTTATCTGGAAACCGGGCATTACTGGTATCAGGAACAATGGGATGAGTGGCAGAAGTGGTTGAAGAAGCAGTTGGAGCTTTAAGCTCGCAATCCTATAGCCCATAATACAATCAGCCGCGAAACGATATCTTGTTTCGCGGCTGATTGTATTATGGGGTAATCCTCTTTGCCCCGGTGTCCATTCTATTATTTATAATCCATGATGTTGGGAAGTTCATCCAGTGTCAGAACCAGGTCGTGGTTATAGATTCTTTTCAGTTCTGCTTTGTCATATTCGGTCAGATGGCCGGTGTGCCATAACATCCACCATGACCAGGTAACTCCTTGTTCAAAGCATTTGTCCGGGTCGGGGATGGTGCCGCATTCGTGGTAGGGAATTGGATGGCCGGTTCCGTGCATGCGTTGTATTTCGCGATACATCTTCTGTTGTACAAGGTCTTTGTCGTACGTATCGGCTCCTGCCAGGTCGTAGTATTTCTTTCCGGGATTGAAATCGTCCAGCGGGTCACCGGTGTGGCACAATACCCAGATCAGGTTGTTCAGTTTCCGTTCTTTGGTGAAGTAGTCGAACATCGTAATCCATATCTTGTTGAATTGCTCTCCGGTGCCTTTTCCGTACCAGAACCAGTTGCCGTCGCATTCGTGCATCGGGCGCCACAGCACCGGTACATTGGCGTCTCTGAGAATAGTCAGCCAGTCGGCTATTCTTTTCAGGTCGCTCCACATGGCTTTGTTTTCCTCCGTACCTTCTATGAAGCAACGGTCTATGTCTATTTTCATCTTGCTTTGTTCGTATCCTTCGCCTTTTCCCGGCGCTCCCCAATGCCACATTACGGTGGGGATACCTCCCTTTTTCCACCAATCAATGGCAAGTGCTATTTCGTTGGCATTGTCTTTGTCGTGGATAAGGTCTTGTCCGCGGACTGCCGGATACTTTCCGGTAACTTCTTTCACTACGGCAATTTCGTCCACTCCCCATGGCGCCCACATTTGGCCCGAAAGTGTCTTCTTGCCGCTTATATCATACAGATAGTTCAACAGGGCTTTGGCTTCCGGCGAAGCATTGGGCGACACAGGTTTAATGGCATAGAATGGAAGAGCACACCATGCCATCACTAAAATAATCATAATCTTTTTCATGGTTCTTAATTTTAGATTTCTATTCATACAAAAATAGCGCAAAATGAGAAGAATGGCTGGCATTATTTTATCATATCGTTATACTTTGTAGATTGGTGAATTAATAACTCTGATTTAGCCTTCATTCTGCACAATTGTTACAATAGTAGGGCATGTCGTTTCGTTAAATTGTTCTTTAGCAAATTAATGGATAAAATAGTATCGCTCATCTATACTTAAAACGCATATTTTTGCATCGTTCCATTTAAAGGCTAATAGTATGAGAAATTATAAAAAGAGAGTCATGAAGATTATAAGATGTATTTTAGGAGCAGTTTTATTCTGCGTAGCAGTTAGCTGTAGCTCTTCTGCAGTTTCAAAGAAAGATAAAGATCAATTGTCGGTAGAAGGAACTTCTCTTGTAAATGGAGACGGTGAGAAAGTAGCGTTGAAAGGCGTTAGTTTTGGTTGGCATAACTGGTGGCCGCGGTTCTATAATGCGTCTGTGGTGAAGGTGCTGAAAGATGAATGGAAAGCTACGGTGGTGCGTGCTGCTATGGGAGTGGAACCTGACGGCGCCTATATTTCTGATCCGGAAAAGGCGCTTGCTTGTGTGACGGCAGTGGCCGATGCGGCTATTGAGAATAAAATGTATGTTATCATCGATTGGCACAGTCATTCCATCCGTACGGAAGAAGCGAAGGACTTTTTTGCGAAGATGGCCAATCGCTATAAAGATTCCCCTTATGTGATTTATGAGATATTTAATGAACCTGTAGAAGATTCGTGGGAAGCGGTGAAAGCCTATTCGGAAGAAGTCATTCGCACAATTCGTGCCATAGACCCTGATAATGTGATTCTGGTAGGTACTCCTCATTGGGACCAGGATGTGCATCTGGCAGCAGATTCGCCCATTGAAGGCTATAATAATATTATGTATACATTGCATTTCTATGCTGCTACTCACGGGCAGTATTTACGGGAATGTGCCGATTACGCGTTGAGTAAAGGATTGCCTCTGTTTGTTTCGGAGTGTGCCGGCATGGAGGCCAGTGGTGATGGTCCGGTAAACCGTCAAGAGTGGGATATCTGGCGCGATTGGATGAAGAACCATACCATTAGTTGGGTGTGCTGGTCTGTTTCCGATAAGAACGAAACCTGTTCGATGCTCTATCCGAATACTTCGTCCACAGGAGAGTGGGCTGATAAAGATTTGAAAGATTGGGGACATCTGGTAAAAAGCGAACTGCAAAACAGTAAATAAGAGGCCCAAAGAGTCTCTCTATACAACTATAAAACAAATAATTATTAACTTTATTTTAATGCTGATGAAAAACAAGAAGGTGTTAAAAAGGTGGTATATCATAGCTTTACTCTGCTTGATACCGCAGTTGACTTTTGCACAAAACATCCAGGTGCGAGGTTCTATCACCGATGAAACAGGAGAAACCATGATCGGTGTATCTGTCTTGGTTAAAGGAACGGCAAATGGTGCGATTACTGATTTGGATGGTAATTTTACATTGTCGGTTCCTGCTAATAGTACGTTGGTCATTTCTTATGTGGGCTACAAAACACAGGAAGTGAAAGTTGGGAACAAAGATTTTCTGAAAATCTCAATGGAGCCGGACTCGCAGACGCTGGAAGAAGTGGTTGTAGTTGCCTATGGCCAACAAAAGAAAGTGACTGTTACCGGATCTGTTTCCAATGTGAACAGTCAGGAATTGCTGAAATCTCCTTCGGCTTCTTTGGGTAATGCCATTTCCGGTAAATTACCGGGATTGTCTACGGTGCAGTATTCCGGTCTTCCGGGTGCTGATGATCCTACTATCTTTGTTCGTGGTCAGGCTTCTCTGAACGGTTCCAATCCGCTGATTCTGGTGGACGGCGTGGAACGTTCGTTTACGCAGATTGACCCGAATGAGGTTGCTGATATTACGGTACTGAAAGATGCTTCTGCTACAGCCGTATATGGTGTGCGTGGTGCCAATGGTGTAATTCTGGTAACAACCAAACGTGGCGAGTCCGGTAAAACGAGAATATCCGCATCTACTTCATGGGGTGTTCAGACAGTTACTAAGTTCCTTGACTTTGCCGACTCGTATACGTATGCCACTACGTTTAATAATGCACGTTTGTCCGATGGCAATAAACCTCGTTTCTCTGATGAGGTGGTACAGCACTTCAAGAGCCACGACCAGCCTCTTCTCTATCCGGATGTAGACTGGATTGACTATATAATGAAAGATGCGGCGCTTCAGAGCCAGCATAATGTATCTGTTACAGGAGGTAACCAGGTGGCCCGTTACTTTGTTTCATTGGGTATGCTCGACCAGGATGGTATGTTCAAAACATTCGGAGACGATCCGAACACCAATTTCAGTTATCGCCGATATAACTATCGTGCCAATCTGGACCTTTCGCTCGGCAAGATTCACGAACTGTCCATCAACCTGGGCGGACGTTTGGAAAACAAACGCAGTATTGGTAATAATGGTGGTGAAGGTGAAGAATACATTTTCCGCTATTTGATGGATGCGCAACCTTTCTCCGGTGCCGGAATCGTTGACGGTAAATGGATTAAAACTAATCCGGCTTTGATAGACCCCACCAATTCGGAAAACGTGGTAGGATCCCGTGACGGTTTGGACACTTTCTACGGACAAGGGTATAAGACAACCGCTACGAATGTTCTGAATATGGATTTGATCTATAAATTGAAACTGGATTTTCTGACACAAGGTCTCGACTTCAGAGTGAAAGGTTCCTATAACTCTACCTACAATCATGTGAAAGACCGTTCTTCCGGAATGCCTGCACAGTTTATGCCTTATCTGAACGATAACGGTGATATTGTGTTCCAGCGTAGAGGCGATTACTGGAATCTGGGATATGATGAGAGTTCATGGTCCAACAGAGACTGGTATGCCGAAGCCAGCTTCAACTATAGCAGACGTTTTGGAGACCATAATGTAGGGGCACTTTTACTTTATAATCAGTCAAAGAGCTACTACCCGTGGGATTCTCAGAGTAGTACTTACATTTCTATACCTAAGGGATATGTAGGTTTGGTGGGACGTGTGACCTATGACTATAAGCATCGCTATATGATTGATGCCAATATGGGATACAACGGTTCGGAAAACTTTGCCAAAGGTAACCGCTATGGTTTCTTCCCCTCCGTATCTATAGGATGGACTGCATCGGAAGAAGCATTCTGGACACCTGTCAAATCCGTTATTTCTTATTTGAAGTTGCGTGCCTCTGTGGGTACGGTAGGTAATGACAACTGTCAGGGATATCGTTTCCTCTATCTGCCGGCCGCTTGGCAGATTACGAATGGTTACTGGAAGAATGTTGGTGACTTTGCCGGTTATAATTTTGGTACGACTAACACAACCTTCCTCAATGTGGCTCGTGAATATTCCTCCGCTTCTCCTGACGTAACTTGGGAAACGGCAGTAAAATACAATTTCGGTTTCGATGCCAAAGTATGGCAAGACAAGGTTAGTGTGAATTTCGACTATTTCAAGGAAGACCGTAAGAATATCCTGATTAATAATGCAAATATGATTCAGGCTCCTACGGCTTTGCGTCCTTCTTACATCAATTATGGTCGTGTGAAAAATCATGGATATGAGATAACACTGAGTTATTCGGACCGTATTGGCAAGGACCTTTCTTTCACTATTTCGCCTTCTGTATCTTATGCCAAAAATAAGATTGTAGAACAGGCCGAGATTGCAAAGCCCAATAAATTGGTCAAGGCTGATAGCTATATGGGTAAAAAACTGGGGCTGAAGGAAGATACGGAGGTTTCTCCCGACTGGACTTATGCAACGGGCAATTCGATTGGTGCCCGGAGAGGTTATTTATTCTTTGAATTCTATGAGCAGGGGAAAACTGAAGAACGGTATAAAGCCGCTTATGGTCAGGATATGCCGTCGCAGTTAGTAGCTGGCTTGATGAATGGTGATGCCGTGTATGTTGACTTGGACGGTGATGGTATCATTACTGAAGAATATGACCAGATGTATATGGGTACTACTGACAATCCGCAGTATACATTCTCTCTGAATTTCAGTTTGCAGTATAAGAACTTCGATTTCTCCATGTTGTGGGCCGGTGCTACCAAGGTATCCAGAGCATTGGATGGTGTTTACCGCCAACCTTTCGGACAGCAATACAACTCTTCGTTACTGCAATGGGTAGTAGACAATGCCTGGACTCCCGAGACAGCCTTGTCGGCTAAGTTGCCTCGTATCACTTTTGCCAATGAAAAGCAGAACCAGGCTAACTCTAATGTCTGGTATTACGATTCCAAATACCTGCGTCTGAAGAATCTGGAAATAGGATATAATATTAAAGATGTATCATGGTTACCTAAATCGGCTAATCTGCGTATCTATCTGAATGGAACAAACTTGTTGACATTCACTCCGCTGGATGCCAATGACCCGGAAAATACAGGTGGTGGCTACGGTTCATTCATTAAATATCCGTTGATGCGTGTTTTTAATTTAGGCGTAAAAGTAAACTTCTAAAAAATGTGTCAGATGAAAAAAGTTACATATATCATAAGTGCTGTTTTAATCGCTCTGAGCTCTTATCTGTTCACCGGATGCGTTGACCAGATCCGGGTAGGAGACGGCTTCCTGGAAAAGGCAGGAGGAGAAGATGTGGATGAGGATTTGATATTCTCGAGAAAAGTTTATACGGAGTATTTGCTGTGGCAATGCTATGAGGGACTTTACTCTCCGTTTAAGAATTGCTATACGTTGAACGCAGGCCTTATCGAAGCCCTGTCGGATATCATGCATTCCGAGCTGGGTTGGGACGATCTGGGACGTATGTTCTATACCGGTAATCTTACTGCTGCCAATGCAAACCCCGGATGGGTGCAAAGCCGTTTTGCTTTCATCTCTCAGGGAGGTATTCAGAATATGAGTAACCAGTCCAAACGCTCTATATGGAATTGCGTAAGAGACTGTGAATTGCTGATTGATAATATTAATCGTGTTCCTGATATGACCGATGCCGAAAAAGCTCGTTATACGGCAGAGGCTAAGATTATATTGGCAACTAAATATCTGGACGGTATTCGTCATTTTGGTGGATTACCTATTGTAGACCATGCTTTTAAAGCTGAAGATCAGTTGGAAGAAGGCCGTTCCTCATTGGAAAAGACTGTAGAATTTGCCGTGCGGCTTCTGGATGAAGCGATTGCAGAACCGAACCTTCCTTGGAACTTGCCGGATGCCGACCTGGCTACTTGGGCAGGGCGTATGACGAAAGCTTCGGCTGTAGGTATAAAAGCAAAATTGTTGCACTATGTAGCCAGCCCCATTTTCAACAGTGATACTCCTTATTGTACGGAGCAGCCTCAGGAAGCGGTTGACCTGCGTCAGGTATGGTATGGCAACTATGATGTAGCGCGTTGGAATGCAGTGATTACTGCCTGCGAACAGTTCTTCCAGATGAATGATGCGAATGGCGGATATTACAGGTTGGTAGAAGCTGCCACCCAGACAGAAGATGGTTATCGTGCTGCTTATCGTAAGGCTTATCGTGCCAGAGGAAATAAAGAGACCATTGTGGAAGTGCACGACCGCGTGTACATGACCGATTGGGACCAGGCACCGACGAATGTATGGCACTCCGGCGCATGTGCAGCTACGCTGGACTGGATGGAGATGTTCCCGTGGGCTGATGGTAAGGATTTTGATGGTCAGAAATATTATGGCCAGGTACCTGCCCAGAAAGATATTTTTGCAGACCGTGATCCTCGTTTGTACGAGACAATGGTTGTGCAGAAGAGAAACCTCAAATATCAGGTTTATGGTGAAGATAACCCCGTACAGATGTGGAAGGGTGGAGAGTTTAAAGTTTGCGGTTCCGATTGGGCTTGTAAACCTTGGGGATTCCCCACTTATAAATATGTATTGGATTTAGGTTCGGACGACCAGGGTGGTCAGGGAACCATTGACGACGAACCGATACAAGTTTCCTATTTGCGTCTGGCTGAGATTTATCTGATTTATGCAGAAGCACTGGCAGAAACAGGCCGTAATACAGATGCTTTGAAACAACTGAATATAGTACGCCGCCGCGTAGGACTGGGGGATATCGAAGTGAAAAATCCGGGATTGAACCTGACTTCAAACAAAGAAAATCTGATTAAAGAGATTCTGCGCGAACGTGCTTGTGAGTTAGGATTTGAGTGCGAATCCCGCTTCCACGATATGAATCGTCGCCTGCTGGTGAATGATTTTAAAAAGCAGTTGCGTGGTTTGAATGTGTATCGTCTGGATGGACAGGGCAACCGTGTAGAGAAGCCTTGGAGCAAAGATAGCGGTGATCCCTTCCCGACGGAGTTTGAATATGAAGAATTCGATATTCAGGGAGCCAATCCTCGCTTTGTGTGGAGTAATCCTGAAATGTGGTCTAATAAGTGGATACTGGCTCCTTTGCCACCTGATGAAATCAACAAGAATTATGGTCTGACACAAAATCCCGGTTGGTATTAAAATTTGATTCTAAAATTGAGAACAATGAAAAGACATCATAAAATCTTAAAATTAAGTTTGGCTGCAGTGTGTGCTACAGTCACGCTGAATATGAATGCCCAAAGTTCCTTAGTTGACTATAAGAATGGTAAAGTTGATTTGGGAATGGGCATTGAGCAAAGCCAATTGTTATCTACGGCTGCTACGCAGACTATCAGCGGTGAGGAATTGGAGAAGACGGCTGCAATCTCCCTGAAAGATGCGCTGTATGGTAAATTACTGGGGCTCACCGCACTGAAGCAAGGTGGTTTCTCGGGTAGCGACGGTTATGGTGCAACGCTGAATGTACGCGGTAACCAAACTACCAGTGAAAATAACCTGCTGATACTGGTGGATGGAATAGAACGTTCCATTGACTATATAACGGTGGCTGAAGTAGAGTCTGTGACAGTGCTGAAAGATGCGGCTGCGGTTGCCCTCTTTGGTTACCAAGGTACTAACGGCGCCATCCTGGTGAAAACGAAACGTGGAATCACTACCGGGAATAAGATATCTGTTTCTTATGACCATAAGTTCACTTTCAACCCTAAGGTTGCTGATTTTGTAGACGGCTATACTTATGCCAATGCAATCAATAAGGCGCGTGCGAATGACGGGTTGTCACCGATGTATAATGATTATGAGTTGAATGCTTTTAAAACAGGTTCCGATCCTTATTACTATCCCAATGTGAACTGGAAAGATGAAGCCTTCAGAAATATGGGTTCCGAAGATAAAGTGAACCTGTCTATGAAAGGCGGTAATGAGAGGTTGCAGTATTTTGCCATGCTGGACTACACCGATAGCCGTGGACTGCTGAAAGGAACTGAACAGGAGGACTACTCTTCACAGTTGAAGTTCTCCAAGGCCAATGTACGTGCTAATCTGGATGCCCAGCTTACTCCTACCACAACGATGCAGGTGAATGCTTTAGGCTCTTTTCTGGAAACGAACCGGCCTAACGGTGCGGATGCGAATGGACTGACGTGGATGCTCTACCAGACACCTGCTTCCGCTTTTCCGGTGAAGAATGATCCGAATGGTGATTTGGCCGATGTATGGGGTGGAAATACCACCTATGGTATGAATAATGTGGTTGCCCAGATACAGGGTTCCGGGTTTATGAAGTCTCATGCCAGGTCGTTTCAAGGTGACGTCACCTTAAAACAAGATTTGGGTATGTGGGTAGAGGGCCTCAGTGTTTCGGCACGGGCAGGTTATAATAACTTCTCGGAGATTTATGAAACGAATTCGCTGGGATATATGTATGGCTATCAGAGATATACTTTCAACTCTAACGGACAACCTACAGGGCTGACTACTTATTCGGCCGGTAACAAGACAAATAATCTGGAGTTCAATCACTATGATAACCAGATCAACCGTTCTTCTTATTTGTCCGTGTCTGCCGATTACCAGACTTCCTTCCGTGAAGATGATAACTTTGCGGCATCTTTAATCTGGCATCAGAAGAATACGACGACCATGGGCCGCTACCAGACATTCAACCGTATGAATGTGATGGCTTATCTGCACTATGACCTGAAACAGAAGTATATGGCCGACCTGGTGCTGGCTATGAATGGCTCTAACCGTTCATATCCCCAGAAGTGGTCGTTTGCACCGACATTGTCATTGGGATATATTTATGCGAACAATGATGATGCTTCATTTCTGAATATGGGTAAGCTGCGTCTTTCTGCAGGTATCCAGCACACTGACTATGTACCTATCCAAGGGCTTTGGCTGGAGAATTATAACGGTGGTGGTGGCGACTACTATTTCGGTGCCGGTACCGGTTCGCAATCTTGGGGTACTTTCATCGGCTATCAGCCGACTAAAGACTTCAAGCTGGAGACGGCTTATAAATTTAATGTAGGTACTGACCTCCGTTTAGCCAAGTCCATAGATGTAAACGTGGATGTTTACTATCAGCTTCGTGACAACATCCTGCTGTCCGGTGACGGATTGAACTCTTCGGTAATGGGTATTCCCTCTTCGTATGTAAATGAAGGACGTGTGGCCAGCTACGGTGTAGAAGTAGGAGTGAACTGGGTGAAGCGGTTGAATAATGACCTGTCGTTCAACGTAGGCGGAGGCTTGACTTGGGGACGTAACAAGCAATTGCGCACCATCGAGAATGTAGCTTATGACTATCTGTCTGCTGAAGGTGGCCGCGTAAACCAGGCATGGGGATTGGAGGCTATCGGTTTCTTCAAGGACGAAGCAGACATCGCGAACTCTCCCCGTCAGAATTTTGACGTCTGTAAGCCCGGTGACTTTAAGTATAAAGACCAGAATGGCGATAACGTAATCAACGAAGATGATGTGGTGAAGATGGGTTATGATACTGCTTTTCCGGAACTGAACTATTCTCTGAACCTGGGCTTCCGTTATAAGAACTTTGGTCTCAATGCCATGTTCCAGGGAGCAGCTATGTATACGGTTTATATGGGAACGACAGGAGTCTGGACGCCGCTGGTAGACGGAGCCAATTTGTCGAAGGAGTATTATGATAACTGTTGGGATACAAGTAACAATCCTGTTTATCCGCGTCTGACGTCGCGCACGAATAACAATAACTATTGTGCCAATAATGTATGGTACAAGGATGTGAACTTCCTGAAACTCAGAAACTGCGAGATTTATTATTATTTGCCCGAGAATTGGATTTCAATGGCGAAGATCTCTCAGTGCAAAGTATTTGTGAAAGGCGAGAATCTGATGACCTTGTCTAACCTGAAAGTAATGGACCCGGAAAATGTAGGCACTAACTATCCGACTCTGATGGGTGTGAATGTAGGTGTATCTCTGAAGTTCTAACAGATAAAAATAAATGGATATGAAACAGTTTAAATATATTATAGCGACGGCGTTATTGTCTGTATTGAGTGTAAGTTGCGTTGACTTGGACTATACGGAAGTAACAACAAACGACGAAGATTGGATTTACAAGAGTCCGTTATATGGTATTCAACAGTTGGTGACGAGCGTTTATGCCCGTACGCCGAACGGGATTGATAAGAACTATGAAGGAGGAAGCGGCTCTACTCTGGCTGCCGCTACGGATGAGGCTGAATGTGCGTTATCCAATTCGAGCGTACACCGTTTCTACAATGGTGGATGGAGCCCCAACAATGCTTTCTCATATACTTGGGAGAACTCATATAAGGCAATTGCGGAGGCTAATAACTTCCTGGAGAAACTGGATAAGATTGATTTGAGTGGTTATGCCAACAATAACGACTACGAAGCAATGAAGAACAAGTTTGAGTTGTTTGAATATGAAGTCCGTTTCTTGCGTGCTTATTTCTATTTCGAGCTGGTACGTACATATGGCGATGTACCTTTTACCCTGAAAACGCTGACGAATGCCGAAGCCAATCAGATGTCCCGCACACCGGCTTTATCCGTGATGGACTGGATTGTAGATGAAATGGATGCCATTGCAGAATATCTGCCCATCACCTATACTACGGAATTGAATCCGGAAGTGGGGCGTGCCACTCGTCTGATGTGCCTGGCACTGAAGGCTCGTACTTCGTTGTATAAGGCTTCTCCCCTGTTCAATGCTTCCAATGATGCAGAATGGTGGCTGGCGGCTGCAAGAGCCAATCACGATGTGATAAAGTATGCTGCGCAGTGGGGTGTAAAACTCGATGATTACAGTAAAATATGGGGATCTGCCAACGGAGACGGTGTCGAAATTATCTGGGCCTCCAAACAAGGATCTTTGAATAGTTGGGAATTGTATAATTATCCCATTGGAGTTGAAAACGGTCAGGGAGGCATGTGTCCCACGCAGACGTTGGTCGATATGTATGAGTATAATGATGAAAGCGGACAAACCTTTGGCGAACGTTATGCTGGTGCTGACATTAATATCTCTCAGGACAAACCTTACGATGGATTGGACCCGCGTTTTGGAATGACAGTTGTGAAGAATGGAGATGCATGGCCTAATTATAACACCAGTCCGATTGAAACATTTGAGGGTGGACTTAATGCAGCTCCGCTGTTGAATGCTACCCCTACCGGTTACTATCTGAAGAAGTATTGCGATGGTAATGTAAACATCTCTACCAACGATGCTACCACCACTCCCCATGCCTGGGTTATGATGCGTTTGGGAGAATTCTATCTGAATTATGCAGAGGCTGTATATCACTATTATGGAAGTGCGGAAGCTGCCGGTGAATTTGATTTGAGTGCAAACGGTGCAATTAATGCACTGCGCGACCGTAGCGATGTGCAGATGCCGCACTGGAGTGGAAATCCTTCCAACTGGCTGGCGCGCTATCAGCGTGAACGCTTTGTGGAACTGGCGTTTGAAGATCATCGTTTCTGGGATGTACGCCGCTGGAAGTGTGGTTCGGAGTTGGCTGCTATCAAGATTGCCAAGATTCAGAAGAATGCCGCCGGAGATGTTGTCCTGACGCGTACTCAAGAGGCACGTAGCTGGGAAGATAAATATTACTTCTTCCCGATTCCGTTCAGTGAAATCAACAAGAATCCTAACCTGAAGCAAAATTCCGGTTGGGGAACTAATAATCAACAATAATAGAGAATGAACATGAAAAGAATCATATATTATTTGACTGCTCTGGTTTTTGCATGTATCCATTTTGTTTCTTGTTCTGACGACGAAGTGGAAGGAACACAGGCATTGTCGGTTGCATCCTTCTATCCGACCATAGTGATGGAAGGTACGGAAGTGACGATTACGGGTACGGCTATGGGATCTGTGAAAGAAGTTGTTTTCCCGGGTGGTATAGCTGTGAGCAATGTGACGTGTATAGATGACCGTACCTTGGCGGTTACTGCACCGGCAGGCGTCAGCGAGGCGGAGTCTGCTCTTGTTTTGAGATCGGAGAATGACGAGGTTGCAAGCAGGCAAACGATACGTAAAGCAAATCCGGCATTTCTATCTTATCAGTTTGCTGATAAGGAAGGTGCCATGACCGGTTCCAGCATGACGATCAACGGTAAGGATTTGTTGCTGGTGGAAGATGTTGTCTTTACATTGGGAGACGATGTCGTGAGCGTTAATGCACTTGAAATGACACGTAAGTCGAATACAGCCATCAAGTTGGTTGTTCCGAAGGATGCACCCATAGGCGAAGGCGTTCAGATGGCGATGAGTTTTAAGAACAATACATCGATGACGCTGCCTGCAATTGATATTCAGAAAGGTTCCGGCGGAGGTTCCTGGGTACAGAAAGAGGTGCCGGTTTATTCCGGTGAACCTGTAGATGCCGGATCGTGGAGCGGTTCCGTACAATTGGCTGCTACATTATTTGCAGATGCTAAGGTGGACGATGTAATTCGTGTATACATCTCCGATTGTGGCTCTAATCCTCAGGGATCATTGAAGAATGGCAGTACCTGGGTCGGATTGACAGATGACCTGGAGTATTTCAACATTGGCGACGATGCAGCCAACGGATATTATGAACGTGCTATAACCGAAGAGATGCTGTCTCAGATGCAGGAATCCGGATTGATTGTTGCCGGACAGAATTATGTAATTCAAAAGGTATCTCTGTTCACTGCTGTATGGGTAGAAGGTGGTGATGAAGAAACGACCGATCCGATAACTCCGGAGACGATTATGCTGAATGATTTTGAAGATCATGACGGACATAATTCTTCCTGGGATGCCAGCTGGACGGATGCTGAAGCTACTGAGTTCCCGGTGGATGACAATGGTAATGTATATCTTCGTTTGGCCAAACCGCTTGATGGTTGGGCAATAAACTGTAACCACCAGGATATCGGTACGGTAGCTAATATCGAGAATTATGTCATTAAGTTCGATATCAAGATCGAAGCCGGTGTGACGGGAGCTTCTGAAGCGGCAATGCAGTTTGTCCTGGCTGATAACTGGCTGTGGGTAGGTGCAGGCTTGTTCCCGGAAACAACAGATGGAAAATGGATGACTGTATCCCGTAATATCTCTGATTTGAGTGCAGAGTTGGTGGGCGATCTGGCCATCGGTAAGGCTTCCAACGGTTTGTATGGTGGTGTAATACCTGCGGGTGTATGTATTGATAATCTGCGTTTGGATCCGAAGAAGTGATCTTGTGGGTACTAAGCTAATATTAATAGATTGTATGTTGAAACAGTTATTATTTGTTTTACTTTTGCTTTTCACTTCGTGTGGAGATAGTAATGAGGAGGCCCCATTGCCGGAAGCTCCGAAGATGACAACCTATTCTCTGACCGAACTGGCTTCGGGAGATGTTGATATCGTTGTAACGTATGATCAGAGGGTGACATTGCCTTCGGGTAATATCAGTAAAATGTCGGTCGGGGATGCGGTGGTTACTTCTGCCAGTGTATTTTTGCAGGATTTGACGGTGAGAGTAGGAAGCCTGCGACGTGGGGAGAGCTATACCCTCCGCATCCCTAAAGGAACGCTGCTGGGCCCTGGCGATGTGGAAGCAGGAGAGGCCTCCATTCCTATTAAGCTTGAGGAAGAAGAGGCCTCCGACTATCAGCTGGTAACTTCCAATCCTCTGCCGCAGGCCAGAAAGGTTTATGCTTATCTGGCCAGTGTTTATGGCAAGAAGAGTTTATCCGGCACGATGGCCAATGTCAACTGGAATATTGCTGAGGCTGAATTGGTGCAGAGGGCTACCGGTAAATATCCGGCTATTGCATTCTTCGATTATATCCATCTTTTTGCTTCGCCCGCCAATTGGATCGATTATTCCGATACGAAAGTTGTGGAAGACTGGTGGAATGCAGGTGGTCTGGTCGGTGCCGGTTGGCATTGGAATGTGCCGAATGTAGAAAACGGTACGGAATACACCTGTACCCCCGGAAACGGTACTCAGAATAGTGACGGTAACTGGACAACGGCTTTCAGGCCGAAGCATGCAACGGTAGAGGGCACTTGGGAGAATAGGGTTGTAAAAGCCGATTTGAAGAAGATAGCGGAGTATCTGAAGTTGCTTCAGGATAAGAATATTCCGGTTATCTGGCGTCCTCTGCACGAAGCAGCGGGAAACATCTATGAGTATACAGGAGGCACAGCTTGGTTCTGGTGGGGATATGACGGTGCGGATGCTTATAAGAAATTATGGATTTACATGTTCGATTTCTTTAAAGAGCAAGGCATAAACAACCTGATTTGGGTTTGGACAACCCAGACGAAGGATGATGAATTTTATCCGGGAGACGACTATGTGGATATTGTAGGGCGTGATATCTATAACCAGAAGAGTGGGACTGATAACGCTGCGCAATATTCGGCTGTTGCGAAGAGCTATTCTAAGAAGTTAGTGGCATTGAGCGAATGCGGTAATGTAGCTCCGGTTTCTTCCCAGTGGAGTGCGGGGGCGCGTTGGTCTTTCTTTATGCCGTGGTATCAGTATAATGCCACAAGCCTGGATGGGCACGGACATGCAGATACGGCGTGGTGGAAAGATGCGATGGCACAGGACTTCGTAATAACCCGGGACCAATTGCCCTCGATGAAATAATTTTGAAAAACGGCTTTCTGTCAGAGGAAGGCACAATTTATTTGCTTATGAAGAAGAACATTAGTTTTTTGCTTTTAGCTTTATTTGCCGTTAGTCTATCGGCACAATCGTGGCAACCTGCCGACCCGAATGCAACCCCGGAGGCTAAAGAGCTTTTTGCGCGGTTGCTGAAAATCAAGTCTAAAGGAATCATGTACGGTCATCAGGATGACTTGGTGACAGGACATACCTGGTGGAATGAACCCGATCGTTCCGATACGAAAGAAGCGGTAGGTGATTATCCTGCTGTAGTGGGATTCGAGTTGGGTGAACTGGAACTGGGAGGTAAGTTGAGTCTTGACTCGGTAGCATTTGCCAACATTGCCGAAAGACTGCGTTGGTTCCATAAGAAAAAGGGTGTTATTACTATCAGCTGGCATTGTGTAAATCCCATCACTTCACAATGGCCCGGTATAAAGGAACCTAATGGTGCCGGTTCTGCCTGGGAAGTGGATATGCTTTCTGCCCGGGACCTGAATGCGGTAAAAAGTATATTGCCGGGTGGATGCAACCATGCAATGTTTAATTCATGGCTGGAACGTCTGGCTAAGAACTTCCTTACATGGCGTGACGACGATGGCAAACTGATTCCGTTTATCTTCCGTCCTTATCACGAACATTCGGGTACTTTCTTTTGGTGGGGCAGGGAGCGTTGCTATGATGAAGAATATGCCGAATTGTGGCGATATACCGTAGACTATTTGCGCTCAAAAGGCTTGCACAACATTCTTTATGCCTATAATACGGATAAAGTGTACTCTACTGAAGACTTCCTGAGAGGATATCCCGGCGATGATTACATTGATATGCTGTGTATTGACTGGTACGGTCAGGGCGAACAATTCAATAAAGATGTGGACAATGCGTTGCAGTTCACTACACAACTTGCCGAGCAAAAGCACAAATTGCATGCTTTGAGTGAATGTGGCCCCATCAGTGCCGGTTTGCAAAAGGTTCTGGAGAAATACAACTCTACGTATGTACTGACATGGAGACATACTCCTCCGCGTGGTGCTTATGAAGCAAGAATGGAGCAACCGAAGCATGAAGATTTGCTGAAAATAATGAAAGCTAATAAGCGGTATTTGTTCTTGAAAGATATTCAGAACATTAAATAGATTCGTATGCCTCCGAAAACAATAAAAATATGAAGTGATTGCTCTGTGAGCATGAGATGCCGTTCCGTGGTGTATAAACCAATAGGAACGGCATCTTTTTTTTACAGCTAAATTATTAGCTGGATGCTAAACTAATATCATTATTGGATAAGAAAGTATATATATTTCTTGTTTTAATACGCTATTTTTGTCAAAGCTAATAGAGAATAAAGCTTGATAATAACTCTAAAATGTTTAACCATTAATGAAAAGGAAAATGCCTATGGGAAAGGAGTGAAACCTATGTTGTTGCTAATCACCTTATTAATAAGGTCAGTTTGTTTCCAAAAAATAGTTTAACCTTATGTTAAAAACGGATGTTGTCGCTTTGACAACTCCAATTTATTAATCTAAGAAAAATACAAATATGAATTTAAATTTCAGAAAAACAGCGCTGCTCGTAGGCGTATGTTCGGCTTTTGGCTTGGGCTATACTCCGCAACTTTTCGCAGCATCGGTCGATGCAATTGAAGCTGTGCAGCAAACACGAAAAATCACAGGTACTATAACTGATGCAATGGGGCCGGTTATCGGCGCCAATGTTTTGGAAAAAGGTACGACGAACGGTGTCATTACAGACATTGACGGTAATTTTACCCTGAACGTCCAGCCGGGCGCTACGATTGTGGTTTCTTTTATCGGTTATCAGACGCAGGAAATTGTGGTTGGTAATCAGACTAATTTCAGGATTCAGTTGAAAGAGGATGCTGAATTGTTGGACGAAGTTGTAGTAGTGGGTTACGGTGTACAGAAAAAGAAACTGGTAACGGGTGCTACAGTTGAAGTGAAGGGAGAAGACATTGCTAAATTGAATACGACTCAGGCTTTGGGGGCTTTGCAAAGTCAGTCTCCGGGTGTCAATATCCAAGCTGTTTCCGGTCAGCCGGGCGATGGATTTAAGATTAATATCCGTGGTGCCGGTACAAATGGTAATACTGCTCCTATCTACGTTATTGATGGGGTAGCTGGTGGTGATATCAATGCTTTAAATCCTGCTGATATTGAGCGTATTGATGTATTGAAAGATGCTGCATCTTGTGCCATCTATGGATCGAGTGGTGCAAATGGTGTTATTCTTATTACAACCAAGCAGGGTAAAGTGGGTAAAGTCTCTGTTACTTACGATGGAAATATCGGTTGGGCCAATATTTATAAGATGCCTGATATGCTGAATGCCAAAGAGTATATGGCAGTGATGGACCAAGTAGCTTTTAATAATGGAAGTCAGCCTTATGATTGGTCAAAGTATGTAGATGCTGATGTATTGGCTTCTTATCAGAATGGAACAAACCCCGGTACTAACTGGGTGGAGGAACTTCGAAATAAAAATGCAGTGGTTACCAATCATGCGTTGAATATAACGGGTGGTTCGGAATTCTCAAAGTTTTCAACAGGTTTAGGTTATCAATATCAAGATGGTGCTTTTGGAGGTCCTGTGAAGTCTGACTTCCGTCGTTTTACTTTCCGCATTAATTCAGAGCATGTAGTCTACCGTAAAGGAGATATGGACGTGGTTAAGTTTGGTGAGAATGTGTATTACCAACATAAACAAAACCAAGGTGTACAATTGGGTACTCAGTATGCTAATGACCTTTCCAATGCTTTGCGTGCAATTCCTTTAATCCCGGTTTATAATGAGAACGGTGATTATTTCATGTATAATGACCTTAAAAACTTTGGAACGAGTGCCAATGGTATTCTTGATTATACAGCGTATGCTTCTAACCCGGTGGCTCATATGGTATATAATCAAGCTGGTAACAATAAGAACAAGAATTTCAATCTGAACACTTCTGCGTATTTGGAAATACAGCCGATCAAGAACCTTGTCTATAAAGGACAGGTCAGTTACAAACAATGGTCAAGCTCCTGGCGCTCTTATTTGCCTGTTTACCAGATCAATAATCAAGGAGATAGCCGCGATAAGGACCAAACGGTTAATAATGTGTCTTTGGGGTGGAACTGGAGTTTAACCAATACATTGAGTTATCAATTAAACATAGCTCAGCACCACATTGATGTTCTGGCCGGTACAGAATATTCCAAGTCAAGGCCAACTTATGGTGAATCTGTTAATGCAACTGGCTATAACAGTGCTTTTGGTGACTTTGCACATGCTTATCTGCATAATACAGAGCGTAAGGCTACGGCTACCGTAGATGGTTATCCATCAGACTATGGCTCAAAGATGTCTTACTTTGGTCGTTTGAATTATGACTTCAAAGAGACTTATATGCTTTCTGCTATCATTCGTGCCGATGGTTCTTCAAAGTTTGCAAAAGATAACCAATGGGGATACTTCCCTTCATTTTCAGCTGGTTGGGTTGTTTCAAATGAGGCTTTTATGGAAAACACAAGTTCTTGGCTCAGCTTCTTGAAACTTCGTGCAGGTTGGGGACAAAATGGTAATGATAATATCCCGAACTCCAATTGGCGTGCCGGTTATGAATTTGGTGATTATGGTCTTTACACGTTTGGCTCTGACAAGAATGGCGGTACAACGGGTGCTTATCCTAACCGTTTGGCTAATCCTGATTTGACATGGGAAACATCTGAGCAGACTAACATTGGTCTTGATGCTCGTTTCCTGGATAACCGTTTAAGCTTTACATTGGACTGGTATAATAAGATGACGAAGGATTTGTTGGTTGAAGTAGGTATAAATGCTGCATCCGGCTTTTCAAAACAATATCAGAATGCAGGTACCGTAAAGAATACGGGGCTTGAAGTTTCAATGGGATGGAGAGACCAGGTAGGTAAAGATTTCAAGTATGGTATCAACCTCAATATGGCCTATAATAAAAACGAAGTGACTAAAGTCAATAATGCCAATCACTTTATAGAAGGTGGCAATGATTTGTTGGCTCAAAGTACCGGCAGATTTGTCCGTATGGAGGAAGGTCATCCTATCGGCTATTTCTATGGCTATAAGACAGATGGCGTTATCCAGAACTTAGAAGATTTGCAGGCATATCTTGCTCAAAACTGTAACGGTGATGCTGCAAATTCCAAGCAAGGGCAGGGTATAAAGCCCGGTGATTTGAAATTTGTAGATGTTGATGGGAATGGGGTGATAAATGATTATGATAAGACTGACTTGGGTAATCCTCATCCGGATGTAACGACGGGCCTTACTTTGAGTGCAGAATATAAAGGTATAGACATTTCGGTTACTGCTTATGGAGCTTTTGGTGCACAAGTAGCTCGTTCCTGGCGTAAATTCTCGGACGGACAATATGAAAACTATACAACAGAAGTATATGATTATTGGCATGGTGAAGGAACTTCAAACAGATTCCCAATGTTGGCACCGGGAAATGCAGGACAAAATTTCCAGGCTATTTCGGATATTTATATCGATGATGCCAGTTATGTTCGTATTCAGAACCTGACTATTGGTTACGATTTCAAGAGACTTTGGAAAACTTGCCCATTCCAGCAGCTTCGTGTGTATGCTGCGGCTCAGAACCTCTTTACTTTTACCGGATACAAGGGCATGGATCCCGAAAATGGTATGGCACTCAATGACAAAGAAGCATGGGTAACAGGTGTTGATGTAGGTAACTACCCGCAACCTCGTACTTATATGTTAGGTGTTAATGTTAAATTCTAAAATTGATATACAATGAAAAAAATAGCATACTTAATAGGGGCAGCTCTGATGGTGGCAGGAACCTTTGCTTCTTGCAGTCTGGACTCGATGAGTTTGACAGAAAAGGATACAACCAATTTCCCGAAAACTGCCGAAGATGCCAATCAGGCTTTGGCTGCCATATATCAGAATTTGAATAATGTGAATGCTTTCCCACAGCAATCTTTCCTTTATAATGCTTTGCTTGCTTGTGATGATATGTTGGGCGGCGGTGGTCCTAATGATAAGCTTATGCAAGCCTTGGATCTGCTTTGCAATACGGGTACAGATGCTACACAAGATTTCTGGATAGCCCGTTACCAGGGAATTAATCGTGCCAATACACTGCTGGAAGCGCTGTCTGGTATAGAGATGGACCCGGTGGTGCGAGCACAAGCCGAGGGTGAGGCCAAATTCCTGCGTGCTTTTTATTATTACGAATTGGCTTCCATGTATGGGCGTGTACCTTTGGTAGTTACGGCTTTGCTGCCTGAAGATACTACTCCGCCTGCAGCTGCCGTTATATGGGGACAGATTTTACAAGATCTTCGTGACGCAGCCGATAATATGCCTGCTGTACGCAATACAGATGGGCATGTGGACAAATACACTGCAGAGGCAATGTTAGGGCGTGCGTGGCTGTTCTATACTGGCATGTATTGCAATGGTGAGAATCTGACTGATTTGGTTAGCACGAATTATAGTCCGCTGACTTCTGTCGATTTGCCCGATGGAAGTACTTTGACTAAGCAAGATGTGATTGGCTATATTGATGATTGCGTTAATAATTCCGGTTATAGCCTTGTTCCTGAATTCCGTAATTTGTGGGCTTATACCAACAAATGTACTGTGGAGGATTTCCCGTTTACAGCTGATCAAGGATTGAAGTGGGTAGAAGATGATGCAGCTGTAAATCCGGAATCCATGTTTGCCATTAAGTTCAATAAGCTTGCTTCTTGGAGTACTACCATTGGTTATGGTAACGGTTACGCTTTGCACTTTGGCGTGCGTGGCAACGACCAGGCGAACTCCTTTCCTTTCGGACAAGGATGGGGTGCAGGTCCTGTAGCTCCCAACCTTTATACTGATTGGAGTGTGGCAGAACAAGAGGATGCTCGTCGTCCGGCCTCCATCTTCAAGACGGCTGATATGCCAAGCTATAATAAAGGCGGTGGTGACGGCTTTATTCAAGAAACCGATTATTATCAGATGAAAATCGGTTCTATCATGGCTTATAGCACGGATGCGGGTGGAAATAAGACGATTGAACCGGTATTTGAGAAGATAATGTATGGCCCTGATGGTTGGATTAATGATAACTTGATGCAGACTGGTTCCATTCATGATTTGGTTTTGATACGTTTTGCCGATGTATTGTTGATGCAGTCTGAATTGAAAGAGGATGTAGCTGGCATTAATAGGGTACGTAGCCGTGCCGGACTTGCTCCTATTGGTGCATATTCGTTGGCTGCATTGCAGAATGAACGCCGTTGGGAACTTTGCTTTGAAGGTACTCGTTGGAATGATATTCGCCGTTGGCACGTTGCTGCCGATGCCCTTGAAAGACAGACTGGAACAAAGGTTTATACAAATGGGGCTGAAAGCCGAAACGCGGCACAGAATGGCGGTTATGCCGCACGTTATAAAGCAACGGCAGGTTTCCAGAAGATTCCCGAAAACCAAGTTCTGCTGAACGAAGGAAAGGTAGAACAAAATGAGGGTTATACGGATGCAAGTGCTGAGTATAATGGTTGGCAAGAATAGAATATGAATTTAAAATGAAAAAAGATATGAAAAAGATATTATTCGCAACTTCGTTATTGGCATTGTTCTTCGCAGCTTGCGATCCTATGGTAGATGAAATGGAAAAAGATGGCAATGTAACAGCTGAGGAGTTGACTAATTCGTTTACTATCTCTGCCAAGAGTGAAGGAAACAATAATTTGATATTCAATGTTTCTCCTGCCCGTTATGTAAAAGTATATGATGCAAGCACGGATGCATGTGTTGCCATGGGTACTGCACCTGCTTGCCAAGTAGTTCCCCCTGCTCGTAGCGTTGATTTTTATGTCACTACGATAAATCACGACGGCTCTATCACGAAATCCAATACGAAAAGTATTAATGTAAGTGAATTTACTGACCTGCCCGCTATCTATAATGATGTATTCGGTGATGGTCAAGGTGGATTTGGTACTACTACTTGGACGTGGGACGATAGGTTGTCACGTTACTGGGGCAATGGTTCATGGGGAGGTGACACAGGACCCAGTTGGTGGGGTGCGCCCGACCAAGCTGATATTGATGAACAAGCTGTGGGAAAAGGATTGCCAGATGATGGAGTCGGTGCTTGGTTCTCTCTCAATTTGAGCGGTGTTAATACCAGTCGTGGTGAACAAGGCACTGTTATTGTTACTGCTGAACAAGATGTAGCTGGTTGGGGAGTCGGTACGATGAAATTTAATGGTACTGTGCCTTTGTTGGGTGTATTGCCTAATGATGGCAACCAACGTTGTTACACTTATCAGATTATCAAGGCTGATGGTGACCATCTTGTGTTGGCGGCTCCTTCGTCCAATGGTTATGAAGGTTGGTTTTTCTGCTATAAGAAGATTCCCAACAAGTAAAAGTCGATTTTGGAGTAGTTAAAAGCTAATATAGGGGGAACAATGTTATAGTTCCTCCTTTTGACCTATAAATTCAGTGTACAATGAAAAATATATTTTTTACTCTATCTTTTATTTTGTTTGTGTTAGCTGCAAATGCTGGCAATGAACAAACAAATGATGTTCTTGGACCGTATTCAATGTCAAATAACCTTCCTACTCCGGAAGGATATGCAAGGGTCGTAATAACTTCTACCCCCGAATTTACGGGTGGATCTATAACTCTTCTAAATCAAGATACTGGTGGAAGTATTGTATTGCACGGAAGTGTTACATATATGAGTATATGGTTCTATTTTATACCCAGTGGAACGTATGTTGTTGAATCTATTGCTAATGGTTACTCTGCGGTCGTGAACGCTGATGGTGTTGTAAGCGTTGGTTCGACTGTGACATTTTATAAAAGTGGCCATGTTGGATTTACAGTTATTGATAATTCCAAGAAGTAGATTTGCTGAATATATGAAAGATTTTCAACGCAAAACAGTTGTCGTTACCCTCGGCCCTTTGTGCCGTTCGTAACATTTGGTAAGTATAAAGATATTAACCAGATAGTACAATTGTTTAATGGTTAAATCAGGAAAAGGCGGATTGTGAAATTCGCCTTTTCATCTTTAGTCTTTACTCTATTCATCTTCGTTCGGCAATCAATAGAAGAATAGGGGAATGCTTTGTATAAAATATAGCTTTGCCCTATTACTTTTGTCGCTATCCCTTATCTGTTTCTTCGTCCCTCGATTCGAGGCTGTTCGGGGGACAGTTGTGGGCTGTACAGCCCTGGTACGACAACCGTTCGGCCCGCAGCCGAGGGACGAAGAAACAGATATAGGCGAAGGGGATTGTGTACAAGGCAAAAGTACAAAACATACGAAGCTAATGCAGGTTTCTCTTTAAGACAGAAGAACAAAAGAACATACTTAACGTCATTCCTTCTTTTGCTCTTATGTTCTTTGGTCTACCTGTTTCGGTTCGGAAATGCTGAGGTAAACGCCAAAAACCTCTATATTTCGTGTTAATAGAAGTTATTTGTACACGTTTGTGGGAAGCTTATAAAGACAGGGGTAAATGATTGTATATGAGTAAGGTATAACGATGATTTGTTGCTTTTTTATCCCAAAAAGCGTGACGGTAGGCATTTACCGTCACGCTACCTACACGCTTACCTACACGCGTTAATGTTTTAATAATTAGTTGATTATACGCAAAAGTGACGGAGTGCTGGTAATATCATTAAAAACATTGGTTTAGCTTGAGCGAGTTTGCAGAGATACTTGTTCTTTTTATCCCGGTTGTTCGTCTCCTTGCTAAATATTAGCTATATTTGCGTTAAATAATATCTTATTAAGTTTATGAAATACACATCATACTCTTACCCACATGCCGGAGTGGAAGTGTCTGCATTTATAGTGGACGGTGGGGTGGCCGAATATCACGTAATGATACATGCCGCTAATCCGAGGCAGACCTACCGTGAACAGATGGATGCAGTGCTGGATGCGTATTCCGCCTTGCTGAAAAACGAATTGTCCGGTGCTGTGGCTGTCTTCAAAAGATATTTTCTGAGTGATGCTGCCAATCAGGCGGAATTGCTACTTGCCGCTACGGCGGAGAGTTCCGATTGTGCCCTTTCCATCATAGAACAACCTCCTTTGGACGGAACCAAAATCGCTTTATGGGTATATCTGCAGACCAATGTGCATACAAAAGCACTCTCGAACGGATTGTATGAAGTGACGCACGGCGCTTACCGCCAGCTTTGGATGGGAGGCAGTTCCAACCGTGCCGCCAATTCGGAATATCAGATGCGCCTGCTGCTGAACGACTATACGATGCAACTGATGGAACAAAACTGTACGCTGGCTGCCAACTGCCTGCGTACCTGGATCTTTGTGCAGAATGTAGACTGCAATTATGCCGGGGTAGTGAAAGCGCGTAATGAAGTCTTTGTTACTCAGAACCTGACGGAAAAGACCCACTACATAGCCAGCACCGGCATTGGCGGACGGCATGCCGACCCGAAAGTATTGGTGATGCTCGATGCTTTTGCCATAGAAGGCCTGAACCCCGGACAAATTAACTATCTTTATGCCCGCACACACCTGAACCCTACCTATGAGTATGGCGTCAGCTTTGAACGGGGCACGGCGGTGGATTACGGAGACCGTCGGCAAGTGCTCATTTCCGGTACGGCAAGCATCAACAACCGAGGCGAGGTGGTACATACAGGAGACGTCCGCCGGCAGACGGAACGGATGTGGGAGAATGTGGAAGCTTTGCTGAAAGAGGCGGGCTGTGGCTTTGAAGACATGGGACATGTGATAGTCTATTTGCGGGACACGGCCGATTATGCCGTAGTAAAGGAAATGTTCGACGCACGTTTCCCGGAAGTGCCCAAGGTGATAACACTGGCGCCCGTATGCCGTCCCGGATGGCTGGTCGAAATGGAATGTATGGCTGTGAAGAAAGCAGGAAACGCTGCTTATCAGCCTTTTTGATAAATAACGGATCACTGATTTTATGATGAAGACACGTATCTTGTTTCTGGGTATAATCTCTTGCTTGCTGGCAAGCTGTGGAAACTCCGGACAGCACTTTGTGATTGAAGGCACATTGCCTTCTGCAAAGTACGACGGTGAGTGGATATACCTCGTACCGATGGAGAATGCACCGGGGCGGGTGGACTCTGTAAAGATATCAAATGCCGCTTTCTCCTTTTCCGGTCAGGGGGAGGAGATGAGGGTACTTCGTTTGCGTCCCATTCTGCGCCTGCGCATACAGGAACTGCTTGTTGTGACGGAACCGGGGACTATCCATGCGAAAGCCGACTCCATTGGCTCGGTGACGGGTACTCCGCAGAATGATGCGTTGCAAGTATGGAAAGAGGGCCGGGAGAAGAAACAAACCGCTTATCGGTTTATCCACAAAGGGCTGAGGAAGGCGGTTGGAGAAGATTCGCTGCGCCTGGTGCAAATGCGCGATACGTTGAGAATGCAGGAACAGGAAATGAACTTCCTCTTTCTGAAAGAACAGGGAAACAATACATTAGGAAAATTCATGCAGAAAATGCTGCGCAGTTCCTTGACGGAAGAACAGCAAAAACAGTTGGATGAAAGCCTGCAATAGAAGATACATTGAATGGGGCGTGACGGGAGTGGGTGCTTTGGCGCTGTTCCTCTTTTTCTTCAAGCTGCTGCCCTATCATCTGTTCCACCGGGAGCAGACGCAGCTCTTTTTGTATGCTTCCGAAGCACTGACCGAATATCTGAAGCATCCGGCGGCACTGGCAGGTTTGCTGGGCGATTTCCTGACGCAATTCTTCTATTACGAAGGCGGAGGACCGGCTATTATGACTGTTGTGCTGTTGCTTTGGGGAATGGTCGTTTTTCGCTTACTGCTTCCTTATATCGGGCGTTGGGCATGGTTGCCCGCTGTGGCGGCGGTGGTTTGGGAAGCCGGGCGGCAGTGCGGATTGCTTTATCCGTTGTCCGGGACGATAGCCTTGATTGGTATCGGAAGTCTTGTTCTGTTATGTCGCAGTTGTTTCAGGTGTTCGTGGAAGTTGGGATTGCCGGTCGGTGTATTGGCGGTGGTGGCAGGTTACTGGCTGTTCGGCTATGGCAACTGGTCTTCGGGATGGTACAATACGCCTAATCTGGAACGGGAGCGTCTTTTAGCCTTGGATTCGGAAACGTACTTCGGCCGTATGGAGAAGGTACAGAAGCTGTTGGCAGAGCAAGACTTGCATGCTCCGTTTGCCACCTACTACTACAATCTGCTACATGCCCGGCAGATGCAGCTTCCCGATAAACTGACGGATTATTATCAGCCGGCTTCGCAAGGACTGTTCTTGCCCGTAGCACCTACATCTACCTATCTTACGATTTATGCAGCCAATGAAGTTTGGTTTGCCTTGGGAGACATGACGATGGCGGAACATGCCACCATCCTGGGAATGATTTTCTCTCCCCGCCATACGGGAGCGAGAGCCATCAAGCGCTTGGCGGAGATAAACCTGATTAATGGCGATGAGGCTGCCGCCATGAAATACCTGCGCCTCTTGCAGAAAACAATGTGCTACCGGCAGTGGGCCGAACGCCGCATTCCCGGGCGGCAAACGTCCGAGATACGTCAATGGCTGGAACAGAAACAGCAGTTGCTGCCCGTGACGGATACTTTGCGCTTTTCCTCCAATATTCCGCTTTCGTTGCGCCATCTGCTGCGGAGTAATCCGGATAACGGTATGGCGCGTGATTATCTTCTGTGCTTCGATTTGTTGAACAAGGATATAGGTGCCTTTGCTGAAGATTACCGGGAGTTTGCGGCAGGCGGAATCCCTTCCAGGCTATATGCCGAAGGATTGCTTATCTATCTTGCCGGAAGCAATGCGCCGATAGAAGAAGTGAAAAAGTACCGGATACCGCCCCAGGTGCTGGACGAATTCAATGAGTATTCCAAACGATACGAGGCAAATGGTGGAAACGGAACCATCTTGCAAGCCGAATACGGAAAGACTTATTGGTTTTACTTCCATTATGCAACGATGAAAAAGTGATAGGGTGATAATGTGATAAAGTGATAATGTGGTGGATAGAATGATGAGATACATAGTGGTGATTGTCGGATTGTTGTGCTGCCTGCAGGCCTGCACGCTCCGTCCCGAATCCGTAAAGCCTGCGGAGCGTCCGTTAGTGCTGTACCCGGAGTATCAGGACGTGACTATCCCTTGCAACATAGCCCCTTTGAATTTCCTTTTGCGCAATGAAGGGGTAGATGCCGTTTGCGTCACAGTGAAAGGAGACTTGGACAGCCTGCAAGTAAATGCACGCGGCAATAAGGTGGTGTTTCCTTTGAAACCTTGGCATGCACTGCTGGAAGCGGAGAAAGGACGGACTTTGGAAGTCACGGTTACGGCCCGTCTCGGCGGACAATGGCTGCGCTATCCTCCCTTTACGTGGCAGGTGGTGGCCGACCGCCTCGATACTTACGTCAGTTACCGTCTGATAGAACCGGGCTACGAGGTATGGAACGCTCTGCAAATACGCGAGCGTTGCATCGAGAACTTTGACGAACGTGTGCTGGCGGATAACAGCCGGACGGACGGTAAATGCATGAACTGCCATGTGCATGGCGGCAACAGCGGCAACCTTTCCATGTTCCACCTGCGTGGCGAGGGAGGCGGAACGATTCTGAACCGCGACGGCAAGTTGCGCAAACTGACGTTGAAGAACGAACAAATGATATCCGCCGCCGTGTATGGCGATTTCCATCCCGGCGGACGTTACGGCGTATTCTCCTCCAACATCATTATCCCGGCTTTCCATACGGAAGCCAACCGTCGCCTGGAAGTCTATGATACTGTCTCCGACTTGGCAATCGCCGATTTTGACGAGAACTGCATGCTCATATCTCCCTTGACGGCAGACAGTACCGTTTTGGAGACTTTCCCTACTTTCTCTGCGGACGGTAAGTGGATTTATTACTGTTCGGCCCCGCTGGTGGCTTTGCCGGATAGTGTGCGGCAATTGCGATACTCCCTTTGCCGCATTGCTTTCGATGCGGAACATGGTGCCTGGGGCAGTCGGGTCGATACCCTTTGGAATGCCCGGCTGATGAGTGGTTCCGTCTGTCATCCGAAAGCCTCGCCGGACGGACGCTATCTGCTCTACACCGTGGCCGATTACGGAACATTCCCCATCTGGCATCGCGAAACGGAACTCCAGTTGCTGGACTTGCAGACAGGAAGCATTGACCGCCTGGAAGCGGTGAATTCCAACCGTTCGGATACGTATCATAGCTGGTCGTCCGGCAGCCGCTGGTTTGCTTTTGCCAGCAAGCGGGGAGACGGACAGTACGGGCGGGTCTATTTCGCTTACCTCGATGCAGACGGAAAAGCATGCAAGCCTTTCGTCCTGCCCCAATCGGACCCGGAAAAAGACGATTTGACATTGAAATCTTATAATATACCCGATTTGTCGGCAACTCCCGTTCCATTCGATGCAGCTTCCATCGAGCGGATAAACCGGCAACTGAAGGCGGAACCTTTTAAATGATGTGCACATGAATTCATCTCTGCAAAAAACATGGAAAATAGGGCTGTCAATCCTTTTTGGAGTGATAGTGCTTCTCTTTTGGGGAATCGTTTATCCGGCTCATGTTTCCTACCAGGAACAGTTCCAGCTTTTCCTGTTCGGTTCGGATTACTGGTGGGAGCGGGTGGCAGTTCCCGGCGGGCTGGCGGACTATGTTGCGGAATACCTGACGCAATTCTATTACTATCCCTGGGCGGGCGCTTGCATCCTGGCATTCTTGTTTGTTCTGCTGCAACGCCTGGTCTGGAAGTTGGCGAAAGAGCAGGGGGCGTCCGGTGTCTACTATCCGTTGAGCTTTCTGCCCGTCCTCGTTCTATGGTATTTTATGGTGGACGAGAATGCGATGCTGTCGTTTGCCGTTGCCTTGTTGCTGACCCTGTTTGCAGCCGGTGCATATACCGACTTGAAGGACAGGTGGGAGCGGACTATTTATATTCTGATTGCTCTTCCGTTGTTGTATTGGACGGCCGGGGCGGTGCACTTCATCTTTATGGGGTGGGTCATGATACGCGAGTTCCGGAACAGTCTTGTCAATAAGAACCTTTTCGGAGGGGTGGGCATGCTGTTGGGCGTCGGGTTGCTGGGTGCAGCCGGTCCGTTGCTGGCAAGTATGTGGATGCAATATCCTATTTACCGTTTGATGGGAGGTATCGGCTATTACCGTTTCCCCGCCGCCATTCCTTTTGTTGAGATTGGGCTTGCTGCCTTGCTGGTCGTTCTTCCTTTTGTGATGGCGGCTTTGCCGGAGGTCAGGAAGAAGGCGCTCTGGTGCGGGGCTTTGCAGGTGCTGGTTGTTGTGGTGGGCGGATATTACTTCGTTGCCGCAGGCTGTGATATGGATAAAGAAGAGGCGATGGACTATGACAGACTGGTACGTAACGGACAGTGGCAAAGGATTATAGAAAAAGCAGAAAAGAAATCGCCGACCTCGCCTTTCGGGGTGACCTGCCTGAACCTTGCTTTGGGGATGACGGGACAGTTGGGCGACCGCATGTTTGAGTTCTACCAGAATGGCACCGAGGGGTTGCTGCCTGCTTTCCAGCGCGACTTCACTTCTCCGCTGCCTACCAGTGAGGCGTATTATCATTTGGGAATGATCAATACGGCGCAGCGTTTCACCTTCGAAGCGATGGAGGCGATACCCAATTTCCGCAAAAGCGGACGCTGCTACAAGCGCCTGGCAGAAACAAACCTGATTAACGGACAGTATGAAGTGGCGGCCAGATATCTGCGTGCGTTGAGAAAGACCCTTTTCTACAAGGACTGGGCGGAAAACGCCATGACCTATCTGTACAATGAAGACAAAATCAATGCGCATAAAGAGTGGGGCAGGCTGAGGCAGCTTCGCTATACCGAGGACTTCTTGTTCAGCGAACGGGAAATGGACATCATGTTAGGACTGCTGTACCAGCATAATCACCGCAATCGGATGGCATTTGAGTATATGTTGGCGTACGTCATGCAGCAGCGCGACCTGGAACGCTTCATGAAATACTATCCGTTGGGGAAGGATGCCGGTTACAATCACATTCCGCGCAGTTATCAGGAAGCGCTGGTATATGTATGGACGCAGACGCACAAGTCTTTCCAAGGCATGCCGTGGAGCATCTCTCAACAAGTGACGAAGGACGTGACGGACTTTGCCCGGATATATACCTCTCAGCAGAATGCCCGGCCGATGCTGCAAGCACGTTATGGCAATACATACTGGTATTATTTGTTATTTAAAAAGTAAGCAGAAAGATGAAGAAGATAGTTATTTACATATTACTGGGGTTGTGGCTGGCAGCTTGCAGCAATGCTGTGACCTCACCCGAACCGGTGGACGAGTGGCCCCATATTTATCCCGACTATATCGGTGTGACCATACCTGCAACCATTGCCCCGATGAACTTCAACTGTATCGGCGGGGAGTATGAACGGGTGGATGTGACGGTGACCGGAGGAAAGTCCGGCGAAGTGCATGTAAATGATAAAGTAGTATCATTCCCGCAGGAAGATTGGGAAGAACTGCTGGAAGAAAACCAAGGCGACAGCCTCTTGTTTACAGTCTCCGTCAGGCAGAACGGTAAGTGGAGGCAGTATCGCTCTTTCCCGATGTACGTCAGCACTTATCCCATTGATTACGGAGTAGTGTATCGCAAGCTTGCACCGGGCTACGAGGTGTACAGCAAGATGGGCATCTACGAACGCGACCTTTCTACTTTTAGGGAGCGTCCCCTGTTGGAGAATACAATGGTGCCGGGCATGTGCATGAACTGCCACGCCTTCAACAAAACCAAACCGGACCACCTGAGCCTGCATATCCGCGGAAAGAACGGCGGCACGCTGATGCAGATCGGTAAGAAGCGTGAGATGCTGGACACCAAGACCGATTCTACGCTCTCTGCCTGCGTCTATCCTTACTGGCATCCGAGCGGAGAGTATATCGCCTATTCCGTGAACAATACGCGTCAGTCTTTCCATGCCGTGAAGGATGAACGGGTGGAGGTGCTGGACCTGGCGTCGGATGTGCTGGTATATTATCCGGAGACGCACGAGCTACTGCTCTCTCCGCTGTTGCAGAAGAAGGAAGTGTTCGAAACTTTTCCCGTATTCTCCTCCGACGGGCGTAAACTCTATTTCTGTTCGGCAGAAGCGAAGCCGATACCGGAAGAGTATAAAGAGATACGTTATAACTTGTGCAGCATAGACTTTAACCCGGAGGACGGCACGTTCGGCGAGCGTGTGGATACCTTGATAAATGCGGCTGCAATGAAGAAAAGTATCTCTTTTCCGCGACCCTCGTACGATGGAAAGTACATCATGTTTACCTTGTCGGATTACGGGAACTTCTCCATCTGGCACAAGGAGGCCGATCTGTGGCTGATGAACTTGCAGGACGGCACGCTCCGCCCGATGGAGGAAGTGAACAGTGACGATACGGAGAGCTTCCACAATTGGAGCAGCAACTCACGCTGGTTTGTGTTCAGCAGCCGCAGGGGGGATGGACTCTACACCCGTCTGTACTTGGCATGTATGGACGAGAATGGCAAGGTGAGCAAACCCTTCTTGTTACCTCAGGAGAATCCGTGGGCGTATTACGACCGTTTGGACTGCTCGTACAATGTTCCTGAGTTCACGAGCGAGCCGGTGAAGCTGGAACGCCGGAAGGTGGAAAGGCGGATTGTATCGAGGAAGCGTGTTCCGGTAGAAGTACGGGAATAATTTTTTTGTATTCTGCTTTATAATACAGTAAAGGGATAAAATTGTATCATTATCGCTTGGCGTAATCGGCTATCTTTGTGCCCATAGACATTATTCGCAATCATAAATGTGGATTTGAATTAATAATAACAAACATAATGTGCATGGAGACTTTTAAAGAAAAGGTAGAAAGCCTGATTCAGGAATATGAAGAGTTGATTACGAGAAAGAATGTGCCCGTGGAAGGCGGGAACGGTATATTCACCCGCTATGAATATCCGGTGCTGACGGCAGCCCATACCCCCATATTCTGGCGATACGATTTGGACGAGAAATCCAACCCTTATCTGATGGAACGTATCGGCATGAATGCCACAATGAACTCCGGCGCCATTAAGTGGAACGGAAAGTACCTGCTGATGGTGCGCGTGGAGGGAGCCGACCGTAAATCGTTCTTTGCTGTGGCCGAAAGCCCTAACGGCATCGACAATTTCCGCTTCTGGGACTATCCGGTAACGATGCCCGAAGATACGATACCGGCTACGAACGTCTACGACATGCGCCTCACGGCTCATGAAGACGGATGGATTTATGGCATTTTCTGTGCCGAACGCCACGATGATATGGCTCCTCTCGGCGATTTATCCTCTGCTACGGCTACAGCAGCCATTGCCCGCACCAAAGACTTGAAGAATTGGGAACGCCTGCCGGACTTGAAAACAAAGAGCCAGCAGCGCAACGTGGTGTTGCATCCTGAGTTTGTCGACGGAAAGTATGCTCTCTACACCCGTCCGCAAGATGGATTTATTGACGCCGGAAGCGGTGGAGGCATCGGCTGGGCGCTGGTGGACGACATGACGCATGCCGAAGTAAAAGAAGAAAAGATTATAGACCAGCGTTACTACCACACTATCAAGGAAGTGAAGAACGGTGAAGGTCCGCATCCCATCAAGACTGCAAAGGGCTGGTTGCATCTGGCCCACGGCGTCCGTGCCTGTGCGGCCGGATTGCGCTACGTGCTCTATATGTACATGACGTCGCTCGAAGACCCCACGCAACTGATTGCCGCGCCTGCCGGTGCCTTCATGGTGCCCCAGGGTGAGGAGCGGATAGGCGATGTGAGCAATGTGCTCTTTACCAACGGATGGATTGCCGATGAGGATGGAACGGTATACATCTACTACGCCTCCTCGGACACACGGATGCACGTGGCTACCTCGACCGTAGACAAACTGGTGGACTACTGCATGAATACGCCTGCGGACGGTCTGTGTTCGTCGGCTTCGGTAGCAACACTGAATAAACTGATAGACAAAAACCTCCAAATAATAAATGGTGATTAAATCGTGAATCACTGAAATCTAAGAACTATGGCAACACTCAAAGAAAAGATAGGTTACGGTTTCGGAGACATGTCCTCCTCCATGTTCTGGAAGATATTCTCCTACTACCTGCCTATATTCTACTCGAATATTTACGGTCTGAGCCTGGCCGACACCGGCGTACTGCTGTTGGTGACGCGTATATGGGATGCCGTTTCCGACCCGATGATGGGCATCATTGCCGACCGCACGCATACGCGCTGGGGGAAGTATCGCCCGTATCTGCTGTGGATAGCATTACCATTCTCTATCTGCGGAATATTGCTGTTCACGACTCCCGATTTCGGACCGACCGGTAAACTGGTCTGGGCGTATATCACATACATCATGATGATGACGGTCTATACGGCCATCAATGTGCCCTACGGTGCTATGCTGGGGGTGATGACCGATGATTCGGACACGAAGACCGTGTTTTCTTCCTACCGTATGTTCTTTGCCTATGCCGGCAGTTTTGTGGCACTCTTTACATGGGAACCGTTATGTGGCTGGTTCCGCGAAATGACGGGGTCGGTGACAACGAGCTGGCAGTACGCCATGATTGTGATTGCTTCCTTATGTCTGATTATCTTCCTGCTGTGCTTTGCCATGACGCGCGAGTATGTGAAGAGCGTCTCCACGCTTTCCATCGGGAAGGACTTCAAGTCGCTGATGGCCAATGTGCCGTGGTGGCTGCTGATAGGTGCAGCACTCTGCTCCAACTTATTCAATACAGTGCGCGGGGCTACGGCTGCCTATTTCTTCAAGGATTACATTGGAGACAACGCTTTCCTGAACCTTGGCAATTGGTCGATCCTTTTCTATGCCGGACTGTTTCTGGGCGTGGGCGAGGTGCTGAACATGGTAGGGGTAGTGCTGACGGTGCCGCTCTCACGTGCTTTCGGCAAAAAGTCCACATATATACTGACAATGGTGGCGTTGGCCTTCCTGAGCATCCTCTTCTTCTACCTGCCCTGCTCGCCGTTGGGCTTTTGGTTGATGATGCTGATGCAGGTGGTTATCAGCATCTGCACGGGCATTGTGTCGCCGCTGGTGTGGAGTATGTATGCCGATGTTTCGGACTATGCGGAGCTGAAGAACGGCTCGGCATCTACCGGACTTATCTTCTCTTCCGCTTCCATGGCGCAGAAGTTTGGCGGTGCCTTCGGTGGTGCGGCGGTGATGTGGATATTGGCGGCATTCGGTTATAATACGGCTGCCGGTGCGGTGCAGACAGAAGAGGCGCTTATGGGACTGAACCTCCTGATGAGCTGGATTCCTGCTGCCGTGGCTGTGCTGGCCATCGTGGTGGTATACTTCTATCCGCTGACCAAGGAACGGGTGACAGAAGTAAATGAGAAACTGAAATCTGTACGAAAGACTCAACAATAAAGAATTATGGATGTCAAGACATTAAAGCAGGAGGTGCAGGAGGAACTAGTAGCCAATATCCTCCCCTACTGGATAAATAAAATGACGGACGAAGTGAATGGTGGCTTCTATGGTCGCATCACCGGAAAGGAAAAACTGATGCCGGAAGCGGAGAAAGGAGCTATCCTGAATGCCCGTATCTTGTGGACGTTTTCGTCTGCCTACCGCTTGTTGAAGAAAGAAGAGTATCTTGCCACAGCAACGCGTGCCAAGCGCTATATCATCGACCATTTTTATGACGATGAATTCGGTGGTATCTATTGGTCGCTCGATTATCAAGGTCGGCCGCTCGACACCAAGAAGCAAATCTATGCCCTCGGCTTCGGCATCTACGGCTTGAGTGAGTATCATCGTGCTACGGGCGACGAAGAAGCTCTTGCTTATGCCATCCGCTTGTTCGAAAGCATCGAGGCACATAGCTTCGATCCCGTGAAGAACGGTTACTGCGAAGCCCTCACCCGTCAGTGGGGAGAGATGGCCGACATGCGTCTCAGTGCCAAGGACGAGAACGAGCGCAAGACTATGAATACCCATCTGCACATCCTGGAACCTTACACCAACCTGTTTCGCGTGTGGAAAGATCCGCGCCTGGAGAAGCAACTCCGTAACTTGATAACGTTGTTCGTAGACAGGATATTGAATATCAACACCGGCCATCTGGAACTCTTTTTTAGTGACGACTGGGTGAGCAAGCATCACATCATTTCCTACGGACACGACATCGAAGCCTCCTGGCTGATTCATGAAGCTGCCCTTGTGTTGGGCGATGCTGCTGTCTTGGAAAAGGTGGAGCCTCTGGTGGAATACATTGCCGCCGCTGCCGCCGAAGGTCTGACGCCTGAAGGCAGTATGATTTACGAAACCTTCCCGGACAAGAGCAAGACCGATACCGACTGTCATTGGTGGGTGCAGGCCGAGAATATCGTCGGTCACGTCAACCTCTACCAGCACTTCGATGACGAAGTGTCCCTACAAAAGGCATTCCGCTGCTGGGAATTCATCAAGCAGCATCTGATAGATTACAAAAACGGTGAATGGCATTGGAGTGTCCGTGCCGACGGAACCGTGAACACTGCCGATGATAAAGCCGGTTTCTGGAAATGCCCGTATCACAACGGTCGCATGTGTATAGAGATTATAGAACGTTTTTCATAAATAGATTGATTTTCATGAGTAGGTTAAGTAGTTTTTTGATTTTCATTTGGGTTGGGATTGCGCTGCAGGCGCAATCCCTCAATCCCGACTTCAGCAAGCTGAATTTTGGATGTGATGGTAACAGTATCACAGCAGGTGAACAATGGTCGCGGACGGTGGTCGATGTGCTCGGCTTTGCCACGCACCACAATGTGGCGGTAGGCTCTGCCACTTGGGCTTGCTACGCCGATACGCAGGACTACGGCAGTCCCGGTTTTTCCGGTATCTCCGGCGGTTGGCAGCGTACGGACGATAAGATGGAGATGCAGATGCGTCACAACAATGTATCGAAAGTACACATTCAGAAGTTTATTTCCGAAGTGGAAAGCGGTGCATACCCTGCACCCGACGTCTTTGTCTTCTCCATGGGGACGAACGACCGTAACCTGGGCAGTGCCGAAGAAGCGCTGAAAGGTAAAACGCTGGATGAGGTGGACGTCACCACCATGGCGGGTGGTGCCCGCTGGGCCATCCAGACGATTATTGAGCATTATCCCCAGTGCCGCGTCTTCGTCTGCACTCCTATCCAGACGGGCAGCACGGAACATAATGCCCAAAATCTGCAAAAGATTGCCATCTTGCGCGAACTCTGCCAAGCACTCTCCGTGCAATTGATAGATTGTTACTCCGGCAGCGGCATTACCGAGAAGATGGAACAGCCTTCCGGACGCGGACGCTACCTGCGAGACGGGTTGCATCCCGACAAAGAGGGACAGGTGTTGATGGGGCGCTATATTGCAAAGGAGATACGGAACAACTTCTTCTAAATTTTGTTATAGACATAAATTTGCCTGAGAAAAAAGGATATATGGAACTATTTCGTACATTTGTTGCGTTTCTCTATTGTGCTATTATCTTATTGGGAAAAGAGATATAACACAAACGAAAATAAAATGCGTTAATCAATTGCACGAAATATGTATTTATTCATTGTTTTCATCTCTGTTTTATTGCTAATATTTAGTATTAGATTAATTTTTTCTGTAAATGCTACAAGTCTTTATCAAGAGAGGAAAAAATCCATAACTAATAAAATTGAAGCTAAAGGCGTAAGAAAGTATGAAATGGTTTCTACTCCCAAGGGAAATATCTTTGTTGTCTTTGATTTATTGAATAAGGAAATCTGGATAACTATAAACTCTCAACTTACTATTTCAAAAGAATCCATAATCAACGGTTTTGGAATGTCTTCTAATGTCAATAATTTTAGCTCAAAATATGGGACGAAAAAACATTGTCTGGTAGTTGATAATGAATCGGAAAAACTTCTTGTGATTAGTATTAATCCTTCAGAAAGATCAATTGAACATATAATCATTGATTTTGATGAGATTGTAGATGTTGAGATTGAATGTATAGGTAAAACTATATCTGGCACTACATTTAGTCCGACTACCTTGCGTTCGAGTACTACTTATGCAAGAAAGTGTAAGGCTCTTAACTTGAGAGTACTAGTTCGAAATGTAGATGTGCCTGTATATATCATTGATTGGTATAATGACATTGCATTATTTGATATAGAAGGTTATGATATATATCAGAGTGCCCAATTGGCTAAAGATACTATTCGTGTAATAATTGATAAAGTTACTTCTAAGTGTAAAATTGATACTTCTGAATTGTAGTTTCTTATTGATATAACTTCAAGCGATTAGTCAATATCTTATTGCTTTGCTTCCCTTACCATAAAAGTTCAAAAGATGTGCCGTGTGTTTCGGGGAAAAGCTTTATATTTGCAGTCCCCTGTTTTAAGCTAAACTTTTTTATACCATTACTTATGAGTAAGATTCTGATCGTTGATGATGAGGTGCAAATTCGTACCCTCTTGGCGCGCATGATGGAGTTGGAAGGCTATGAGGTCTGTCAGGCAGGGGATTGCAGAACTGCTATGAAGCAGTTGGAACTTCAAAATCCCGATGTAGCTTTGTGTGATGTATTCCTCCCCGACGGAAACGGGGTGGACTTGGTGCTGTCCGTCAAGAAGGCGGCTCCCAACGTGGAAGTTATCTTGTTGACAGCGCATGGTAACATTCCCGACGGTGTGCAGGCCATCAAGAACGGTGCTTTCGATTATATCACCAAGGGCGACGATAACAATAAGATTATTCCACTGATAAGTCGTGCCGTAGATAAGGCGCGCATGAATGTTCGCCTGGAGAAGTTGGAGAAGAAGGTGGGGCAGGCATATTCGTTCGACTCTATTCTGGGAGAGTCGAAAGTGTTGAAGAATGCCGTGCAACTGGCGCAGAAAGTCTCTGGAACGGATGTTCCCGTATTGCTGACGGGAGAGACGGGTACGGGAAAGGAAGTTTTTGCCCAAGCCATTCACCACGGCAGCAAGCGTGCCCGGCAGAACTTCGTGGCTGTCAACTGCTCCTCTTTCAGCAAAGAATTGTTGGAGAGCGAAATGTTCGGTCATAAAGCCGGTTCCTTTACCGGTGCCCTGAAAGATAAGAAAGGCTTGTTCGAAGAAGCCAACAATGGCACCATCTTCCTCGATGAAATCGGCGAGATGGCTTTTGAACTGCAAGCCAAGTTGCTACGCATCCTCGAAACGGGAGAATACATCAAGATAGGAGATACGAAGCCGACGCGCGTCAATGTGCGTATCATTGCTGCTACCAACCGCAACTTGTCCGAAGAAATTGCCGCCGGGCGTTTCCGCGAAGACTTGTTCTATCGCCTCAGTGTGTTCCAGGTACATCTGCCGCCCCTGCGCGAACGTACGGGAGATATACGTTTGCTGGCGAAGGCTTTTATTGCAGATTTCTCCACGCAGCTGTCCCGTACCATCACCGAAACCACTCCCGAATTCTTTGCCACACTCGAACAACAACTCTGGAAGGGGAATATCCGCGAACTTCGGAATGTGATAGAGCGCAGCCTCATCGTCTGCGAGGGCGGACGGCTGGATATAGCCGATCTTCCGCTGGAAATACAGAATTCACATTACGAACAGTCGGACGAAAGTGCGCCCGGCAGTTTTGAACTTTCGGCCATGGAGCGCCGTCACATAGCTCGTGTGCTGGAATACACGAAGGGGAATAAGACGGAGGCCGCCCGGTTACTGAAAATCGGGCTGACAACGCTCTACCGGAAGATTGAAGAATATAAAATCTAACTGATTCTACTAACTTGCGATGAAGACCTTTCTCCATGCCTGATGAAAACCTTTCTTCAGGCTATGGAAACTTCTCTTCGTGCCTATCTAAGCTTAGAATAAAGCTTTTATTTTTAAGAATCAAAGCTTTATTCTTAAGAATTAAACCTTTATTTCTAAGAATAAAGCCTTTATTCTAAGTTTAGATAGGCACGAAAGGAAGTTTCCATAGTACGGAAGAGAGATTTTGGCAGGCACGAGAGTAGTCGACTTACATAACAGAAAACCCCTTCATGTTTGTGATAAAACACAGCATGAAGGGGTTTCTTTTTTCTGTTTTGATAAGATACCTTTTCAAAATGAAAGGGCGGAAAACTCTGTTTGCTTCGTATACTTATAAATAAATGTTCTGATAATCTGCGCTTTATCTCTTTCTTCTTGTTTTTGGCACATCTTTCGCAATAGGATGGCAGATAAAACTAATAGTATCAATTTTTAAAAGGTAAAAGAACATGGGAATAACAGTATCATTTATTTTCTGCCTTTTGAGCGGCTTGTTCGCCTTCTGGCTTTTTTGGAAATGTGTAGATTGGTTTGAAAAGATTTAGAAAGGAGAGAGAACGTATGTACACAACTTTATTTGTATTAGGTATTGCGGTATTCGGGTATTTGATATATGTGCTCGTAAAGCCCGAAAAGTTTTAAATGTTTAAGGAAATGAATACAGAAATTTTAGGTGTAATCCTACAGATTCTCCTGATGGTGGTGATAGCTTATCCGCTGGGAAGATACATTGCCAAAGTCTATAAAGGAGAAAGAACATGGTCGGACTTTATGAAGCCGATTGAGAGATTGATCTTTAAAGTGGGCGGCATCAAGCCTGATGAGGAAATGAACTGGAAGCAATTCCTGAAGGCGCTTCTTATCTTGAATGCTTTCTGGTTTGTGTGGGGCATGGTATTGCTGGTTTCCCAAGGTTGGTTGCCGCTGAATCCGGATAGCAATGGCCCGCAAACACCCGACCAGGCTTTCAATACTTGTATCAGTTTTATGGTAAACTGTAACTTGCAGCACTATTCGGGCGAAAGTGGCTTGACGTATTTTACACAGCTGTTCGTTATTATGCTCTTCCAGTTTATTACGGCAGCCACCGGTATGGCTTGTATGGCAGGTATCATGAAGTCTATCTCGGTTAAAACGACGAAGACTATCGGTAACTTCTGGAACTTCCTGGTTTTGAGCTGTACACGTATCCTGTTACCGCTTTCGTTGATTGTAGGTTTTATCTTGATTGTGCAAGGTACTCCTATGGGCTTTGACGGCAAGATGCAAGTGACTACCCTCGAAGGACAAGAACAGATGGTTTCGCAAGGTCCTGTGGCAGCCATTGTTCCTATCAAGCAATTGGGTACGAATGGAGGCGGATACTTCGGCGTCAATTCTTCACATCCGTTGGAAAATCCTACTTATCTGACTAATATCGCTGAATGCTGGGCTATCCTCGTCATTCCGATGGCGATGGTTTTTGCCCTGGGCTTTTATTCCAGGAGGAAGAAACTGGCTTATAGTATCTTCGGTGTAATGCTGTTTGCCTATTTGGTGGGTGTCGGCATTAATGTTTATCAGGAGATGGGCGGCAATCCGCGTATAGACGAACTGGGCATTGCACAAAACGACGGTGCCATGGAAGGTAAGGAAGTCCGTCTGGGTGCGGGAGCTACTGCATTGTGGAGTATCACGACAACGGTTACGTCCAATGGCTCCGTAAACGGTATGCACGACTCTACGATGCCGCTCTCCGGGATGATGGAGATGCTGAACATGCAGATTAATACTTGGTTCGGCGGCGTAGGTGTGGGCTGGATGAACTACTATACATTTATTATCCTGGCCGTATTTATCAGTGGCCTGATGGTGGGACGTACACCGGAGTTCCTCGGAAAGAAGGTGGAAGCCCGCGAAATGAAAATAGCAACTTTTGTAGTATTGCTGCATCCGTTCATCATTCTGGTAGGTACGGCTTTGTCCAGCTACTTGTTTGCCCATCATCCCGAGTTTGTGGCGGGCGAAGGCGGTTGGCTCTGCAATCCCGGCTTCCACGGGTTGAGTGAACAGCTCTATGAATACACTTCATCTGCTGCCAACAATGGTTCCGGTTTCGAAGGTTTGGGCGATAATACATACTTCTGGAATTATTCTTGCGGTTGGGTGCTGATTTTGGGACGTTTCATTCCTATTGTAGGTCAGGTAGCTATTGCCGGTCTGCTGGCCCAGAAGAAGTTTATTCCGGAGAGTGCTGGTACGCTGAAGACAGATACATTGACTTTCGGGGTGATGACTTTCGCTGTGATCTTTATTGTTGCTGCTCTGTCATTCTTCCCGGCTCATGCACTGAGCACGATTGCTGAATATTTTAGTCTGTAAGTAGTAGAATAAGAAAGATATGAAAGATAAGAAATCAGCTTCTTTGTTTCAAAAGGAGCAAGTAATGGAAAGTTTGAAGCAATCATTCGTGAAGCTGAATCCACGGATGATGATAAAGAACCCGATTATGTTCACGGTGGAGATTGTGACGCTGGTGATGCTGGTGGTCTGCATCCTCTCCCTGGGAACAGCGGAATATGGAACGTTTGGATATAACTTCCTGGTGTTTGTCGTTCTGTTTGCAACCTTGCTGTTTGCCAACTTTGCCGAGGCCATTGCCGAAGCACGCGGCAAGGCACAGGCCGACAGCTTGCGCAAGACGCGTGAAGAGACTCCCGCCAAAATTCTGATTGACGGTAAAATCCGTACAATCAGCAGTTCACGTCTGAAAAAGGGTGACTGCTTTATTTGTGAAGCAGGCGATACCATTCCTGCCGACGGTGAGATTGTAGAAGGCTTGGCATCTATCGACGAAAGTGCCATTACCGGTGAGTCTGCTCCGGTGATTCGTGAGGCGGGTGGTGACAAGAGTTCTGTGACGGGTGGTACGAAAGTACTCTCCGATAAGATTAAAGTGCTGGTAACCCAACAACCGGGCGAAAGCTTTCTCGACAAGATGATTGCGCTGGTGGAAGGTGCCACCCGGCAGAAGACGCCGAATGAGATTGCATTGACTATTCTGTTGGCAGGCTTTACGCTGGTATTTGTCATCGTATGCGTCACGCTGATTCCGATGGCCGATTATACCAATGTAGATCATCCGGGAACTTATATCTCTATTGCGGCTATCATCTCATTGTTTGTCTGCCTGATTCCGACTACGATCGGCGGTCTGCTTTCTGCCATCGGCATTGCCGGTATGGATCGTGCGCTCCGTGCCAATGTAATCACCAAGTCGGGTAAAGCGGTAGAAACTGCCGGTGATATAGATACTTTGTTGCTGGACAAGACCGGTACAATCACTATTGGTAACCGTAAGGCTACGAAGTTCTATCCGGCTCCCGGCATCGATGAAAGCTCATTTGTAGATGCCTGCCTGATGTCTTCACTCTCTGACGAGACGCCGGAAGGTAAGTCTATCATCGAACTGGGACGTGAAAACGGTCACCGTATGCGCGACTTGAATACAAGTGGTGCCCACATGATTAAGTTTACTGCCGAAACCAAATGTTCCGGCGTCGACTTGCAGGACGGCACGCAGATTCGTAAAGGTGCATTCGATGCTATCCGCAGGATTGTGGAGGGGGCCGGAAACGAGTTCCCCCGCGAAATAGAAGATGTAATCTCTGCAATCTCAAGCAATGGCGGTACACCGCTGGTGGTGTGTGTCAACCGGAAGGTGACCGGCGTTATTGAGTTGCAGGATATTATCAAACCGGGTATTCAGGAACGTTTTGAACGTCTTCGTAAGATGGGTGTAAAGACGGTGATGGTGACCGGTGACAATCCGCTGACTGCCAAATATATTGCAGAAAAAGCCGGTGTGGATGATTTCATTGCTGAGGCTAAGCCGGAAGACAAGATGGAATATATCAAGAAGGAACAGCAGTCCGGTAAGTTGGTGGCTATGATGGGCGACGGTACGAACGATGCTCCCGCCCTGGCGCAAGCTAATGTAGGTGTTGCCATGAACAGCGGTACGCAAGCTGCCAAAGAAGCCGGCAATATGGTGGATCTTGACAATGATCCGACCAAGCTGATTGAAATCGTGGAGATAGGCAAGCAGCTGTTGATGACTCGCGGTACGCTGACTACTTTCTCCATTGCGAATGATGTTGCCAAATATTTCGCTATCATTCCTGCTTTATTCATGGTTGCCATCCCGCAACTGGCTCCGCTGAACATTATGGGGTTGCATAGCCCTGAGACAGCTATTTTGTCGGCCGTTATTTTTAATGCTATCATCATCCCTATTTTGATTCCGCTAGCTCTGAGAGGGGTTCAGTATAAGCCGATAGGGGCAAGTGCGCTGCTTCGCCGCAACCTGCTGATTTATGGTTTAGGTGGCGTCATTGCTCCGTTTGTAGGTATCAAATTGATAGATATGATAGTTAGTTTATTTTTTTAAAACAGTATTATAATGAAAACTCTTTGGAAATCACTTAAAATAACACTCGCACTTTGCGTATTCTTCTCTGTGTTCTATGTCCTTATCTTATGGGTATTTGCACAGTTCGCCGGCCCCAACAAGGGGAATGCTGAAGTGGCTACCTTGAATGGCAAAGTAGTAGGTGCTGCCAATGTAGGGCAGATGTTTACAAAAGATATCTATTTCTGGGGACGTCCCTCTTGCGCGGGCGACGGCTATGATGCTTCCAGTTCTGCCGGTAGTAATAAAGGCCCTACGAATGAGGAATATCTAGCTGAGGTAGAGGCACGTGTGGATACTTTCCTGGTGCATCATCCCTATTTGTCTCGCAAGGATGTGCCTGCTGAAATGGTAACGGCCAGCGGTTCCGGTTTGGACCCTGATATTACTTCGGCCGGTGCTTATGTACAGGTAAAGCGTGTGGCTCAGGCACGTGGTATGAACGAGGCTGACGTAAAGGCTCTTGTTGACAAGGCTGTTGAGAAACCGTTGCTCGGTTTGTTCGGGACGGAGAAGGTGAATGTGCTGAAGTTGAACATTGCGTTGGAAGAAGCCGATCAGAAGAAATAAGTTTTTAGTTGTGTTTGTCATGTGTTGTAGGCAGGAACGGGGAGTTCTGTTCAGGCAGCGGGAGGCTGTCGTTTATACAGGGGGAGTGGAATCCTCGTCCTGCCTTTTAATGCTGAAAAACCGATAATTGAAATAAATAAGAAGATATACTTAGTAAATAGTATAAAAACGGAAAGAGAATGAGTAGGGAAGAAAGTGTACAGCATTTCCTCGATTTGATAAAGAAGTCGCGGCGTGGGAAGTTCAAGGTTTACATCGGCATGATTGCAGGTGTGGGCAAGTCCTACCGAATGCTTCAGGAGGCACACGACTTGTTGGACAACGGGGTGGACGTGAAAATCGGATATATAGAAACACACGGACGTGCCGGTACAGAGGCGTTGCTGGAAGGACTGCCCGTCATTCCGCGTCGCCGGATATTCTATAAGGGCAAGGAACTGGAAGAAATGGACCTGGATGCCATTATTCAGATACATCCCGAAATAGTGATTGTGGATGAACTGGCGCATACCAACGTAGAAGGCAGCCGCAATGAGAAGCGCTGGCAGGATGTGATGGATTTACTGGACGAAGGTATCAATGTGATTTCCGCCGTCAACATCCAGCACATCGAAGGTATCAATGAAGAAGTGCAGGACATATCGGGCATAGAGGTGAAGGAACGCATTCCCGACAGCGTTCTGGAAGAAGCCGACGAGGTTGTGAACATCGACTTGACGGCAGAAGAACTGATAACCCGGCTGAAGGCTGGTAAGATTTACAAACCGGACAAAGTGCCGCTTGCCTTGAACAATTTCTTCAAGACAGAGAATATCCTGCAATTGCGTGAACTGGCATTGAAGGAAGTAGCGTTGCGTGTGGAAAATAAGGTGGAGAATGAGGTGGTAGTTTCTTGCGTAGGCGTCCGCCATGAGAAATTTCTGGCGTGCATCAGCAGCCAGGAAAAGACACCGCGTCACATCATCCGCAAGGCGGCACGTCTGGCTACGCGCTATAATACCAGTTTCATCGCTCTTTATGTGCAGACTCCGCGTGAAAGTTCCGACCGCATCGGCCTGGCAAGCCAGCGGCATCTGCTGAATCATTTTAAACTGGTGACCGAACTGGGGGGAGAGGTCGTTCAGGTGCAGTCGAAAGACATACTGGGTAGTATTGTCGCTATCTGTAAAGAGAAGCAAATAACTTCTGTCTGTATGGGCAGTCCCTCATTCCGTTTGCCCGAATCGTTGTTCATGCTTCTGAAATATCGAAAATTTGTGGGCGATTTGGCACAGGCAAACATAGATTTGATTATACTTGCATAAATTTTAATTTTTAGGAACGTTATGAATATTCGTACAAAATTGATACTCAGCGTAGGTATACTAACCGGAATGATTATTCTGCTGGTGGCTCTTTCCGTTGTGAATCTTCAGATATTGACGGCTACGGAACCTGACAGCCCTGCGGCAGTGCCCGGGTTGCAACGTGCATTGATGTGGATTTCTGTTACGGGCAGTGTTTGTATTCTTGCCAGCATCGTCTTGTTGGTATGGCTTCCCCGTTCCATCAGCAAGCCCATTCAGGAGCTGACGCGCGGCATACTCGAAATAGCTAACCATAATTATAAGAAACGCCTGGATATGAGCGGTCACGAAGAATTCCGTGAGGTGGCCGATAGTTTTAACCGCATGGCTGAACGGTTGACGGAGTATCGCGCCAGCACGCTGAACGACATCCTTGCAGCCAAGAAATTCCTTGAAGCTATTGTGAACAGTATCAATGAGCCTATTATCGGATTGAACCGTGAACGGGAAATCTTGTTTGTCAATAATGAAGCATTGACGGTGCTAAATCTTAAGCGCGAGGAGGTGATCCGTCATTCTGCCGAGGAGCTTTCTTTGAAGAATGATTTGCTTCGCCGTCTGGTTCGTGAGTTGGTTACACCGAGCGAAAAGAAAGAACCGCTGAAGATTTATGCTGACAATAAGGAAAGCTATTTCAAGGCTTCCTACATCACAATCCTTAATACGGAGGCGGATGATGACGAACCTCATACATTAGGAGATGTTATTCTGCTAAAGAATATCACTGAGTTCAAGGAACTGGACAGTGCTAAAACCACCTTCATATCGACCATCTCCCATGAATTGAAGACACCTATTTCTGCAATCCTGATGAGCCTGCAATTGTTGGAAGACAAACGGGTGGGAGCGCTGAACGACGAACAGGAACAGCTGTCAAACAGTATCAAGGAAAATGCCGACCGCCTTCTTGGAATAACCGGAGAACTGCTGAATATGACGCAGGTGGAGGCGGGCAAATTGCAGATGATGCCTAAGATAACGAAGCCTATCGAACTGATGGAATATGCCATCAAAGCCAATCAGGTGCAGGCCGATAAATTCAACATCCAGATTGAAGTGGAATATCCGGAGGAGAAGATGCCTAAACTCTTTGTTGACAGTGAGAAGATAGCTTGGGTACTTACCAACTTATTGAGCAATGCCATCCGCTATTCTAAAGAGAACGGGCATGTCGTTATCGGTGCCAGGCATGAGGACGGGTTTGTAGAAATGTACGTCCGGGACTTTGGCAAAGGCATCGATCCCCGCTACCACCAAAGCATCTTCGACCGTTACTTCCGGGTGCCGGGAACAAAAGTGCAGGGCAGTGGCTTGGGACTGTCTATCTCCAAGGATTTTGTAGAAGCACATGGCGGCACATTGACTGTGCAGAGTGAACTGGGGAAGGGGAGTTGTTTTGTAATACGGCTGAAAGCATAACTTTAAAAATGAGATAGATTATGAGAAAATTATTTGCTTGTATTTTGTTGGTGATAACCATCTTACCGGTTGCAGAATTGAATGCTCAAAATAAAGATTGGGCTAACTTGAAACGCTATGAAAAAGAGAATCTTGAACTGCTGCAAGAAGAGAATTCCGGTAAGCGGGTCGTTTTTATGGGAAATTCCATTACGGAAGGTTGGGTAAACAATCATCCTGATTTTTTCAAGAAGAATGGTTATATAGGCAGAGGTATAGGCGGACAATCTTCTTATCAATTTCTTGTGCGTTTTCGTGAGGATGTAATCAATCTTTCTCCAGCGGTGGTAGTGCTCAACGCTGCAACAAATGACATTGCAGAAAATACGGGCACTTACAATGAAGACTATACTTTTGGCAATATCGTCTCGATGGTAGAGTTAGCCCAAGCTAACAACATAAAAGTAATCCTGACCACTACGCTTCCTGCTGCTGCCTTTGGCTGGAACAAGAGCATTACAGATGCACCACGAAAAATTGCCAGTTTGAATGCCCGTCTGCAGAAATATGCCAAGAAGAATCATATCCCCTTTGTAGATTATTACTCGGAGATGGTCGTTGGAGAAACGAAAGCTTTGAATCCTCAGTATACCAAGGATGGAGTGCATCCTACTTCTGAAGGGTATGATGTGATGGAAGGGTTAATTCAGAAGGTCATTGATAAGGTGCTTCGTAAATAGAAAGAATTAGGGCGAATTATATTGTTTTCTTTCAGAAAGTTTGCTTATCTTTTGTAAAATGTGTTCCTTTGCATAAAATATAATAGTATATAGGCGAGATATACAAATTTATAGAGAACCATTAGCGAGGAGGAGTTATGACAAAACTGATTTATTTATTAGGAATTGCCTTGTTGGCATTGTCTTCTTGTATCAGTAAGGATTTGTCGAAAGGCAATGATGATGATACACCGAAGGAAGAGTATGATCCGTCGTTCGATTACAACATTAGAATTGAACGTCACATTACGGTTACGGCGAAAAGCCCGAATGGAAGCCCCTCAGCCGATGTTCCGTTCAGTATCTATCTGGAGAATCCGTATGGGGAAGAAGGAAAACTTCTGGAAGATGTGTTGCCTGTTTATTCCGGTTCTACGAATGTAAGCGGCGTTATGGATGTAAAAGTGAACATTTCGAACCATGTTAAGACCGTTTATGTGGTTACTCCATACGTTGGCTATGGGCAATATATGCAGGAATGTGAGCTTGGTGACGTTATGAACCTGACATTCCAGGCCGGAAATGGATCGGATACTCGTTCCGTTTCTGCCGGAGTTCCAAATACCAGAGCAGTGGCGACCGAGATTACGCGTAATGGTACTATATACAATGCAGCCAACAATGTGTATATATTCTATGAAAAGGGATTCTTCAGTACGGGTACCAAGTTGCTTAGTGGTGATGATACAGTCGATCCGGAACTCATCACAACCCATATTGATGTGTCTGGTATTGGTAAAATTGCTGACAATTTGTTCCCGGAGCGGGAGACTGTTGATGATGAAAAATATTATTCATCCGATTATTGTACCGATTTAGTGATCGGCAAGCCGTCTTTGAGTGCTGGTGAGGAATATGAAGGAACACAGGTGTGGGTAACTTTTTTGGGGGATGGAGGCTTCTCCATTAATAATAGAAATTCCAAAAACTCGTTATGTTATTATACCTACGATACGGGAAATCCACCAACAGACATTGCTAAGCTTCATAAGACATTGCTTTTCCCGAATACGAATACTCGTAATCCCGGTTCCTATTTAGTGGGTGTTAAAGTACAGTTAATGTATTGGGACGGAAGCAAGTATACTTCTCGCTTCCCGGCGGGCAAAAGCATTGGCTGGATTATGGTTTCGGGAACTAATGGCGAGAATGTGGGGGATTTGGGTTCATTCCGTTTTTCTACTCCGGTTCTGAATGACCAGGTACCTAATACTCCATTCAACGGTCCGTATACCGGCGGCATTGCTCGTTGGTCCGAAGAGGGGCAATGTAATATTGTAGGTATGGAAAACAGATTGCATTTGGATACGGATAAAAATAATGATAAAGACTACAACGATATTTTATTTATGGTAGAATCCGATCCTATCATCAAACCGCAAGATGATGTTCCGCCTCCACCGTCGGAAGATCCCAAGGGATACGGTATTTCCGGTGTGCTGGCTTTTGAGGATAATTGGCCTGATAAGGGAGACTATGACTTCAATGATCTTGTGATTGACTATACATATACTCTTATACCGGAAACAGAGGGAGCGACAGATATACGGAAAATTGAATTAGCGTTTACTCCCAAAGCTTTAGGAGCTGCTTATAGCAGTGGTTTCGGTATACAGCTACCTATACAAAGAAGTAATGTAGCAGGTGTGGATGGTGCAACACTTGAAGATGGTACTGATGCATTGGCAACAATTATTGTCTATGATAATACGCGTTCGGCATTTGGTAATGCTGGTGGCTTTATCAATACGGAGGCAAGCTCGGGGAAGGTGGTAAGTACATCGGCGAGTGTAGTAATCCGTTTGAAAGAAACTGTATCTGATGCCGGTAACAACTTGCTTTCTAAGTTCAATCCGTTCATTTATGTCATAGACCGTTCAAAGGAAATTCATTTAACGGATATGAAGCCTACGAGTAAAGTCAATATGGATTTATTTGGAACAGGAGTAGATGTAACAAATGGAACTTCTTCAAGTTACCGTATGGCAGATATGTTCCCGTGGGCATTGGATATTCCTAATGAAACGAGTGGAAATGTGGGATGGAAATACCCGTTGGAAAGAATCTCGATTATGGAGGCTTATCCGGATTATAAAACTTGGAGTAATGTGGATGGACACAATATTACCTGGCTGGATAAAGTGAATCCGGACTGCGTTTATAACAATTAATTTTTTATTGCTTGCGATACTGCTGCGGAGACATCCCAGTCTGTTTCTTGAAGAACGTACCGAAATAAGAAGCATTGGGGAAGTTGAAGTAATTGGATATTTCCTGAATATTCTTTTGGGTATTCTTGAGCAGCGAGATACTTTTACGGATGATGGACTTGAATATCAGTTCTTGTACCGTGAACCCACTGATTGATTTGGACAATGCGGAGAGGTATTTGGGGGACAAACAAAGTTTGTCTGCATAAAATTCCACTCCGCGTTGTTCTGTATAATATTTCTCTATCAACTGAATCAGTTTCATGAATATATCGTGTTTATGCCCTACGGAGGTCTTCAGATCCAGCAGTTTGCGGTTGTAAATGGAGCAAATACGGTACGTCAATCCCAGTAACAGCAGTTTCTGTTCATAGCTGTTGAAAGTGCTTTCCTGCATCTGTAGAGTACTGTCTAATAAAGCCATATACTTCAAGACTTCTTCTTCCTCGCCGGTGTTCCATACGTAGCATGGTTCCGTTCGGAGTTGCATGTACAGGTACATGGAGACTACTGAGTTGCCCATAATATCCCGTATCGGCTCTATCTGATAAATAAGGATGAACAGTTGCAGGTCTTCCGATTCCTTGAGTACTTGGAAGAGGGATTCCTCGGGGATGAAAAGCGTTTCGCCTGCCTGGGCGGAGAATGGCTTCTGGTTGAGGGAGAATGCGAAATTTCCTTGTCGGCACACAACTAACCCCGCTCCTTTTATCAGAAACGGTTTCTTCAGGGAGGCGGGAAAAGCGCAGAGCATACCTCTTGAACTACAAATGTTTTCCTCGCATAATAGTGAATAGTCGAGGCGGGATAAGCGTTCTTGTTGAGCATCCATAACATACGATATTATAAATCCTTTTTTTGAAAACGCCGCTAAGTTAGTAGTTTTCGTTTAGGATAGGGAATAATGAGTGCAAATATCATACAAAAAAGACAAGCATACAAGGTCCAACCCGCCATTTGCTTCAGGGCGGAGAGCGTGGCCTGTACCTGAATGCGCCCTTTGGTGGATATGGCCGCCATGTTTATTGCCTCCGCTTTGCTCTTTCCCTGATATTGCATGCCCTGCACGGTTTGAGCGAACGAAGCAGATGCTTCGGGATGCAGCATGTCTACATTCTGGGCATAACGGGTGACATAGTGTTGCTGGCGTTCCTGCAATACATTGGCATACAGGGCGGCACCGATACCGGGGGCGAGTACCATACGCACGGTAAGCATGGTGCAAATCCAGGAGGAGAGGAACTTGTAAGGCATGCGTTGGGTGGCGAATGTTGGTATCAGCGAGTAAAGCATCATCATGCCTGTGGAGCGGATGATGACGGGGTATTTCATCCGTTCGTACAACCCGGCACTTTGCACCTCGAAGTACATGAACATGGCGGACAGGCCGATCAGCAGGAAGCCTGCGGCGAAAAGGTATTTGAAGTGTACGCCTTTCATGCTCAGGCCGATGGTCACGACTGTACCGATGAAGTAGCCCAGCATGCTCCAGTTGCTTAAAGTGGCATTCTGCAGATTGTCCAGCTTCATGGCTATTCCTGCAAATACGTTGACGAACATGGAGCTGGAATTCAGTACCATCAGCAGCAGATAGAATAGAAAGCCAAAGCGGATAGTGCGCAGCTTGAGCACGTCCAGTTGGTAATAGGGATTGCGGTGCGTGGCTTCCAGGTAAAGAAACAACCCGCCGCTGAGAAGGGCGCAGACGGTGGCCCATCGGATGGTAGGGTCGTCGTACCAGTCGAGTACTTTTCCGTAGGTCAGTATGTACGTGATGCAGACCAGCGGGATGCAGAAGATGGAAGCGTCGCCGAATTGCCTGAAGTTGATGGGAAAGCGTCCTGCGGGGTATTTGTGATAGGGCATCGTGATAAACAGGATGAGGATGCAGAACAGCAACAGCCCCATCATGAAGTAGTAGACATATTTCCATTCGTACTCAAAAGAGAGCCAGGCCGTGAGCGAGGTGCCTAATTGCCCCAGTATCATAAAGAACAGGTAGATGGCCGGTTGGGCGATGCTTCGCTCTATGTCTAGTTTGTCCCAGGCTGCACCGCTTGTGGGCTCGTTGCCGGGAGTGATTTTGTCGTAGGCTTCCATGTTGCCTGCATACTTGATGAGGGTGAACAGGTTGACCATCATCAATACCATCCGCAGAAAGCCCGTGAGCAGGCTGCAGAGTGCCAGGAGGAAGATGCTGTCGGTCTTGGCGCAGATGTAGCTGAAGATATACATCAGCGAGAAACCGGCAATGCACATCATCTTCTCCCTCCGGATGACCACCAGACGGTAGAGGAACGGGCAGAAAGCGGCCATGCCTATGGAAGTGGCAAAATTGGCAAACTGGATGTGTTCGGATATGATGCCCAGTCCGCTCATCATCTCGGTACTGTTGACTGAGTAAGTTCCGCCTACCGTCAGGATGGGCAGGAAGAGCAACAACAGGATAAGGATGCCCAACGGTTTGGGCACCCAGTTGTAGAAGGGGTAGTTCTTGGGGTATGAGGGCATTGTGCTTTAAAGTTTGGCTTTTACTACTACCATCATGCCTGCCACAAGCTTCTCATTCTCTTCTTTGGAAAGGTTGGTGAAGTCGATGCGGACGGGTATGCGTTGCTGTATCTTTACGAAGTTGCCGGCTGAGTTGTCGGTAGGAACCAGTGAGTACTTGGAGCCGGTTGCTCCTGAGATGGCCGTCACTTTCCCGCTGAACTTCTTGTTGCTGATGGCATCTACGGTGATGACTACTTCTTGGCCGAGGCGCAGGTTCTCGATTTGTGTCTCTTTGTAGTTGGCAACGATCCATTTCTGCGTATCGGGTAAGATGTAGGTGATGGTCTGTCCGGCTGTGATGTACTGCCCCTCTTCCAGTGCCCGGCGTCCCAGTTTGCCGTCGCAGGGGGCTGTGACGACGGTATACGACAGGTTCAGCCGAGCCATGTCGAGTGCTGCTGTGGTCCGCTCGATGGCAGCTTCTGTGCTCTCGCGGCGGTGCGACACTTCGTTTACTCCCGAGAAGGCGGCCTTCTGCTGGCGTTTCGTGGCTTCCAGCTTCTTGCGGGTGGCTTCGTATTCGGTTTCTATCTGTTCCAGTTGTATGGGGGTGGCTGCTTTCCGTTTCAGCAGGTTCTGATAGCGTTGGCGGTCCTTCTCCAGCTTGGCGAGGCGGATTTCTATTTCGGAGATGGAGGCGTCGTACACGGAGGCGGTGGTCTGCGTGGTTTGCAGGGTGGCGCCGATGACCGTGGCGCCGGCTTGTGCGTCCTTCAGGGCGGCTTCGGCTTCCATGACGCGGATTTTATACTCGCGGTCGTCCAGCACAAGCAGGGTGTCTCCTTTGTGCACTTCCTGATGCTCGGTGAAATAGATCTTCTTGATGTAGCCCGAGGCACGCAGGTTGACGGGGGAGATGTATTGTTCTATCTGTGCGTCGTTACTGGTTTCGGTCCGTTTGTAGTCCAGGAAGAGGCAGACGATTTGAATCACTCCCCAGGCCATGATGGCTATTCCCAGCAGGCTGACTACGATTTGCCAACGGCGCAGTTTTCTTAACTTTTTTGCTTTCTCCTGATGTGTGTTCAGGGTAGAGCTGTTGTTTTCCATTGTTTCCATATTCTGATTTCTTTGATTCTGTATGTTATTTGACTAATGATTCTATTTGTCCGGTCAGCTTCAGCAACATCAGGTTGGTGATGCGGTAGTTGTAGTGTGCGCTGATGTAGTTGTTCTGTGCTTCGCTCATCCGCATTTCGTCCTGCAGGACGTCGGTCATGGAGGTGATTCCTTCGCGGTACTGGTCCATCGTGACGGCATATACATCTTCGGCTAGCAGGTAGTTGTCTTTCTGCTTCTTGAAGTTCCGCTGGTTGTTCAGCAGGTCATTGGTGGTGTTCAGGTACTGGGTCTGCAGGTTCTTGCGGGTGTCTTCTAGCGTCAGCTTGATGTTTTCTATGTCGATGATTGCCTTCTTCGTCTTGTATCGCTTGTCCAGTCCGTCGAAGATGGGGACACGCAGGGACAGTCCCAGGCCATAGGAGCGGTACCAGTGGCCGGAGGGGCCGGAGTGGAACCAGTGATAGGCTTTGTCTGTGAATGCGGAGAAGCCCCAGTTGCCCGTCAGGCTCAGCGAGGGGATGTAGCCGTTGCTTATCAGCTTTTTCTGTTGTTCGGCCAGCTGCTTTTGCGATTGCAGCAGTTGGAGTTCGTACAGGTTTTCCGACAGTCCGGTCAGGGCGGCGGGGGTGATGCTTTCGGTGTGTACGGGTGTCAGGGCGATGCGTTGTTCTGCCGGATAGTCGATGATATATTTCAGCAGGTTCAGTTGCTGTTCCAGCATTGCCTGGGCGTTGTCATACTGCACTTTCAGGTTTTCCAGGTTGATGCTGACGCGCTTTACGTCGACTTCCATCGCCATGCCGTTGTCGTAGAAGGCGAGGGTGATTTCCTTCAGTTCTTCCAGGCGGGTGATGTTGGCTTTTATCAGGGCGATCTGTTCGGCGGTGACTTGTCCCAGGTAGTACATCTTGCAGATTTGCAGGATGAGGTCTTCGCGGGCTTTTTCGTAAGAGAGCCGGTTCGTTTCGTCCATGGTTTTGGCGATGTAGAGGGTGGTGTAGAGGGTTTGGTTATAGAGCGGCAGTTGGAGCTGCAGGCCGGTGTTGGCGCTATATTGCAGGGTGTGGGTCACGTTGTAGGGTGTTCCGTAGGCCGATCCGTCGGTGACCGATACCGGAGGGTCGATGTTGTCGCTGTAGTTGGCGAAGCCGTTGATTTGGGGCAACAGCTTCGCCCGGTTCTCGGAGATGCCGTACTTGCCTTTCTGTATCTCTTTCCGCTTGCTTTGCAGGGAAAGGTTGCTCTCAATGCCTATTTGGAGACAATCCTCCAAGGCCAACGTATCTTGTGCGTAGAGGTGCACGGCGGGCAGGCAGAGAAAAGAAAAAATGAACAGTAGTTTTCTCATAACAGGAAGTTTAATTTTGAGGACAAAGTTAGCGGTTATCGGCAGAAAGAATCTGTCCATATATCAACTGATAGTGTTTATATTTTCCTTTAATGAGGGGGAGGATGAGGGCACTCTGTAGTCGGTTGAAAATGGAGGCGCCTCCCGTTTCAAATGCAAGCCGCGCTGAATTTATATGCCTTCCCGGTAGCTGTCATTAAATCTTTTTTATACTTTTGTAAGTTGACTAATTCTAAAACAGTATGAATAAGAAACTCTTTCTATCCTTATTTCTTTTAGCCGGTGTGCCCGCATTGCTTTCTGCTGCGGACGAGGCACGTTTGTTGCGTTTCCCGGCTACGAACGGCAGTGAGATTGTTTTCTCATTTGCAGGCGATTTGTACAAAGTACCCGTTTCGGGTGGCGAGGCACAGCGCCTGACTTCGCACGTGGGTTACGAAATGTTTCCTCGTTTCTCGCCCGATGGCAAGACGATTGCTTTTACGGGACAGTATGATGGCAATACCGAAGTGTACACCATCCCCTCTACAGGTGGCGAACCGCAACGCCTGACCTATACGGCAACGAATGCCCGCGATGATCTGGGTGATCGCATGGGTCCCAACAACATCGTAATGGCCTGGACGCCTGACGGAAAACAGATCGTGTATCGCAACCGCATCAGTTCCAGTTTCGATGGTAAACTTTATTCCGTGAACCATGAAGGTGGTATGCCCGATGTCATTCCTTTGCCCGAGGGTGGCTTCTGTAGCTACTCGCCCGACGGAAAACTGTTGGCTTATAACCGTACGATGCGTGAATTCCGCACCTGGAAATACTATAAAGGCGGTATGGCCGACGATATCTGGATCTACAATCCCGACAAGAAGTCGGTAGAGAATATCACGAACAACGTTGCCCAGGACATCTTCCCCATGTGGATAGGCGACGATATTTTCTTCCTTTCCGACCGCGACCGTACGATGAACATCTTCGTCTACAACACGAAGACCCGGCAAACGGCAAAGGTGACCAATTTCACCGAATACGATGTCAAGTTTCCGAGCGCTTCCGGCCATACTATCGTGTTCGAGAATGGCGGATATATCTATAAGATGGATGCCGCTACCCGTCGGCCGGAGAAAGTGAACATCAGCCTGGCTTCCGACAACATATATGCTCGCAGCGCTATGAAGAACGGAGCCGATTATATTACTTCCCTCAGCAGTTCTCCGGACGGAGAGCGGATTGCGATTACGGCGCGCGGCGAAGTCTTTAATGTCCCGGCCACAAAGGGCGTGACCAAGAACATCACTCGCAGCCCGGGTGCGCATGAACGTGATGCGCAATGGTCGCCCGATGGAAAGCTCATTGCTTATATCTCGGATGCTACCGGAGAAACGGAAATCTATCTTCAGGATGCTGCAGAGGGCAATCCGGTACAACTGACGAAGAACAATGATACATATATCCGTGGTTTTGAATGGAGCCCGGACAGCAAAATGATTGTTTATACCGACCGTAAGAATCGGATTAATCTGCTGGATGTAGCTTCACGCCAGATAACTACGTTGCTGCAAGACCCGCTGGGCGAACCGCGCGGCGTAACGTTCTCACCGGACAGCAAATGGTTGACTTATGTTCGTACGGGAGATAATGATATCTCGGTAGTGTATGTTTACGATCTTGCCGGAAAGAAAGAACATGCGGTAACCGATAAGTGGTATAACTCTTCTGCACCGGTGTTCAGCACAGATGGCAAGTACTTGATATTCTCGTCGGCTCGCGACTTCAACCCGACATACGGTCAGTTGGAATGGAACCATGTTTATAATAATATGTCCGGAGTTTATCTTGCACTGTTGTCTAAAGAAACTCCTTCGCCTTTCCTGCAGAAAGATGCCGTGGTGGGCGGTGATAAGAAAGACGAAGCATCGAGACCTGCCGCCGACAAAGCTGCCGGGAAAAAGGATGCAAAAGCCGAAACGGCTCCTGTTGCCCTCGTGAAGTTCGATCCAGAAGGTATTGCCGAGCGTATCATTAAGCTGCCTGTTCCCGCTTCGTACTATGGAAATTTCTATTCGGACGGAAAGAAGGTCTACTATCAGACGCGTGGCGGAATAAAAGTCTTCGACTTGGATGCACAAAAAGAAGAAACCGTTGCCGAGGGGGGGAGGATGTCTGTTGCTCCGGGCAACAAGAAGGCTTTGTTCTATAAGGATAACAATGTTTATATCACTGACATCCCCGGAGGGAAAGTTAATCTGACGAATCCTGTTAATCTTGATAATATGTCCATCACGATTGATTATCCCAAGGAGTGGGCCCAAATCTTCGATGAGGCTTGGCGTGCTTATCGCGACGGTTTCTATCAGGAGAATATGCATGGTGTGGACTGGAAAGCTATCAAGCAGAAATATGCCGTGTTGCTGCCATACGTGAAGACACGTCTCGATCTGAACTATATCATTGGCGAGATGATAGGTGAATTGAACTGCGGTCATGCCTATGTCAACCCCGGTGAAACGGACAGGCCGATACGTATCAATACCGGATTGCTGGGTGCCGAGGTCTCTGCCGACAAGAGTGGCTTCTTCCGCCTGGATAAGATTCTCGCCGGAGCTTCTTGGAACAAAGAACTACGTTCACCGCTTACGGAACCGGGCATTGAGGCCAAAGAAGGAGATTACATTGTAGCTATTGATGATATCCCTACCAATTCGGTGAAGAATCTATATGCCTTGCTGGTGGGTAAAGCCGGTGTGCCGACGGAGATTTCTCTGAACAGCAAGCCACAGCTGGCAGGGGCACGGAAGATTGTCATCAGTCCGATTGAAGATGAATATCCTCTTTACCATTATAATTGGGTGCAGAATAATCTGAAGAAGGTGGATGAGATTTCAAAAGGCCGTATCGGCTATATCTACATTCCTGATATGGGTCCGGAAGGTCTGAATGAATTTGCCCGTTACTTTTATCCCCAGCTCGATAAGGAAGGCTTGATTATAGACGACCGTGCTAATGGCGGAGGTAATGTTTCTCCAATGATTCTGGAACGTCTGTCTCGCGAACCTTACCGCATGACTATGCGTCGTGGTTCCATCAAGACAGGTACTGTACCTGATGCCGTACAAGTCGGTCCTAAAGTTTGTCTGATTAATAAATATTCTGCTTCCGACGGTGATCTCTTCCCTTGGGGCTTCCGTGCACTCGGGCTTGGTAAGTTGATTGGAACGCGTACTTGGGGTGGAATTATCGGTATCAGTGGCCCGCTTCCTTATATGGATGGTACGGATATCCGTGTTCCTTTCTTTACGAGCTACGATGCTAAGACTGGGGAGTGGATTATCGAAAATCACGGTGTCGATCCGGATATCTTGATTGATAATGATCCGATCAAAGAATGGAACGGTGAAGATGAACAGCTGAATAAAGCTATTGAAGAGGTGATGAAGGAGTTGCAAAACCGCAAGCCGTTGCCTCCTGCACCGGCTCCGAGAGATTTCAGTAAATAACTACGACCTCTTTGCTTGCTGCTGAATAACGAGAGAAGTATATTAATTCTCCTCTTCCCTCTTGGGGGAGGAGAATTACTGATACATACCTGGTATGGGGAGGGAAATGAACTTGATAGAGTCTGTATTAGTCTTTTTATATAATGTAGAAATAGGAAGTTGAGAGGAGGTCTATTACTATGAAGAAACTAAATAGTGGAACAAGGTTATCCTTTTTTTAGCTTTTTGTATTCTTTGGGAGGCATTCCCATGATTTTATTGAATAGCCGTGAGAAATAATAAGGGTCTTCAATGCCGATTTTGTAACAGACCTGATTGATTTTTATATTCGTAAAGTCTAATAAAAAGCAAGCTTGTTGTATTTTAAGCATATTGAAATATACCAAAGGTGCATATCCGGTTCGTTGGCTGAATAATGCTGAAAAATAGGAAATGGAGTAACCCGTATGTTTGGCTATTTCCTTTAAGGTAAGTTTTCTTTCGATATTTTCCTTCATATAGTGTATCGTCTCAGTGATTATATCTGTGGTATTCGAATCTTGTTGAATAGCTTCCCTATATTGCTGGAGGTATCTCAATGTACCAAGGTAATGGTGAAAAATGGAACAGGCATATAACAGGTTCTCATGGCTGTAACCCATTTCCAATGTATGCAGAATCTCTTCAAACATGTCTATCCGGTTGTTTATCCGTGAATGTATTCCCGGCTTTATTTCCATAGGATACAACTGCTGTGTGGAGAAGTAGGGAGCAAGTTTTCCTTTGAAATGAATCCAATAGATGGTCCATGGAGAATCATCCGCAGAACCATAAGAATGAGGAATCCCGGTAGGCAAGATGAAGTATTCATTGGCATTCACGGTATACCTTTTTCCATTTAACTGATACCATCCTGTTCCTTCATAACAATAGATAAATACATATTGTGAAATGGCCTCTTTTCGTTCGATAAAATGGAATTTGGCTTTGGGATAATAGCCTATATCTGTAATATGCAGGCAAGCTGATATGGGATTTTCTTCCATTTCACGCACAATAAATTGTGGGAGAACTATTGCCCTTTCACCGCTGAATCCATCTTTTTTTTTAATCATAGTATTAATATTAAGAGTTTTATTATTGTTTTGATTGTTTTTTGTATAATAGAGGAGTAATTTAATGCAGCAAATATATATTATATAAATGAAACCAGTCTGTTATTGCTGAATTTTAACACTATACATGTATAAGTCCTTCTTTTTTATCTTTATTGATTGATACTGTTTTTTGTTTGCGTCATAAAATGGTCCAGCTTTATACTTTTTTTCTCTATTTTTTGTATAGGGGATATTTGCTTTCTTTGCAGCAATTTTTATAGGTATATTATGGGAAAGAATAATGTTTATTTGTTGTTAATTTGTATGGTATCGGCCATGGGCGGATTGCTGTTTGGTTATGATTGGGTAGTAATCGGAGGTGCCAAGATTTTTTATGAGCCTTTTTTTAGTATGGAAGGTTCACCAGCACTTAGGGGTTGGGCAATGAGTAGTGCTTTAGTAGGGTGTCTGGTCGGAGCGTTGCTTTCTGGAAGTTGGAGTGATCGTTATGGCCGGAAGAAAATGTTGATTATTGCATCGGTCTTATTTGTATTGTCAGCTTATGGAACAGGTGCCATTAATGGTTTCAGTTGGTTTATTCTTTATAGGATTATAGGCGGATTTGGCATCGGAATCGCATCTAATATCTCTCCTGTATATATTGCGGAAGTGGCGCCGGCTTCAGTTCGTGGAAAATTTGTTTCTTTAAATCAATTGACAATTGTATTGGGTATATTAATGGCGCAACTGGCTAATTGGCAAATAGGAGCGCATTATACGGCAGATATGGTGACCCTTAGCGTAGAAAGTGTGGAGTGGGCTTGGAGATGGATGTTTTGGGGAGAATTGGTACCTGCGGGATTGTTTTTTATTCTTGCGTTTATGATACCGGAAAGTCCTCGTTGGCTGGCAGCAAATAAAAAGGTTGATAAAGCTCAAGCTATATTGTCGCGTGTCGGTGGAAACAATTATGCGGTACAGACCTTGTTGGAGATGTCACAATTGGTTGTGGAGCAAAAAGAAAAAAACAGCTGGAAGCAGCTTTTTCATCCCTCGGTCAGGAAAGTACTGATAATTGGTGTAGTGTTGGCTGTCTTTCAGCAATGGTGTGGCATTAATGTTATATTTAACTATGCGCACGAAATATTTTCTGCGGCCGGTTATGAGGTCTCTGATGTACTGATGAATATTGTAGTGACGGGTGTGACTAATGTTATTTTTACGTTTGTGGCCATATACACTGTCGACAAATGGGGGCGGCGAAGCCTTATGTTTGTTGGTTCTATTGGGCTGGCATTTATTTATGTCATTTTAGGAACATGTTACTATCTGGAAATGAGCGGATGGCCCATGTTACTACTTGTAGTAATGGCTATTGCATGTTATGCTATGTCGTTGGCTCCTGTTGTTTGGGTAGTACTCTCTGAGATCTTTCCTGTAAGAATTCGTGGAATGGCGATGGCTCTCTCAACATTTTTCTTGTGGGTAGCATGTTTCTTGCTTACATATACATTCCCTATTCTCAATAATTGGGTAGGAGCAGCTGGTATATTCTGGCTATATGGTGGTATTTGTTTAGCTGGTTTTTTGTTTATCCGTTCTAACTTACCTGAAACCAAAGGGAAAACATTGGAAACGCTGGAAAAAGAATTAATAAAATAAAATACAAAAATATGACTGAAAATGTAAAGGTTTGGGAGGAAGATGTACTTCTCCCTACTTATGCTGTTGGCAAAGCTGAAAAGAATCCTATGTTCCTGGAAAAACGTGTATATCAGGGAAGCAGTGGAGTTGTTTATCCATATCCGGTTATTGAAAAGATTGAAGATACTTGTAGGGAACAATGTTATCATGCCGTTTATCTGGAAAATGAATATATCAAAGTTATGATTCTGCCTGAATTAGGCGGACGTGTCCAAATGGCATATGACAAAATAAAGCAACGTCATTTTATTTATTATAATCATGTGGTCAAGCCAGCTTTGGTGGGACTGACGGGACCATGGATTTCCGGAGGTATTGAGTTCAACTGGCCGCAGCATCATCGTCCCAGTACTTTTTTGCCGATTGATTATTATATTGAGAAGAAAGAAGATGGTAGTGCGATAGTGTGGGTTAGCGAGAGAGAACGCATGTTTCATCAAAAGGGCATGGCTGGTTTCACTTTACGCCCGGGATGTGCCAGACTTGAAATTCAAGGGAAAGTATATAATCCGACCCCATTCCCTCAGACTTTCTTATGGTGGGCCAATCCGGCCGTTGCAGTGAATGAGCATTATCAGTCGGTATTTCCGGGAGATGTAAATGCGGTTTTTGATCATGGTAAACGTGATGTTTCCCGTTATCCTATTGCTACGGGGACTTATTACAAGATGGACTATTCCGCGGGAGTGGACATTTCTCGATATAAGAATATTCCGGTACCTACTTCTTATATGGCTATACATTCCAAATATAATTTTGTAGGCGGATATGAGAATGATTCCCGTGCGGGGGTATTGCATGTGGCCAATCATCATGTGTCACCGGGTAAGAAACAGTGGACATGGGGTAATGGTGACTTTGGCCAAGCATGGGATCGTAATTTAACGGATACGGATGGTCCGTATATCGAATTGATGGCGGGTGTCTATACGGACAATCAACCCGACTTTACTTGGTTGCAACCTTACGAAGAAAAAACATTTGTACAATATTTTATTCCATATAGGGAGCTAGGTGTAGTAAAGAGTGCTTCTGAAAATATACTGATGAATATTGAGGCAGAAGGTGACTGTACTTTTTTAAAAGTGTTTACGACGTCAAAACAGGCGAATCTTCATATAGTAGTAATCCAATCAGAAAATTCTATTCTTGATGTTGTCAGGGATATTACTCCTGAAAAATATTTAAAAGAGAAGATTGAGATTATATATCTGAAAGATGTACATATCTCAATTTTTGACCAAAGAGGAAAATTGTTACTGGAGTGGAGACCGGAATCTGAAGAAATAAAGGAAGTTCCGGAAGCGGCTAAGGCCGCTTTGGATCCTAAAGATATCCAAACTACAGAAGAATTATATCTGACAGGGTTGCACCTTGAGCAATATCGCCATGCTACATATGCAGCTACAGATTATTATCAGGAAGCTCTATATAGAGATCCGAGCGATGTGCGCAATAATAATGCTTTGGGATTATGGCTGTTGCGTAAGGGACAGTTTGCTAAGGCAGAGCCTTATTTGAGGCAGGCAGTGAAGACATTAACTGCAAAATCTCCGAATCCTTATGATGGAGAACCTTTGTATAATTTGGGACTTTCTCTGAAATATCAGGGGAGGCTTGCAGAGGCATATGATTATTTTTATAAAGCTTGCTGGAACGCGGCATGGCAAGATGTAGGCTATTATTCGTTGGCTCAGATATCCGTGGCACGGAGAGATTGGGAGAATGCTCTGTACGAGATAGACAAATCTTTGGTGCGAAATTGGTGCAATCTGCGAGGTAGGCATCTGAAGACCATTGTTTTGCGTCATTTAGGAGAGAGAGAGAAGGCTTTGGCGCTGATAGAAGATTCTCTTTCCTATGACCGTTTTAACTTTGGATGTAGTTTTGAGAAATACCTTATTACTGAAGATGAAAAGGACTTGCATTCGCTGTTGTTGCAGATGCGTAGTGAGAGTCATAATTATGGAGAACTTGCTCTGGATTATGCTTCATGCGGATGCTGGGAGGAAGCTATAAAGGTGGTGGATGCCGCTATTGATTTTTCAGTTTTACAACCTACTCTGCTATATTATTATAAAGCATGGTTTTTATTTCAATTAGGTAGGAAAGAAGAAGCTATAACAGTGGCGAAGTTGGCTGAAAAACAATCTCCTGACTATTGTTTCCCGAATACATTGGAAGCTATATTGGCTTTTCAAGTGGTCGTTGAACTCATAGGGAAAGCGTCTAAGGCATTGTATTATCTCGGTAATTTGTGGTATGATAAGCGCCAGTATGCAGAGGCTGTGGCTGCATGGGAGAAATCGATTGAGCAAGATTCGAAATTTCCTACTGTTTTCAGAAATCTATCGTTAGCATACTTCAATAAGTTAGATAAGAAGCAAGAGGCTGTAGGGCTGCTGGAAAAGGCCTTCTACTTGGATATGAATGACGCTCGTATATTGATGGAGCTGGATCAGTTGTACAAACGCTTGAATCGTCCGCATAAAGAACGTTTGGCTTTGTTGGATGCTCATAAAGAAATTGCATTTTCACGAGATGACCTTTATTTGGAATATGTGACTTTGCTGAACCAGTTAGGCCGTTATGAAGAGGCCCTTCACCTGATTGATACTCGCCAATTTCATCCCTGGGAAGGAGGCGAAGGTAAGGTTCCGGCTCAATATCAGTTGTGCCGTGTAGAATTGGTAAAAGAATATTTGAAATCCAAAGAGTATAAAAGAGCCTTGCAGTTGATAGACGAATGTTTCACATATCCTCATAATTTGGGTGAAGGCAAGCTGCAAGGGGCACAAGAGAATGATTTTAATTATTATAAAGGATGTATATTGCAAGCGATGGGACATGAGGATGAAGCGCGGCTTTTCTTTCAAAAGGCTTGTGCAGGAAATAGCCAACCTGTTGCAGCAATGTATTACAATGACCAGAAGCCTGATAAAATATTCTATCAAGGACTGGCTTTGTTGAAGTTGGGTGATGAAGGAAAGGCACGTGGTTGTTTCAACCGTTTGATTGATTTTGGTGAGAAACATCTGTTTGATGTCTTTAAGATGGATTATTTTGCAGTGTCTCTCCCTGATTTGCAGATTTGGGAAGACAATATGGATAAGAAAAACCGTATCCATTGCAACTATTTGATGGGACTTGGTCATTTAGGGCTTGGCCACGTAGAGAAGGCGAAAACTTATTTTAAGATTGCGTCTGAATTGGATAACAACCATCAAGGTGTACAGGTACATAATGAAATGATTAATGAATAGTAACTTTTTGATAAATGAATAATATGGGTAAGCTGAGAGCCGGTTTGTTTTTATTGTTTTTGTGTCCTTTTCTTGTAGAGGCCAAAGAGGTTAAATTAGCCTCTCCAAATAAGGTGCTGCATGCCGAGGTTTCTATAGATGAACATGTTTCTATACGTGTTCTGCAAAATGAGGATGTTCTGTTTGCAGTTCGTGACATTTATTTGAATACGGATCAGGGATATATTCCCGAAAAGTTGCCGAAGGTACGTTCTGTCAAGAAGAAAGCTGTTGATAGGATGGTTGTTCCCGAGATAAAGGAGAAACGCTCAGTTATTGCAGAACATTACAATGAGGTATCCTTGTTGTTTGCTGATAAGACAAGATTAGAAATCCGTCTATATGACGAGGGAATGGCTTATCGTATGTCAACTAATCGTAAAGGGGAATTGACCATTTTTGATGAAGCTGCCGATTTTGTATTTGCCCCTTCTTCCACGGTATTCTTTCAGCAAGATTCTAACATGAACAGTGATTATGAGGCTCCATATGTAGAACAAAAGATTCAAGACATAGAGCAGGGTGTCACAGGAAACTATCCGGCTTTGGTAAAGGTGCCGTCGGGCACAAACATACTTTTGCTGGAATCCGATTTGCAGGATTATCCTTGCTTGTGGCTTGAAAAAGGAAGCCAGAATCTGAATGCACATTTTTGGAATTATCCCAAGACATATAATGTCAAAGGTAATTCAAAAAATAGAAGGCAAATCGTTTCTTGTGAGGATTATATAGCTAAGACAAGCGGAAAAAGAACTTTCCCCTGGCGTGTGTTTGCTGTGGCTCAGGAAGATAAGGACTTGATGAACAATCAGTTGGTATACCTGCTGGCACCTGAGTGTCAGATAGAGGATCCTTCGTGGATAAAGCCTGGGTGGGTAACTTTTGACTGGTGGGCACGTCGTGGCTTGTACAATGTGGATTTCAAGGCAGGCATTAATACCGCAACTGCTAAATATATGATTGACTTTGCTGCCGATTTTGGTATTCGCTATTTCTTGTTTGATGATGGTTGGACTTATAAGGAAGATTTGACAAAGACCATTGCCGGCCTTGATATGAAAGAGGTGGTAGATTATGCAACATCAAAAGGTGTAGATGTGATGCTTTGGGTGACTTATGACTTGTTTGACAGTCAGATGGATGTAGCATTGGCTAAGTTCTCCGAATGGGGAATCAAAGGACTGAAGATTGATTTCATTAACCGCTCAGACCAGGATGTGTCAAACTTCTATTGGAGAGCTGCACAGAAGGCGGCTGAGTATAAAATGGTACTTGATTTTCATGGAGCCTATCGCCCCGATGGCTTGAGAAGAGCTTATCCTAATGTTCTGACTAGAGAAGCTCTGGTTGAGTTTGAGCAAAACGGAGGAACCTATAAGGACAATCCCGACAACCGTCTTATACTTCCTTTCATCCGTAATGTTGCTGGGCCGATGGATTATATTCCTGGTACAATGAACAATGCTACCAAGAAGTCATTCCGTTTTAACCATGACACTCCGATGGGGCAAGGAACCAGGGCGCACTTCATGGCCATGGCTGTCATTGCAGAAAGTCCTATGCAAATGCTGCCTGATCCGCAATCTGATTATTATCGGGAAGCGGAATGTACCAAGTTTTTAGTCAATATTCCTGTAGAGTGGGATGAGTTGGTGACATTGGATAGTAAAATAGGTGATTATGTGGCTATGGCCCGTAAATATGGCGACTCATGGTATGTGGCTGCTGTTACTGATTGGGCTTCAAGAGAAATGAAACTGGACTTAAGTTTCCTGCCTAAAGGTAAAAAGTATAAGATGGAGGTTTTCCGAGATGGTGCCAATGCGGATATTCGTGCCATCGATTACAAACATGAGTTTATGGAAGTTGAAGGAGGAGAAATATTGAATGTGTCCTTGGCATCCGGTGGCGGTTGGGTCGCAAGAATTTCTGCTTTATAATAAATGGCTTATTTTTAAGGATATGAATAGATTATTTAGACGTACTAAGTCGATTTTTGTAATTTTGTTGACAATAGTACATGTCATAGGTTGTTCGGAAAAAGAGCAACTTCCTCAGAAAAAGTGTGTATTTGCTTTTTATTATAATTGGTATGGTAATACTGAATTTAATGGAAAAGAAGTACATTGGGAACATGGCGTGATAAAGAATGCTGGTTATAAAGGTGTTGCCGATGAAATCAAAGGAAAAGATAATCTTGCGACCAATTTTTATCCGGAACTGAAAAATTACAGCAGTACTGACCCTGCGATAATTGCACGTCACATGGATATGATGACAAAGGCTAAGATCGATGTGGTAGTTGTTACTTGGTGGGGAGCGAATGATTTTGGCTCTCCTGCTTTACCGGTATTGTTCGATGAGGCTGCAAAACATGACATGAAAGTTTGTTTCCACATAGAACCTTATGGGGGACGTGGTGCAGAGAGCCTTCGTGCAAATATTGCAGATTTGACAAAGCAGTTCGGTTCGCACCCGGCATTTTACCGTATGGATGGAAAGCCTTGCTTCTTTATCTATGACTCTTATCTGACTCCTGCTTCCGAATGGGCTCGTATCTGCCATCCGGAAGGTGACCTCACTATCCGTGGAACAGAATTGGACTCTAAGATTATAGGTCTGTGGGTAAAGGATAAAGAACAGGATTATTTTCTGGAGTCCGGTCTCGATGGTTTCTATACCTACTTTGCCGCTACCGGATTTACTTACGGTTCTACTCCGGCCAACTGGAAAGGTATGCAGGAGTGGGCTGTTCGGAATGAAAAGATTTTCGTTCCTTGTGTGGGTCCCGGTTATATCGATACCAGAGTACGTCCTTGGAATACGGCAACTACGCGTGATCGTGAGGATGGGAAATATTATACAGATATGTTTCAGGCAGCAATGGAAACCGGAACGCCCTACATTGGTATCACTTCGTTTAACGAGTGGCATGAGGGAACCCAGATAGAATCGGCCGTGCCTTTCAAGAGCGATGGTTTTGAGTATCTCGACTATTCTCCACTTGCACCTGACTATTATTTAACCCGTACAGCAGAATTAGTATCAACATGGAAATGAATAAGGTAAAGAGAATATTGGTTCTTACTTCCATCCTATTTTTTACTTGCCACTTTTGTATGGCAGGTGGAAATCGTGATTACGTAGAATATGTAAACCCATTGATGGGTTCGCAATCTGTGCATTCCTTTTCTACCGGTAATACTTACCCAGCTATAGCTACTCCTTGGGGAATGAATTTCTGGACTCCACAGACCGGAAAGATGGGAGACGGATGGGCTTATACCTATACCGATACTAAAATCAGGGGGTTCAAACAGACCCATCAGCCTTCACCTTGGATTAATGATTACGGTCAGTTTGCGGTGATGCCTATGGTGGGACGGCCGGAATTTGATGAAGAACGTCGTGCCAGCTGGTTCGGGCATAAAGCTGAAACAGCAAAACCCTATTATTATAGTGTTTATTTGGCAGAACATGATGTGGTGGCTGAGATCGCTCCTTCAGATAGAGCAGCGGCTTTTCGCTTTACTTATCCGGAGCATGATTGCTCATATGTTGTAATTGATGCCTACGATAAAGGGTCATATATCAAAGTTGAACCGGAACAAAAAAGAATAGTCGGCTATTCTACCCGCAATAGTGGCGGGGTGCCCGATAATTTCCGTAACTGGTTTGTGCTAGAGTTTGAACGTGATTTTGAGTTTGTGAACACTGTGGCCGAAAATACGGCTTTCGGGACATTGGAGCAGAACGGCAACCATGTGGGTGCTATTGTTGGTTTCAAAACATGCAAGGGTGAGCAGATTCAAATGAAGGTGGCTTCTTCGTTCATCAGTCTGGAACAGGCGCTGTTAAATTTGCAAGAGGTGAAGGGGCGTACTTTCGATCAAGTCTGTCAGACTGCGAAGGACAAATGGAATGATGTGTTGGGTCGTGTTGAAGTAAGTGGTGGTACAGATGATGAGTTGAAAACCTTTTATACCTGTTTGTATCGTTCCACTTTGTTTCCCCGGAAGTTCTATGAATTGAATGAGCAGGGAGAAGCTTATCATTATAGTCCTTATAATGGTAAGGTGCTGCCTGGATATATGTATACGGATACAGGTTTTTGGGATACCTTTCGCTGCCTTTTTCCGTTGTTGAATCTGATATATCCTTCAGTCAATAAGGAAATTCAGGAAGGGCTGCTCAATGTTTATAAAGAGAGTGGCTTTTATCCAGAATGGGCAAGTCCCGGTCATAGGGACTGCATGGTGGGGAATAACTCTGCCTCGGTGATTGCAGATGCTTATCTGAAAGGCGTAAAGGTTGATGATGTGGAGACTCTTTATGAAGGGTTGACAGCTACTGCCAATAAGGAGCATCCGACGGTAAAGTCTACCGGACGTTGGGGGTGTGAATACTATAACCGTTTGGGCTATGTGCCCTACAATGTGGGGATCCGGGAGAATGCTGCACGTACACTTGAGTATGCCTATGATGATTGGTGCATTTACCGTTTGGCAAAAGCCTTGGGGCGTCCTCAATCTGAGATTGATTTATACGCAAAGCGTGCTATGAATTATAAGAACCTTTTTGATACGGAGACTTCTCTGATGCGAGGTCGTAATGAAGACGGTCGCTTTTCAATACCGTTCTCTCCTTTCAAATGGGGCGATGCTTTCACGGAAGGGAATGCATGGCACTATACTTGGTCTGTATTTCATGATCCTCAGGGATTGATAGACCTTATGGGCGGGAAACATAAGCTTGTCTCCATGCTGGATTCAGTATTTATAGTTCCGCCAGTTTTTGATGAAAGTTATTATGGTAGCGTTATCCATGAAATACGGGAGATGCAAGTGATGAATATGGGTAACTATGCCCATGGCAACCAGCCGGTACAGCATATGATTTATTTGTATAATTATGCCGGGGCACCTTGGAAAGCGCAAATGTGGCTTCGTCAAGTGATGAATAAGTTCTATGCACCTACTCCTGATGGCTATTGTGGGGATGAAGATAATGGACAGACTTCTGCTTGGTATGTCTTTTCGGCTCTTGGATTTTATCCGGTATGTCCCGGTTCAGGTCAGTATGTGTTGGGAACTCCCCTTTTTCGTAAGGCTGTGATTCATTTGGAGAATGGAGAAGATGTAACAATCAATGCTCCGGAAAGTAGTATGACTAATTGCTATATTGATGAATTAAAGATTGACGGTAAGAAATACAGGAAGAATTATTTGGAGCATAATAAGATGATTCAAGGTATGAGGATGGATTATCGTATGTCTGCTCAGCCTGATATGGAGAGAGGTACAGCGGATTCGGATGCTCCCTATTCATTTTCGTTGGAAAAGAAATAAGGTTTAAAGGATAATATTGTTTTCAGAATTGCATGTATTGAGATGATTTGGCTCTTTTTTTCTGTATGGGGAAGGAAAGAGCCAATCTTTTTGCTTTACATTCTGATGGATGGTGCAAGTTCCCGTTTTGTTCGGCACCGAGAAGGAAGTGCTTCCCCGGTGTCGGAGGTGGGGCTCTCCGGTGGCAAGCCCTTCGTTGCCCGGTGGCGAAGAAGTACTTGCTCTGAGATGTATCTGGAGCAGGATTAAAAAGATAAACAATACTTGATTGAAAGCTTACATCCTTTTTCAATTTTTAGATTCCGACATGTTTTTACTCTATATGGTATAAGTGTAGAGTAGATGAATGTTTCTTTTTGTTCATAATAAGATTGTCTATCTTTTAAAAAAATAGTCTATTGTGTTACGTGCTGTGTTTCTCTATTTTTGTACTTGTTAAAAGGAACGCGTTATAACGACTTTAATGATACATAGTTTGCTTAATTTTTAAATCTTATTTTATGAAATGTTTTAATTGTATGAAGCGAAACAAATTTCTATATTTGTTTTGTTTAGCATGGGTTTTATCCGTTATACCTATGTTTGCTCAAAACATGAGTGTCAAAGGGTATGTGTTTGATAAAACAACTGGTGAACCTTTGATTGGAGCAACAGTCCTTCAAAAGGGAACACAAAATGGTGTTGTAACTGATGTTGATGGTAATTTTGTGCTGACTCTTCCAGTAAATGGAACTTTGGTGGTAAATTACATCGGCTACGAATCAAAGGAAGTTAAAGTAACTTCTGCTGCAAAGAGACTAAAAATTGCAATGGAGGAAAATTCTCTAGTTTTGGATGAAGTCGTTGCAATTGGTTACGGCTCTGCGAAGAAGAAAGACTTGACTGGCTCTATCGCCTCTATTAGATTAGAGGATTCTCCTCGTATGACGCTTCCTAATATGAACGTGCTGGATGCCCTGAAAGGTCAGTTACCAGGTTTTGATATTGGTACAGTGACCAATGCTGGTGGTAATCCGAGTATAAATATTCGCGGTCAAAACTCAATTAAAGCTTCTAATGATCCTTTGCTGGTGGTTGATGGAGTTGTTTTTGTGGGAAGCTGGAATGAATTGAATCCGAATGATATTGCTTCTGTAGATGTGCTGAAAGATGCAAGTTCCTCGGCAGTTTATGGTTCAAGAGCTGCCAACGGTGTGATTTTGGTGACTACTAAGCGCGGTAAGTCGGGTAAGCCAAGCGTGCGTTTTGGTGCGACTGTAGGGTTTCAAACTCCGACTACAGTACCGGATATGCTTTCTCCAGAAGGTTTTCTTCAATTGAAAAAAGATTTGAATATCATGAATGGAGCCTCTGAGGCTGATTTAACTTTGGAAAATATGTTGACTCCTTACGAGTATTCTGCTTACCAAGAAGGTAATATCATTGACTGGTATGATGAGTGTGTTGACATGGGACTGTCCCAAGACTATCAAGTGAGTGTGTCTGGCGGAACGGATAAAATGAATTACTATATATCTGGGCAGTTCTTGGATCAGAAAGGTGTTATGTATAATGATAAGTTCAAAAAGTTCTCTGTGACTTCCAAAGTTGAATCTCAAATTACTGATTGGCTCAAAATTGGTTTGAACCTGTCTGTTATTAATAAAAATGCAGATGGTGTCTCTGCTGATATGCGAAATGCAATTAATAATACCCCTTACGGATACAAATACGTACGTTTTGAAGGCTTTGAAAATCAGATGGAGCGCTCACCGCAGGGACATACCACTACCATCAATCCGCTATGGCAGACAACCCAGTTCAATGAGGACAGAAATCAAAACTATCGCAGCATGACATTTGCGCGGATTGATATGCCTTGGGTGAAAGGCCTTTCTTATACTTTTGACTATTCGTTGAATCGTTGGGAAGGACATTCTGCTAATTTTCAAGATGAACGTTATTTCATGAATACTTTGAATGAAAGAGACCTATATGACCAAACTAAGTACTTGGTGGATGCCAATGGTTATAAATCTCATTCAACGCGTACTGACTGGTTTATGAATCATTTGGTGAATTATAGTCGTACATTTGGTGACCATTCTGTAGATGCTACTTTGCTGGCTGAACGCCAAAGGCAAACTACTACTTCTTCTAGGTTGAGTGCTAAGGATTTCTCTGCAGCTGGTACTACTACTTTGGGAATAAATGCACTAGAGTTGGGGGATCCTACAAAAAGAGGAGTGGATACAGGTAAAAGTGTGCTGTCGCAGTTGGCTTATATGGCACGTGTGAATTATGCATTGAAGCAGCGTTATCACTTGTCTGCTTCTGTACGCCGCGATGGTTATTCAGGTTTTGCTGAAGGAAATAAATATGGTAACTTTTTCTCAGCGGCAGGTGCGTGGACGATTAGTAATGAGAACTTCTTCAAAGATAATGTGAAGTTAATTAACTACTTGAAAATGAGATTGTCTTATGGGCAAAATGGTAATCCTTCTGTGGGGTCTTACTCTACTTTCTCACGTATGGGATCAGGTTATTATCTGTTTGGCGATCAAACCGCCAATACATCGGCTTCCAGCGGCTTAGCTAATAAGGATTTAGCATGGGAGAGAACGGGGTCTTGGAATGTGGGATTTGACTTCTCAATGTTTAAAGATCGTCTGAGTGGTAATGTGGATTATTATAATTCCAAAACAGTAGATTTGTTGCTAGATCGCGCTATTCCTATCATGAATGGTTTCCAAAATGTGTCGGATAATATTGGTGAGGTGAAGAACTGGGGATTAGAATTCTCTTTAAGATCCATTAATATTGAAACGAAAGACTTCTCTTGGTCTACGGGGGTTAACTTCTGGATGAATCGCAATAAAGTTATCTCTCTTTATGGACTGGATAGTAATGGAGATGGCATAGAAGATGATGATATTGCCAATAACCTTTTCATCGGTAAGTCATTGGGAGCAGTTTATACATTTGTCTTTGATGGTATTATTCAAGAAGATGATACTGAATATATGTCGGTTTATGGTGGTGTTCCCGGTGATGTCAAGTTCAAAGATTTGAATGGAGATGGTTCGATTGATGCCAATAACGATCGTAAGATTGTGGGCTACACTAAACCGAACTTTACGATGACTATGTCTAATACGTTCACTTATAAAAACTTTGAGCTTTATTTCTTATTGAATTGGATTGCTGGAGGTGGTAAGGATAATTATTACATTGCCAATAATATCTATGCCAATTATGTTGGCACATTTGGTGGTGGTGGTGCAGCAAATTGGTTGGACAAAGAGTATTGGATGCCTGAACATCCTTCCAATAAGGTGCCTCGTCCGAATTATAAAAACCCTTACAATTATCAATTTCCGAAACGTCATGACTTTTTACGCTTGCAAGACATTTCTTTGGCTTATACTTTTGACAAAAGTTTGCTGAGCAAAACTCCAATTCAGAATTTAAAGGTATATATGGCTGCGAAGAATTTACTGACATTCACTTCTTGGGAGGGACAAGATCCTGAAACAGGTCAAGCTTATGCACATGGGGATCCTGCTATGCGTAATATTACCGTGGGAGTAGAAGTTGTATTTTAATCATAAAAATATTTAACATGAAAAAGATAGCATATTTGGCATTCGCATTTTGTACATTGTGTGCTTGCAACGATAGTGATTTTTTGAAAGAAGAGGCAGACGATTTCTTGACGGTAGATAATTCTTATTTGAATGCAGCTCAATTCAGAACAGGTTTAAATGAATTCTATCGGGTAGCTCGTCAAAATTATAATTTTACAGATGACCCTGCGTACTTCTTTCATTTTGGTTCCGGAACGGATGTAATGTTCCGTCAAAATTCAGACACTGAACTTTTTACGGACTGGGGATATGTAAATTCGGTTACGGATATATTTCGTATTGTGTATGGCCGTCATTATGGCATGCTTTATAATATAAATACTTTGCTTAAACAAACTGAAAATCCGAATGTCAGATGGAGCAATGAAGAGGAAAAATTAGCAGTACAGGCTGAAGCTCGTTTTTTTAGAGGATATTGCTACCGTTATTTAGGTTGTTTGTTTGGTGGGGTCCCTATAATAGTAGCTCCTGTGGAATCTCCTTCACTTGCTTATACGCGTGATTCACGGGAAGACGTATATAAACAAAGCATCTCAGATTTTGAATTTGCAGCTCAGCATCTTCCTACTTCTGTAACAGAACCGGGTAAAATTGTGAAAGCGGCTGCATATCACTATTTGAGTGAGATGTATATTGCTCTTGGTGATGAAACCGGCGATAAGAGTATGTATCAAAAAGGAATTGATGCAGCTTCTATGGTTATCGATCAAAAGGTGGGGGAATATCATTTAATGATGGAACGTTTCGGATGGCGCAAGGACGTGGAAGGTAAGGATGCCTTTTGGGATTTGTTCCAAATGAAGAATTTGGATGGTTTTTCTAACTTTAGTTATCAGACAGGTAATAAGGAATCCATTTGGGTTATTCAGGTTGATAAATTTGCACAGGGTGGCTTGAACGATTACCTTAATACTCGTACTGATCAAGAACGTGTATTTTGGCCGGCTTTTTGGGGCACTACGAAGTTTGGTTATGATGGTCAGGCGCGTGACTGGACAGGACGTGGAGTTGCTTGGTTGCGTGCAACTAATTACTTCTTGTATCAATTGTGGGGAAAATCCGGTACAGAGGATCAACGTAATGCGGAATTTAACATTAATCGCATATTTAGAGCGCCGAAACCGATTGTTGATGGTGTTGAAGTAGATGATCCTACTAAGGTTTATGAAACACCAGTTACTCTGGCAGATGGTACGAATATTACAGTAAAGTTACATCCTGGAGATATTATTCGGAAAGAATGGTTGACAACTCGTAATGATACAATGGAGCGTTTTTGGCCGCGTATTATGAAATGTGGTTCAGACTGGCATTATGCAGCCGAGCCTTCTAACGGTTTTGTTATGGAATGGTATGCAATCCGTATGGCTGAAACATATTTGTTGAGAGCCGAAGCTTATTTGAAGAATGGTAATAAAGAATTAGCAGCAGCTGATATTAATGTAGTGAGGGCTCGTGCAAAGGCAAAGCCAGTAGTGGCGGCTGATATCGATATTGACTATTTACTGGATGAAAGAGCTCGCGAACTTTATGCCGAAGAATTTCGTACTCTCACTCTATGCCGCATGGGCTTGCTTTACGATAGAACCAAACGGTTTGGTTATGAAGCATCTGCCAGAACGGTGGGTGAGAAGAATAATCTCTGTCCAATTCCACAATCAGTAATTGATGCGAATTCTCAGGCAGAATTTCCACAAAATCCAGGATATTAAAATTATGTTGGATATAGGTATTAGTTTTATTAAATAACGATTAATTGGCGAGTAGACCTTGGGCTATTGTCGTATGTTCATTGTCTTCTTGCCAATTATTCTTATTGAACTACCATAATAAATTAGAAAATTTTGAAGATTTTATATTCTCTTTATTATCCTTGTTGTCTATATTCATTAAGTAATAAGAAAAGAGGGGATAAATAAATTTTTTCTATTTCCCTTTTGAGTAAGAATTTGTAGATGATAGATGTATGCAGTAACGGTAATAAGAAGATTATGAAAATAGTGAATGGTTTCTTTTGTTAACCTATAACCCGAAGAATAAAATAGATTATTTGTTTGGTTATCCTAAAGAACATTGGAAATTGATTGCATCAAAAGTTGAAGTTGTATCTTTGTCGCATCACTTTCCGATTTTTTCAGAAATAGAATTAGTCTTTTAATATTGATTATCATGAATAATAGATGTATTGCTCTGTGGAGCTTTTTATTGCTAAATTTTTCTTCTTTTGCACAAATTATAAAGTTGGCAGACCAGGACTGGATGTTGGAAACAGAAACCATGTCTTATCGTATTGGAATACGCGGTGGACGATTGAATACTTTTTATTATGGGCCTAAAGTGGAAGGAGAAGAAAAATCCACTGCTCGTTGGAATGAGTTTCCAGAGGTTCCGGTTCGTGGGGTAGGTGCTTGGAACAGTCCATTAGTTGAAGCTGTTTTCAAAGATAATGTGCGTGATTTGGATTTGAAATATCATTCTTCGGAATTACTGAAGGATGAGGGATATGATGTCTTACGTATTTTGTTGAAAGACTCTCACTATCCTTTGTCAGTTTATGCTTGCTATAGAGTGTTGCCCAATCATAATCTGATGGAGAAGTGGCTTGAGGTCGCTAACATAGGAAAACGTGATGATATATTAATTGAAAATCTGCAATCGGGGGCAATGTGGTTGCCGGCTTCTTTATATGAGTTGACTCACCTATCCGGTTCTTTGGGTAATGAGTTTCAGCCTCAGACAACTTTATTGACTCAAGGTGTTAAAACCATTCAGTCTAGAGATTTTAAGTCTTATGGTTCTTCTTATTTTGCTGTTCGTCCACGAGGAGAACACGATGAGTTTTCGGGTAGTGTATGGTTTGGACAATTATTGTATAGCGGTACATGGCGAATGGATTTTGAACGACTATCTGATGGAGCTTTGCAGATTTCCGGTGGTATTAGGTTTTGGGATAGCTGGTTGAATCTTACTCCAGGGGAATCGTTTGTTACACCCAAAATCTGTTTTGGATATACTCAAAACGGGACTTCTGAAGTATCTCAGATTTTTGCTTCTTATACAAGAGAAGTTCTTCAGCAAGGAAGCAAACACCGTCCGGTAATCTATAATAGTTGGTATGCTACAGGCTTTGATGTGAATGAAGACCAACAGCTTGCCATAGCTAAAGTTGCTAAAGAAATAGGCGTTGAAATGTTTGTGATAGATGATGGCTGGTTTAAAGGTCGCGTAAACGATAGAGGGGGATTAGGGGACTGGACTGTTGACAAAAACAAATTTCCGAATGGGTTGAAACCATTGATTAAGAAGATTAATGATATGGGTATGGATTTTGGTATTTGGGTTGAACCTGAGATGGTTAATCCGGACAGTGATTTATACCGTGCTCATCCAGATTGGATTTTCTATTTCCCTAATCGTCCTAAAACATTAGGACGTAACCAGTCTATGCTGAATTTAGCGCGTGAGGATGTTTTTCAGTATTTATATAAATCTCTTTCTACTCTTCTGAGAGAGCATAACATAAAATACCTTAAGTGGGATATGAACAGGCATTTGACAGAACCTGGATGGCCTTCTGCTCCTACAAAGAAGCAACGTGAGGTTCGTATTCGATATACTGAAAATCTGTATAGACTTGTTGATGAGTTGAAAAAGGAATTTCCTAATGTCTTATTTGAAACGTGTTCAAGTGGAGGAGGAAGGGTTGATTTAGGCATGCTTTCTCGTATGGATGTTGCTTGGGCTAGTGATAATATCGACCCATTGGATCGTATTTATATTCAATATGGTTATTTGAGTGCTTTCCCGGCTAATTCAATGGTTAGTTGGACAGGAGGTGAGAATTGGCATGATATGAATTATTCGTTGAATTTTCGTTTTGATGTTGCAATGAGTGGAGTATTAGGTATTGGGAATAATATAATTTCATGGAAATCGGATGAAATTGCAATCGCAAAGGAGAAAATTGCTTTGTATAAAGAGATTCGTCCTTTGGTACATAATGGTATTTTGTATAGGTTGGCATCTCCGTTTGAGTCAACTCATTCAATATTGGAATATGTAAGTCCTGGAGGAGAAGAGGCTGTAGTCTTTTGCTATAATGTTTCAGAAAAGATTGATGTGAGTACTCGTTGTCCTATTGAAAAAAAACGTTTGTGCTTTAAAGGACTTAATCCTGATGGAATTTATCAAGTGGACAATAGTGACAAGAAATATAGTGGTAGTTATCTGATGAATACCGGTATTGACTACTCTTTGCATGGCATTTGCAAAAGTAAAATTATACGTGTGAAATTATTAAAGTAGAATTTTGTTATGAGAATATTGAATAGTATTGTTTTCTGTTTTTTAAGTATGTTGCTGGCTCATGCCGGAAATACTAAACAAGTTTTCCATTCTCCCGACAGCTCTGTAGGGCTTTCGGTGTATTCGGTGAATGGACAGTTGAAATACGAAGTTTCCTACAAAGGGAAGCCGGTCATTTTAGAATCGAATCTTGGCATTGATGGATGGAAAGAAAACATGGAAATAGAGCGTATTGATTCTGTTTCCGTCAATCAAGACTGGTATCCGGTTTATGGAGAGCGTTCGGTAATAAATGATTGCTATAAGGGGTATACTTATACATTGAAGGGTAAGGGCCGGGGTGATAGGCTCGCTTTAATTGTCAGAATTTACAATTCGGGTGTTGGTTTCAGATATAAATATTTGCATGGTTCTTATTTACGTATTAGTGACGAACTGACAACTTTTACTGTACCGGAAAACACCTACTGCTGGTTTGCGCCTTTTGCTCAGGCAGAACATAAGCGTATGTTGGTTAAGGACTGGCCAGGTGAGGCTGAGCGGCCATTAACCCTTCAGTTGGAAAATGGACTTTATGCAAGCTTGGCTGAGGCTGAAATGGTCGATTATAGTAGAACCAAGTTTGTGGTGCGTAAGGGTGAGAGTAATGTGATACGTTGCAAGATGTATGATGCTGTTGAAGATATAGCTCCGTTTGAAACTCCTTGGAGGGTTGTTATGATTGCTGAAAGCCCCAAGGACTTAATTAATAATAATGACTTGATTCTGAATCTGAATAAGCCTTGCCAGATAGAAGATACGGAGTGGATTAAGCCAGGGCGCATTATTCGTACCGTTTCCCTCACTACGGATGGAGCTAAGAAAGTAGTGGATTTTGCAGCTAAAAGAGGATTGAACTACATCCATTTTGATTCGGGCTGGTATGGCTCTGAAATTTCTAAAGAGTCGGATCCCAGGAAATCGGATGTGGATCCGCAGCGCTGTCCGGTCAATGATTTGGATATGCCTGAAGTGGTTAGATATGCAAAGAGCAAAGGTGTAGGGGTCTGGGTATATGTCAATCAGCGTGCTTTGTCTGCCTATTTGGACGAGATATTACCATTGTATGAATCTTGGGGGATAGCAGGTATTAAGTTCGGATTCGTACATGTCGGTTCGTTCAGATGGACAACATGGTTGCATGATGCGGTAAAGAAGTGTGCAAAGCATCATTTGATGGTGGATATTCATGATGAATACAGACCTACAGGATTCAGTCGTACTTATCCTAATCTTCTGACTCAGGAAGGCGTCAGAGGTAATGAGGAGTTCCCTGATGGTGTAAATAACACGACTTTGCCCTTTACCCGGTTCCTTTGCGGAGCTGCGGATGCTACGGTTTGCTATTATCATCGCAAAGAGTTGAAACCAGGGTTGGCAAAGAGCTTGAATGCACGTTCGTTACTGAATACTGCTTGTCATCAAATGGCATTGTCTGTTATAAACTATAGCCCTTTACAGTTCTTGTATTGGTACGATACTCCGGAAGATATTAAGGATGAACCTGAACTGTTTTTCTTTGACAATCTGCCTACTACTTGGGATGACTCTAAAACGCTTGATGGTGCTATTGGTGAATATATAACGATGGCCCGTAAAAAAGACGGTGTTTGGTATGTGGGATGTCTTACTAACAATGATGCAAGGAAACTGAATGTCGCTCTTGACTTTTTGGATAAAGATAAAAAATATGAGTTGACAATGTTTACCGATGGGGGAGAGAAAGTGAAGACAAGAACACATGTAGCCATAGATACGAAAAAAGTGACGGCCAAAACTACCTTGAAACTGTCTCTCTTGCCTCGTGGTGGTGTGGCTATGATCATCAAAGAACTTAAAGAATAGTTTTTCTATGAAAAAATATGTTTTAGGAGGTCTGCTTGTTCTGTTATGTTCATGTACTTCTCATCCTAAGTTTGAAGTAGAACCCTTGTTGCGCTATTGTGAAGGGCAGATAGAGAAAAGTTTGAGTAGCTTGGATGACACTACCCAAATGCCGCGTAATATATTGCCAGACAAGGGCGAGCATAAGTGGAATTGTACATCTATCTACGATTGGACAAGTGGCTTTTGGCCTGGAATACTTTGGTATGCGTATGAGTATTCGCACGATGTAGAGATTAAGAAACAAGCAGAACGCTATTCTTCAGCTTTATATCCGGTACTTAATCGTAGACCGGACAATCATGATTTGGGGTTTATGATGTATTGCAGCTTGGGTAACGCTTATAGACTGACGGGTGAACAAAAATATAAAGAGATGCTACTTCGAGCTGCCGATTCATTGGCTATTTTGTTTGATGAGCGGGTAGGCACGATTCATTCGTGGCCAGGAATGAGACAACAAAAAGGATGGCCGCATAACACAATCATTGATAATATGCTGAATCTGGAACTGCTGTTTTGGGCTGCCAGAAACGGAGGTAATAAAGAACTGTATGACATTGCTTTCAGTCATGCGAAAGTTACTGCAGGTAATCAGTTCAGGGACGATTACAGTACATGCCATGTAGTGGTATATGACACGATTAGCGGAAAAAGAATCAGCCAACTGACTCATCAAGGATATGCGGATGAGTCTCTATGGGCACGTGGGCAAGCGTGGGCAATCTACGGTTTTACCATGTGCTATAGGGAGACAGGAAACACGGCTTTTCTTGAAATAGCCCAAAAGGCGACGGATACTTATCTGCAAAGGCTTCCAATAGATTATGTCCCTTATTGGGACTTTGATGCACCTGGTATTCCCGAGGAGCCAAAAGACGCTTCGGCAGCTGCGGTGGTGGCTTCGGGATTGCTTGAATTGAGCTCCTATATCAAAGATAAAGAAAAGGCTGACCGCTACTTTGATGCTGCCATAAGAATGTTGGAAACTTTATCATCTCCAGCCTATTTGAGCGGAGAGGTGAACAATGCTTTCCTGCTTCATTCCACCGGGCATAAACCTCATGGCTCAGAGATAGATGCTTCGATAATCTATGCCGATTATTATTATATAGAGGCGTTGATTCGGTTGAATAGAATTAACAATAATTGTAAGGTGGTTGAATGATGAAAAACAGATTTTTTTTGCTGATAGGCTTATTTCTTGTGCAAACGGTTTTTGCCCAACAAAATGCAGATTTTTATTTTTATTCTCAAGAAGACTTGAATAACATCAAGTCTTCTTCGAGAACTGAATGGGGGAAAAAAATCTTGGATAGGCTTGATGAGACGATTATAGCAAGAGAAAAGCACTCGTTGGAAATACCGACTTTGGAAGGAGGACATGGACATCACTATTTCTGTCCGGTTCATAATACTCAATTCGTGTTTGATTGGGACAGTCCTAAAGAACATTATTGTACCGTATGTAAAAAGAAGTGGAGCGGAGTAGATAGATATGACTGGGCTTGGGTAAATTTTGTTCATGCTGCCAATTTAGACTACTTGAAAGCTAATATGTATTTATATTTAGCAACAGATAAAAAACGGTATGCCCGTAATATAACATCTATGTTGTTGGATTTATCCCGGAAATACCCTGCTTATAAAATACATGATAGGGAAAGGAAATATAATCCTGGGACAAGTGGCAAACTGTTTTCTCAGAGTTTAGATGAGGCAGTTTGGGCGATAGATGCAGCTCGTGCTTATTTGGTGGCTTCAAAAGTAATGACAGTGGAAGAACAGCGGCAGATTGAGAACGGTTTTTTGCGTCCTTGTGCAGAACTGTTGATGGCAAGCCGTGACAAGGGTAATTGGCAAGTGTGGCATAATGGAGGAATTATGGCATTAGGCGTTGCCCTAAAGAGTGATTCTATAATCGATGTTGCCTTGAATAAACCAGTGTTGGGGTATTATGATATGCAGAAATATCATGTATATGATGATGGTTGGTGGAATGAAGGTTCCGTAGTGTATCATTTTTATCCGTTGCGAGCTATTCTGCTATCTGCTGAGGCCGTAAGGTGTCGTCATATTGATTTGTATGACCCGAAGGTTGTTAATATGTTTTTGTCGCCTGTGCAGATGCTTTATTCAGACTTGATGTTTCCTTCGCAAAATGATGGTTGGTATGGGACTACTTTGTTCGATCAAACAGGCTTATACGAGATTGTTGCTTTGCGTACCGGCAATCGTCAGATGACGGATATTTTAGCAGCATGTTATAAAAAGATAGAAAGAAGATCACCGGAGGCGTTGATAAACGGGATGGATTTGAAATCGCATGATGGAGGTGTTTCTTTGACCAGTCACTTGTTTCCGAATTTGGGAGTTGGCATATTACGCTTTCGGGATAAAGCAGTTGTGCTGAAAAACGGGCCGAGCGGTGGACTGCATGGGCATCCTGACAAGCTGTCGATAAGTATTCACGACGGTCGCAAAGAAATTTTACCAGACTTGGGAACTACGGCATACGGAGTACCAGATTGTTATGCTTGGTATCAGAAGACGATTTCACACAATACGGTGACGGTTGACAAGAAAAATCAGAAAGCTACTGAGGGAGAGATTACTTTGTTTGAACCAACTTCTGACGGAGGAAGTATAAAAGCCGTTTCTGACAGTGCCTATGCGGGGGTGAGGATGTGTAGGAGTTTATCGTTAGATGGATTGGTCCTGACAGATCGTTTTACTTGTGAGTCGGAGGATGAACATGTGTACGATTATACTTTGATATTGCGTGATTCTATAGCTCTTCCTGCTGCACGACGTGATACATTACCCGAATATGAACGTATTTCAAGTGTAAGTAAAAGTAGGGGGAAGGGAAGTTGTTCTTTTGAGTTACGTGATGGGACAGAATTGATATTGAATGTCCAAGTGCCTTATGAATTGTATACGGGAGTGGCACCGGGTATTCCTCCCAAAGGGTTGAAGCCAGGCGAGGATGTTTATCCTTTAATTATTCGGATTAAAGGGAAGAAAATGGATATTGAGACTATTTGGAAATTGGTTGATTGATTTAAATGATGTAGATTTATGGAACAAGAGTATCTTTTCAAAAAAAATATCTTAAAGATTTGTGTTGTTGCATTGCTGGTCTGGGGGGATGTGCTGGGTGTAAGAGGGCACAATAGTGTTACGGTTGATACGTTGGCCAATGGAATTTATCGTTTGTCTATCGGTGTACCGGATAAATTTACTCCTTATGATTTTTGCCCGAAGGAACCTAAGTATGATGCACTGGATGAGCTTGCTGCTGGGGAACTCCCTTTTATGTTGGAGGATATTGACATGAGGGTAACAGGACGTGGAAGTCGTGTGTGTATACCTTTACAAGATGGCGAACAGCTCTATGGCTTTGGACTTCAGATTGGTTCGTTTCAGCAACGGGGATTGAAGAAAAAGCCTATTGTGAATGACCATCCTCTGAATACATTGGGTTATACACATGCTCCGCAACCGTTCTATGTGTCGAGTAAAGGATATGGAATTTTGGTTAATACTTTGCGATATACGACCTTTTACTGTGGTACTCATACCGAAAAACATGTTCAGAAGGAGTCTTTTTCTCCTACTGGCGATGTGAAAACTTCTACTGAAGAACTTTATGCTAATAAAAAATCTGGGAGCTATGTATATGTTGATATTCCAAATTGTGATGGGGTAGAAGTGTTCATTTTTAAGGCTTCCGATTTAAAGGGAGCTGTTCAGAAATACAACTTGTTTTCTGGCGGTGGATGTTTGCCTCCTATGTGGGGACTTGGTTTTAAGTACCGTACTAAGACGGATTTCACACAAGAGGGCGTAATGCGGGTACAGGCCTATTTCAGAGATAAGAAAATACCTTGCGATGTGATTGGACTGGAACCGGGTTGGCATACGGCTGCCTATTCTTGTTCCTATGTTTGGAATAAAGAACGTTATCTGGATCATCATTCTATGTTGAAAGTCTTGAATGAAAATCATTATAAAGTAAACTTGTGGGAACATGCTTATGTGCATCCTACTTCACCGTTGTGGAAACCGTTGAAAGATTATTCAGGTGATTTTTTGGTATGGGGTGGATTGGTACCGGACTTTGCTTTGCCGGAGACGAGAACTCGCTTTTCTGATTATCATAAACAATTAATGCGTGAAGGTATATCAGGCTTTAAGCTTGATGAATGTGATAATTCGGATATTTCTGTTGGGAATGCTACTTGGGGGTTTCCTGAAATGAGTACTTTCCCTTCAGGGATGGATGGTGAACAAGTGCATCAAGCATTTGGTATGCTTTATTTGCGGACATTGAATGAAATGTATGCGAACGAAAATATACGTACTTTTCAAGATTATCGTTCTTCGGGATTATTCGCTTCTTCCATTCCCGCTTCGTTGTATAGTGATATTTATGGGTATAAAGATTATATTGAGATGGTCTGTAATTCGGCTTTCGGAGGATTGCTGTGGTCACCCGAAGTAAGGCAATCCGGGTCAAAGGCTGAATTTTTCCGTCGTTTACAAGTTGTGCTTTTGTCTGCTCATGCAGTCGTTGACAGTTGGTTCTTGCAAAATCCCCCTTGGCTACAGTATGATAAAGACAAAAACAATGCCGGTGTCTTCTTGACAGACAGTCTTGAAATGGAGAATATCACACGTAAACAGGTGAATCAACGTATGCGTTTATTGCCTTATTTATATAATGCGTTTGCTCATTACTGTATGGAAGGTATCCCTCCTTTCCGTCCTTTGTTAATGGATTTCTCAGAAGATGTTAAAGTACAGAATATTACGAATCAGTATATGATGGGAGATAACTTAATGGTGACCCCATTATTGGATGATACTGGCAAAAGAACTGTTTATTTCCCTAAGGGGACTTGGTATAATTTTAACACAAACGAACGCTATGAGGGTGGCGGTGAACATGAAGTGACCATAGCAATGGATGAGATGCCCTTGTTTGTAAAGGGAGGAACTATTTTGCCATTGGCTAAACCTTTGCAATATGTAGCCGACAATTCTGTTTTTGATATTGTATGCCATGTTTATGGGGATGCTTCGGAAACGGCTTTTACCTTGTTCGAGGATGATGGTGTGAGCTATGATTTCGAGAGAAAGAACAGTTATAACTGGTTATTTCTAGAGGTGAAAAATGGAAAGGGTAAGTGCAAGCGTAAAGGTGCTTACAAAGGCAAACGATACAATGTGTCTGAATGGGTATTTGTAAAATAATGGGTGAAATGATATGGAACGTGTAATTACTCTTTGCAATCGTAACGGTTTGATGGCTCGTTTTACGAATTATGGAGCGCGTTGGTTGGCTATGTTTGTTCCTGACAGACAGGGAAATTTAAAAGATGTCTTGCTGGGATTTGATGATTTGGCTAGCTATAAAGAGGCTCATGAACAGTACTATGGAGCTATTATCGGACGTGTTTGTGGGCGCATAAGGAATGCAGGTTTCAATCTTGGAGGCAATTATTATAAGTTAGCTGCCAATGATGTCTATGGCAAGCCTGAACCTAACCATCTGCATGGTGGTTTTAAAGGATTCCATTGTTGCCGTTGGGATGCTTCGGCAGGCATAAACCGGAAAGGGGAACAAACTGTTCTATTTACCCGTTTGTCTCCTAATGGGGAGGAGGGCTATCCAGGTAATTTGAAGGTATCTGTTCGATATACATTGACCGATAATGATTCGTTGGAAATAGAGTGTAGGGCAGTGACGGATTGCTTGACTCCCATAAATTTGACGAATCATGCCTTTTTTAATCTAACTGGTGTACAGAAGCGTGAGAATATTTTGTCTCATAGACTCCAGATATGTTCTGCCCAACTTATCGACTGTGATGATAATTTGCTTCCTACCGGGGAAATTATTTCCTTGGAAGGAACAGTCCTTGATTTTAGAAAAGGACGAACCGTTTCGGAAGCTTTGGCTACGGACTATCTAAACATCAGGCAACAGAAAGGTTTTTCATTGGCTTACGTATTGAGTAATGGCGGAGACAGCTCGTTGGCTGCAGAATTATATGAAGAAAGTAGTGGGCGAAAATTATCTATTTATACTAATCAACCCTCTTTGCAAGTATATACGGGGTATATGATGGATGGTTCTGATGTAGGAAAGAATGGTATACCTTATTTTAGCAGTGCCGGAATTGCTTTGGAACCCCAAGGGTATCCTGATGCAGTACATTGGGCGAATTTTCCATCTATACTTTTGGATGTGGGAGAGGAATATACATTTAAGGCTGTATATCGGTTTACGGTAGATTAGGGCTATTTAAAATACAGTGATTAACCTATGAAGAATATTTTTAGAATAAAGAATTCATCATTGTTGCTTTTTTATGTTTTTCTGTTTGTATCATCATCTGTTATGGCTGATGGCGTGGAAGAACCTGCATGGCAAGTAATAAATAGAAAGTTTGGGGACTGTTCAAAAAATGTCCGTTTAAAGTTGACGGATTGTCTAGATGGAAAGGACTGTTTCTCGGTGGAAGCTTCAGAAGGTGTGTTGACAATTGAAGGGAGTAGCCAAGTTGCCTTGTGCTATGCTTTTCGACGTTATATGCAAGAAGCTTGCGGCTCCATGGTCACTTGGGGTGGGAGTCATGTCGTGCAGCCTGAGGTGTGGCCCGATTATCGTCTGTCACTTCAGACCACGCCCTATGGTCTTCGCTATTTTCTGAATGTTTGTACTTATGGATATACGGCTCCTTTCTGGGGATGGGAACGTTGGGAGCAGGAAATTGATTGGATGGCACTTCATGGGGTAAACTTTCCGTTAGCAACAGTGGCGGCCGAGGTTATAGCAGAGCGTGTATGGCTGCGTTTGGGATTAGACAAGGAAGAAGTACAGTCTTTTTTTACGGCACCGGCCCATTTGCCTTGGCACCGTATGGGAAATCTGAATTCTTGGGATGGAGGGCTGACAGATAATTGGCAAAAGGAACAAATCAAATTGCAACATCAAATATTAGAGAGAATGCGTGAGCTGGATATGCACCCCATAGCTCCGGCTTTTGCAGGATTCGTCCCGATGGCTTTTGTTGAAAAACATCCTGAGATAAAGTTCAATCATTTGAAATGGGGCGGTTTTGGTGAAGACTATAATGCGTATGTGTTACCTCCTGACTCCCCCTTTTTCGTGGAAATAGGTAAAATGTTCATCGAGGAGTGGGAGAAAGAATTCGGGAAAAACAAATATTACTTGTCAGACAGCTTTAACGAGATGGAACTTCCAGTTGACAAAGACGACAAAGAGGGGAAAAACAGACTACTCGCACAATATGGTGAAACGATATACAACTCGATTGCAGCAGGAAATCCTGATGCGGTATGGGTGACTCAAGGATGGACTTTTGGCTATCAACGCTCTTTTTGGGATAAAGCAGGTTTGAGCGCACTGTTGAGTCGTGTGCCTGACAACAAGATGATTATTATAGATTTAGGCAACGATTTCCCGAAATGGGTATGGAAAACGGAACAGACCTGGAAAAGGCATGGAGGGTTTTATGGCAAGAAATGGATTTTCAGTTATGTGCCCAATTTTGGTGGAAAGAATATATTGACTGGAGAATTGGATATGTATGCATCTGCGCCTGTGGAGGCTTTGCATGCTGAGTGTGGAAAAGATTTGGTGGGATTTGGGTCGGCTCCAGAGGGACTTGAAAACAATGAAGTGGTATATGAACTGCTTGCTGATGCAGGTTGGAGTGATGTTGCGATAGATTTGGATATATGGTTGGAGCGTTATTGCAAGGCTCGCTACGGTGGATATCCGGATAATATGTCTAAAGCTTGGAATCTGTTAAGAAAGAGTACGTATGGGTCTTTCTATGCCTATCCTCGCTTTACGTGGCAAACGGTTGTTCCTGATAGTATCAGAGAGACCAAGGTGGCTATGAAGGATGATTTCTATCAGGCGGTAGAACTCTTTCTGAATTGTTCGGAAAGTTTGCGACAATCTGAATTGTATAGGAACGATGCCATCGAATTTGCTGCGTTCTATTTGGGTGCCAAGGCTGATTTGCTATATGTCAAGGCTCTTGAAATAAAAAAGAAGGGGGATAAAACGGAGGCGGATAGAAAATTGGCGCAAACTGTTTCGTTGTTACTGAATGCCGATCGTTTGCTTTTGTCACATCCTCTGCATCGGTTGGACAGATGGATTGGGCTGGCAAGGGATTGTGGTGTGTCTGCTATGGACTGTGAACGTTATGAGATGAATGCCAAGCGCTTGATTACGACGTGGGGAGGAAGACAAGAAGACTACGCTGCTCGTGTGTGGTCAGGTCTGATAAAGGACTATTATATACCTCGCCTACAACTTTATTTCTCGGGTAAAGGCTTGGGAGAATGGGAAGAAAGCTGGATTGTGGCTCCTTGGACTAATACAACAAAGGCTTTCGATGAACCGTTGGAAGCGGCGGTACGATTGGTGAAAGAGGCTGCTGCTATTTTTTGATTTTGCATTGTTTTGATATAAATTGTTTTTGGAGGAATTGGAATAATGAAAAAAGAACTTTATTTTCTTTGGGTCTTGTTTTTTGGGGTAGTGACTGTACAAGCCGGAAATCATGCTGATATTGAAGCTGCTGAATCTATGTTGAAACGTTTGATTCCCACTTATGCCGATAGATTCCAGTTTAAAAAAGTAGATAGTGAGAAAGATGTTTTTAGAATTGAATCAGCTGCTGATGCAAAGATTTTGATTAGTGGAAACAATGCCAATTCGATGGCGGTTGGTTTAAACTACTATTTAAAGTATTATTGCCTGACTACGGTTTCTTGGTATGCAGATCAACCGGTGGAGATGCCGGAGATACTACCGCAAGTGCCTTCACCCATAGAGATAACGGCAAAAGTAGAAAGGCGGTTCTTTTTGAATTATTGTACTTTCGGCTATAGCATGGCTTTCTGGGATTGGGAAGATTGGCAAAGGTTTATTGACTGGATGGCACTCAATGGTGTAAATATGCCTTTGGCCATAACGGGGCAAGAGGCGGTATGGTACAAAGTCTGGAAAGACATCGGCTTGAAAGACCAAGAAATTCTTTCATACTTCACTGGTCCTGTCTATCTTCCTTGGCATCGGATGGCAAATATTGATTCGTGGAACGGCCCCTTGCCTATAGAGTGGCTTGAAAACCAGACTAAACTTCAACAAAAGATTTTGTCGCGTGAGCGTGAGCTGAATATGAAGCCCGTGCTGCCGGCTTTTAACGGACATGTCCCTGCTGCTTTAAAAAGAATCTATCCTGAGGCGGATATTCAGAGTCTGGGAAAATGGGCTGGATTTACCAAGGAGTATCATTGTTCTTTTTTAAATCCGGAGGAACCTTTGTTTGCGCTGTTACAAAAGAAATTTCTCAAGGAGCAGGAAAAAATATTTGGGACAGAACATATCTATGGTGTTGACCCTTTTAATGAAGGTGAACCTCCTTGCTGGGAACCGGATTATTTAAATAAAGTATCTTCTGATTTGTTTCAGACTTTGAAGGAAGCCGATTCAGAGGCTGAATGGTTACAGATGACTTGGATGTTTTACTTTGACCGAAAAAAATGGACTGCTCCCCGGATAGAGGCTTTCCTGAAAGGAGTTCCTGACAGCAAATTGTCTTTGTTGGACTATCATTGCGAGAATGTGGAATTGTGGAAGCAGACAAACTTTTTTTATGGGCAACCCTATATCTGGTGTTATTTAGGAAATTTTGGCGGAAACACAGGTATCACGGGAAATGTAAAGGAGAGTGGGCGCAGATTGGATGTTGCACTGAAGGAAGGGGGGCGCAATTTGAAGGGGATCGGCTCTACGTTGGAAGGCCTTGATGTCATCCAGTTCCCGTATGAATATATTCTGGAAAAAGCTTGGACGGTTGATAAAGGCGATGATACTTGGGTGAACGCTTTGGCAGACCGTCATGCAGGTAGGGTATCCCGTTCTGTCCGTGAAGCTTGGCAGATTCTGTTTAACGATATATATGTCCAAGTGCCTAAAACCGTTGGAGTTTTGCCTAATTACAGGCCTGTTATGGGGATGAATAGTGGGCGTACAAAGACAGATTATTCCAATCAGCTGCTTTTGCAGGCATGGAAAATGCTGTTGTCGGCTCCTGAACTGAACCGGAATGCGTTGAGGCTGGATGTAATATCCGTTGGCAGGCAACTATTAGGGAATTATTTTCTGACAGTTAAAAATGAATTCGACCGAATGTACGAAGCTGAGGATTTGCAGGTATTAAAAATGCGTGCTGCAGAGATGCGAGAAATTCTGGACGACATTGATATATTAACTTCTTATCATGATTACACTTCTCTTGATAAGTGGATTGCCGATGCCAGGGCTTATAGCGCCGATCCGGCTATTCAGGATTATTATGAGAGAAATGCGAGAAATCTGATAACTACGTGGGGAGGTACATTGAATGATTATGCCAGTCGGACGTGGTCTGGGCTGGTGGCTGGATATTATGCTGTGCGCTGGGACATGTACATAGATGCTGTTGTGCAGGCGGTGGAGAATGGTAAGAAGTTTGACCAGAAAGAATTGGATAATAGCTTGAAAAATTTTGAAGAAGTTTGGGTTGCTTCCAAAACAAAGATAAAACGTCGGATAGAAAGTGGCTTGCAGGAGTATGCCCATCACTTACTAAGAAAATATGAAATAAGAATACATTAGTGTATGGAGGCGTATATATACAGAGTTAATACCGGATATGTGTTGTTTGTCAAGTGTTTAACGAATAATTTTAATGTTATGAAGAAAATCAGTTTTCTTATTTCTCTTTTGGGAATAGCTTTATTGGTAGGATGTACCGTGCGAACTGGAAAGGATATAGATACTGTGAAGAAACCAGTTGACTATGTTAACCCTTATATGGGGAATATCAGTCATTTGTTGGTACCTACGTTCCCAACGATTCATCTTCCCAACAGTATGCTTAGAGTATATCCTGAACGTACTGATTATACAAGTGATTTACTTAATGGACTTCCTATGGTGGTAACCAGCCATCGGGGTAGTTCTGCTTTCAATTTAAGTCCTTCATTGCAGGAAGACTGCAGTCCGATTGTGACTTATAGCTATGATAATGAAGTTATAAAACCATATTATTATAAAGTCCGTTTGGAAGATGAACAGATAGATGTAGAATATGCTCCTTCCCATCAGTCTGCTTTATATAGCATTGCATTTGGTAGCCATGATAAACAACCAAAACTATTTGTTAATTCGAGGAATGGTGCCATTCGTATTGGTGAAGGAAGTGTGAGTGGTTTCCAGCGTTTGGCCAATAATACCCAAGTCTATTTGTATATGGAGACTGATATCCCCTTTCAGGAGTCAGGCATTCTGAAGCAGGGCAAGATAGAATTTACTGAAAAAGAAGCTGCGGGAGAGAATGCTTGTGCTGTGCTGTCTTTTCCTATGAGTACTAAAGTTGTGAACGTACGCTATGGTATTTCTTTTATTAGTGAGGGACAGGCTGAGAAGAACTTGAGACGAGAAATAAAGGATTACGATATGGCTCGTTTGGCCAAACGGGGAAGAGATGTGTGGAATACGGCTTTGGGAAAGATAGAAGTAGATGGGGGAAGTGAAGATGAAAAGTCGGTCTTCTATACTTCGCTTTATCGGGTTTTTGAACGGCCGGTATGCATTAGCGAGGATGGAAGTTATTTTAGTGCATTTGATGGGAAGGTACATGAAGATGGCGGTACTCCTTTTTATACCGATGACTGGATTTGGGATACCTATCGCGCTGCGCATCCGTTGCGGTTGCTCCTTGATGAAGTGGCTGAAGTAGACATTATCAAATCTTATTTGCGAATGGCTGAACAGATGGGCAATTTGTGGATGCCTACATTTCCTGAAATAACAGGGGACTCGCGTCGGATGAACTCCAATCATGCAGTGGCAACAGTGGCTGATGCGGCAGCCAAGGGTTTGCAATTTGACCTAGAAAAGGCTTATGTGGCTTGTCGTAAGGGTATAGAGGAAAAGACATTGGCTCCATGGTCAGGGGCACCTGCCGGCTGGATAGATAATTTCTATAAAAAGAATGGATATATTCCGGCGCTCCAAGAAGGAGAACAGGAATCGGATCCGAATGTACATCCGTTTGAGAAGCGTCAACCGATTGCTGTGACATTGGGCACCTCGTATGATCAATGGTGCTTATCGAGGATTGCTGATATGCTGGGGAGGAAAGAAGATGCTGCCCGCTACTTGAAATGTGCTTATAATTACCGTAATGTATATAATGCTAAAACAGCTTTTTTCCATCCGAAAGATAAAAACGGTAAATGGATTGAACCATTTGATTACCGTTTTTCCGGAGGAATGGGGGCTCGTGAATATTATGGTGAGAACAACGGCTGGATATATCGTTGGGATGTTCCTCACAATATAGCTGACCTGATTGACCTGATGGGAGGATGTGAACAATTTATTGCTAATTTAGATCAGACTTTTAGTGAGTCATTGGGGAGAAGTAAATATGCATTTTATGCACAATTGCCGGATCATACAGGAAATGTAGGGCAATTTTCGATGGCGAATGAGCCCAGTATGCATGTCCCTTATTTGTATAATTATGCAGGACAGCCTTGGAAGACTCAAAAACGCATCAGGCAATTACTCGGCACTTGGTTTCGCAATGATTTAATGGGGATGCCTGGAGATGAAGATGGAGGAGGTATGTCTGCTTTTGTCGTGTTTTCTGCGTTAGGATTCTATCCTGTTACTCCTGGAATTCCTACGTATAATATTGGAAGCCCGATATTTAATCGTGTTCGATTGACTTTAAGTAACGGTAAGACTTTTGAGATAGAAGCCCAAGGGGTATCTGCTGAAAATAAATATATCCAGTCGGTTACATTAAATGGTGAGAGGTGGAATAAGCCCTGGTTTGAGCATGCTGACATAAAGGATGGTGGAAAGCTAGTTCTTATAATGGATAAATATCCCAATAGGACATGGGGAGTTGCGAAGGAAGATGTACCGCCATCAGCTAATGGATTTTGAATTAATAGTGATTTTAAATTTGTTGTAAATATTTTGTTGATAAAGATGTTACGATTTTGTTTAGGTTGTATTGTAGCTTTTATTTGTACCTATTGTTGGGGTAATCCATATAACATAGCATCAAGAGCTCATGTAACAGCATCTTCCACCTTGTCGGAAAAACATTTACCAGTTAATGTTGTAGACGGTGTGATTGGCGTCGACAATATAGGGGAGTGGGCTGAAAAAGGTGAAGTTAATTATTGGGGGCATTGCGTATATCCGTGGATTGAATTGAGATGGGATGAAGAGCAATGGATTAATAAAATCGTATTGTACGATAGGGTTAATGAGTACGATCATATAGCGGCAGTCAGGGTAGAAGGTTCAAATGGTTTTTCTAAAGTTTATCATGGCATTCCTAACAATGGTCTTCCTTATGTAATAGATGTCCCTGACATGAAAGTGTTATGGTTGAAATTTTGTGTTGTTGATGGAGATGGGAAAGATTTAGGCTTCTCGGAAATAGAAGTATATCCTTCTCCGGAGAGCTATGCGGATTTTGTATCTTGGGTGAACCCTTATATTGAGACGATTCCTACTCGCTTCTTTTATTTCATAACGGGTAATCAACCGTACGGTATGATTGGAGCTGCTCCTATTACAAGAAATAAAAATCAAGGTGGAGGTGGGTATAATTATAATTCAACTCAAGTTCTTGGATTTGGGCAACTGCACTGTTGGATGCAGTCTGGCTTGAATATTATGCCTACGACTGGGAACATTGATCCGAGGGAAGGGATGCTGGGTTGGTTATCTACTTTCAGTCATGATGATGAAATTGTCCAACCTGGTTATCATAGACTTTTTTTGCGGGAGCATAAAATTTGGGTCGAACAAACTGCTACAGATCGCTCAAGCTTTTATAAGTACCGCTTTACTGAGAATAACAATGCTGGAATTATTTTGAGTTTGGGAGGTAAACTAGGTAGTGTTGTCATGGCAGATTATGAAGCACATGTGGTATCTAAGAATGAAGTAGAAGGTAGCTTTGTTACAAAAGACCGTTTGTGGGGAGGGCCTCAAAACGCTAAAGTTTTTTTCGTTGTTCAATTGGATAAGCCTTTTAATGATGTAGAAGCATGGGATCGTGATACATTGCTTAGAGATTGTGACTCATTTTCTGGAGAAGAAGGTGGGCTTATTCTTAACTATAAAATGCGTGCAGGAGAGGTATTGCAGTTAAAAGCTTCGATTTCGTTTACTAGTATTGAAAATGCAAGGAACAATTTGCTGAATAGTTGCACACATTGGAGCTTCGATGAAGTTCGTGAAAAATCTCAAAAAGAGTGGAATGATTGGTTAGGGAAAATTGAAGTTAAGGGTGGAACGAATGCTCAAAAAGTGAAATTTTACACGAATTTGTGGCATGTATTGTTAGGACGTCACAAAATTAATGATTTCAGTGGCGATTATCCTGATTTGACACGTGGTAAGAAAATACTGTCAGGTCGTAGGGCTCAATTTAAATATATGTCTGATTTCAAAGTGAAGACTTTACCTAAAGATAGGTTTGGAAAACTTAAGTTCAACATGTATAATTCAGATGCATTTTGGGGGAGCCAATGGAATTTGAATATTTTATGGGGGCTTGTATATCCTCATGTGCTTGATGATTTTGCAGCTTCGTTAATTCAATATGATACGAATGGAGGGTTGTTGCCACGAGGCCCTTCTATGGGTGGTTATTCTTATATAATGGATGGATGCCCTGCTACCTTGTTGATTACAAGTGCATTCCAGCGTTCGATAACCAAAAGATGGGACATATGGAAGGGATATGATGCAATGAAAAGGAATCACAGACAAGGAGGTATGCAATCTTTTGAGATATCTCAACTACAGCCTTTCTATGAGAAGTATGGGTATATTCCGGGAAGACCGGGGTTTACTATACAATGGGCTTTCGAGGACTGGGCGTTATCTCAAATGGCAAGGAGCTTGAGGCAAGAGAGTGATGAAAAATTCTTCGCTAAGCGTTCTTTGGGATGGAGAAAACTGTTTCATCCTCAGATAAAATTACTGTTCCCGAAAGATGAAAAAGGACAGTGGATGAGTTTGAATCCGTTTGATGGTCAGGGATTCGTTGAAGCTTCTTCTTGGCAAGCTTCTTTCGGAGTTTCACATGACCTAAAAGGACTGTCTGCTTTGATGGGTGGAAATGATTCTTTATGTGCGAAGTTGGATTATGCGTTTAAACAATCTATTTCATCTGACTTTAGGCACTCCTATGTTGATTATTCTAATCAACCTGGGCTTTCGGCTGGGCATGTGTTTTCACATATGAAGCAACCTTGGAAAACGCAATATTGGGTTAGACAAGTATGTGAGAAAACATTTGCTGGGATTACTCCTAATGAGGGCTATGGTGGGATGGATGAAGATCAAGGACAAATGGGGGCGCTTCATGCCCTAATGCAGATAGGACTTTTTTGTATTAATGGTGGGTCCGCTCAATATCCTTCTTACGAAATAACAAGTCCTATCTTTGATGAGATAATAATACATCTTGATTCTGATTATTACGAGGGAGATACATTTAAAATAAAAACTTATTTCAACTCGTCAGAAAACTGTTATATACAGCGTGCTTCTTTGAATGGAGAACAATATAACTCTTTTTTGATACCTCACGATAAATTGGTACAAGGTGGAATCTTGGAGTTATGGATGGGTAAGAATCCCAATTTAGATTGGGGAGTAGAGTGTCCTGATTAATATTATTAAGAGATGATTAAATGAATAAGAATCTGAAAAATCAATTTATACGCAATGATGAATAAAATAGTATTGATTATGATTGCCGTGTTCTTACTGGTGATAGGAGGTCAAGTGTCGGCTCAGAAGAAAGTAGAAAAATATCTGATGTCAGAAAGTAGAAAGGGAGCATCAGAAATAACCAATGATGTGAATTATGGTATTGTATCCTCTACTGAGGTTAAAAAAGATATGAAGCGTGTATTGGAGTATTTGGAAAAGAATACTCCTTATAGAGTGATAGATGGGCAGACGGGCAAACATGTCTCATCTGGTGTGGAACTGAATAGGAACGCGAAGTTAGAACAAGGGACCTTCAGCTTGGCAGGTAATGAATGTGGGATGACTTATTCAGCGATGCTTACCGCTGCTGAGCTTATTGGTGATGATTCTTATCAGAACTATGCACGCAACCGTCTCGTTTTTTTGGCAGAGGTATTGCCTCTTTTCGGGAGGGCTTATGAGAAGTATGGCATTGCTGATAGTGTGATGATCCAACTATTGTCCCCGCGTGATTTGGACGACTGTGGCACGATGTGTGCAGCCATGATAAAGGCGTGTTTGGCAGAGGAAATATCAGGGGGGCGTCCGTTGATAGAAGATTGGGCTAATACAGTGATGTATAGGACTACGCGTTTGACAGATGGTACGTTCTCGCGTGATTGTCCTTTTCGTCATACATTATGGTTGGATGATATATATAAGGGTGTTCCTGCATTGACTTTGATGGGGAGATTTTCGGAGTATAACCAAACTAAATACTACCGGGAGGCTCTTGCTCAAATTGATGGATTTGCTGACAGGTTGTTTGTTCTGGAGAAGGGGCTTTTCCGGCATGGATGGGTTGAGGGTATGAGAGTACATCCTTCTTATTATTGGGGACCAGCTAATGGGATGGCTATGCTTACGTTGTGTGAGGTACTTGATGCGTTACCTTCGAATTATGAGGGAAGAGGTGATTTGATAGAGTTGTTGAGTAGACATATTGAGGGAGTGAGTGCTTGTCAAAGTAAGGATGGCTTTTGGTATCGTTTACTCGATCGTAGTGATTCCGGTTATGAGACTTCCTCTACAGCTTTTTTTGTGTATGCGATTGCACATGCCATCAATCGTGGATGGGTGGATGCAATAGCTTATGGGCCAGTAGTTTTACATGGATGGCAAGCTGTTTCGTCTACTATTGGAAGTGATGGGAAGCTAGCTGGTGTCTGTACTTCTACCGGAGTTGCTTACGATCCGGCTTATTATATCCGACGGCCTACGGCTGATAATTTACTTTCAGGGTATGGAGCAGTGATTGGTGCTGGTGCCGAAGTGTGTAAGTTGCTTGAAAATTATTATCCAAAAATGAATGCTGGTGCTGTGTGTTTTTATTCGACTTTGCAACAGAGTAGTACACCTGTATTTACGTATGCAGAACCGGGGAATTTTCTCCAGTTTGTGGCTGGAATCAGTCGCTTGAATTCAAAAGCACCAGTGGTATTTGTCATCGGGGATTCTACTGTGAAATACCGTTCGGGCAAAGGTGAAGCCGATCGATGGGGATGGGGAGGCTTTTTGCAAGATTATTTCGATTCTTCGCGTATTACAGTCGAAAATTGTGCTGTAGAGGGACGAAGTAGTCGTACTTATATTACTGAAGGGCTATGGGACAGACTTTTGCCGGCATTGCGTAAAGGAGACTATTTGATAATAGACTTTGGGCATAATGACAATAATCCGTTGAATACAGGATTGGCTCGAGGAACACTTCACGGAATAGGTAGCGAATCAAAAAAAATGGTGATTGAACGTGATGGAAGCATGGAGAAGATTTTTACCTATGGTCACTATATGCGTATGTATATACGTCAGGCGAAGGCTAAAGGGGTTGAGGTCATTCTTCTATCGCATACGCCTGCGAATCAATGGGAGAATGGGAAAATGAAACGTTGTACGCAAACTTATCGTAAATGGACCAAAGAACTGGCTGAGCAGGAGAATGTGAATTTTGTGGATTTGAATGATCTTACAGCCAGCAAATTCGACCTTATAGGACCTGAAGATGCTAAAGTGTATTATAAAGACTTAGTGCACACTTCTAAAGAAGGTGCTATTATGAATGCAGAATCTGTAGCTGAAGGAATTAGCCGGTTGGAAAAATGTGATCTGAAAAGCTTTCTGAATAGTTACTATAAGCATAATCTTAAAGTTTTAAAATGTGAATGATTTTGTATGTTGTGTAGGAAGGACAAAATAAAAAAGACCGCCAAGAGTGGAAGCCTCCTAACAGTCTAAATCTTCATCAGTAGCGGGACCCGGGATTGAACCGGGGACCTCATGATTATGAATCATGCGCTCTAACCAGCTGAGCTATCCCGCCATCGTTTCTCGATTGCGGGTGCAAAGATGCTTATAATAAGGCAATTATCTGGATTCGAGAAAGCGGCATATTTGTAACTAAAATGCGCTTCTTTTCTTTGGTTTAACTCACGGTTTAACTTTCAAAGAAAACCAAGATAAATTCAACAATAAATTATTAATCTCTTTGCAGCCCTAAACTGCATTGCAAATATAGTTAATATTACTCTATCAAACAATGATTATTCTTTGTAATAGAGGTAAGTGCAATCACTTTTTTATCTATCTTATGATAAGGTATATCCAGAAAAATAGATGATTTGTCAGTTGGTTATCATTCATCCTGCTGTATAAATCCAATTCTTCTGCGTGGCTTTTCTTCCAATTTCTTCTTGGCTTGCAGTTCAGCCAATGTTTGATTGATAAGTTCTAACTGCATCCGTGTATCGTCATTAATATCGTTATAATCGGCAAACACTTCTTCGATGTAATCTTTCAACTCGTTAATTTGCTTTTCTAACTGCCCCACTCTGTCAATCTGTGGAGTGGTAATCAATTGGCGCATGGCAACGAAAGCACGCACTATGAGAACGCTTGTTTGAATTGCAATGTCACTTCTAAGCACACTTGAAAGCATCACAACTCCATGTTCTGTAAAAGCCAATGGTATAGCTGATTTGGGACGTTTTAAACGTGATGTCATCACAAATTGTGATGAGATAGATTCCCATTCCTCCAATGTGAGTTGAAACATAAAGTCTTTTGGGAAACGGTCTATATTACGTTTTACAGACTGGTTTAGCACGCGTGTTTCTACTTGGTACATTTCCGCAAGGTCAAAGTCAAGCATTACTTTCTGACCTCTGATTTCATATATTTTGCTTTGAATTACTTGTAACTGTTCCATTGATTAAATCTTTAAGGTGCAAAGGTAATCAACTTGAAAGTATGTAGGAATAAAAGTCTGTCAAAAAATGCACTTCTACTCCATTACTAAAATTTTGGCTTCCAGCGTTTGGCATTATCCTGAGTAATGGTTAGTCTTGTATATGCGAAACTCAGAATTTTGTAGCTATGGAAGATAGGGCAAAATTGGAAGTTAATAATATTGTTTAGAACTGAAAAAAGCCAACTTATCCGTTGTTTGAAGTGCATACTTCAAATGGGTAGGTTGGCTTTTTATTTGCGTGAAGTTTTAGAGTATTATTGCCAAGTCAGTATATAAGTTTCTGTTGAAGAAGAACCTCCATAAGCCTTAGTATAAGTTTCAACTATTCTAATAGGATAACCTTCATTATCAAGTTCATAAGTATAACTTGCTTTATCTCCATCGCTATGTTCTGTACTTTTAAGTAAATTCTTATTAGTAGTTCCCAAAAGATTAGGATGAGCCATTAATAATAAATCACCTAATTCTATTCCAGCAATATCATCAAGGTCTAAAGCATTAATATCAATGATAGAATGCTTGTTTTCTTTGTCAGTATAATAAGTGCAAGTAAGTGTCTCTTCATCAGAGCCATCTTTACTTATGAACTTATTAATATTTCCATTTGCCCATGACCATGTAAAGTCATCTTCTGGTCCTCCATAAGCTTTCGTTAATTGCTTATTATTGTATGTCAGGGTGTATGAATAATTGCCAATAACAGAAGTTATGATGCCATTCTTTAATAAAAATGTAGCAGGTTCTTCTTTCCAATCAGCGGTTGTTTCTACTGTAATACTGTTCTCCGACCATATCACATCAATGCTTTCTCCATATCCATTTGATGCAGATATTAATTGTTTTTTATCATTGTAAGTGAATGTACTGGTATTAGTTGAGTAGTCACTTTTTCTTGTTATTGATTTCAATAACTTACCGGACACAACTGTACCGCCACCATTGTCTTCTTCATCATCATCACTACTGCAAGCTGCAAAATTCACGCTGATAAGGATAGCAATTAAAGCCATTCCTAATAATCTAAATGTTCTCATTTTTATTCAATTTTGGGTTATTAATAAAGTTCTTTAAGCACAAGTTTCATTTAGTGGAAATTGATAGCATCCGCCAAAATGATAATATATGAATTTGATGTAATCTGTAATCTCACTTTGTCTTCTTCCACCACAAGTACTAATTTATCGATTCCACCTGCAAATACATTATAGCAAATAGAATATTGATTAGGTTCATTAGTGTTTAAAAACCAACCTTCTGAACTAAGTAATAAATCAAAACCAGAATACATTCCTATAAAAACTCCACAACGCTGTATATATTCCATTGTATCTCCAAAATCCAACTGTGAAAAAACAGCACTTCTTCTGAAAATCGTAGTTGCATCCTCGCAGTTATCATTAGTTAATGTAAGTATGAGTTTGCCATTCTTATAAATGCCTACCCTTGTGAATTGAAAATAGAAATCATCTCCATTCATGATTTCTTGTAATTTGTCCTTTGCTTTCATTTTTGTTTCATTTAGCTCTCCAAATCCCCATAAGAAAGCGATTAGTAAATAAGCTCTGGATAAGTGTGAGGAACACAGTATAGAACTGCACACTTATTTGATAGATAGATATACTGTCTGTTTTTGCTTGTATGTATTATAGCCAATGTTCCCTTACTGACTGTTACATAATAAAAGAAGCGTGGGAACTTGAATATCACCGTTCAGAGGTATCGCCAAACACCCACAACTCAATGATAAACAAGCCCACGCCAAACGATATATAGACTATCTAAGCAGATAGGTATATAACATTGACGTGAGCGTTCCTGCCTATCACCTTGAGTTGTTCATTAAATTGGCGATTTTCTGAACAAGGTAATATCTTAAACGCTCTTTGTTAACTAAATATGTCCTTCCAGTCTTTAACTCATTAGGTGTCTGGAATTGGCACAAAGTTACTAATTTGCGTTTGATTAGCAAGAACTATTGTTTATTAAATGGTTAGTGGGTAGTTTTTCCTGGTAACTTCAAGTAGGTGGAAAATCCAGAAGCCGCCATATAAGAGCAAAATTCTGAATATTTCCACCTCATTAATGTTTAAAGCTTTATAAACTGATTCTTTATCCGTTGAACTGTAGAGATTCCAATGCCTTGTAATTTGGCTATGTTTCTTATACTATATCCTTTTTTTAGTAAGGTTATCACCTCTCTATATTCTTCCAGTTTCTTATCATCAGTTTTGATACTGCCTTTTTTTCTGCCAAGTTTACCACCTTTGGCAATGTAGTTTGCCCTTCCAGAATTAAGACGGTAGGTAATGTTTGACCGTTCAATGTTAGCCATTTCAGCCAAAACAGTTACCATAATAGAAGCTATTGGATTAACCTCACCATTAGGTTGCAAAGTATATAAGCCTAAATTCTGTATATAGACCGATACCTTAGCCTCATGTAGTATATCCAGAGATTTAAGCACTTGTAATGTACTTCTGCCAAGTCTGGAAAGTTCAGATAATAGTAAGTAGTCCACATTATTTCTTATGCAAAACTGTAGGCAGTCAGTAAGCACCTGCCGTTCTTCATTCTTCTTTGCACCGCTTATGTGTTCCTCAAATATGGAAATAACTTCTATTTCTTGAGAATTGGCAAATCGTTTTAAATCCTCTATCTGCCTTGTTGTGTCCTGCCTGTCATTGGCAGAAGAAACACGAGCATATATTACTGCTGTCTTCATCTTATTCTTTGAATTAATTGATAACTAAAAAGAATGTGTTCAGACCAATCTTATAGATTAATTTGAACACATTCCTTATTTGAACACACATACTAAAACGGTCTGTTCCCATATTTATAGTCTAATATGGAATTACACACCCTATCATAAAATGAGAATCCGCAACCCGAACAGAAATAGCTTTCATAAATGGCTGCATATTCTTTCTGTAGTTTGTTTTCTAACAGTCCATCAAACTTAATTATCCAATATTTGAGTGCTTGTAATCTCTTTATGTATTGGAGATTATTCTCACATAGGCATAAGTTCTCCTGTAATGTAGTAATATGGTTTACAGCATTATCAATTACTTTATTCTCCATAATGATAAAAATTAAATGATTAGTAATTCTTTTTTATATTACTGTACAGAGGGGGACTAAAGGGGTTGTGTGCTCAAAAGGCAGGCACTATGTCTATTTTTGAGTGCTGACTTTTTAATGGGGAGGGGGATTTCTATATTAAGTACCTTACATATCTGCTCTCTTGACTTTTAGCTAAACTGAATATAGATGATTTTTTAGTTAGGTAGTCTTTTTAATGATATTAGCTATATGAGGCATATTATAAAGTAGGTGCTATATAACTCTGCCTAAAGTGGGTATTTATTGAATTTCAGAATCGGAGAAAAAGTAGTTTGGGGGTTGTGTGCCAAAAATAAAAGCCGCAAGGGTCACTTACGGCTTGGCGATATATTAAACAATGTAACCTCTTTCAAGGTCTTCATCGGTAATTATTTCGGGATATATATTCTTGATTATAGCTAATTGGCTTTCAGAAGTTATCAGAAATATATCCTCTCTAAGAAGGTGTATTTCTTTTCTATCCCTCTTGACATAGCCTTTTTCTTCGGCTTCATTGATGTATTTCGATACTGTTCCTTTGGCTAAGCCAAGTTCTTCTGCTAATTTGTTTTGGCTGTAAAGAGTAGTGTTTGTTCCGTTTAAGCATTTGCATTTCAGTAGGATAAGAAAGCCTTTCAATTCTCTGCTTATCGGTTCATCATATAGTTTATTAGAAATGAGAACATAATGTTCTGTATCTAATTGGTAGCTGCATCTGTTGAATTTTCCATATTGTCCGTAAATGTCTGTCTTATCTATCTGTATCAATCCAAGTGATTCAAACTTATGCAGCCATTCCCTTATTTGGTCTGTCTTTTTAATTCCATAGAAATTAGCTAAGTTTTCCTGTTTGGTGTGCGATTCTAAGGTGTAGCAATCGGAACAGAGAGCCAAGCAATAGAATAGATATGTTTCCAGCAGATTAAGTTTTCCTGCGATATTAGATGTTATTTTTCTGTACGGGGTCATTAGCAACCGATTTATTATAGTTAGTGAAATAAATATCTCCGTTCTTGACTAATCTTCTGTAATGGTGATTTCCGAAATAAGTCTTTGCTTCCTTCTGATTCGTGAATGTCAGTCCTGTAGGTAAGTGAATAATCATAGTTAATTAAATATGAGATTTTGAACTTTAGTTATCTGTTCCGATTTTGGCAAAAATCGGTAGGTAGGTATTTATATATAGGTATTTATATGCGACCCCCCTAAAATGAATATTTCGCACCCCCTAAAATGAACACTATTTTTTTGAGAGTTAGAATCTGATATTGAGAATTTTTTCTCTGCGGGTTTGATATAGGAGATTTTGAGATATGCTATTATATTCGTAGTTCTGTATAATTCCAAATAAAATCGGCATAATCATTAGTTATGAAGAAAAGGAGAATATTTCATTAGTTATTGAGATAGTTACCAACATTTCTCTCAAATTCTGTATTGGGTATAGAAAGACAAGATTTTCTGATTTTGTAGGTAATAGTTAGACTATCTCACTAATTAATTGATAACCTCTCTTTTTACCAACCCAACATGGAACAGCTTGGTAATAGAGCATAATAAGTTTAGGTGCTATATCTTCTTCGGGGTGAATATTCAATATTTCAAATATTCTCGTTAACTCATTAACTATTTTCTCATTAGAATATCTGTTGCCAACTTTGAATGTATTCTTAATCAGTCTGATAACCTTATTCCCTTTACGCTGTGTGAGAATCATTTCCTCTCTGATTTTCTTTTCAGTATATTTAAGTTCTTCTATTCTCTCTTTGCCCAGAGTTTCAAATGCTTCCACAATAAACGGGTCAACTTTACGCATATCATTAATGAAGTCTAAGGCATATTCCGAATTAGGAGCTTCTATTTCACTAAGCAATTGCACCATTTTTCTGCGCTTGTTCTTAACAGAGCGTGCACCCCTAATCAGCTTCAATTTCTCGTCATTCTCATTGTATTCGCAATTCTCAAATGCCGGATTAAAAAAATGATTGTCAGTGTACCATTGCTCTATTTCTCTTTTGGCTTGGTATCTGTTATCCACCAACACGGAATTAATCTCATTATCTATAGCAAACCAATTCTTGGTAAAATCGGGATATAGGAATTTACGGAACGGTGCGGTTTCAAGAATCTCACCGAAAGCATTTCTGTATTCTTTGTAATCAGCACTATTATATAATGTCTGGATTAAGTTGTAGGCAAATTCTTGGTTTGAAATATGCTTCTCTATCTCCTCTCTGGATTGAACTACTATTTCGGGATTCACTCTGTAGATATGTGTTGCTGATTTTATGCCGTTACGAAATCTTCCGCAAATCTGTATGCAGTCCGTTTCCACATCGAGTATGGTATATTCGGAAACATAGGGGTCTGTAACCATTACTAAATCGGGCTGATAGTCTAACTCTAAATCAAATGCCGTAAAGAATCTGCCTGTGAAGAAGTTGTATTTCTTCATGGTGTCTGCGCTCCAATCGCTATAAGCATTACCAAAAGAGTATTCATTTCTCAACTTTAAGCGGCTTTTGGGTGCGCAATAAACGGCTGAATCTTCTAATAGTCCGAACTGTTTCATTATCGAATAAATCATAACTACTGAATTAACGAAAAAGCAAACAGTTCCCTCTTTATGCTTGCCTAAATATTCGATTACTGCCTTGTTGGTATTATAAGTATGTGTGACGGTTATCTCCTGCCGATAATCATAGTTAGCACTCACTTCTATTGTTTCAAAGTGGTTATCTTTAAATCGTGGGTCACTAAACACAATGGGAGTAGCGGAAACAAGTGCTTTGCTTCTGAAACGGAAAAAATCATTCATTGGCAACACTATATCTATTCTGAAATCAACGTCTTTAATTAATTGGTGGCATTCATCCATCAGCAAGAAGAAATGGTTATAAATGTCAATACCGCATCTTTCACAAGCCGCTTTTACCTTTCCGAAACTTTCGGGGGTAGTCATTATCTTGTGCAGATTGTTATTGGTTAGATAATTGCAAATCTTATCTGTTGTAACATCTTCATAAACGCCTAACAGATTGCTGTATTTGCCACACTTGCTTTTGATAACGGGTACATTGGGTACTATGATAATGGAGTTCCTTTTGGTTTCCAGTTCAAGTGTTGTAGCACCGCAGCCGGGTATTCTTTTGGAAAGTATGCAGTTTGACAGAATCTCATTCATAACGTCAGACAAGTATTGACCTTTATGTAGAGTAATCATAATCCTTTGCTTTCTAAATAGTTAATAAAATCATCACTTCTCTTTATGCTGAAATAGAGTTTACCGAAACGGAACAGTCCTCTAAGCTTTATATAGGCTTCGGTTTCTCTTAAAAATGGTATTCGGGCAATGTTGTATTTCTGTTCTATCAGTTGCTTTAAACAGTCTGTCTGGAAGTCAGCAACCAGATTTGAAGTGTCTGATGGAAAAATGCCGAAATCTTCATAATCTCCTGTATTCAGATAATTCAATATCCAGTTCCATGTATTAGGCGTTAGCATATATTGTAATCCTGTTACTGCCGTTGTGCTTACTAATGCAAATGATTCATCGAGACGAATATCAAGGATTCTGTGCTGTTTCATTAAGGTCTTGACTTGGCGGTGGGCAATCTCGTTATCTGTTACGAATGGTATCTGTAATGTTCTCATATTCGATTTCCTATAGAAGAAAAGGGGAGCGAAATTATGCTCCACTCCCCTTTAATGGATTGGTTATGCCTTTTTCTCAAATGATAAGCCTGCATTCTTTAGCATTTTAATGACATTTGTGTCATCTCCCGAAAAATAGATTTTCAGTTTTCGGCGATAGCCCAGTTGGAAACTAACCTCAATGATAGAAGCATTTTCTCCTACCGTTTTTATTTGGGCTTGAATTGGCTGTTTTGTTCTCAATAATTGTTTGAGAATTTCAGTTTTGAATTCCGTACCTTTTTCTATCGGGCGGTTCGTGGGGTCATAGGCTTTCAATTTCTCATATTTCCCACATGTGGCATACATTATTGTATTCAAAAGTGCATGGTCAACTCCAAGGTCGTAACTTACGGGGTCTTGACCAGGATTCACTATTGAGACTTTCAATCCTAACATTCCATCAATGTTCTTGATTGTCAATTCTACCAATGAAGAATGGGGTAATAAGTCCTTTTTGATTTTTTTTACCTTTTCACTGCTTACATTGAAAGAAGCAACTTCACTTGTATTGATAGTATCAAAAAAGTCTATATCATTCATTTCATTTGAATCTTTACTATTAGTATCATTTATTATTTCGTCTAAAGCTTCCATTTCTCTTTTCATATTAGTATCATTATTAGTTGATTCATTACTTGGAGTTTTTACTTCTCCGTTATTTCTCTCCATTGCGTTTGGGGTCGCCACCTTTTCATTTTCAGCATTCATAGCTTCAAGTTTTGAATTGTTATTTACTTCGTTAGCACTCTCGACTGTTTGAACGTTATTTTTTGTTCCCATCTTTGTGTAATTTTTAATATTAAAAAAAATGTTTATTTCGTCAATCGGTAACTACTAAAGCTATGCGCATCTTGCTTGTTTGTTCCCTCATTCTGAAAGCAAAGGTATGGCAAAAGCATACCCACACAAAGCATTTTAATCAATCCCCATGTGGGTAGAAAACATGGCGGTTGGTAGTACGCAAAAAAAATGCGTACCAGAAAGTATGACCTTTCCAGTACGCATTTTAGCTATGGTTTTATGTAAACTCTATGACTGTACCATATAGTTATTAGCTATAACAGAGGGGAATTGCTCTTTGCTGTATTTTCTTAGCAAGTTGGATAACATTCTGTTTTTGTTGCCCTCTGAATCGTATTCTTCATTATATCTCTTGCCATCATATCCCACTGTATAGATAAGCCTTGAAACGAACATCCATTTGTCTTTAGATACCTTTACCTTTTTATTGGGTATGGTGGTAGCCTTTCTTCTTTCAATGAAGAACAGAAACATATCTGTAAACTTCCACTTCTTGTAGGATATATCAAGACTGGATTTTTCTTCAAAGCTGATTGATAAGTCATTTTTAATAAAGTCTTCTAAACCAATGTCTTTTAACCGATTAATCATAGTTTCTTTGTCTCCATGTACTATATCGCTGTATGTCTTAACGAAATATTGCAAAGCTGCTTGAATGACTTTGATTGTGTCCTCTCTTTCTGTCACATAGCTTTTTCTATTGTTCTTCTTTAGAGTAATGCTTGTAGCTTCTAATAGGTTGACATGGAAATAACTAAAATCTTCAAGTACGGACTTGTTTAATGCCGGTGCATTTGTGCCAATATCCTCTATAAAGTCATATATAAACAGAAGTAGATACCAGAACTTGCTAATGTCTAACTTATACGCTTCAATGGTATTCTGCAAATCTTCATTAGCCAGAAACTTCTCTTTGAAAGAATCGTCTAACTTTCTGTAGCTCGTCTCTCTATACTTTTCCAGAGAGCCTTTGAATGCTCTCATTTCTTTGGCTCTCTCGTATCTTTCTTCAACGGATAAGTTTCTTTCTGCATATCTGTTAGCGAATATGGCAGGTGCGGAGGACATATCTTCATAATCGGGCAGGAAGTGATTAGCGACTTCCCACACGTATTCTAAGAGTGGTTCATCAAGGCATTTGTAACTTTCATACCAAGCCACTTTTAAATCGGGTAGTTCTTCTATTTGGTGCAGTTCTTCTTTTGACATAGTACGTTGTTATTAGTTATACTGCAAAATAAAAGAAAAGTCTGCAATCTTTTCAGACTACAGACTGTTTTCTTTCATTAAAGAAGATTCTTCATTGCTTCATCCACTTGTTCATTATCAAAGCTATCAAGATAGATTTGAGTTATTCGTTCTGAACTGTGCCCCAAGCTCTCACTAATAATAGAGGTACTGACACCGGAACGCTTCAACACTGTTGCGTATGAATGCCGGGCAACGTAGGTTGTTAATGGTGCTTTTAAACCAATAGCATCACCAATATGTCTTAAACATAGATTAATTTTCTTAGAACTCTTTCGTACCCTGTAATGTTTCTGTAGTTCAGTCTTATGAATGTTTTCATTTAGAATGGGGAATAGATATTTGCTTGCGGGATTATCGTATTTATTCAAAATTTCAATAGCAAGAGGATGAAGCCAAAAGTTTATCTTCTTACCAGTTTTATGTCTTTCATAAAAAACTCGATTGTCTTCAATATTGCTTTTTTCCAAATGAACAATATCAATGAAATTTATTCCGCAACCTAAATAGCTAAATAAGAATATATCTTTGCTTAACTGTAATAGACTGCTGTGATAAGTTGTGATTGTCTTTACGTCAAAATGAATTAATTTCTGAATATCTACTTTTGTAATAGCTCTCTTTTTAGTCGTTTCTTTTAATCGGCTTACTTTAAATTCATCAAAGGGGTAATATCCCTTTTTAACTATTTGTTCTTCAATAGCCTTATTAAAGACGACCCGTAATGCTCTGAATCTTACTCCTAATGTATTTTCAGAGTTACCTTTGCTTCGCATCCAAGCTTCGTATTTCTTTAGCCAGTTGACATCTATCTCAGAGAATAGGATATTCATTGTCCCATTGAAGCTTTTCAAGGAGTTTAATGCAAATCGTATGGAGTTAGCATTTCCTATGCGATTTTCTTTTATCAATCCATTAATAATTTCCAAGAAAAGCTCTTCAACTGTTTTCTTTTTTGGTGGTTTGTTGACTGATTCGAGCAACTTACTTGCTGAGAAAACTTTATCCACTGATTGAAACTCTAATATCTGTTTGCGATATTCAGTACTCTTTTGTTCAATGATGTTTTGGATTAGTTCTTTATTAGGGCAGTTCCTTTTCGGCTGGTTTTTCTCAAAATCCCAATGTTCTGCTTTTACCGATACCCCAATACTTTGATATTTCTTCTTCCCATCTTTGCAGATGCGGATAACTAACGGATGCTCGCCATTTGCAAGCGTTTTTGATTTGTAACACAAGATGCTAACCATGATTTTCGGTTTAACTCTTGGTTTAACTTTGGCTCTTAAAAAGTGAGTTTTTACCTACTAAAAATAAAAAAGACAACCAAGAGTGGAAGCCTCCTAATTGCCTAATTTACAAGTCTTTCGACTTAGTAGCGGGACCCGGGATTGAACCGGGGACCTCATGATTATGAATCATGCGCTCTAACCAGCTGAGCTATCCCGCCATCGTTTCTCGATTGCGGGTGCAAAGATAGTGCTTTTATTTAAATTGCCAAAACTTTTGTGGAGATTTTCTGATGTATTTTTTACTGAAGAGATATAATCGCCAGTATTGGCTCCTTTTTTATGAATGCTTTGCTGCACATTACCAATATGTTACGTGTTATACGCGGTGTATCTCTGAATAAATTTAATGAATTATTTTCTGTAATTAGAAAAAAGTATTTATCTTGCCGCCGCAATAAAAGCAAAATAGACTATGGAAAGAAAGAAAGTACATTTGGAATACCTCTTGAATGCGACTTCTAAAAGTATTCTTTGGGCGGCGATAAGTACTCCTACCGGTTTGGAGGGCTGGTTTGCAGACAGGGTACAGTCAGATGATAAAATTGTGACCTTCTTTTGGGGAAAGACGGAAAAACGGGATGCGGAGATTATTGCCGTACGGGCTTATTCCTTTATTCGTTTCCGCTGGCTGGATGATGAAAACGAACGTGAATACTTTGAATTAAAGATGACAAATAATGAGCTGACAAACGATTTTGTGTTGGAGATTACGGACTTTGCCGATGTGGATGAAGTAGCTGATATGCGCGAATTATGGGAATCGCAAGTAGATACTTTGCGTAGAACGTGTGGTTTTTAGTTAACTTTCGATTAAAAATTTCCCGTACTCCCTTTTTTATGCTACTTTTGTGTCTTCATTGCATGAATCAAGTAAAATGCTGCGCATAAAAAAGTTAGATATATTTATTCTGAAGAGCTTTTGCATGCTCTTTATGGGTACCTTCTTCATCTGCCTCTTCATCTTCATGATGCAGTTTCTGTGGAGGTATGTAGACGAGTTGGTCGGAAAAGGACTGGAGATGACTGTTCTTGCACAGTTCTTTTTCTATTCGGCACTAACGTTGGTACCTGCTTCTTTGCCGCTGGCTATTCTGCTGGCTGCCCTTATTACCTTCGGTAACTTCGGAGAACGTTTTGAACTGCTTGCTATGAAGGCGGCGGGTATCTCTCTGTTGAAAATCATGCGTCCACTGATTATTTTCATTTGCTTTATCTGTTGCGTTTCCTTTTACTTCCAAAATGTCATAGGTCCAAAGGCACAAACCAAATTGTGGACGTTATTGATTTCCATGAAGCAGAAGTCGCCCGAAGTGGATATCCCGGAAGGTGTGTTCTACGACGAAATAGATGGCTATAATCTTTATGTCAAGCATAAGAACCGCAAGACGGGAGTATTATACGACGTATTGATTTATAATTTTGAGAAGGGTTTTGAGAATGCCCGAATTATCAAGGCCGATTCGGGCCGATTGGAGATGACGGCGGATAAGCAACATCTATATCTGCACTTGTTCAGCGGTGAACAGTTCGAGAACCTGAAATCGCAGAACATGAATCAAAGGAATGTGCCCTATCAGCGTGAGACTTTCCGCGAGAAACATGCTATTATCGAGTTCAATTCGGACTTTAATATGGTGGATGCCGGTATCATGAGTAATCAGTCCAACAGTAAGGATATGAAGATGTTGCAGGCAGATATCGATTCCATGCAGGTGAGAAACGACAGTGTTGGACGGGCTTACTACGATGAGGCAATGTCAGGTATCTATAAAGTGACGGCCACCATGACAAAAGAAGATACTTTGAAAGTGGAGAAAGCCCATTTCGGCGAATACAATGTAGACAGCCTTTTTAATGTTGCCACACTGCTACAGAAGCAGAAGATTATATCTACAGCCGTCAGTCGTGCAGAGACTGCGGGAAGCGATTGGAGTTTCAAGAGTTACAACATCGCGCAGACTGAGAGCAGCCTCCGGCGCCATATGACTTCCTGGCACGAGAAGCTGACACTTTCGCTGGCATGCCTTATCTTTTTCTTTATCGGCGCACCGCTTGGAGGTATTATCCGCAAGGGTGGGTTAGGTATGCCGGTAGTGGTATCGGTGCTGATTTTCATTATTTACTATATTATAAACAATACGGGCTATAAGATGGCCCGTGATGGAAAATGGATTGTCTGGATGGGTATGTGGACCAGTACTGCCGTGCTGGCACCTTTGGGTGCATTCCTCACCTATAAATCGAACAATGACTCTGTGGTGCTGAATGCCGATGCCTATATAAATTGGTTCAAGAAGATTGTGGGCATTCGTAATGTGCGCCATCTGTTCCGTAAGGAGGTTATTATCCACGATCCCGACTATGCACGTCTTCCGCAAGAGTTGCAAGCTTTGTCGGCCGACTGTCGTGCATATGCCGATAAGAAAGCGCTGAACCGTGCTCCCAATTATTTCAAGTTATGGATGGTCGATGCTCAGGATAAAGAAATAGAAGAAATCAATGAGCGTTTGGAAGAGCTGGTAGACAAAATGTCGAATACAAGGTCCGTTACTTTGCTTACTGTATTGAACAATTATCCCATAATCCCTGTCTATGCCCATACGCGTCCGTTCCGGAACTATTGGCTGAATTTGCTTTGTGGAGTTGTTTTCCCGGTAGGTTTGTTCTTTTACTTCCGCATTTGGGCGTTCCGTATTCGTCTGAACAAAGATATGGAGCGGATTATCAAAACAAATGAGGACGTGATTAGAATTATAGAAAATAATCAGAATAAATAAAAACAGAATACAATATGGAAAAAGTAAAACTGAATACAATAGAAGAAGCCATTGAGGACTTCAAAGCCGGTAACTTTGTGATTGTGGTAGATGACGAAGACCGTGAAAATGAGGGCGACCTGATTATTGCCGCTGAAAAGATTACTCCCGAGAAGGTGAATTTTATGTTGAAGCATGCCCGCGGTGTGCTTTGTGCTCCGATCACCGTTTCGCGTTGCAAAGAACTGGACCTGCCCCATCAAGTATCGGATAACACTTCCGTACTGGGCACTCCTTTTACAGTCACCATTGATAAATTGGAAGGATGTACTACGGGAGTCTCTGCCGCCGACCGTGCCGCCACTATTCAGGCGCTGGCCGATCCGGCTTCTACTCCGGCTACTTTCGGCCGTCCCGGACATATCAATCCTTTGTATGCTCAGGAGAAAGGTGTGTTGCGTCGTGCCGGACATACCGAAGCAACTATCGATATGGCACGCCTGGCAGGACTTTATCCTGCGGGAGCACTTATGGAAATCATGAACGAAGATGGTACGATGGCACGTTTGCCCGAACTGCGTAAGATGGCGGATGAATTCAACCTGAAGTTGATTTCTATTCGTGACATGATAGCCTATCGCTTGAAGCAGGAATCCATTGTAGAGAAAGGGGTAGAAGTAGATATGCCTACTGATCACGGACATTTTCGGCTGATTCCTTTCCGCCAAAAGTCAAACGGACTGGAGCACGTAGCCTTGTTCAAAGGAACGTGGGAACTGGATGAACCGATTCTGGTTCGTGTGCACTCTTCTTGTGTTACGGGAGATATCTTTGGTTCCAAGCGTTGTGACTGTGGAGAACAGCTACACAAGGCAATGGAAATGATAGAAAAAGCCGGTAAGGGTGCGGTTGTTTACTTGAACCAGGAAGGACGTGGCATCGGCTTGATGGAAAAGATGAAAGCCTATAAGTTGCAGGAAGATGGTATGGACACTGTGGACGCTAACCTTTGCCTGGGACACTTGGCAGATGAACGCGATTACGGAGTAGGTGCAGAAATCCTTCGCGAAATAGGGGTACATAAGATGCGTCTGCTGACTAATAATCCCGTGAAACGTGTAGGTTTGGAAGCCTATGGATTGGAGATTACAGAGAATGTACCTATCGAGACAACTCCGAATCCGTATAACGAGCGCTACCTCCTTACGAAGAAGGAACGTATGGGACATACGCTTCATTTTAATAAGTAACTGTCTTTTTGTTTTCTTATTTCAAAGAATTTCGCTTATTTTGCAACCAGATTTGCATAACAACCATTAAATAGTAACAAAATGAACCAATTATCAGATCGTTTAAACAGCTTGTCGCCCTCTGCGACGCTGGCTATGTCTCAAAAGAGCGCAGAGCTGAAGGCTCAAGGCGTAGACGTAATTAACCTGAGTGTGGGAGAGCCTGATTTCAATACTCCCGATCACATTAAAGAGGCTGCGAAAAAGGCGATAGACGACAACTTCTCTCGCTACTCTCCAGTTCCGGGGTATCCGGCTTTGCGTAATGCAATCGTAGAGAAATTGAAAAAAGAAAACGGTCTGGAATATACCGCCGCACAAATCTCTTGTGCCAATGGTGCCAAACAATCGGTTTGCAATACCATCTTGGTATTGGTAAATCCGGGCGATGAGGTCATTGTTCCTGCACCTTACTGGGTGAGCTATCCGGAAATGGTGAAGTTGGCAGAAGGTAAGCCGGTTATTGTAACTGCCGGTATCGACCAGGACTTCAAGATTACACCTGCACAGCTGGAAGCTGCCATCACTCCGAAAACCAAAGCTTTGATTCTCTGCTCACCGTCCAATCCGACGGGTTCTGTATACAGTAAGGAAGAATTGGCAGGACTGGCAGCAGTTTTGGCTAAGCATCCGCAGGTGGTTGTCATAGCAGATGAAATCTATGAGCATATCAATTATATCGGAAAGCACCAGAGTATCGCACAGTTCCCCGAAATGAAAGAGCGTACGGTCATTGTAAACGGTGTTTCTAAAGCGTATGCCATGACTGGCTGGCGTATCGGTTTCATTGCCGGGCCAGAATGGATTGTTAAGGCTTGCAACAAGCTGCAAGGTCAATATACTTCCGGACCTTGTTCCGTATCTCAAAAGGCTGCTGAAGCTGCCTATACCGGAACACAAGCGCCGGTAGAAGAAATGCGCAAGGCCTTTGAGCGTCGTCGTGATCTGATTGTGAAGTTGGCAAAAGAAGTTCCGGGTTTCGAAGTAAATGTACCGGAAGGTGCTTTCTACTTGTTCCCCAAATGTGACTCATTCTTTGGTAAGTCAGCCGGTGACCGTAAGATCAACGACTCAGACGATTTGGCTATGTACTTGTTGGAAGTGGCTCACGTGGCATGTGTGGGTGGTGCTTCATTCGGTGCACCTGAGTGTATCCGCATGAGTTACGCTACAAGCGACGAGAACATCGTAGAGGCTATCCGTCGTATCAAGGAAGCATTGGCTAAACTTAATTAATAGAATGTATTGCAAGAAGTTAATTACTTGTATCACATTTAATTAACTTCTTGCAGATACGATATTAATAGATTGTTTACACGATATTAACTTTATATTCAATAAAAATAAAAGGCTCGGTTTCTTAGAAACCGAGCCTTTGTTTTTCCTTAAAGGGATTGTATTATTCTCCCGGATGAATTGCTTCAGAAGGACATACATCTGCACAAGTTCCACACTCAGTGCAAGTCTCAGGGTCGATAGAATAGATATCGCCTTCAGAGATAGCGCCTACCGGACACTCGTCAATGCAAGTACCGCAAGCAATACAATCGTCACTAATTACGTAAGCCATTTTCTTTTAGATTTAAATTATTATTAGTACTAATTCGTTCGGCAAAAATAGCAGTTTTCTTTATTACTTGCTATCAATCTTAATTAAAAACTTATAATTTGTATGATGTCTAAATAAGGATAGCTTGCTTTCAGGAAAGTGTGGGATATGTGAAAGTGATTATGCCTACTCCTCCTTCTTCTGAATTTTCCATTTGGTAGCTTCCTCCGAAGTGTTCGAAGAATAGTTGGTTGATTTTTTGGCGTACCAATACTTTCTGAGATGCGAACTTAGGATCAACCATCGGACTGTTTTCTATCCGACAGGTTATCATCTGTTTCTCAGGTTGGTAGAGTATTGTCATCTTAACTTCGCGTGGCTTTTTGCATTCATCCGGATAGAGCAACATGGTCGAAACGACTTGCGTCAGTCGATTAACGTCTGTATGAATGCGTGCATCACCGGTTTCTGCTTGCAGTTGTAGGTGGATGACTCCTTCGCTGCGCATTTGTACCATACAGCTAAGGTCACTGTACCACTCTTCTACATTGCAATCCTGCAATTGGAATTTCATCATTTTAGCTTCCAGGCGTGAGAGGTCCAGCACATCATTCACCAGCTGGATCAGCTCATTGGAATTAGCCTGAATAATGCCGGAATATTCATTTCTTTCTTTTTCGTCCAACTCTGTATCTGTAGAGAGCAATTGGGAGAAGCCGACTACGTTGTTCAGCGGGATGCGGATATTATAGCTCATGTTGGCAAGGAAGCGGCTCTTCACTTCATTGGCTTCTTCGGCTATGACGGCCAGTTTGCGCATTTCCCTTTCGTCTTGTTGCAAGCGTTTCCGGCTTCTGTATGTATGCAGGTTGAAGAGCAACAAGGCTATGATAATGATGATGGATATCAGCAGGCATATACGATGGAAAGTTGTCTGTCGCTGTTCTTTTTGGATAATCAGCTTGTCCATATTGTACAATGTCTGTATCTGCTCTATCTGTGCGGCAGAGAAAGCTGTGTACAAGGAATCTTTGGCCTTGGTTATCTGTTTGTAGAGAGGCAGCGCATCGTCCGGTCGTCCCATTCTTACCAGTATATCGGCTTTTTGAAGTCCATAGACCAATGCATCATCCGGCGAGATAGGTTCTACAAGTTGGATAGCATCGTCTAAATAAGCCAGAGCCTTTTCATATTCTTTTGTCAGTTGGTAATATTCGGCATAAGTAACCAGACGTATTAATTGGTAGGGGATAAATGAAGCAGGAGTCAGATATTCTTCTGATTTTTGCAGATACTCCCATGCTTTTTCAGGCTGCTGGGCACGGGTATAATAGGTGGCATATTGCAGGTCTATGAGTAGATACAGGTTAATGTATCCGTTTGTAGATGCAGCAGCATATTCTTTTAGCAGGCTGTCTTTAGCCTTTTCCAGTTCTTTAAGATTGTGGAGCAGGTTGTCATTGTCCCGTAGATATGAATAGGCCAGAACGGCTTTGGTTAACAGATCGACTCGGGTAATGGGAAGAGCATTAGCATCGAGCAGGTCGAAAGCTTTGTTCAGGAATGTGAGTCCTTCTTTATAACGCAATGTATTGAAGTATCCGGTCATCAGGCAGAGACATGCTTCGCGCATACCGTCTCGGTTGTTTAGTCTTTCGGCTTTGTCGTACATATCCTGTGCCTCTTTGAGAGCCAATTCAATCCTTTGGTTCATCATATAGAACTCTATTATCATCTTTTTCCCTCTGAAATAGTGGGTATAAAAGTTGTTCTCTTCTGCCAGCCGCTGGAGCTTGTACATCCATTGTTCCGTATGCTTCTCGTCCAACTGGTTGTAGTAATAGACGACATGTGCATAAGTAGCTGCACTTTGATAACGTATGTTTTTCTGCGCGATAGCTTCGTTCAGCAACTTGTTTTCATAATAGATAAAGGTGGGCGACAACTGGTCGAGCAGTGCAAGCTGGTATAATACTTCCAAGCGTGTGGTGTCCGGCGGCGAGGCCAGATAGACACGCAATAAGCTGTCTTTAACTTGCGATTGCCTTTTTTCTGCATGTACGACTGCGGGCAGCAACAGGCAAACAGTCAAGAGGGTAAAGAGTAGATACTTCATTTGGCTGCCTCCTTTCCTGTGGATTGATTGATGGGGTGCGTAAAGCAGAAGCGGGACCCTCCGGTATAATCCGGATCAATCCATATCTTGCCACCAATATGTTCTATGATAAGTTGGCATATAGAGAGACCTAAACCACTTCCCTGTGCGTTCTCGTTCAGTTTCTCAAAGCGTTGGAAAATACTTCCTTGTTTCTCCCGGGGGATGCCGCAGCCGGTATCTGTTACGGAGAACAGTATTGTATCATCGTTTTCTTTCTTAAGTTCCAAGGCAATAGAACCTTGCGGGGTAAACTTGGTCGCATTAATCAGCAGGTTGATCAGGACTTGTTGCAGGCGTGAGTCATCGGTTTCTATGATCATCTCATCCAGTTCGGTAGAAAACGAAAGTTCCGCTTGTGTCTGTTTCACCTTATTTACGGTATCTATTACATTCTGGCAGATGCTAACTGCGTCATGCTTGCCGATGCTGAACTGTAACTTACCGAATTCAAGGCTTGACAGGTCAATCACATCATTGATCAACTTCAGCAATAGTTCGGAGTTTTGTTGGATCACGTCATTACATTGACGGCGGGTTTCTTCATCCAGTCCTTCTTCGGTGAGTAAGGAAGAGAAACCGGACAGTGCGTTCAGCGGAGTGCGTATTTCGTGGCTCATATTCGAGAGAAATATACTTTTAGCACGCATGGCATTTTCTGCATTGACTCTCGAAGTTGCCAGCTTTTGGGTAGATAGCTTTACTTTTTCCCGTTGCTTTCTGAGCAATATGGCAAGTAAAAAGAACAGTGCCAGCAGAATCAAACTTCCTACCAATATACTGGTGATAATCTTGCTGTATTCTTCATTACTGGCCACTTCCATCTTGTCGATTTGGTATTTGGCTTTTATAGTACTTATCTGGCGGATGTAATTTTGCGATGCAAGCGTATCCAATGGCGGATATAGCTCCTGATAGATGCGGCAGGCTTCCATAGACATCCCTTGTATTTTGCAGAGGTAGATTTTTTCCAAGGAAGTCCACCGGTAGTAAGTGGAACGTTTATTGTTGGCGTATTCATCTTGCAGTTTAGAGTAAATTTTCAAGGCTTTGTTCCAGTATTGTTTGTCCCAGTTACCCATAGCGCGGTAATAAGCTGCTGTGGTATATTCCAAATGAAAACGATAGAATTTCTCGGGGTGGAGTTGGCAGATGGAGTCCATCTTGTGCAGCCAGGCAGCTGCTTCATCCAAATAACTTTGTGCAAGGTGCCCATGCGAAATTGCAAAGTTGGTCTTTTCAATGTAGAAAAAGAATTCGGTAGAGTAATCGGGAGTTTGCTGTAAAATGGATTCCAGTTTTTCCAACACTTCCTGGGCTTCTTCCAAGTGCCCTTTCCGTTGCAAGACGTTGGACATCTTTAGCATAAGACGTGTCCTGTATGGATGTTGAGCCGAAATTCGGAGCAATTCGTTGAGAGCATCGTTGTAAGACTCCAATGCTTTATCAGTCATGTTGGCAATCGTGTTATAGGCATCTCCGATGGCTTGGTTGGAAACCACCATGCCGAATGGGTAATTGGTGGCTTTGGCTTCCTCGTACATCAGTTGCGCCCGGTTCGTAGCCAAACTGATGTCACCACGTAAAGTGTAAGCATTTGCTAATTGTAGTTGTAGCAGGAAATATATTTCTTTGTCCTTCTCCAGTTTCAAGGTAGGGAGGAGTTGCTCACTCCAAGAAATAACACTATCTACCGATGTGGTGTCATCGTAGAGGACTTGTCTCTCAACGAAGGATTGTAAAATCCTCTGTTTTTCCTTGTTCGTGACTGCATATGCCGGAAAGACAGCCGAAAGCAGGAATTGCCCTATAAATGTCAATATGATTGCCCTCGTTTTCAAATAATTGTTTGTCTCTTTTGATTATTATTGGCAAAAATAAACATTAATAATAAAATAAAAAATTAAATACTACGATTTTTTATCCCTATTATTCAATTTGTTACGCAGTTCTGTCTAATATTGCGTTAGGTTAATATAGCTCTAGTCCGAACTCTTCTTTCAATTGTAGCAATGCATCGTTCTTTTGTGCCATCATCTGGAACTTTTCAACGCGTCCGTAAGCACGTACTTTCTCGGCGGGGGCGCTGATACGGACGGTCATGGTTACTTTTCGGTTTTTCAGGCGAACGCGCAGATACTCCTGCAAGGCAGGTATCATGTTGGTAAATTCCTTGGCAACGATTTCATTGTCTACCACTGCCTCGAAAGTTGTAGCATTTAGCAAAGTAACGCGCATATTCTGCATGCGTTTGGCAATGGCTACTTGTTCTTTGGGCATGCGTCCGGCATATTCCTGCCAGTAGTAGTTTACGTCTCTTTCGTTGAAGACGTAATCTTCTTCCGGTTGGGTGATTTGCTGGCGGGTGGTTACGGTATTGGCGGCGGTTTTCTGTTCTTCTTCTACGTGCGGACGTTTTATGGATACACCCAGTCCGGATATCTTCATGACTGGAATTTTCTTTTCTTCTTTTCCTTGTGCCTTCAGTACGGCGTCAGGAGTGGCATGAAGGGTGGTAGCTTGCGTTGCAGAGGTAGTTGCCGGTTGCGGTTGATGCATGGCAGGGGCGGCTTGCGGCTGCTGAGCGGCGGCAGGCTGCGTAAATATGGGTTTGATAGCTTGTTTAGGGCTACGCCCATTGGAGACATCGTCCCCCTCGGCAGTGAGTTGGGTTACTTGTATCAGAGTGAGCTCTACCAGCAGGCGTTTGTTCTTGCTGGCGCGATAATTCAGGTCGCAGTCGTTGCAGAGCTTCATGGCCCGATACAGGAAAGGCAGAGGACACTTTTGTGCTTGTGCCCGGTAGCGTTCGCGAATGGTGGCACCTACTTGAAGCAATGGCAAGGTTGCGGGATCCTTACTCACCAGCAGATCGCGCAGGTGGGAAGAAAGTCCGGTGATGAAATGGCTACCGTCGAAACCTTTGTTCAGTACATCGTTCAGCAGCAGTAGAGCGTCACTAACCTTGTTCTCAAGGAAGAAGTCGGTCAGTTTGAAGTAATATTCGTAGTCCAGTACGTTGAGGTTTTCAATCACACTTTTGTAGGTGATGTTTCCGCCGGTGAAACTGACTACTTGGTCGAAGATAGACAAAGCGTCACGCATACCACCATCAGCTTTCAGGGCAATGACGTTCAGTGCTTCCGGTTCGGCAGTGATACCTTCCTTGGAGGCGACATAAGCCAGATGTGCCACGGTGTCTTCCACGCCGATGCGGCTGAAGTCGTATATCTGGCAACGGGAGAGGATGGTGGGCAATATCTTATGCTTCTCGGTGGTGGCCAGAATAAAGATGGCATGCCGCGGCGGCTCTTCCAGCGTTTTAAGGAAAGCGTTGAAGGCAGAGGCGGACAACATGTGTACCTCGTCAATGATATATACCTTATATTTACCTATCTGTGGCGGAATGCGCACTTGCTCTACTAACTGGCGGATATCGTCTACCGAGTTGTTGGAGGCGGCATCCAGTTCGTGGATGTTGTACGAGCGTTGTTCGTTGAAGGCTGTGCACGATTCGCACTGGTTGCACGCTTCGCCGTCTGCAGTAGGGCTCATGCAGTTGATGGTTTTGGCAAAGATACGGGCACAAGTAGTTTTTCCTACTCCGCGCGGACCGCAGAAAAGGTAGGCATGTGCCAGTTTTCCGGTGGCGATGGCATTTTTCAAGGTAGTGGTCAGAGCACGTTGCCCCACCACTGACTCGAAGGTCGAAGGACGGTATTTTCGTGCAGATACGATATAATTTTCCATATTCGGGGTATTCTTATTGTGCAAATGTACGCAAAAAAAAGAAATTTCTCAGTTATTCGTCTTATCTTTGTGCTCAAAGAAACTTATCCCCGATGACGGGGCAGGCTTTCTGATTTTAGATTTCTAATTTTAAATTTATTCGTTTCCTTATGGACAAACTCGCTTCCCTTTGGTCTTTTGTCCGCAGGCATAAGTATCTGATAACGCTTGCGGTGTTTGCGGTGATTGTTGGCTTTCTGGACGAAAACAGCATTGTGCGTCGCTTGGGCTATACCCGTGAAGAGAGTCGTTTGCACGAAGAGATTGAGAAGTACCGTAAGGAATATGAAGAGAATACCGAACGCCTCAATGAACTGGCGGTTGATTCCGGTGCCATCGAGCGGATTGCCCGTGAAAAGTATCTGATGAAGAAGCCTAATGAGGATATTTACGTATTTGAAGGAGACATTGAAGAATGAAACAACTGATACCCGCACTTTTCACAGTAGGCGCTGTGATGCTTTTGGCAGGCGCTGCCGTTTTTATTACCGGTTGGCCGCTTGCACCTTATATATATACTATCGGTGCAACGATGGTTGCCTTGGCGCAGATCAACTCTCCGGCTAAAAGAAAAACTCCCAATATCAAGCGCTTGCGTCGTCAGCAGATATTTGCTGCATTGTTGTTGGTACTTACAGGCGCCTTCATGCTCTTCACGCACGGTAATGAATGGATTGTTTCATTGACGATAGCTGCTGTGCTCGAACTGTACACCTCGGTACGTATTCCGCAGGAGGAAGCTAAGGAAGAATAGTATATAATCTTCTTTAAACTTCCTCGTATTCTTTCCTTTATATAGTTCCAGTGGAATCAAGGATATTATTCTTGTTATTTATTCCCTTTCTTTGCCCTGAACTCCTTGGGCGACATACCTGCATGTTTTTTAAAATACCGTCCGAAAAACGATTGGTCCGGGAAGCGGTATTTATCGGCAATCTCTTTCAGTGACAAGTCGGTGGACTGCAAGGCAACCTTGAGCTCCAGCATTAAGAATTCGTCGATAATCTCCTTCGCCGAGTCTTTTCCCATCTGCTTGGTGATGGTCGAGAGGTAACGGGTAGAAATGCACAACTGCTCGGCATAAAAAGCAACATCCCGCTGCGTGGTGCAATACGTATGTATCAGATTTATAAACTTTTTGAACAATTGCTCCTTCCGGCTGCTGCCCTCTATCTGCTCCTGCGTGAAGAGGCGTTGCACCTTGTCGTACGTGTCCAGGAAGAAGATTTGCAGCAGGCTTTGGGCGATCTGTTCGCGGAAGCGGTTGGTGGAATCGTTGTAGATGGCATTGCTTGCCTCTATCAGCCCATTGATGGAGCGCAGAGCCTCCGGCAGTGTATGTGTGTAGCATGAATCTTCCTTCAGAAAGTGGATGAATGCCGGGTTCAGCCGGAAACTGGCTGACTTAAACATCTCTTCGGAAAAGGCGAAGTAGTGCACGCTGAAGTCTTTACTGGCGGATGTCAAGGAGAAAATAGAGTTGGGCAATACCATGATGTTGGTATTGGGCACGATGTGATATTGCTTCAGGTCAAGGACTATGTCGGCCTCTCCGCTGTGGCAGAACAGAATAGCACCATTGGTAATTTTGAGAAGACGCTTATGGAAGAATTCCAGGCTGCCGGTTCCTGCTCTGAAGGTTTCTTGTTTGGTAGTCAATAGTGGGTTCATATCTTTTAGAATAAATGATGAATAACGGGGGCGAAGTTACGGGTTCTTTTTGGATTACTAAGCAGGATGTTCCGAAAATGAACAATCGAGTACGCCCAATGAAACAAGTTGTTGTTCAAAAAGGGTATACCTTTGCTGCCGGTTTTCAAGACAGGAAAAAGAGATATAACATAGAACTATTTTTTTAAGCTAAAAAGAGTATGATAAGAAAAAAGAGTATGATGAAGCAGATGATGATCCTCGTCTGCAGTGCAACATTGGCAGCTTGCGGAAGCGCTCCTGCCGTGCAACCCCAATCAGAGTATCGGGTGATGAACATCACAACCACCGACAAAGAACTACAGACCACCTATTCTGCTGCCATTCGCGGTCGGCAGGATATTGACATCTATCCGCAGGTGTCCGGTACCCTCACCAAGCTTTGTGTGGAAGAGGGTCAGACGGTGCGCCGCGGACAAGTATTGTTTGTCATCGACCAGGTGCCTTACCTCGCCGCCCTGCGAACAGCCGAAGCCAACGTAGAAGCTGCCCGTGCCGGCGTAGCCACCTCGCAACTGACGTACGACAGTAAGAAGGAACTCTATACCCAAAAAGTAATCTCCGAGTTCGACCTGAAGACTTCTTATAACAACCTGCTCACTGCCAAGGCCCAGCTTGCCCAGGCCGAAGCCCAGCAGGTGAATGCCGCCAATAACCTCTCGTATACGGAAGTGAAGAGCCCTGTCGACGGTGCTGTGGGTATGTTGCCCTACCGCGTAGGTACGCTGGTTAGCGCCAGCCTGCCGAAGCCGCTGACTACCGTTTCGGACAATTCCAATATGTACGTTTACTTCTCGATGACGGAGAATCAGTTGCTCGACCTCACCCGCCGCTATGGTTCCAAGGATAAGGCTTTGGCGGGGATGCCTGCCATCACGTTGCTGTTGAACGACCGTTCCGCTTATCCGCAGCAGGGGAAGATAGAGACTATCAGCGGGGTGATTGATGCTACGACGGGTACCGTCAGTCTGCGTGCCGTGTTCCCCAATAAGGAAGGGTTGCTGACGAGCGGTGGTTCGGGCAATGTGGTGATTCCGGTGCAGAAGGAGAATTGCATTGTTGTTCCGCAGGCGGCTACCTATGAGGTGCAGGACAAGGTTTATGTATATAAGGTGGTGGACGGCAAGGCGCAGTCTGCTCCCGTGCAGGTGACCCGTGTGAATGGCGGACAAGAGTACATCGTGGAAGACGGTCTGAAGACCGGAGATGTGATTGTGGCCGAAGGCGTGGGGCTGCTGCGCGAAGGTACTTCTATTTAGACGAAATCACTAGCTTCCCATTTATAGAGACCCGATAATAATAACCCAAATAACAGTGATATGAATCTTAGAACCTTTATAGAACGCCCGGTCTTTTCGGCAGTCATCTCCATTACGATTGTCATCCTGGGCATCATCGGGCTGCTCACCTTGCCTGTGGAGCAGTACCCTGATATTGCACCGCCCACCATCATGGTGAGCACCACCTACTACGGTGCCAGCGCCGAAACCCTGCAGAAGAGCGTTATCGCCCCGCTGGAAGAAGCCATCAACGGGGTGGAAGATATGACCTACATGACGTCCAGCGCCACGAACGCCGGTACCGTCTCCATTACCGTCTACTTCAAGCAAGGCACCGATCCGGACATGGCTGCCGTGAACGTGCAGAACCGTGTCTCCAAAGCCACCGGGCAGCTTCCGGCAGAAGTAACTCAGGTAGGCGTCACCACCTCGAAGCGGCAGACCAGCATCCTGCAGATGTTCTCCCTGTACAGCCCCGACGACAGCTACGACGAGAACTTCCTTGCCAACTACATCAGCATCAACCTGAAACCGCAGATCCTCCGTATCTCCGGTGTGGGCGACATGATGATTATGGGTGGCGACTACAGCATGCGCATCTGGATGAAGCCCGATGTGATGGCGCAATACAAACTCATCCCCTCGGACGTGACGGCCGTGCTGGCCGAGCAGAACATCGAATCGGCTACCGGCTCCTTCGGCGAGAACTCGGACGAGACGTACCAATATACGATGAAGTACACCGGTCGACTGATTACTCCGGAGGAATTCGGCGACATCGTCATCCGCTCTACCGAAGACGGCGAAGTGCTGAAGTTGAAAGACATTGCCGATGTAGAGTTGGGTAAGGACAGTTATGCCTACAAGGGAAGCACGGACGGCCATCCCGGCATTTCGTGCATGATATTCCAGACGGCCGGCTCCAATGCTACGGAAGTGAACCGGGAGATAGACCGGTTGCTGGAAGAAGCGCGCCATGACCTGCCCCGAGGAGTGGAGTTGACGCAAATGATGTCCTCCAACGACTTCCTTTTCGCCTCCATTCACGAAGTAGTGAAGACGCTGATCGAAGCGATTCTGCTGGTCGTCCTGGTGGTGTACGTCTTTTTGCAGGACATCCGCTCCACGCTGATTCCGCTGGTGGGTATCATTGTTTCGTTGATCGGTACGTTTGCGTTCATGTCCATCGCCGGGTTCAGTATTAACCTGATTACGCTGTTTGCACTGGTGCTGGTCATCGGTACGGTGGTGGACGACGCCATTGTGGTGGTGGAGGCGGTGCAGGCGCGGTTCGACGTCGGCTATAAGTCCTCGTACATGGCGAGTATCGATGCCATGAAGGGCATCTCGAATGCGGTGATCACGTCATCGCTGGTATTTATGGCGGTATTTATTCCGGTGTCGTTCATGGGCGGCACGAGCGGCACGTTTTATACGCAGTTCGGACTGACGATGGCGGTGGCGGTAGGTCTTTCGGCCATCAATGCCCTGACGCTGAGTCCGGCGCTTTGTGCACTGCTGCTCAGGCCGTATATCAACGAAGACGGAACGGAGAAGCAGAACTTTGCCGCCCGCTTCCGCCGTGCATTCAACTCGGCCTTCGAGGTGCTGGTGGCGAAGTACAAGACGGTGGTGCTGCTCTTCATCAAGCGCCGCTGGCTGGCGTGGGGGCTGTTGGCATGCTCGGTGGTGCTGCTGGCGTTCCTGATGAATACGACAAAGACCGGATTGGTGCCCGATGAAGACCAGGGAGTGTTGTTCGTCAACGTCAGCACCGCCCCGGGCAGTTCGCTCAAGACGACGAACGACGTGATGGAGCGCATCGAACGGCGCCTGGAGGATATCCCGCAGAAGCTGCATCTGCAGAAGGTGGCAGGCTACGGATTGCTGGCCGGGCAGGGAAACTCCTTCGGTATGATTATCTTGAAGCTGAAGCCTTGGGACGAACGCCGGAGTCGTGAAGACCAGGTGCAAGCCGTCATCGGACAGGTGTACGGGCGGACGGCGGACATCAAGGATGCCACGGTGTTTGCCATCGCGCCGGGCATGATTCCGGGCTACGGCATGGGCAATGCCCTCGACCTGAACGTGCAGGACAAGCAGGGAGGAGATATAAACACCTTCTTCCAGACCACGCAGCAATATCTGGGTGCGCTGAACCAGCGTCCCGAAATCTCCATGGCCTATTCTACCTTCGACGTGCGCTATCCGCAATGGACGGTGCAGGTAGATGCCGCCCGGTGCAAGCGCGCCGGCATCACACCCGACCAGGTGCTGGCCACGCTCTCGGGCTATTACGGCGGACAGTATGTGTCCAACTTCAACCGCTTCTCCAAAGTATATAAGGTGATGATTCAGGCCGATCCGCAGTATCGCATGGACGAGGCTTCGCTCCACAACGCCTTTGTGCGCATGGCCAGCGGTGAGATGGCTCCGCTGAGTCAGTTCGTCACGCTGACGCGCTCGTACGGTGCCGAGTCGCTGAGTCGCTTCAATATGTTCAACTCCATTGCGGTGAATGCGATGCCGGCCGACGGGTATAGCACCGGCGACGCCATTCGTGCCGTGCAAGAGACGGCCGCCACGGCGCTCCCCAAGGGTTACGGTTACGACTTTGGCGGCATCACCCGCGAGGAAAGTCAGCAAAGCAGCAATACGTTGGTGATCTTCGGTATCTGCATCCTGATGATTTATCTCATCCTGAGTGCGCTCTACGAAAGTTTCCTTGTGCCGCTGGCCGTCATCCTGGCGGTGCCGGTGGGGCTGATGGGGTCGTTCCTTTTCGCCCGCGTCATGGGGTTGGAGAACAATATCTACTTGCAGACGGGGCTGATTATGCTCATCGGCCTCCTGGCCAAGACTGCCATCCTGCTGACCGAGTATGCCGCCGAACGCCGCCGCGCGGGCATGGGGCTGATTGCTGCGGCGGTCAGTGCTTCGAAGGCGCGTTTCCGCCCTATCTTGATGACGGTGCTGACGATGATCTTCGGGCTCTTCCCCCTGGTGGTCGCCTCGGGCGTGGGAGCCAACGGTAACCGTTCGCTCGGTACGGGCGTCATCGGCGGTATGTTTGTCGGTACGCTGGGGCTGCTGTTCATTGTGCCTGTGCTGTTCATTACCTTCCAGTGGTTGCAGGAGCGCGTCCGGCCGGTGCAGACTCCGGTGGTGCCCGACTGGCAGATTGAGGAGGAGATGGAAGTGAGTCGGAAAGAAATAGAAGAATCGCATAAATGATAATTTAGCGGTGGGTGATAACAAGTGTATCTCAAACTCCTCCGCCTGAAAGGGGAGGTGCCCGCTTGCGGGCGGAGGGGTATTACATAAATAGAAAGTAACTTTGTGCAAGTCTCTTCGGATGTGAAACCCCTCCGCCCTACGGGCACCTCCCCTTTCAGGCGGAGGAATTTGGGATACTCCGTAAATTCTCATTTATCGTTTTCAAACAATATATAGAATGTTATACAATATGAAGAAAGAAATGATCGTTTTAGCCGTTCTTGCCCTCACACTGAGCAGTTGCGGCATCTATACCAAATATCAACGCCCGGAGGATATCACGACCGATGGACTCTACAGGCAGGACGTGCCGGGTGGTCAGGGCTTGCAGTTGCAGGACACCGCCTCCATCGCCTCCCTCTCCTGGCGCGAACTTTTCACCGACCCGCAGCTGCAATCGCTCATCGAGCAGGCCCTGGCGGGAAATACTGACCTGCTTTCTGCCCACTGGCGCATCCGGGAAGCAGAAGCCACGCTGATGTCTGCCCGTCTCTCTTATCTGCCTTCGTTCATGCTCACCCCGCAAGGCGGCGTCAGCAGTTTCGACCGTTCGAAAGGCTCGTGGACTTATACCGGCATCGCCTCCGCCAGCTGGGAACTCGACATCTTTGGCCGTCTGACCAACGCCAAGCGCCGTGCCCGCGCCCTCTATCTTCAGAGCCTGGAATACGAGCAGGCCGTCACCACTTCGCTGATAGCCAACGTTGCCAATCTCTATTACACCCTGCTGATGCTCGACGAGCAGCTTCGCATCTCCCAGGAAACCGCCGCCAGCTGGCAGGAAAGCGTACGCACCATGCGCGCCATGATGGCAGCCGGCATGACGAACGAAGCCTCCGTCTCCCAATCCGAAGCTAATTGCCGCCAGGTAGAAGCCTCCCTGCTCGACCTCCGGCAACAGACCGCGGAAGTGGAAAACTCGCTTTCCATTCTCCTGGGGCGCGTGCCCGGCAGCATAGCGCGCGGCAGTATTGCTCCCGATAGTATTACCTCCGGCCGCGGCACCCCGGACGAGGAGTCATCTGCGCTTCAAAGTCCACTCTTTGCCCAGACTTTCCCCGAAGAATTGGCCGTCGGCGTGCCTCTGCACCTCCTTGCCCGCCGTCCCGACGTCCGTAGTGCCGAGCTCTCCCTTGCAGCTGCTTTTTATAGCACCAACGCCGCCCGTTCCGCCTTCTACCCCTCCATCACTTTGAGTGGTACGGCAGGTTGGACCAACTCGGCGGGTAGCATGATTATCAACCCTGGCAAGTTGCTCCTTTCCGCCGTCGGCTCCCTGACGCAACCCCTCTTCAATAAAGGCCTGAACGTAGCCCAACTGAAGATAGCCCGCGCCCAACAGGAAGAGGCGAAACTCTCTTTCCAACAAACCTTACTCAATGCCGGTAGCGAAGTGAACAACGCCCTCACCCAAGTGCAGGTGGCCCGCGGAAAGACCGAACTTCGCGCCCGGCAGATTGCCTCCCTCGAAACCGCCGTCCGCAGCACCCGGTTGCTGATGCAGCACGGCACTTCCACCTACCTGGAAGTCCTCACCGCCCAGCAGGGCCTACTCTCTGCCCGGCTTACGCAGGTAGCCGACCGCTTCGACGAGATACAAGGTGTCATCAACCTGTATCAAGCCCTGGGCGGCGGCCGAGATTAACACAGCATACTCTCTCTTCATTCACTCGCCCCTTCATCGTGACGCCCTCCGGAATATGGAGCCGGCCGAAACGGTGGAGGGGTTTTCTTCTTAAAGTGCCAGCATCTTCTTCTCCTTCACCAAATCATTCTCATTCATCTGCAGGGAAGGTACGGTACACATCTTGATGACATCCCCCTCCTGGCACGTATAGTCATAATAGGCCTGCTCTTCGGGAGTCAGTTCCTCCTGCGGCACCAGTCCGCTCCTCATGTTCGAAAACTCTTCAATATCGGTAGATTCCGATTCTTTCACCAGTACAATTCGGCGGGCTACGGGGTTCCGGTTATAGTCCAGCCCCAGATAGAGCCCTCTCAGCTGTCTGGGTTGGCGGAACAGGGGGAGTTGCAGATATACGGTTACGGGGGTAAAGTGAGGCGGTTCGTTCTCATTAAAGAAGCAGTACATGTTTTGTGAATCGCCGATGATGCCAAATCCCCACTGGATATCTTTATAAGCGCTCAGCCTGCCTATCCGCACATACTCTTTATTCTCCGACAATGCTATGAGGAAAGGTTCTACCTTGAGGTAATCCGAAGAAGACGAGAGGCTATAGCTTATATACGTCCCCTTGATGCTATCCACCCGCTGCGCGGAGCTTAGCATTTCTTCCTGAAACTGCCATGCAAATACATTGTCCCGGGGATTGGTCTGTACGTCGGGCTCCAGTTCGTTGAGACGTGCTATGGTGCTATCTATCGAGTTCAGCAACTTTCTTTTCGATACATTATTTACCAACACCAAAGCTTGCTCCAGCGCTTCCTCCGGAGGATATGTTTTCAGGTTGCTGAAGTAGTTGGGCAGTACCGTTGTGTATAAAGACGACAGTACACTTGGCGCCATGTCTATCCAGTCGGCTATTTCCTTCATTTTAACTCCGCTGTTGCGCAGGTACTCGATTCGTTGATACAGATTCTGAAGACTGTTCATGTGTGCAGTGTATTTGTTGAATGTACAAATCTAAGCACGATTCCTTTATGGATGAGTTACATTAATATGACATAAATGTTACGCCCCGATATACTGTTTTCGGTGTTGCTATAAATAATATCTATTTATGTATTCAGATATATTTCTGTAACATCGCCCCTCTACTTTTGCCGCAGATAAAAGCAAATAATATGAGTAGTAAAGTAGAAGTAAACGGATTAAGGAAGAAGTTCGCGGACCTCTTATTTATCTTTTGGGCAGGCGGCACGGCCCTGTTGTCCTATTCTCTTGTTTATGCGCTGCGCAAGCCATATACCGCCGCAGCCTTTGCCGGTTATGAGGTTTTTGATATCGACTATAAGGTGGTTGTCACCATTGTGCAGATTATAGGATATGTCATCTCGAAGTTTATAGGAATCAAGTTGATTTCCGAACTGAAGCAGAAAGACCGTCTGAAGTTTATCCTGTTGTCGGTGGTTATGGCCGAAGCTTCCCTGCTTCTTNGTTTATAGGAATCAAGTTGATTTCCGAACTGAAGCAGAAAGACCGTCTGAAGTTTATCCTGTTGTCGGTGGTTATGGCCGAAGCTTCCCTGCTTCTTTTCGGGTGGCTGCCTGCTCCTTATAATATAATAGGTATGTTTCTGAACGGTCTGTCGTTGGGCTGCATGTGGGGTGTCATCTTCAGCTTTCTGGAAGGGAGGCGCGTTACCGATATTCTGGCCAGTCTGATGGGAGTGAGTATGGTTATCAGTTCCGGCACGGCGAAGTCGCTGGGACTGTTCGTTACAAATACTTTGGGGGTAAGCGAATTCTGGATGCCCGCATTGATTGGCGCCGCTGCACTCCCGTTGCTCGGGTTGGCAGGCATCATCCTCAACCGGTTGCCCCAGCCCGATGCCGAAGACATCGCTTGCCGCAGCAAGAGGGAACCGCTTGATGGAAAGCAACGTTGGGCGCTGTTCCGCAACTTTATGCCTTTCCTCACACTGCTTTTTGTGGCAAATGTGGTATTGGTGATACTTCGCGATATCAAGGAAGATTTCCTGGTGAAGATTGTAGATGTTTCCCAATATTCATCGTGGCTGTTTGCGCAGATCGATTCTGTGGTAACGGTTATTATCCTGGTTATTTTCGGTCTGATGGTTTACGTCCGGAACAATCTGAAGGCGTTGACCATCTTGCTGTCGTTGATTGTCGTAAGTATGTTTTGCATGATATTCCTCTCCTTCGGGTACGAGCGGCTACAACTGAACACGGTTACCTGGTTGTTTGCCCAAAGCCTTTGCCTTTATCTGGCCTATCTTACTTTTCAGACTATCTTCTTCGACCGTTTTATTGCCTGCTTCCAGATCCGCGGCAATGTAGGTTTCTTCATAGCTTTGAATGACTTTTTGGGATATACGGGTACCATTATCGTATTGGTGGCGAAAGAACTGTTCAGTCCCAATATAGACTGGGCTCATTTCTATAATCTTATGGCCGGCTATGTGGGCATCATCTGCTGCGTTGCCTTTGTCTTCTCGCTGGCCTATCTGCATCAGCGCTACAGAAAGGAACATGCACAGCCTGCCATGCCTGAGATAAAAATACTCGAACTTGAGACGGCTGCATACAATGTGGTATAAATAGAAAAATATAACTTATTAAAAAGGAACGTATGAATAAAATTACTTGTGTTATTATGGATTGGGCCGGTACAGCCATAGATTATGGATGCTTTGCCCCCTTGAATGCTTTCCTGCGAATCTTCGAGGAAAAGAAAATCGAAATCAGCTACAGACAGGCACGTGAGCCGATGGGCTTATTAAAAATAGACCATATCAAGGCGATACTGAATATGCCCGAAGTGAAACAACAATTTCAGACTCTTTACAAACGCGACTGGAATGAAGAGGATGTTGCAGAAATGTATCAGAGTTTTGAGAAACATCTGTTTGCCTCCCTGCGAGACTTTACCGATCCGATACCGGGGGTACTCGAAACGATAGAAACCCTCCGCAACCGGGGAATAAAAATCGGTTCGACCACCGGGTATACGCAGCAGATGATGGACGTAGTATGCCCGGAAGCCGCATCAAAAGGTTATACAGTCGATAATCTGGTGACCCCCGACTCCCTTCCGGCCGGACGTCCGGCCCCTTATATGATTTATCGTAATATGATAGACCTGGCTGTACCCTCCGTAGACCAGGTCGTGAAAATAGGCGATACCATTGCTGATATCCGTGAAGGTGTAAACGCCAAAGTACATACCCTCGGTGTCATTGTGGGAAGCAACGAAATGGGGCTGACCGAGTCTGAATTCAATCTTCTCACAGTCGAACAAAAAGATTCCCTTATGGGAGAGGTCCGTGCACGCATGTTGAAGGCAGGAGCTCATGCCGTTCTCGAAACCATCTCCGAACTGCCGGACTATATCAACCAATTAAATAAAGAACACGAAAGTTTATGAGAAACTATTTATTGTTAACTCCCGGTCCGTTGAGCACAGCACAAACGGTGCGGGAGGCAATGCTGCAAGACTGGTGCACTTGGGATAAAGACTATAACGAAGGTATTGTAACCCCCATTCGCCAAAGCCTCCTCAAGCTGGCCAAAGTGGACGATGCCGATTACACCACTGTACTTCTGCAGGGTAGTGGTACCTATTGTGTGGAAGCTACTTTGGGAGCAACGGTGAAGCCGACCGATAAACTGCTAATTATTGCCAACGGTGCTTATGGCAAAAGAATGGCAACCATTGCAAGTTATTATGAGTTGAATTACGAACTGGTCTCTTATCATGAAGCCGAACCTGTTACCCCGGAAGTCGTTCGCCGGGCTTTGGAAGCCCATAAAGACATTACGCACTTTGCCATGGTTCATTGTGAAACTACTACCGGAATACTGAATCAGCTGGAAGAAGTGAGCCGGGTGGTTAAGGAATATCCGGTAACTTTTATCGTAGATGCTATGAGCAGCTTCGGAGGTATCCCCATCGATGTAAAGGCGTACGGAATAGACTTCCTGATAAGCAGTGCCAATAAATGTATTCAGGGTGTTCCGGGCTTTGGCTTTATCATTGCTTCCAGAAAGAAACTGCTGGAATGCAAGGGAGTTGCCCGGTCGCTCTCACTGGATATCTACGACCAATGGGAAGTGATGGAAAAAGGAAAAGGCAAGTGGCGTTTCACTTCTCCCACCCACGTGGTACGTGCTTTCTATCAGGCTCTTCTGGATTTGGAACAGGAAGGTGGGGTTGAGGTGCGTCACCAACGCTACCAAGAGAACAATACGATCTTGATTGAAGGTATGCAGGAGTTAGGCTTCACTCCGCTTCTTCCTGCAGAAATACAAAGCCCCATCATATCGTCCTTCCTTTATCCTTCAAGCGATTTCAACTTTCAGTCTTTCTATGAAAGTCTGAAGGCAAAAGGATTCGTTATCTATCCTGGAAAGATTTCGGATGCCGAAACATTCCGGATAGGCAATATCGGGGATGTATATCCTGAAGATATGAGAAGATTGATTTCTTGCATTCGTGAAATACTCGAATAGATATGGACAGTCAGATAGCTGATATAATCATTATAGGCGGCGGCTTGCTGGGTACTTCCGCCGCCTATCACCTGGCCTGTCGGCATGCCGGACGGATTCTGCTGTTCGAGCGTATGGATATTGCCTCACAAGCCAGTAGTCGTGCCGCATGCCTTCTTACCCGCGCTCGTACGAAAAGGGTGCTTATGGACATTGTGCAGGAAACTTATGATACGATTGAACGGATTGAAGACGAGTTGGGCGAATCGCTCGATTTGCAGCAGACGGGAAGCATCACTATTGCTTCTACTGACGAGTCCCTGTATGCAGTCGATGCCTTGGAAGCAGCCGCTCTGGATTATGGCATTCCCGTGGAGCGGATCGATGCGACAAGTGTCAAAAAACATCTTCCCTGGATTGAGCAGAATACTGTTCGTGAGGCTGTTTATATGCCTACCGATGCTTTTATCGACTCGGCTCAGTTGTGCAACGGTTATGCCAAAACTGCCCGGCAGCGCGGAGTAACCATTCGTCCGCGTGCAGCTGTCAGGGAAATTCTGATTTCAGAAGGTACGGTGAAAGGTGTATTGTTGGATTCGGGAGAAAAGTACTATGCCCCTGTCGTGGTAGATGCTGCAGGAGCCTGGTCGAATCTGTTGTCGTATCCGCTGGGCATCGGTCTTCCTATGACTCCCGTACGCAGTCACTTCTGGATAACCGAGAACAATCCGGAGCTGTTTCCTCCACATCAGCCTTTTGCCGTGCTGCCCGATGCCAAGGCATTTACACGGCCTGATGTCGGCGGATTGATTATAGGTCTTAGAGAACCGGAATGTGCCTCCTATGCTCCTGATAAGTTACCCCCATCTATCGAGCACATGGACTTCACGCCCGATAACGGTTGGTCTATCCTTTCGGCATGTGCTGGCGGCTTTGCAGCCTACTTCCCACAAATACGTCGTACGGGAATTGCCCATTATGTGGCAGGACCTTCATGTTATGTGCCCGATGCTATGTTTGTAATCGGTCCCGTTTCGCAACTGAAAGGTTTCTATGCACTGACCGGATGTTGTGGGGCAGGTGTTGCCGCCGGTGGAGGAATGGGCAGACTGATAGCCGAACAGATATTGGGTGAGGCAACATTTGTAGATGCCGCTCCTTTCGCTCCATCCCGTTTCGGAGAGATAAATCCTTTTGATATTAATTTCCAGAATAGTTGCGCCCTGGCGCGTAGTCATAAAAAAAGTGGATGAGATGAAACAAATCGTATTCTTAAAGCAAGTTCCGGCATCGACGCAAATTTCCATAGATCCCGTCACTCATACCCTGGTTCGTCATGGAAATAAATCTCAGACCAATCCGGATGATCTTCATGCACTTCGGATGGCAGTGGAGATTCGTAACAGAGTGGGCGGTGAGATTATAGCTGTAACCATGGGCCCCCTGCAAGCGGAAGCTGTACTCCGGGAAGCTCTTCTTTATGGTGCTGATGAGGCTATACTGCTTTCGGACAGAATGTTTGCCGGTAGCGACACGTGGAGTACTGCCTATGTACTCAGTGCGGCGGTGAAGAAAATAGGAAATGCCGATTTGTTGCTGTTCGGGAAGCAGGCCATTGACGGAGATACAGCGCAGGTAGGCCCCGGCGTGGCCGGTAAGCTGGACATCCCCCAACTGACGGAGGTGCAATCCGTGCTTGACATATCAGCTGCCAATATTGTAGTGAAGAAGAGTTTCGATTCGGGCACTCGTATACTGCGCTCCACTTTTCCTTGTGTATTCACCGTAAGCAAAGAGGCAAATACGTTGCCTGCTCCTTCTCTGCAAGATTGGGAGGATGCGCAGCAAAAGAAAATAATGTGTTGGGATGCAAGCTTATTGAACGTAGAAACTGCATTCCTGGGTTTGAGTGGTTCGCCTACAAAAGTGGTAAACACACATGCCATATCTAATAGTAAATCGATTCGGTGGATGAAGGATGTATCCGAATTGAAAAAGATCTGTACTAAATTCCAATAATACTTTTCAGTTATGAATCCAATTAAAATTCAGTTGGCAGACTGTGTACAATGCGGTGAATGTGTATCTGCATGTCTATATAATGCTATCTACATGGACGAATACCCCGTTATTGATCAAGGTCGTTGTTTGCTTTGCAAAAGCTGTATCGAGGCTTGTCCGTCGGGATTGATAAGCATGGAAGAAACAGCCGGACACGAAGAATTTTCTTGCAGCACCGAAGCACAAGGCATTTGGGTGATGGCGGAGTTCCATAAAGGTGCTATAGCGCCTGTAACGTATGAATTGCTGGGTGCTGCCCGTCGTTTGTCGGATTCTGCTTCGGAAGAGGTCTCCGTCATCTTGATTGGTGATGCATGCAGGGGGTATGAAGAGTCTCTCATTGCGGCTGGTGCCGATCATATTTATATAGCAGAAGGTTCTTATCTGGCCGATCAGTTGGAAGAAATGGTTTCGGATGTTCTGGTCGGAATGGTTCGCCAATATCATCCAAATATTCTTTTGATTGGAGCAACCCATTTCGGCAGAGGCATATCTGCCCGTACCGCTTCCATCCTGCATACCGGACTGACAGCCGACTGTACACAACTTGAAATCGATCCTTCTTCCCAGAGGCTGTTGCAGATTCGTCCTGCCTTTGGCGGCAATCTGCTGGCTACCATCGAAACGCCTCTTCACAGACCGCAAATGGCATCCGTCCGTCCGGGAGTGATGAGTCCCGTTGAACTGGACTACAGTAGGGTAGGGTGGATTACCAGATGCGATATCCGTCATTTGGCAACGAAGAACCGGGTAGAGCTTTTAGCAGAAGAAATCACAACTTCCTGTTCTTCTGTTGCAGATGCTTCTGTACTGATAGCCGGTGGCAAGGGGATGCAAAATAAGGAGAACATCAAGTTGCTGTATGAGCTGGCGCGTCTTCTCGGAGGTAAGGTTGCTGCGTCTCGTGCTGCGGTCGAAGCAGGCTGGTTGCCTTATGAATGCCAGATAGGGCAGACGGGACAGACGGTGAAACCGCTTCTCTACATTGCATGCGGCATCAGCGGTCAGGTTCAGCACACGGTTGCTATGAGTCAGGCACAGACTGTTATTGCCATAAACAACGATCCTTATGCACCAATCTTCCAGTATGCCGACTATGGAATAATCGGCAATGTTTCAGAAGTGTTACCGGCCCTGATCAGGGAATTGCAGGGAAAAGAGGAAACAGTGGGCTTATACTGACATTTCTTGCTGTGCTTTTTGCATTCAGGCAACATAAATGTTTCATTAATAATACGAATCCTCATAAATAAAATGAATGCCTTTAATTCATTTTATACGTGTTCATCCTTCACTATTTTTGTATCGGAAATAAAGGTAATAATTATTTAAAAGGTAAAAACATGAAAACGAAAAAGCTAATCATGCTGATTGCATGTCTTGGATTTGCCCTTCTGGCGAATGCCGCCAAAGTGAATGAAAGAAATGCCAATCTTGCTTCTGTCATCAAACTGATGGAAGTTACGAACAAGAACATTAACATCAATTGCTGGACGAATGAAGAGTTTGCAACCCGTATCGGAACAACGGAGAGTGAGTTGAATGATTACATCCGTAACCTGTTTCAGGATGCTCTGGAAGAGACCAAACAGAGTATACAGGAGGGCGGCTCGAAGTATTTCCTGAATTTGAACCAATATGATTTGTCTGCCGCCGGATATCCATACAACAACTTCCAACATACAATTGAGTATGTGATTTACGATGAAAATATGAACGAAGTCTATTCCGGCAACCATCGCTTTGCAACCTTCAGTAATGTGTCTAAAGAAGAGTTGACGAAACAATTCAAGAAACTATCCAAGAAAATACTTTCAGTTATTAGTAAGAAATAATTGAATCATCTACAAGCAAACGTATGAAGAAAAATATATTATTTTGTCTTCTGCTGATAATGTGTACGGCTCTCCGAGCCCAGACAAAAATCAGTGGAACAGTGATTGACGCGGCTACAAATGAGGCTATAATCGGTGCAAATATATTAGAAACCGGGACTTCGAACGGCGTGATAACCAATCTCGACGGAGAATTTACAATCGTGCTTTCCGATCCTAAAGCCGGAATAAGTATTACAATGATTGGGTACAAACCCCTAACAGTCGAAAAACCACGTCTTACGGGTACATATAGAATACAGGAAGACGTGCAGGAAATAGAGGGCGTTGTAGTTACGGCGCTGCACATACCTAAGCAGAAAAAGATGCTGGGCTATGCCGTACAGGAAGTAAAAGGAAATGATATTTCTGTATCGCGTGATGCCAATCCTATCAGTGCGTTGGTGGGCAAAGTGGCAGGTATGCGTATCAATACGGGTACCGACTTGCTGAGCAGTCCTTCCGTGCAGATTCGTGGTGTGAGTCCTATCTATGTGATAGACGGTGTTCCCGTGACAGACAATACATGGAGTTTCAGTCCGGACGACATCGAATCCATAACGGTACTGAAAGGTCCTACTGCCGCAGCTTTGTACGGTTCGGAAGGAAAGAACGGTGCTATACAAATCACCACTAAAAGAGGTACAATCGGTGGGCGCAATTTTAGCGTAGATGTCAAGTCCACTACCCAGATACAAACCTCTTTCATTGCCAAACCCGGTGTGCAGAACTCTTATGGTTCCGGCAGTAACTTTAAATACGATTTTGGTGATGGGCTTAAAGGGAATATAAACGGCATCTATAACCAGGACTCGGATGTATGGGGGCCTCGTTTCGAAGGCCAGCTCATCAAGCAGTACAACAGTCCGATGGATGCCAATGGCGTTCGCACGCCTACTCCCTGGCTTGCCGTTGGAAAAGACAATTTGGAACGTTTCATGCAGACCGGTCTGATCACTACCAATAACGTTGCCATTGCTCAAAAGTCGGAGTCGGGTGACTTTCGTATCTCCATTTCCGATACTTATCAAAAAGGTATACTTCCCAACACAAAGTTGAACTCATTCAATACGAATTTCTCCGGTTCCATGAACCTCAGTGAACGTGTCAAGCTTCTGGGTACTTTGAATTTCAACCGCACTACTTCTCCCAATTACCCCGAAACATACTACAATCCGCGAAGCCCCATCTATCTGTTAAGCATCTGGACCGGAGCCCACATCAATATCGATGATTTGCGCGATTATTGGGTGCCCGGTATGGAAGGCATACAGCAGTTCAGCTACGACTATGCACAGTACAACAATCCCTGGTTCATGGCTTACGAAAATACCCGCGAGTATTCCGAAGACAACGTTAACGGTCAGTTGGCACTTACCTGGCGGATTTTGCCGGAGTTGGATCTCCGCATCCGTACCAACCTGAATACCAACAAGAAGTTCAAGAATGAAAAGTATCCGGTCAACGCATCGTTCTATGACGATGACTATGGAACCAAGAAATGGGTGGGCGGATACGACGAAACTTATACGCAATATACAGATTGGAATTCGGACTTCATGCTGAATTATGCACACCAGTTCAGCCGTTCCTTCGGTATAAAGGCAGCCTTAGGTGGTGCTTACCGAATGAAATCATACAAAGATTCTTATACTACTACCCATGGTGGGCTGATTGTACCGGGCATTTATACTTTTCAGAATGCTGTTGAAGGCTTGAAAGGAAAAACAGAGAAATGGGACAAGGAAGTTGGAAGTTTATATGCCAATGTCGATTTGGATTATAAAAACTATTTGTTTCTCAACCTGACCGGGCGTATGGACCAGTCTTCCACTTTGCCCATCGATAACAATACTTATTTTTATCCGTCGGTATCTTTAAGTGGAGTTCTTTCCGAAATGTTCGACATTTCTAAAGTCTTCTCATACCTGCGTGCCCGTGCTTCTTATGCTCGTGTAGGTGGTGACCTCGATCCTTACCAACTCAAAAATGCCTATATCACGGGCAGTATCTGGAATGGTCAAACTCCTCTCTATACAAGCAGCGAATTGAAAGACGCAAATATAAAACCGGAATTCAGCTCATCTGCCGAGTTCGGTATCGACATGCGCTTCTTCAAGAACCGTCTGGGAGTCGATGTTTCTTACTTCATAGCCAAAGATGGTCCGCAGATATTCTCTCTTTCAACTCCTTCCTCTTCCGGTTATGACACTCGCTTGGTGAACGGTCTGACCTATAAGCGTCGTGGACTCGAAGTCACCGTCACGGCCAATCCGGTTCAGACGAAAGACTTTAGCTGGAATCTTTCGGGAAATATTTCGCAGTCCCATCGTTATCTCGAGAAGATATACGATGGCATTGAGAACTACGGATATATCCGCAAAGGAGAGAGGGTAGACCAGATTTGGGCACAGGACTTTATGCGTGCACCCGACGGACAGGTGATTTATAAAGACGGACTTCCCGTACGCGACCCTATCAAGAAGCATATCGGGAATTACGATCCCGACTTTATTTTCGGATTCCATAACGAATTCAAATACAAGAATGTGACCTTCTCTTTCAGCCTCGACGGAAACGTGGGCGGCAAGATTTACAATGAAATTGCAATGAACTTATGGAAGTCCGGACGCCACGAAGATTCGGATAATGAATGGCGACTGGCTGACTGGAATGCCTATAAAGCTAATCCCGAAGGATATGGCAATACCTATAAAGGGACTTTGGTAGCTCCGGGGGTAGTCGTAACCGGCGGTGAGCTGAAACGCGATGCCGACGGAAATATCCTGTCCGATACCCGTACATTTGCTCCTAATACTACTCCGGTGCTTTATCAGGCATGGGCAGGTTCCAGCAACAGTTATTATCGTACGGAGTCTCAAACCTATCAGAGCCGCACTTATGTCAAACTCAGAGATGTGACCATTACCTATACTCTGCCGCCTTCCATTCTAAAGAAGATCGGTCTCTTGCGCTCGGCCAGCGTATCGGTAGTAGGAAGAAACTTGCTCTATTTCTCTAAAGCCGATTACTTGGATCTTGACCAGTTCTCCGGCTCTACGAGTGCTTTGCAGACACCTTCTACCCGTAACTTCGGTATAAACATTAACGCTACTTTTTAAATTTTCCGACCCATGAAGAAAATATTTTATCTGCTCTTGATAAGCCTTGTCACATTGACTACCGGCTGCGACGATCATTTTATGAGTTTGCAAGAAAATCCCAATTCGCCGGATATTTCTGCTCCTATCAATATTTTGCAGAGTATTATTAAGGATAGTTGGGAAGGCCCTTGGACGCGTGCACAGCGTCTGAACCAGTACTACGTTTCCACGTATGTGGTGTACGATGACCAGAATTACCTTTTAGGAGAATATGGCATGGACTATGGTAGCCTGCGCGATATTCTGGCAATGGAGAAGGAGGTGGAAAGGCTGGACACGGACGAAGCCAAACAGTTTCTGCCTGTAGCAAAATTCTTTAAAGCCTTCTTTTATATCCGTATGACCGAACGCCTGGGAGATATCCCTATGTCCGAAGCTGTTAAGGGAGAGGAAGGAAACTTCACTCCCAAGTACGACACGCAGAAGGATGTATACACCAACTGCCTGAAACTGCTGGAAGAAGCTAACGACGAACTGGCTCTTTATGCCGGCAAAGCGTCTGCTCTGACAAATGACCTCTACTTCAACGGCGATTTAACCAAATGGAGAAAAGCTGTTAACACCTTCCGTGTACGGGTACTTTTATCTTTGAGCAAGCGCAATGCCGAGATGAATGTTGCCGGTCAGCTGCGTGAGATTGTTTCAAATCCCGGCAAATACCCCCTGATGGAGAGCATCAGGGATAACATGCAGATTACTTATTATGGTACCGCCGACGATCAATATACCTTGTATCCTGATAATGGCTCGAAATATGCCAGCATCTATTTCATTGGAGAGACATACGTCAGCCAGCTACGCCGTACGGAAGACCCACGTATCTTCATACAGATGGTTCCGGGTGAGAACCAGAACAAAGGAGTAGAAGGACGCGAGCGGATGTTTTCATCGTACGTAGGCGGAGTGACGGGCAACTCGGTAGAAGCGTTGCAGCAGCAAGGCAGTGACCGTATGCTGGCCTATATCAATTATTCTACCTATGTGACGCCTACCGGTTTGCCTTGTGTGCAGTTGGGTTATCAGGAACTTCAGTTCAGCCTTGCCGAAGCTGCCAACCTGGGTTGGATAGATGGGGATGCCGAAACTTATTATACAAACGGTATTCGTGCCGATATGGAATTTTATGGTGTGAAAGCCGAAGGTGCCGATGCCTTTCTTGCCAATCCGGTGAATGTATACCAGGGAAATAATGTCTCCGGACTAAAGCAGATACGTGAACAAAAATATGTATCTTTGTTCCAGAATTCAGGTTATCAGGCTTTCTTTGAACAACGCCGCACCGGAATCCCCGAATTTAGTGTAGGCGAGGGAAATGCCAATGGCCGGATTCCTTTGCGTTGGATGTATCCTACCCGTGAGAAGCAATACAATGAAGCGAATCTGAAAGCAGCTTTACAGTCGCAATTCAACGGTTCGGACGATATCAATGATGTGATGTGGCTTGTTAAATAGATTACAAATAACGAAGATAGATTATGAAGAAAAGAAACATCATCCGGTTTGCAGCCTTGGTGCTGGCGGCCTTTACGTCTTGTTCGGTTCCCGAAGCAGCTCCTAAGGCTGAACATGTTATCTTGATCGGCCTGGACGGCTGGGGTGCTTATAGCGTTGAAAAGGCTGATATGCCTAATACGAAAAAGCTGATGCAAGAAGGATCGTATACGTTGAAGAAGCGTTCGGTATTGCCTTCGTCGAGTGCCGTAAATTGGGCGTCTATGTTTATGGGTGCCTGTCCGGAATTGCACGGATATACGGAGTGGGGCTCAAAGACTCCCGAACTTCCGTCACGTGTGGTTAATGAACATGGCATATTCCCCACCATCTTCCAATTATACAGAGATGCTCGTCCGGAGGCAGAAATAGGCTGTCTTTACGAATGGGATGGGATTAAATATCTTGTCGATACGCTGTCTCTGAGCCATCATGCTCTTGCACCCGACTATCAGAAAAATCCCACAGCGCTGGTCGATATGTCCGTACAGTACATCACTGAAAAGAAGCCCAATCTCCTGGCTATAGTTTTTGATAATCCCGACCACGTCGGTCATGCCGACGGGCACGATACTCCGGCCTATTATGAAAAACTAAAGGAGTTGGATGGCTACATCGGACAAATTGTTGCTGCTGTAAAACAGGCCGGTATGCTCGATAATACAATCTTTATCGTCACTGCCGATCATGGTGGAATCAATAAAGGTCATGGTGGAAAAACAATGTCCGAAATGGAAACCCCGTTCATCATCTCCGGCAAGAACATCAAGCAAGGCTATTGCTTCGACGATGTCAGCATGATGCAGTACGACTGTACCGGCGTCATGGCCGAGATCTTCGGACTGACCAAACCCCAGGTCTGGATCGGACGCTCCATGCCTGTGTTCGAGAAATAATGCTTTGTCCCATACGTTAAAATCCAATTTATTATGATCCGTAAATCTTTATTCTTCCTGCTTTTTGTCTTTCTGACTTTCGCATCAGCCCTCTTTGCTCAGCAGAAAGTCTCTATCCTGGGCGATTCTTACTCAACCTTTCACGGTTATGTTACCCCCGACACCAATCTTTGTTGGTATGGCGTTCTCGGTGAGAAGAAAGAAAACGATGTGACGAAAGTAGAAGAAACGTGGTGGTATCGCTTTATCAACGAACACGGACTCCAATTAGAACGCAACAATTCTTATTCCGGTTCCACCGTTTGCAATACCGGTTACGAGAAGGCCGATTACTCCGACCGTTCTTTTATCACTCGCATGGATAATCTGGGTAACCCCGACATCCTTCTGGTATTTGGTGGGACGAATGACAGTTGGGCAGGTGCCCCTATCGGTGAGTATAAATACGAAGATTGGACAAAGGCTGAGCTTTATAGTTTCCGTCCTGCCTTTTGTCGTCTTATGGATTATCTTACCCGGAACTATCCTCAAACGAAGATTTACAATATCACCAATACCGAACTATCCGATGCTGTAACCAACTCTATGGATGAAATCTGTCGTCACTATGGGGTCACCAATATCCGCTTGCACGATGTCGATAAGCAGTGGGGGCATCCTTCGGTGCAGGGTATGAAGAGTATCAGCGAGCAGGTGGCGCTGTTTGTTATATCGCAATCCCTTTGATTAAGTTCATGTATGGGCATAAAAAAAGGCTATCTATCCCAGACAGCCAATCTTTTGTTAACCTTAAATCTAATACTATGAAAAACACATTGCAAAGATACGTGCTTTCTTCCAATCTCCAAATTTTTGATACGAAACCGGGCCATTTATAACATGGTTTAATAGATGTATCAAGCCATTAACTCTTGATGGACTGATTGTTAATATGTCCATAAAAGTGCCTGAGAACTAAGTGCAAACTTACCAACGAGTAGGCTTGTAGTTACTACTTATTAATCTTACTACACTTATGCAGCTTTCTTACTACAGCCATATAAGTTTCTTACAACAGCTATTGTAAGAAACTTATATGGCTGTAGTAAGAATAATTTTTAGTAACTTTGCATTCAGTTTCTACTGATTCCGGGGTTAGTTCTTCCCGTGTTCTCGGTTAGTTTTTTCCAGCCTTTCTATAAACATTTAATATATAGTGAATTATGAGTATTTATTATGATCTTTATGAGACGCCTTCCCCCGAAGGTGAAGAGCCGAAACCGCTCCATGCCCGTGTCTGTTCCAAGGGAACCATTTCAGGCAAGGACTTTATGAACCAAGTCTTCCGTGAGGAACACATGCCCCATGCTATGATTGTAGGCATTGTGCAGGCCATCACTACCACGCTCGGCGATTGGTTGGCCAACGGCTATACTGTGGAAGTGGAAGGACTTGGTTTCTTTAGCACTACACTGAAATGTACCCGTCCTGCTATGACAAAGAAGGAAGTCCGTGCCGAATCAGTCAGGTTGTCTACGGTGAAGTTCCGTCCCAGCATCGAGTTCAAGCGCTACGTGGATAGTAAAATGGATTTGGAGCGTGCCGATAAACGCTTTTTTCCGGTAAAACCGAAGGCAGTGGGTGATATGGATGCCCGGAAACAGAAAATGCTGTCTTTTCTGGATGCCAATGTATGCATCACCCGTGCCGAATATGCCCGCCTTGTAAACGTCACCGACCGTCGTGCTACCTCCGACTTGCAGGAATTCGTCTCATCCGGTTTCATTCGCCGTCGTGGTGCCGGCCGTTCCGTAGTCTACATCCGGGCATGATATTTGCTTGTTCCCATGCGCGCACGTATATATATAATGTATGCCTTCCGTTTCCTTATACATTATCTTCGAAAAATTATGTTCTACAACATGCTTATCAATCAGC